>NZ_AUKX01000008.1 GCF_000424985.1 Arenibacter latericius DSM 15913
GGTGAAAAACATCATTAGCATCCTCATATCCCTGCATCAGCATAAATACGCGTTGCTTTAAAAGTTTCTCTATCGTATGGGTGACTAAGATGGGATTGCGACTATCTGGAATAAATTTACTGAAATACCTGATTAACTTGTGTTCCCGCTCTATTTTCTCCAGTAAAACCAGAGAACCATCAGAACTTATTTCTTCTGCAGAAAAATCTACGGAAATTGATTTTTTACCTCGGTAGAAAACTGTATTTTTAGTACTCAAAATTGGGTGATTTTAGTGTTAGTAAAGATGCCTGTAAGCTCTTTAAATATAACACTTTACACCCAATTTTACTATATACCCATGAATTATCCGGGTTATGCTAATCAAAAATCTTTGTCCCTGATCCTGATCGGAAGAGACCTAGCCCCCGAAGCATCGAATATTGACTCGATTAAACCTAGAACAAGTACCCCTATATAAATGAGTGCGGAGACCATAAATATAGTCCCGATTACCAAAGACATAGTTTCTAATAAACATGGAGACCTCTACTGTTTTTGCTGGATTAGAAACGGAGTTTCCTCCATAGAAATCGACAACAAAGAGTACTACAATGTATCTAACTCCATATTTTTATTGAATCCTCGGCATACTTGGAAAATAAATAAACCAAATAACGAAAACTCCTCTGGCTATCTTCTTTATTTACCCCAAGAGGCATTGGATCATCCTCTTATTAACAAACTACATATCACCGAAGTACAACTCTTTGTTTCCGAGCAAATTCCAAAGATAAACTTAGCCCCAGGTATTGAAAAAAGGATAGAAGCAATTTTGGAAATGATGGACGAACTCCTAGGCTCTCATCTCAACCACAAAGAAGATGCGCTACTATCCCTACTACACACCTTTTTTGTGTACTGTGACGGACAGTGTAACATTAAATCCATTATGGCAGAAAATAATGCCAAAAAGACGCTCGTCTACAAATTTAAAAGATTGGTCAATCATAAATTCTCTGAATATCACGAAGTAACAGATTACGCTAAATCTCTAAATGTGTCTAACAAATACCTTAATCAATGTGTAAAAGAAGTCCTTGGTGTTAATGCCAAAAAAGTGATTACGGAACAACGAATAATGAGATCTAGGCACGAGTTAAAGTTTACTGATAAATCTATCAAAGAAATATGCTTTCAATTGGGATTTTCCTCCCCAGACTATTTCAGTTATTTTTTTAAAAAACACACTGGCATTACCCCCACCACATTAAGACAGGCCTAAGTTCCTAATTTCTATAGATATGCCGTAATATTCGCAGTTTTCGAAAGTGATTATTCCCTTAACTTACAGTAAAACAATATTATGGACAGAAAGAAATTTATACAGCATTCCTCTTTAGGCTTTGCATTAGCCTTGATACCAGGAACATTACAAGCGAAAGGATTCCCAACAACTAAAAATGACCCATTAAACAACAAGCCAAAAATAGTCGCTGATGAAGAAGGTGAGGTATTAAACGTTATAGGGGACATCCAGACCCACAAACTTTCAGGGAAGGACACGGGCAACCAAATTGCAGAATGGGTAAATAATGTCCCACCCGGAGTGGGCATACCACCGCATATACACACCAAGGAAGACGAAATTTTCAGGGTGGTGAAAGGACAGGTCGAAATAATGGTAGGTGGGGAAATTACCATTTTAAATGAAGGCGATATAGCCTTTGCACCAAAAAACATTCCTCATTCCTGGAAGGTTATAGGAACAAAAAATGCTCAAATGTGTACTTCAGCATTTCCTGCCGGGATCGAGGAAATGTTTATGGAATTATCCAAACTCCCCGAAGGCCCACCAGATTTTGATAAGGTAGCCGAAATTTGCGGAAAACATGGAATAAGCTTTATATAACAAAAGATTCATTGTGAAATAACGCTAGTACACTGATTAACTCAGGAATCCCCCCTTTGTTAATTACTTGCTAGTGTTCTAGTAATAGCAAACGGCATTACCCTATTCCATTTATAATTTTAGCCAATTTGTATTTACCCTCTATAGGCATATCATTCACAAAAATTTCTATGCCCCGGTTAAGCTCCATAAAACTCTTTTGAAAGAAGTTTTCATTCCCAAGGAGATTATTATCTTTAAGGCATTAAAAGGGATAATAATGAATAGAATTTACTCGATTGTATTAGTTTTTAGCGTTTTTATTTTTTCCATAAATGCCCAACAGCTTAATACTAGTATGGATACAACGGTAACCACTTCTGGACAGGTTACCATAAAAGGGGTACCAGTAAAATATAAGGCTACAACCGGAAAACAGCCGGTGTGGAATGATAAGGGAGAAATTATTGCAGGTCTCCATTACACTTTTTACGAGCGATCTGGTATTACGGACAAGTCCAAAAGACCCCTTGTTATTTCCTTTAATGGTGGTCCTGGGTCAGCATCTGTTTGGATGCATATAGCCTATACCGGACCTAAAATCCTTTCCATTGATGATGAAGGTTACCCCCTACAGCCCTACGGCATTAAAGATAATCCCCATTCTATTTTAGATGTAGCGGATATTGTCTACGTAAACCCTGTAAACACCGGATATTCCCGTGCGGTCAACACCATGGATAAAGGAGAAATGGCAAAAAACTTCTTTGGAGTAAAACAAGATATTAAATATTTAGCCAGTTGGATAGATACCTTTGTCACCCGTGAAAACCGATGGGCTTCTCCAAAATATTTAATTGGTGAGAGTTACGGTACTCCAAGGGTATCTGGACTTTCTCTAGAGTTACAGAACGCACATTGGATGTATTTAAACGGGATTATCCTAGTATCACCAACCGGTTTAGGGATAGAACGTGGCACCGCAGTTGAAGCTGCTAATCTACTTCCCTATTATGCGGCAACAGCTTGGTATTTTAAGAAACTTCCAACGGATCTTCAAGGGAAAGATTTAACCGATATGTTACCAGAAGTGGAAGAATATACGGTAAACCAATTAATTCCGGCAATGGTCAAAGGTGGCTTTTTACCCCAAACAGAAAAGCAACAAATCGCTGCCCAAATAGCTAGATATACCGGATTGTCTAAAAAAGTAATTTTAGAACATAACTTAAGAATCCCAAAAGGGTTTTTCTGGAAAGAATTGCTTCGCGATGAGGGCTTTACCGTAGGAAGGCTAGATTCTAGATATCTTGGTATAGATAAGATGGATGCAGGTGACCGTCCAGATTATTCAGCGGAGCTTAGCAGTTGGTTACATTCTTTTACCCCAGCGATTAATTACTATATGAAAAATCACCTAAAATATGAGACGGACCTAAAGTATAATATGTTTGGCCCCGTACATCCTTGGGATAGAAGCAACAATACTACCGCAGAGGATCTACGTAAAGCCATGGCACAAAACCCCTATTTAAAAGTTCTAGTACAAGCGGGATATTACGATGGAGGAACAGATTACTTTAACTCTAAATACAACCTATGGCAAATGGATCCTAGCGGAAAATTAAAGGACCGTATGAGTTGGAAAGGATATAGAAGCGGACATATGATGTACTTGAGAAGTGAGGATTTGGCAACTTCTAATGAACATATACGGGAATTTATTAAGCAAGCTACTCCTGAGGAAGGTGCGCCTGCCCAGTATACTAGGAAGAAATAGCGCTATAAAATGACTATTAATTGGTTAGCTGAAGGCTAATTGCTATTACTAAAAACTATGAGGAAATTTAAAGGTGCTTTATTACTAATTATAGCGATCTTTCTCTCCATAATGCTTGGCATAGCAATATTGGATCCAAAACCTGCATTAATAGAAATAATTTCAGTAGAAATAACCGCCTACAATCTTGGCAGGATTGTAGGTTACTTTATACCCTGGCTGCTAAGTTTTATTTTGATTTTCCTTTCCTTTAAATTTGGGGTCACATTTTTGTTTAAAAAACAACCACAGTCAAATAACGAACTAGATTAATTTCTAAGTTTTATCGGCATTTACGGTTCCACTTCATCCTGATCTACTGACGGTAATAAGAATGAAGTCCGCCTAGCGTGAGCGCTAAGATATTATTAGGTCAACTTTTCTGAAAAATGCCGAAATCCCACAACCGTTTTCCACATTTAACATTAGAAAGATTTTCAGACTAAAAGATTACCAATGCCATTTGTTTGAAAAATTTGTAATTCTAAACGGTAGTTCAGCGAACAAATTAGGAAATTATCAATTTTTTAACTTTTTTTATGATTAAAGGCTACGATATTGTCAAAATCATTAGCACCTTTCCTACTATTCTGTTCGCTTGGTTTTTCCCAGAGCATCAATTTTGACCAGCTGGATAAGGAAAAATGGTTGCGGTATAATGGTGGAGTGGCTGCAAATACAGTCTACTATGACGGTACCGCTAACAGACAAGACCTTACCTACTACCTTACTGGCAACCTAAATTTTAATGTAGCCGGACTCTATAATATTCCATTGTCCTTTACCTATTCCAATCAAAATTTCGATTTCCCCAATCCATTTAACTTTAACAGGCTAAGCTTACATCCTTCCTACAAATGGGCCACCGCGCATATTGGCGATGTAAGCATGAGTTTCTCTCCCTATACTTTAAGTGGACATCAGTTTACTGGAGGCGGATTTGAACTGAATCCCGAAGGAAAGTTCCAAATCAGTGCTATGTATGGAAGATTTCTAAAAGCTACAGAGTTCAATGAAGAAGAGTCACGGGCAATAACCGCCTACAAACGTATGGGGTATGGAGTGAAGACCGCTTATGATTTTGAGTTCATGAAACTAGGAGTTATCCTTTTTAAAGCAGAGGACGATGAAAATTCCATTGAGAATCCTTTTCCAATGGAATTAGGGCTATCACCAAAAGAAAATGCTGTGCTTTCCTTTGAGTCCGAATTCCGGTTATTAGACAAAGCCCAAATCCGAATAGAATATGCAATTTCCGGAGTTACCGAAGATACTCGCCTCACAGATGCTCCATCTTCCAACGGTATACTTGGCTTTATACTAAAGGAGAATATCACCACCAATTATTACAATGCCCTAAATGCCTCGTTTAGCTATCCCGCCGGGAACGGCACATTGGGGGTTGGGTATGAACGTATAGACCCAGAGTACAAGACTTTAGGCGCTTACTATTTTAACAACGACCTAGAAAACATTACCGTAAACGCTAGTCAGACCTTGTTTGATAATAAGGTGAGCCTTAGTGTAAATGCGGGACTACAAAAAGATAATTTAAACAATGCCAAATCATCAGACCAACAACGTGTTGTAAGTTCAGTAAACCTAAATTATACGGCATCGGAACGATTGGGGATTAATGCCGCCTATTCCAATTTTCAATCCTACACCAATATACGTGATCAGTTCGATTATATTAATCAAGTTGGGGAGTTCGATAACGTGGACACTTTAAATTACCGACAAATATCACAAAATGCCAACCTCGGTTTTAACTATATGGTGAAAAAGTCTAAAGACCAGCAACATACTGCTAGCCTAAATATGGTCTATCAAAACTCAAATAACCAACAAGAAGGACAGACTATAGAGGGCGGAAATAATGCCTTCTATAACGGCTCTGCGGCTTATACCCTAGGATACTTAGAGCGAGCTATGACGGTAACCTTGGCAGCAAACACCTCTTACAATACCATAGGTGCAACAGACAATAGTCTAACCTTGGGCCCAACTATAGCTGTGGGAAAACAGTATTTTGACAAAAAACTACGCGCTAATCTTTCTACTTCCTATAACACCTCCTTCGCCAATGGAGAGCAACAGAACAAGGTCTATAATTTTAGATTAGGCGGCAATTATGCGCTATTAAAAAAGCATAACCTCAGCCTTAATTTTATGGCACTGTTTAGGAGAACCGACTTAAATAGCTCTCGTGATATTACCATCACCCTTGGCTACACTTATTCTTTTGACAATTTTAAGTTAGAATTTCAGCAGGGAAATCGCAATACCCAAAATCGCAACAGCAGCTCCAAGGAAAGCACCCTAAATTTTCGCTATAGAAACGTCACTTATAGTGGCACCATTCCAGAAATTAATCGACAATTAACCCTCGTTTTCCAAAGTCCACAGTTTGCTAATATCCCACAATATAAAAAGGATGAATTAGGCATGTTATTGGCATGGGTAAAAGCGCAGCGAACAGTCGGGGATTATAAAGAAAAGGCTTTAGCATTTTTACAAGCCTTGTACGATTATGGGGATTTTAAAGCCCTATTTAATACCTCCCTTTTTAAGGTGATATCTAGAATTAAACTAGATATGAGAAAAATTGATTTTAAACTAGAGAAGCTTTACGTAGAGACCAAGGTTAAACGTGATGAACACCCTTTAACCAGAAACACAGACAATCTAAAATCCACTAAAAAAGAACAAAGTGATTACATCCAATTATAAGCAGATCACAAAGAGAGGAGTCAGAAATTATTTGGACATCGATGGATGGAGAAAGAATTTGCCCAATATAATTCCATAGCGGTAGTAGAAACCCCCTATGGACATCTAAAAGGATTCATGGACCGCATTACAACAAAAGCATATCGGTTATACGAGAAAAATGGAGATTTAGAAAAGCTAGAGTACTTGTTAGAAAACGAAATAATTGATTATTACTATAAAAAATCTATTGGTACGGTTAACCCAGATGCCTATGAGTTGAGATATATAAACAAGAACTAATAGGATTTTTGAAACCGATTCTATTTAGTTCAGTAACAAACGTTGGAATATGGAAAATGATGGAATTAAATTAATTAGAAAAATACTTATCATATTAATTATTTCCTTGGGTCCTTTATTAGGAGAGCAAGGGAATGCCTATTCCCAATCATTTCCTGTACAGGTTATCCTTCAGGCCACCCCTCCTCCTCCCATTTATTTCTCCGAATATGCCGATGCAAGTACCATTAACAGCCCCTTACGAGTACAACTGACCCTGAACGATTTTCAAATCGCTAATAGGGAAGTGCGACTCCGGGTCTACTTTCAGGGAAATGGCATCAAATTCCGCAGCAACGATATGGTGGTAGGGACAGGTCCACTCTTTTTAGAAGGAGGAAGTCCATTAGTCCTTACCAATGTAGACTTGGCACCCTATTTTAAATTTGAAAATATTACAGGCATTTCACCCAACGTGTATGGTAAGGCCATTCCTGAAGGAGCCTATCAATTTTGTTTTGAAGTATTGGATGCTACCACCGGTAAACAGCTTTCACAAAAAAGCTGTGCGGTCAGCGTCATTTTTCAGAACGATCCCCCGTTCCTGGTTGCACCGAGTAACGGGAGCACTGTGACCGAGACCAATCCGCAAAACATCATTTTTCAGTGGACTCCTAGGAGTATCAATGTCACCAATGTAGAGTATGAGCTAAGCCTAGTAGAGATCTGGGATAACGTAATAGACCCACAGGCAGCGTTTTTAAGCTCACCCCCAATATTCCAAACCACTACTACGGGAACCACTTACATCTACGGGCCGGGAGATCCACTATTGTTATCTGGGAAAAGGTATGCCTGGCGTGTGAAATCCAAAGCAAAACAGGGGACCGAGGAAATTGGGCTTTTTAAAAATCAGGGGCATAGCGAGATCTTCTCTTTTACGTATGCTGGCAACTGTGAACTTCCAATGGGCCTGAACCACGAAGTAAAGGGCAGTACCAACGCCAACATTATCTGGGAGGACCTTTCCACAGATGTGCCGGAATATACCGTGCGCTACCGAAAAAAAGGGAAATCCAACGCATGGTTCATTAGTAAGACCACCACCAATCAGCTCACCCTTTGGGACCTAAAGGCAGGCACCACCTACGAATACCAATTACAGAAGAAATGTGCGGTAACCGGTAGCGATTGGAGCATGGTAAAACAGTTTACCACTTTTATTGTGAACAATCAGGCCAGCATGTACGAATGTGGTATTGTGCCCAATTTTAGCCTAACAAACAAAGAGCCCCTACCCACTATCACCTCTGGGGAGCAGTTCACTGCTGGAGATTTTCCCATTACCCTTACGAAAGTAAGTGGCGAAAATGGCCGATTCTCAGGGCAAGGCTATGTCACTATTCCTTATCTGAACAGCATTAAGGTAGCCGTGAAATTCACCAACGTACTCATCAATACAGAACACCAACTAGCAGAGGGTATGGTAATCACCAAGTACGATCGAGAAATGAAGAATATCTTGGATGTTGATGCGGCAATTGATGTGGTTACCGATGCCTATGATGCCGTGGCAGATTTAGGCGATACAGTAGATAATATTTTAAGGGATGTATTTGGAGAGGAATCAGATGATACTGAGAGTAAAGTAGAGGAGGAATTTGTTAATAACAGTGAACCCAATTCCAATTATGAGGGTGGAACTACTACTATTGACAAACAAGTAGAGGCAATAATACCAGGCCAAGACAATTCTGCTATCTCTGATATAGAAACTAACAACAATTTAGATTCAACTGCGGAAAATTTAGACACATCCCATACAACATCATATGCATCTGACAATCCAATAAAAACCGATTTAAAGCAAGCCCTAATAAGTTATAAAGTTAATAGATATAAGGACGGGGACATTATTGATGTTGCATATCGTAAAAATTTAGACAATCAAAGTTTCGAAGTTTTAAATATCCCCGAAGATGCTAAAATAGTATGGAGCACACATGCTAATATAAAGGATAGTATATCCGATAATTGGGTCGGTAATGGAACCGGAATAAATCTAGACTTATTCGAATATGAAACGATCATCTTAGAAGCCAAATACTGGTCCCCAGCGAGCACCTATCCAGACGGTGAACCCAATAATATAAGGGTTGGAATTAGAGTCATAAAAAAACAGTTTGAATTAAAGGAGCTTTATGCAAGACATAGCAAAAGAAGACTTGCTAAATCAGGGCAAAAGTTATATCTGTTAAATAAAGTTGCTAACAAGGATACATCAAAAAATAAAACCATTGCATATAGTATCACAACAGATATTAAAATACGGGAAAACAATATCGGTGATTTAAGTCTCCAATGGTACTATGGGAAATCCGATTTACATCCAAAAAACAAGGCTAAGATAAATATCGAAAGAAAAATTAATTTAAATGATGATAAAACAAACACTACCGTTAGAGCAGGTTACCCAATAGGAGAAAGTAAAAGTATCGATATAGTGTGGGTTGACCCCGATTACCAGAAATTTGGACTTACTCTGAAATCAAGCTCAAATCCAATCATAAAAAAAGCATTGGAAGCTACTGAAATGACCAAGAGAGCCTCCAAGTTCTTTGATAAAATACCTTTTATAAAAAAAGCTAAAAGTAAAGGTGCTTTTCAGGAAGGGAAAATCTCTTGGTATTTTGATATTATACCATTTGAAGTTGAGAAGATAAATAAAGAAGAATCAAATAGTCGTTTTTATTATACAGAAAAGAAGGTTCGGGGTGGCTTCAAAGCCGGACTAAAAGGAGAAACCACAATATGGACATGGGGCGTACCCTACGATAAATTACCTATCCCTAAATGGGCTATTAAAGAAATAAAGGACGTCTTAACTGCTGAAATAAATGTTGTAGCTAAAGCAGACGTAACTGGTTCGCTAATTGCAGAAACCACAGAGAAGAAAACTGTAGGTAGTGAAAAATGGCAATTTGTAAGCAAAAACATAAACCCGGCATCTCTAGCCTTAAATGCAGCCTTTGGCGTAGAAGGGGAACTCAGTGCTTTTGAGGGTAGTGATTGGCTATCATTTGAAGCAAAGGCTTCAGGCCTTGCAAAAGCAGAACTCATAAGTGTTGGTTGGCATGGAGACGACTTTAACTACCACCTTCTTAGGGAGGGGATTTGGATGGATTTTAGAGCTTCCATGTATATAGTTGTAATGTCTAAAAAACTAGAGACAAAGCCATATTATAAAAAAATTCAGCTGATGGAGCCTATTAACCATACTAATGAATAAATAGTACAGTGCTATATTTTTAACCCCTCATAAAACAAACCATATATGAAAATTAGATTCATACTCCTAGCTGTTTTAATATACACCTTCCCTGGCAATGCGCAAAAAGATAATCTTGGCGTAGTGGTAGAATACAGTATTCCAATTGATGTTGCCTTTAGCGTATATGACCCACCCTTGCGAATCAATCAGGTTAATATTCAGAGCGATATTGATTATTCAAATATACAAGGGCTTTTGCAGTCGTTTTTGTCCGCATCCAATATGGAGTGGGCTTTGAGCGATTATTTAGATGTAAACGCGACTACCTCCCGTGATGAAGCACATTTTGAAGCCGTAAAGAATACAGATGTAGAAAAAAATTATATCCAACTAGAAACTGCCTATCAATTTAGGTATGAAAATAGAATGATGGCCTATATAAAATATTCATTTATTATGGACAAAGTGCCATTTCCCCTTATCGGGATGATGTCTGCAGAATTCTCCAATAATCGATGGTATATAAGTACTCTTTTAAACCAGGAAGATGTATTCACCGTACTTACCAATTTAGAGTCATCCGTCTTAAAAGAATTATTTTCGGGCGTAAGTGACGACAATTTAGTTGAGGACATTATTACAACAACACATCGCAATGGTTATTTTGATATGTTTAAGATAGGCCAAATTTATTCTGAATTAAATGCCGATTCTCCTATCAAAGAGAAGATAATGGATAAAAGGTTGCTAATAAGAGGGTATGAATTTCTAAACGCCACTACCTCCTCCGTAGCGGAAACATCAACCCACAAAATTCTTCATCCATTTGTTCTAGATCAAGCAATATTCTCGGAATATTCAAATAAAGATAAAGGGGTAAGTAACGATGAAAGTGGTCAAAATGATTATGAAAATCAGCCTGAAGCGGTCCTATTAACAGACACCCCCATAGATCTGATACATAAATTTGAGTTTATTTCCGGAGGAAAAACTTTCTATATAATTAAATACATAGATCAAGACACCAAAGCAGTTTTAATTGATAATGACAACGGGAATTTTGTAATAAATACTTCTGATCAATTTAGCGCATGGGTTAACTTTCTAGGAAAGATTAAATCTGATGTATTTATATCTCTTTTTAACAATGCACCGCAAGACGCTACCCTTCAAGAAATCATCAACTCTTTTGGCAAAGAAGATGGTGGAATTAATCTGGATTTAGTGGTAGATTACTTTGAACAAAACAGTGCGGACCTTAACAGCTATTTTGATAATTAAGAAATACTTCGCAAGTATAAAAACAATAAAAGAAATCCCGTGAATGCTATCTTCACGGGATTTTCTATGTGTTAGCTACAGAAATATTAGCCTAAAATTTCCTATAATTTAAAAGTCATTACCGGTGTCTTGGAACGATTGGCAAGATCTTCCCCAATACTTCCCATAAAAAAATGGTTAATTCCTTTTCTACCGTGGGTGGGTAGTCCAATAATATCGGCACTTCTACTTTCTCCAAACGATAATATCCCTCTTTCTACAGAATAGTCATTAAATATCTCTACCTCTAAACTTACCTTTGCCTCGTGTAAAAACTTATTTATCTTTATAAAGGCATCTTTTGTACTTAAGAAATTGTCTCCAGGAGTATTTACATACACCATTATCAATTCTGCCGCTAGCTTATCTGTCAAAGCTTTCGCTTTATGGAATGCAGGTAGGTTCTCCTCTTCAAAGTCGCAAGCAAAAACAAATCTTCTTACCTCAAAGTCTACAATTTCATCTTTAATCACTAGTACAGGAACATTGGCATTTCTTACCATTTTTTCTGCATTAGAGCCCACAAACAACCCTTTTATTCCAGACGCTCCATGAGAACCCATAATTATTAAATCTGCATTATGCTTTTCTGCAATGGCATTCACCTCACTATATACCTTATGCCGTTTTACAATAGGGGTTAGCTTTATCCCGTTTAAGTAGGGCTTGTCTAAAAATTCTTCGAATTGCTTTTCGGCATACCTCATCAAGAAAACCGCCTGTTGCTGAACCACATCTTCATTACTGGTCATCCAAGAATCGGACATTTCTAGCATGTGAAGTACAAAAATCTCTGATCCAAATTTCTTAGCAATAGACGCCGCTGTTTTAAGGGCGACTTCCGATGTTTCAGAAAAATCGACTGGTACAATAATTTTTTTCATAATGGCATAATTTTAAAATTCACTAATTATATGATGGGTTTCCTTAAATAGTCATAGAAAACAATCTAGTCTCCGGGGCTTTTCTATGTAGTAACAAATCAAAAGCCATACTAATATTACGTATAAATGGCCTCCCTTTCTCTGTAACCTCAATTTGGTTATCTTCTATTATGACGAGTCCATCCTTCTCCATTTCAATTAATCTATCCCGAACCTGAGGCAGTTCTGGAAATACGTTATCGTTGATTTGCAGGTCTGTTTTAAACCTACACATTAAATCTAAGATATGCTTGCGAACCATCTTATCTTCCTTGGTTAGAATATGTCCCTTAAAAATAGGGATAATATTATTCTCTATAAGGTGGTCGTATTCCTCTATACTTTTTACGTTTTGAGCAAAACTATCCCAGCTATCGCTGATACTAGATACTCCCAACCCAATCATCACCTGAGTTTTAGAAGCGGTATAGCCCATAAAATTTCTATGAAGACTCCCATTCTCCATGGCTTTGTACAAGCTATCAGAAGTTAACGCAAAGTGGTCCATACCAATCTCATAATACCCCACTTGAGCCAAAAGCTCTTTTCCTTTCTCATATTGTTTCCGTTTTTCATCTGCCGTAGGTAGATCGGCATCTTGGAAACCCCTTTGTCCGTTCCCTTTTAACCAAGGCACATGGGCATAACTATAAAATGCCAAACGATCTGGCATTAATTCCTTGGTCCGCATTATAGTCTCTTCTACATGAGCCTGGGTCTGAAAAGGCAATCCAAATATAATATCATGACTTACAGAAGTGTATCCAATTTCCCTAGCCCATTCCGTAACGTTTTTCACATTCTCGAAAGGCTGAATTCTATGAATTGCAATCTGCACTTTCATATTATAATCCTGCACCCCATAACTAACTCTCCTAAACCCAACATCGTATAGAGCTTGTAAATGCTCCTTAGTGGTATTATTGGGATGCCCCTCAAAACTAAACTCATAATTTTCAGCTCTTTCCGCAGTTCTAAAAATCCCTTTAATTAATCGGGTTAAATTTTCGGGTGAGAAAAATGTTGGCGTCCCACCTCCCAAATGAAGTTCTTTTATTTTGGGTTTCTCTGGCAACAAATCACAATAAAGCTGCCATTCCTTTAAGACATTGCTTATATAAGGACTTTCAACTTCATGCCGTTTGGTAATCCGCTTATGACACCCACAAAAAGTACATAGACTTTCACAGAAAGGTAAATGGATATACAAACTGATTCCTTCTGATTCATTACTCTTTATAAAACTATTGATTAGTGTAGATTTCCACTGCTTCCCCGAAAAACTTCCTAAGTCCCAATACGGCACTGTTGGGTAACTGGTATAACGGGGTCCCGGGATATTGTATTTCTGAATTAAATTGGCCATGACTTAATAATTGTGAATGATTTATCAAAATTACTATCCTAGCCTCACTTAAAATATGATGCTTATCAGGTTTAACCATCTCCAGCAACTCCCAAGAAGCATCATAAGGTTATAAAAGCGCTTTTCTTATTGAAATTCCTTATATAAATCTTTCCACTCTTTAATTTATTTTTTAATCCATATTTTTGCAGTCTTAAAAAACAACGGATTATGACATTACTTTTAATGGCCGCAGGAAGTGGCAGCCGATACGGGAAACTTAAACAATTTGATGACTTAGGGCCAAAAGGCGAATTCTTAATGGAATTCAGTATCTATGATGCCATAAAAAATGACTTTGAGCATATTGTCGCTATAACAAAAAGAGAAAATGTAGATTATCTTAAAGAACATCTTTCTCAGAGATTACCTAAAAATATTAAGATAGATGTCCTTGCACAAGAATTAGACGATCTTCCTGAAGGAGTTACCTATTCTGGAGAGCGCGCAAAACCTTGGGGAACTGCACATGCTGTATGGACTGCCAGAAATGTAATTGATGGTCCATTTGCCATTATCAATGCTGATGATTATTACGGGCAAAATGCTTTTAAAAGTGCAGCTGATTTTATAAAATCTAATAAGAGTGATTCTACTTACGGGTTAGTAGCCTATACCCTAAAAAATACATTATCAGAACACGGATCAGTATCTAGAGGGGTTTGTAATTCTGAGAACAACAAACTAACTTCTATTCACGAGTATATTCAAATAGAGAAAAACGGAGATACTATCAAGGATTTGGATAGTGGGGCCGAATTTACTGGAGAAGAGTTAGCTAGTATGAACTTCTGGGTTTGTCAACCTTCTATATTCCCTTTTATCACAGGATATTTAACAGATTTTATAAAGAATAACGACAATATCGCAAAAGGAGAAATATACCTTCCCTTCGCTATTAAGGAAATGATAGGTCAAGACCTTATAGATGTGGATGTACTTCCATCTAAAAGTCAGTGGTTTGGTGTTACTTATGCAAGCGACAAAGATACTGCCGTTGCTGAGTTACAGAAAATGACGGACAATAATGAATATCCTTCCCCAGTATGGGATAACATCTAGAACTTATAGTTGATGATCGCAGACAAGGCTAGCATGCTCAACAACATATTGGGCAAATTTAAAATAGAGCAGAAAACCTATCAATTTCAAGAAATTACCCAAGGATATATCAATGATACCTACCTGGTGCTAGACCAGAGCGGTCCACTGTATATTCTACAAAGGGTAAACCGCAATGTCTTTAAGGATATAAAGGGACTGATGGGAAATATTGCAAACGCCTTTAATTTCCTCATTGATACGGAATATACTCCTATTTCCCTGATAAGGACCCAAGAGGACGACACCTATTTTGAGGAAGAAGAGAAGGGGTATTGGAGATTGATGACTTATATTAATAATACCACCGCCTATGATAATGCTACCAACGTTAGCATTGCCCATGAGGCTGGTAAGGTGGTTGGTAAATTTCATCAGCTTTTAGCCAAAGCACCTATAGAGAACTATGTGGATACTATTCCACAGTTTCATGATCTTTCTCTACGAGAAGAGCAGTTTAATGATTCTTTAGAAACTGCAAATCCCGAAAAATTAGAGGTTTCTAAATCTTCTATAGCTTTCGCTAAAGCCACCTTGGAGAAATTAAAAGTAATTAACAACTCCAAATTACCCTTGCGTGTCTGTCATAACGACACAAAGTTAAATAACATCCTTTTTTCCAAGGAGAGTAATAAGGCTTTGTGCTTAATTGATCTGGATACCGTGATGAAGGGATATTTTTATTATGATTTTGGCGATGCTATACGAACTGTTGCCAACCAGGCCATTGAAGATGAGCAGGATCATAGTAAAATCACTTTTAAGCGTCCCCTGTTTGAAGCATTTGTTGATGGTCTAGAGGCAAATGGCCCCTTCTTATACCAAGAAGAATTAGATACCTTGGCATGGGGTGCTGTTTTCATGCCCTTTATCCACGGACTTAGAGCGTTAACAGATTATTTAAACAACAACATATATTACAAGGTATCCTATGAAAATCAAAACCTGGATCGCTGTCTAAGTTTGTTCCATTTTACAAATATGGCCTTGCAGGAAATAGATTTTATGGAAGAAGTGATCAAGCAAAAGCTAACCCCTTTAGGCAGGTCATAATCAGACTTTAATGGTCTAGGCTTTTTTTGGTTGAATTACGCATTACCAAACTTGTTTTGATAGTTAGGGTGGAGAATTCCTTAACGGATTTATCTTCCATCCTATCTATCAATTTATTTGCTGCTGCCTCCCCAAGATAGGTTCCATGCTGACTTACTGTAGTAAGAGTAGGGGTTACATAGCGTGATAGTTTGCCGTTGGTAAAGCCTATAATAGAAATATCCTCTGGCACCTTATATCCTCTATTCTTAACTATTCTTAAAACCTCAACCGCGGTGATCTCGTCCAAAGCCATTATCGCATCTACCTTTTTATAATTTAATAAAAAGGACAGCATTAGCTCCAAGTCGTCCTTCTTTCCAAGACGAATCACCAATTTATCATCATAAGGTATTTTGGCTTCATGCAACGCCTTTTTATACCCTTCTACTCGGAGTCTACCTACACTAGAATGATCAATAGCCGTAACCACTGCCACGGTAGAACACCCTGTGCTTAAAAAATAACTGGTAGTCTTATATCCAGCTTCATAATCATCTACTACCACCTTATCACATTCAATTTCACTAGATACCCTATCGAACATTACTAAGGGAGTCCGCTCATCAATCAAATTCTGAAAATGGTCTATTTTATTTTTAAATTGCGTTTCCTCTGCCATGGAAATGATGATCCCATCAACAGTACCACCCCCTAAAAACTCCAAGGTTTTCACCTCTTTATCGTAAGACTCGTCACTGATACAACTCAACAAATTATATCCTCTTTCATTAGCAACTTTTTCTATTCCTGAAAAGACCTGCGTGAAAAAATAATTCAGGATATTGGGCACTACTACGCCAATAGTCTTTGTCTTCTTCTGCCTTAAGTTTAAAGCTAGTTTATTGGGCCTATATTTATTTTCTTTGGCGTAATGCTGAATCTTAGCTTTTAGTTCATCGCTTATTTCATGACTGTCATTTATGGCCTTGGATACTGTAGGTACAGAAACGTTAAATACTTGGGCTATCTTTTTTAAGGTTATTTTATTCATAGTCCTACAATATAGCCCTAATTAAAGTTAACACTAAACATAGATATAATATTGATTCATGGTCACGCAACAATCCCTCCGTCTTCGCTAAGGCGAAGCCACCTCCCCTTAACCAAAGAGAGGTGGCAAAGTCCATAATAATTTTAAATACTAATCTTTATATATACTGATTGATAATGTTCTCAAACAATTCTTGCTTTCCACTTACTAATGGTAATTCCCCATTCTCTTGGGCAATTTGGTACAAGTCGGTAAGGCTAAGTTTCCCATCTTCAAAATCCTTGCCTTTGCCAGCATCAAAAGAACTATAACGCTCGTTGCGCATTTTTTCATAAGCAGAGGATGATATAATTTTATCTGCCGTTATTAAGGCCCTTGCAAAAGTGTCTGCACCTCCAATATGTGCATGGAAAACATCATCTAAATCCGTGGAGTTTCTTCTTATCTTGGCATCAAAATTTACTCCACCACCTTGTAGTCCGCCTGCCTTTAAAAACACTAGCATGGCCTCTGTAGTTTCTTGAATATTATTAGGAAACTGATCTGTATCCCATCCATTTTGATAATCTCCCCTGTTAGCATCAATACTCCCTAACATCCCTGCCTTGGCAGCTACTGCCAACTCGTGCTGAAAAGTATGTTGGGCCAAGGTAGCGTGATTAACCTCAATATTAATTTTAAAATCTTTCTCTAATCCATATTCCCGCAAGAACCCTATAGCGGTAGCAGTATCAAAATCGTATTGGTGCTTAGTGGGCTCCATGGGTTTGGGCTCTATAAAGAAAGTACCTTTAAATCCTTGGGAACGAGCATAATCTCTAGCCATCCCTAAAAACTGAGCCATATGATCTAATTCTCTTCCCATATCTGTATTCAATAAGGACATATACCCTTCTCTTCCGCCCCAGAAAACATAGTTCTCACCATCTAGGGCAATAGTGGCATCCAAGGCTAATTTTATCTGTCCGCCTGCTCTTGCTACCACATTAAATTCTGGATTAGTAGCAGCCCCATTCATATACCGAGGGTTAGAGAAACAATTAGCGGTTCCCCAAAGGAGTTTAATACCCGAAGCTGCTTTCTTTTCCTTAATATAATCGGTGATGGCGCTTAGTCGTTTTTCGGACTCTGCAAAAGTGGCCCCTTCCTGAATTAGGTCAAAATCGTGAAAACAGAAGTAGTCAAATCCCATTTTACTGATAAATTCAAAAGCAGCATCCGCTTTATCCTTAGCGGCCTGTAACGGATCTGTGGCTTGATCCCACTCAAAACTCTGCGTTCCGGGTCCAAAGGGATCACCCCCTTGTCCGCAGAAGGTATGCCAATAGGCAATAGCAAATTTAAAATGTTCGCGCATGGTTTTTCCAGCAACCACCTGCTCTGGATTATAGTATTTAAAGGCTAAAGGATTATCAGACTCCTTACCTTCGTATTTAATTTCCCCAATACCTTTAAAATATTCTTTGTTTCCGATTAATGCCATTTTCTTATTTTTTGCTGTTAATAATTAACTCCAATTCTTTTTTCCACTTCTCAAACGCCATTCTGTAACTAGATTTATCCCCACTTGGTTTAAATGTGTGTACGTGGTCATTATTAGTGATATAAGTGCTGAATTTCTCAAATCCACCCTCGTATATTCCAGCAGCACGTGCCGCTCCTATTGCACCAGTAGTATTGTAAATTTCAATTTCCTGATCTATTAAACTTGCCAAGGTGTTAGAAAATATTTCTGATCGAAATAAATTATCATTCCCCGCTCGCATGGTTTGAATACTAATTCCGTCAGATTTCAATATTTCCATCCCATAGGCAAAGGAAAACGCAATCCCCTCTAAGGCAGCCCTACAAACATGTCCTTTATGGTGATTATTTAGGTTTACATTCAGTAATCGCGATCCTACATCCATGTTGTTCAACATTCTTTCTGCACCATTACCAAAGGGAATTAAACAGACCCCATCCGATCCTACTGGAATTTCATTTGCTAGGGCATTCATTTCTTCATAGGAACCCACTCCCAAATTTTTCAATAGCCATCTGTATTGTATCCCAGCTCCATTAATATTTAATAATTTGCCAATCCTAGGAGTTTCTTTGCTGTAGTTAACATGGGCAAAATTATTTACGCGAGTACTTTCCTTACCGGAAAGACTATCCGTAACCGCATACGCAACAGCAGATGTTCCTCCTGTAGCCGCCACTTCCCCTGGATTAAATACATTGAGTGATAAAGCATTATTAGGCTGGTCTCCTGCCCTGTAGAAGATTGGGGTTCCTTGGGCCAGTCCACTTTCTTTGGCTCCCTGGGCATCTACCTTAGATTGCAGACTAAAAGTATCTACTATGTTCGGAATAAAAGACTCTGGAAGACCATAATGCTCTAACACCAAGCTAGCCACTGAATCTTCTTTAAAATCCCATAGGATTCCCTCAGACAGGCCAGAAATAGTAGTATTCATTACATTGGAAAAGCAATATGCAATATAATCTCCAGGAAGCATTAGCTTGTAAGCCTTACTATATATTTCAGCTTCGTTTTCCTTTACCCATTTTAGCTTAGAAGCCGTGAAGTTTGCTGGGGAGTTTAGCAAGTGTAACTTACATTTTTCTTCCCCAATAGCGGCATACGCTTCTCTACCAATTTCCACTGCCCTACTATCGCACCAAATAATAGCGTTGCGAACAGGATTCCCCTCTTTATCCAACAATACCAAGCCATGCATTTGATAAGCAATACCAATCCCCTTAATCTGATCTTGGTGAATGTTATACTTTTCTTTTATATTCTGTATTCCCTTACATACATACCTCCACCAATCTTTTGGATTTTGCTCTGCCCATCCGTTTTTTAAGGCAATCATATCCATTTCAGACTCTGGCTCCTGCACTACTCCAACAAGTTTTCCATTTGCTATTTCAACCAAGGCTACTTTTATGGAAGAACTCCCAATATCCAATCCCAAATAATACATAACTCACTTCATTATGAGGGACAAAGTCCCAATTTGATAAGACCATAGAGGCCTCTCTCAAATATATTAAAATCTAGGGCAATGAATACTATGTATGGGAATGTGAATAAGGCACACAGAATTAAACTGCATACAAAAACTAACGAGAATTAACCGCAACATACTGTAAATCAAATATATAAAGTTGAATTCGATTAAGATTGAAAGTCTCGAAAACGGTTTCGTAGAATATTAGAACAGAGCGCCTTTACTTTAATTCAAGAGGACAAAACTGCTCTACAATTACTCTTTCTTATTGATCAGGCCTTTGGTGAATTCGTTCAGCGTTTCTACTTTTTCCTCAAAATCGCCTTTAATCGTTTTTCGGAATTCGCTAAGATTTTTCACTAAGTCATCTATATTTTCTGGGAGTACATCCTCAAAAAACTGTCGTAAGCGCTTAGCGGTTGTAGGAGATTTTCCATTAGTAGAAATAGCTACTTTCACATTTCCTTTGGTAACAATACTCCCCATATAAAAATCACAATAAGGAGGATTATCCGCAACATTCACCAAAATTTTTCGCGCTCTACAGTCATGATAAATCTGTTGATTAACCTCGGTATTATCAGTAGCTGCAATCACCATATGGCGCCCTTCCAAGTAACTACTATGGTAAGAATCCTTGGTTATTTTAACCTGGTGCTCCTTGGCAAGTGCTAAGGTATCATCCAAAAATTGGTTTGCAAGCATTTCTACCGTTGCTTTGGGGCTCGACTTCAGCAAAAAGGTCAGTTTTTCTAACCCTACATTTCCTCCACCAACTATAAGAATATTTAATTGGCTTACTTTTAAAAAAATAGGGTATAATTCGTTCCTTTCCATGGCACTGCTTTAAGTTAAAATAAAGATGTTTTATTTAAAATTATAAATGGGATGGCAATTTCACTTCCCTTGAATCGCATTAGCAGATAACTTTATAAACGCAAAGCAACTCCTATACTTAAATTGGCGACTCCAAAGCCTAACTCAGCATAGGCTCCAAAATTATCTGTAAAATACCATCTCCCTCCAATAAATGCACTTATTCCTAATTCGTTTCCATAGGTACCAGCTGCATAATACGTATTATCATAGGACAACATATTATAGGAAAGCATAGCACCTCCATAAACATCCAAATCGTCTATTTCCAAACCATTATAATGATAGGCACCCCTTACTCCTAAAATAGTATAGTTCCATTTATCATTATTATCAAATTTATATGATTTGTGACCTAGATAACCTCCCAAGCTAACCACACCAGGTCCCGGAACATCCCACATCCCATATTCGTAACTAGCACTTATAGACGGTCTTTGGCTAAGGGATTCTACCGTATTATAACTACCGCCTAATCCAAAGCCTACATTAATTACACTGGTTCCTTGCTTAAACTCTTGCCCATTAGCAAATGAAGTGATAAATAAGGCTATAACAACATAAACAAATGATTTCTTCATTATTCTCTTATAAGGTTAATATCTAGTATACACTAGAAATTTGAAGCGAAGATAATGAATAATTAGGTCGATGATATTCTATTCTCTTGTCATTTCAGCACCTAAGTTTTACTTAGAGGGTTTAAAACAAACTATAGGATACGGCCCGTTTCTTTAGTAGTTGGCAGTCCAAAATTATTCTATGTTTAAGGAGTAGCACCAAAGAAAAAACGGCAGTTTCACAAACACTTTTATTTGTGAAACTGCCGTTATAATTAGACATGAGAATTATAAGATTCTTACTCCCTTATCTGTCCATTTCCGTATACATAGTACTTATTGGTTACTAATTGCTCTAAGCCCAATGGTCCTCTATGATGTAATTTATCAGTACTAATTGCTAGCTCTGCACCTACACCCATTTGTCCACCATCGGTAAACCTTGTGGATGCGTTGTGATATACTGCAGCACTATCCACTTGATCCATAAATGAACCAGCTAAATCTTCATCTTGAGTCATGATAGTTGCCGAGTGTCCTCCAGAATATTTATTGATGCGATCAATTGCCTTGTCTAAATCTTCTACTGGAGATACAACACATTTCATTGCCAAAAATTCTTCGTACCAAGTAGACTCATCCTTAACCTGTTCATTGTCTTTAAGTACTTTAGCAGCCTCACTATCGACCAAGACAGAAACTCCTTGAGAAGAAAGCACCTCATTTAACTCCTTCATCTTATTAGGATAGTCCTCTATATTAGAATTGATTAAAATTTTATCCAATGCATTACATGCCGAAATTTTATCGGTCTTAGCATTTAGGATTACCTTTAAACTTTCTGCCCAATCTGCTGTTTTATCTACATACAAGAAATTATTCCCACGACCACTTACCAAGACTGCACATTTAGCGTGTTCTTTAACAAAGGCGATTAAACGTTCACCGCCACGGGGAACAATCAAGTCTAACTTCTCGGTAGGATTTCTTAAGAACTCTTGAGTTTCTTCTCGGTTCATATGGAGCAACTTAATCCAGTCGGTATCTAGTCCGTTTTCTTTTAACGCTTGATGCCAACATGCTTCTAAAGCTATATTACTGTTAATAGCTTCTTTACCACCTTTCAATAATATTTTATTATTGGCTTTAAACGCTAATACAGCTGCTTCTATGGTAACGTCTGGTCTAGACTCATAAATAATCATAATGGTACCAAAAGGCGCTGTTTTATTTTGGATCTTAAGTCCATTTTCTAAGTTGCGCTCCGATTTTATCTTCCCTACAGGATCCTCCTGATTAAGAATTTCCTCTATGGCCCCAATCATTCCATCTACCTTCTTT
Source organism: Arenibacter latericius DSM 15913 (assembly GCF_000424985.1). Classification (GTDB taxonomy): domain Bacteria; phylum Bacteroidota; class Bacteroidia; order Flavobacteriales; family Flavobacteriaceae; genus Arenibacter; species Arenibacter latericius. The sequence goes on from NZ_AUKX01000008.1 coordinate 22,569, forward strand.
TCATCAACAATGAGTCGATCATACATCGCTCTATCAGATTTATCAAATAGATCGAGGTCTTTTTTATTTGCAGCTATAATTTCCTGTTTATTGCGGTCTAGAATCTGCATCATGGACTGCAATACCTTGTTCTTTATATCTGTATTTAATAACTTCATATTATAATTTTATCTTCTATTCTGTTTTATATCTTATTACTTATACGGTAACCTTAGTACCAACACTTTTTCCTTCTACAATATCCAGAATCACTCGTTTATTTTTCCCGTTTGCTATAAAGGTCGGAATATTTTTTGAAGCGGTCTGCTTTGCGATATTTATTTTAGATCCCATACCACCTCTACCTTCAGCTTCACCTTTAGCGATGGTCTTCACGTACTTTTCTACATTCTCATCGACGCTCACATTTTTTATAACCTCAGTTCCTTTTTCATCGGGATGACCTGTGTAAAGTCCGTCTGTATCTGTTAAGATAATCAGTTTATCGGCATTAATAAGCTCGGCTACAAGACTTGCCAACTCATCGTTATCCGAGAACATAGATTTAGTAAGCGACACCGCATCGTCCTCATTTGCAATAGGCACCACTCCTTCAGACATTAATCCTTCATAGCAATTTACCATATTATCCCTATGGTTTCCTGGATTAAAATCTCGTTTAGTTGCCAATACTTGTGCACATTTCATTCCATAATCTTGAAAAATATTATAATAATGACGCATCATTCTTGGCTGACCTATAGCGGAATAGACCTGACGCCGGGTTACCTTATCGGTTATCTGGCTATCTCCCATTACTTCCATTCCCGCTATTACGGAGCCAGAGGATACCAAAACGGTCATAATATCACGCTCGTACAATTCTGCAATCTGTTGTACCAAATGATCAAGGACAGGCTTTACTATCCTATTGTCCTTATTGGTCATCACATTGGTACCTACTTTTATAACTACTCTTTCTTTATACATATCTTATTTTTCTTTACCTAATTCAACCGCTCTATTAAAGGCTGAGTAGGCTGCTTCTTTTATAAGTTCTTTTACATTATTATCTTCCATAGAATCCAAAGCTGCCCTTGTGGTTCCTCCCTTAGAGGCTACTCTATCCATCCAAGAATTAGGAGATAGATCGGACTGGTTAAAAAGATCTACAGCTCCTTCAAAGGTTTTACTCACTAAAACCTTACTATCATTAGTGGAGAAGCCCATTTTTAAAGCTGCTTCCATCATACTCTGCATAAAGTAAAATACATATGCCGGACCGCTACCTGAAATTCCTGTAGAGGCGTCTATAAATTTTTCGGTACTTACATAAATAGATCTCCCGGTAGTATCTAATAAACTTTCAATAGTCAATAACTCTATTCTAGATACCTCCTTGGATGCGGTAAAAGACGTTACCCCCTTACCGATTTGTGCTGGCAGGTTAGGCATCGCCCTAACTACCTTATGAATCCCCAAGGCCTCTTGCATGGTACCTATGGTAACACCTGCCATAATGGAGATTATAATTTGATCTTCACTTAAAAATTCTTTTATGTTTTTAAAAAGATCTTCGCAATGATATGGTTTTACAGCAACAAAAATTAAATCTGCTTTAGGAAGCGCCTCTTCCAATTTGTCGTAAACCTCAAAATGTGAAACCTTTTTTAGGGAGGTGGTTTTTTCCGGGGAATTGTCGAAGATCATTAACTTCTTCTTTAATAGATTTGATTTCGACATAGACTCCGCATAGGTTAGTCCCATGTTACCTGCTCCAATTACTAATACTCTCATGTAAAATTTTTAGTTAATACTTAATTTACACTACCATAATGCTCAAAAACAATGCGAAACCCCGCTTTGCACTATAGAGTTTATCTGTTGCTATGGTATTATCATAGTTAAAACCTATATACACGGCGTATCGACTACTATAACTGGCATTGAGAAACTAGATTAGCAAAAAAGATTTGTCAAAAGTCCGTGATAACGGTATTTATAGCCTGACATAATGTGAAATCGAAGCACTTTATACGCACATAAATACTTTTTGGCACTTGCCAGTTGTACGGATTTCAATATGCATCAAGCAATACAATCTTAAACTTAAAATAGGTGTACTAGTGTTTGAAGCAATTGTTCAATACTTTCATCTCCACCTTGTTTTACTAAAAGGATGCTTTAATCACTCTAAAGCCTAACTATCTATATTCCTATTAACAATATATCCAATATCAAGAAAAAAATCGAGGTTAAATCCTTTTATTCAATTAACCCAAATGCTCTTGGCAACCATAAGGATAGCTCGGGAAAATAAGTGAGTAGCATTAATACACCTACCATAGCCCCCAACAAAGGCAACAGCGGTTTAATTACTTTTGTAACTGGCACTTTCGCCACACCACTCCCCACAAATAACAACGTGCCCACTGGTGGAGTACAAATCCCTATACAAAGATTTAGAACTATAATCATTCCGAATTGTACGGGATGTATCCCCAAGGCCATTACCACAGGTAAGAAAATAGGAGTGAAAATAAGTACTGCTGGAGTCATATCCATAAAAGTACCTACGACCAATAAGGTTATATTGATAAAAAGTAAAACCAATAAGGGGTTCTTAATTGATTCTAACAAAAACCCTGTAAACAGTTGTGGAATAGATTCAAATGAAAACAACCAAGACATAGCCATAGATGTGGCAATAAGAAACATTACTATAGCAGTAGTCTTTGCACTTCGCAAAATAATTGGCCTAAAATCGGAAATCTTTAATTCCTTGTTTATAAAACCAAGTAATATAGCGTATACTACGGCTATGGCCGCGGCTTCAGTGGCCGTAAAAACTCCTGCTACAATACCACCCACCACAATAACTAACAGGGTTAAACTTAATAAGGAATGTTTAAAATCTCGAAATAGCTTTTTAAAACTGACTCGTTTCTCCTTAGGCAGACCTTTTTTTAAGGCATAAACATAAACTACGCTCATGATAGCTAACCCCACCAATATACCCGGAATATAACCCGCAATGAATAAAGCCGCCACAGAAGCGGTACCACCACTAGCCAAAGCAAAAATGATTAACACATTACTAGGCGGAATCAATAGTCCGGTAGTAGAAGAGCTGATATTAATTGCTGCACTGACCTCCCTAGGATAACCATCTTTTTCCATTTTATCTGTTAAGGTACTTCCTATAGCAGAGGCAGCTGCAATGGCAGACCCTGAAATTGCCCCAAATAACATAGCAGAAATAATATTTACGTAAGCCAACCCTCCAGGCAAACTTCCGATTAAGGACTTCGCAAATTCTATTAAGCGATTTGCAATACCTCCTCTGTTCATAATTTCTCCCGCCAAAATAAAAAACGGAATAGCTAAAAGGGAAAAATTATCAATACCAATAGTCATTCTTTGACTTACTGTAGTAGTCGCAGGCAGGTAGGAAACATTAATCAATAAAGTAATAGTAGTAGAAATTCCTATGGCATAGGCCACGGGAACCCCATAGGCCAATAGGCCCAGAAAACTAACGAACAATACAAAAATGCTTATGGTTTCAATGCTCATTGTTATTCGGGTTAAAGGTTATTTTTATATGATAAATAGAAAAGAATATAATTATGAGACCACAAAGAGGTACTATAGCATAGACATAGCCTAAGGGAATTAACAAAGCAGGTGACAACTGCCCTAATTTTAGGGTGATATACACCAAATTCCCACCGCCGATAACCATAACAATCAAAGCAAAAATTGCCATTACCGCTTGAATAACCCGATGTCTTTTATACTGCTTCTTGGGAGGGAGTTTTTCTAATAGAAAATCCATGGATAGATGCCCTTCTTTCTGACCATTTATATAGGCAGCACCAAGTACCGTTAACCAAATTAGGGAAAAACGTGCAAATTCTTCCGTAAAAGAACTAGATTGCCCAACTACATATCTAGAAGTCACCTGCCACACCACATCTAATACCAACAAACTAAAGATGAGCACAAGCAATCCTTCAATAATTTTATTTAATGTATTATAAATGGTCTGCATTATTGGTCGTTAATTTGATCGATTATTTTTTTCATACTTGGGTCTTTTAACAACTCCTCCATAATGGATTTTGTTTTAGCTATAAACGGACTTTTATCTGGCCTATAAATTTGCACCTTAGCTTTTTCTAGGACCTCCATATTTTCTTTGACCGTTTCCCTCCAAAACACCTTTTGTCTTGCAACACTTTCATCGGCAGCAGATTGCAACCACTCTTTTTCAGTATCATTAAGTGTATCCCAAAACTTTGTCCCCACTACCACTACGTCTGGAGTCATGGTATGCTCGTCTAGGGTATAGAATTTACAAATCTCATAGTGATTGGAGGTCACAAATGATGGGACATTATTTTCAGCCCCGTCTACTACACGTTGCTGTAGTGCTGTATATAGTTCACCATAAGCCATGGGCGTAGCAGACCCGCCTAGGTTATTTACCATATTTAAGGCCATTTGATCGTTCATTACCCTAATCTTTTTTCCCTTTAAATCTTCTGGTGTCTTTATAAATCCATCTAAGGTGTAAAAGCTTCTTGCACCGGCATCATAGAAACATAGGCCCCGTAGCAAATAATCACTACCACCCTCTAATATTTCCTTGCCTACCTCCCCTTCTAGCACATTAAACATATGTTCACTATCCCTAAATAAATAAGGAATTCCCAACACTTTGTATTCTGGCGCAAAACTAGACATGGAGGCAGCGCTAACCTTGGTCATAGCAACACTTCCAATCTGTAAAAGCTCTAGCATCTCCCTTTCCGACCCCAATTGGCCATCAGGAAAGATTTTAATCTGAAGCTTTCCGCCAGACTTCTCGTTAAGTATCTCTTGCATGGATAGGATGCCCTTATGAACAGGATGGGTAATTGGTAGGGAATGCGCAAATAACAATGTTTTATGTGAAGTACTCTCGGAACAAGACGTAATTAGAAGGCAAACTACCGCCCATATTAATCCACAAAATTTCCGCTTTACGATATTAAATTCCCACATAACTTTATTCCATTACTTTACTAAAGATAACAACCTTAACCTTTTAACACTACAAAACCACTAAAATCCCCTTTTATTAGAACAGCTAGCTCCCCTTTATAAATTGAAAATAATTCACTCATCCTCATTTACCGTATTTAATGTTCACTCTCTGTCAACAACGCCTCTCTTATTCCCATCTCCAAACCATATAATTGAGCCATTCCAATTCCGCGACCTACCAAGGAATACCCAGGATAAAAATCTTCCATTCTTTTTTTATCATCCAACAATACATGGCCGTGATCTGGCCTAATAGGAATAGCTACTTCGCCAATTCCGCTACGATATCTTCTTTGCTGCTCTTTAATAAGCGCCCTCATTACCTTTCCCATAGGTATAGAACCATCCAAGTGGGCTGCTTCATAAAATTGACCCCCTGCTTCACGAGTGATATTTCTTAAATGTAAAAAGTGAATTTTTGAACCAAAATCCTCAATAATTTTTAACAAATCGTTAGAGTCGGTTGCCCCCAAAGAACCAGAACAAAAGGTTAGTCCGTTATTGGGCGATGAAACACAATCCAAAATAAATTTTAAATCTTCATGGGTAGAGGCAATTCTTGGGATGCCAAAAACAGAGAAGGGAGGGTCATCTGGATGTAGGGCCATTTTTACACCCAATTTTTCTGCCTCTGGGATTATAGCTTTTAAAAAATAAGCTAGATTATCCTTTAGTTCATTTTTATTTATTCCACTGACCTCTTCCAAAGTAGACTTAAATAAAGAGATTGGAATCGCTTTTTTAGAGCCAGGCATTCCTGCCAAAATAGATTTTTCTAGTAAGGACAATTCCTGAGGTTCTAAACCGTTAAAATAGACTTCAGCGGCATTACATACTTCCTCACTATACACCGCTTTAGCATTTTCCCGTTTTAAGATAAATAGATCAAAGGCCGCAATAGCAATGGGATCGTATAATAAACTTATAGCACCATTGGGAAGCTTGTAACTTAAATTAGTACGAGTCCAATCTATAAGTTGCATAAAATTATAGCATACAGTCCTAATTTCTTGAGCAGCTAAATTCTTAAGGGTATCTATATAGTTTTGGATGTAGATATCTCTTTCTGGCAGTCCGAATTTAATAGCCTTATGGATATTTACACTTTCTACCACGGACCATTCTAGCCCATAAGACTCGATTTCGGTCTTAATAGCTTTAATTGCTTCGACAGGCCAGACTTCCCCCACTGGAATATTATGGCAGGCTGTTACCACCCCTTCTGCTCCAAGTTCTCGGATATCTTGCAAAGACACCCCAAAATTAGGACCAAACCACCGCAATGTTTTTTTTAAATATTCCATAGACTACACCCCAGAAAAGGAACTAAAACCACCATCAATATCATATACGGTACCTGTAACAAAGGAAGAAGCATCACTGAGAAGATAATGAACCATTCCATTAAGCTCCGAGGCATCCCCAAAGCGACCCATAGGTGTATTGCCAATTATTTTATTACCCCTATCAGTGAAAGAACCGTCCTCATTAGTTAAGAGACGTCTATTTTGATTACCAATAAAAAATCCTGGGGCGATAGCATTTACTCGGATCTTATCACTAAACTTAGAGGCAAGTTCGTTCGCCATCCACTTGGTAAATATATCTACACCAGCTTTGGCTAATGAATATCCTAGCACCCTAGAGATTGTCTGTTTGGCAGCCATAGAAGATATGTTTATAATAGATCCATGTCCTTGGTTGGCCATAATCTTACTAAGCACAATGGTAGGCATAACCGTTCCCATAAGGTTAATATCTACTACTTTTTGTGTGTCCCCAATTTCTATATCGTAGATAGTTTGATCAGGCTTTAAAGTAGCTCCTGGTATATTACCTCCAGCAAGATTTATTAAACCATCTAACCTCCCAAACTGAGATAAGATCTTTTCGCGCAAATCGGTCAATTCCTTTTCGCTCATCACATCAACAACAAAATAATGGGCATTATCGGATCCATTACTATTCAATTCCCTACATTTTTCTTCCAATTTATCTTGAGAGCGACCTAATAATATCACTTTTGCCCCATTCTCTACTAAATAGGTAGATATGGATCCTCCTAATGTTCCCGTTCCCCCGGACAACGCATAAATTTTATCTTTTAAATCAAATAACTGACTCATATAATATTCTTTTAGTTATCATTTCCACATTTATATTAAAAGCGGATTGTATTTAATAGTTATTTCCTATTCTAAGTAGTAGACATTATTCTCCCTTTGCCATTTTATACCCTTCTATGGTGGTATAATATTTTGCTAACATATTAGGCACTTCCCATTTGGGCAGTTTACCCTCTTTTAAATAACGCAAATAATTTTGTGTCACCTGGGCAAAATGTGCCTCATGCCCAATTTTAAATTTCTCGGGAATGTTGATCTTCCAATACCCATCGCTTATTTTTTCTGATGTGGTCCCAGGATATATAGCTGCTATATCCCCCTCTAATGCCACAGTAATTGCAGCATCTACATCTGCCTTTCCTTTTTGTTTGACATACAGTGTTGGCTTAAAATTTTCTTCTTCTCCCTGCTTTATAATAAGATCACTTTTGGTGCCTCTCATTATACTATAATGGGTATCCCCAGTTCCTTCTGGAGCTTGGAAATCCCATATCACTGAAACCTTGGCGTATTTCCCTTTAATCTTATAAATCATTTCCCCATTACAATACACCTTTAACTTATCTCCCTCAATATCTTTTTTAAGGTAATCCGGAAAATAATCCAAACCTGTAACCTTACTAAACTCTTCCAACGTCAGATCGGTAGCCCATCGTTTAGCACTTATCATTTCTATATCCGACTTGTTTATTATCTGTTCAGGAAATAGTTCCCATTGTACCATATCTACCAGATGCGTAGTTACATCCACAATCCCTTCCCCTTCCTCATTTACATCAAAAAACCAGGCTGGTCTTACCAAGGGCTCTCCTGAAACATATTTAAAAAAATGATGCACACTTTCCTTACTTATAGCGGGCTCCTCGATACTCCCTTCCATTATCTCCCCAAACACATTTGGCACGGCTGATAAGAGACGTTGCATATCTGTAGTTACCTCAAAGCGTTCAGTCATGATATCATAAATCAACACTCCTTTCTCTTCTGCTATTTTAAAAGCTTCCTCCAATTTTTGGAATCCCTCTGGATTTATAACCAAGGGTTTATCCGCATATACATTTATCCCAGCTTTCACTGCTTCAAGGATATAATCTATTTTCTGGGAATTTTTTCCTGCTACTATCATTACATTGCCCGGTCTTTTGGCAATCATCTGTTCCAAATAGTCCTCTCCAAAAGAAGTTTCCACCTTCCAATGTGTAGGTGACTCAACTCTTGAATTATAGGATGCAATTTTATTTAGAAAGTCTTCTACCTCTGGCCCTTCGGGTGCAAAAACATAAATGGTAGAATCTACTTCCGGATACATGGTCTTTTGAACCAATGCCGCGTGAAAATGACCTGGATCTAAGGTCATTAAGGTTACTTGCTCATCCTCCTTCTGATTGTTTTTCATTTTTTTTGAACTTTCGGAACACGAGATACATAAAGAAAGTAAAAGTATGGTGGTTATTTTATTCATTATCATCCACTTATATAAGACTCTAATTTAACATTTTATTGATTAATTATATTCTGAAGCAATAGGCTTTATTTCTTTCCTTCTGCTTAGCCCATTTAAATCGATTCCAAAACCTAGGCTACCCCTAATTCTAAACCTTTACATAATTGGTACCGTAAGGTGCTCTTTGTTCTCTTTGCAGCAATGCATTGGCTTCATCATCATTGATAAATATTTCTTTATCATTGTCCCATTCCAGTTTTCTATCAAATTGCATGGCGATATCACTGATTAAACAGATAACACAGGCTTTATGACCTTTTTCAACAGGGGATATTGGTGCCTTTCTAGACTTGATACAATCCAGCCAATTCCCATGTTGGTCGTCTATTTTATATAAGTGAGTTTCGTTCTCTCCAATTACCGATTCTAATATTTTGGGGTCCGATGCATTTAAGGCCTTACTGCTCTTTTCTTTATCTACTGGGTCGGATGCGGAGGCCTGATACGATCCACGGGACACAAATATCCAACCGTCTTCACCAATATATTTTATCCCATTAGGATATCCACCACTGGTATATACCGTAATATCATTTTCATATTGATGTTTCACAAAAAAATCGCCATGAACATTCCACAGACCCGATTTAGGAAATTCTGCCAAGGCCTCCACAGAAATAGGACCTGTTAGCTCTGTATTCATTCCCCATGCTGCTGAATCGTAATGGTGTTGTCCCCAACCAGTAATCATCCCTGCTCCATAGCTTCTAAGTCTAAGCCATCCAGGGCGACCATATCCCTCTTGTGGGTGTACGCCTATCTCTGTATAAGGCACTTTTGGCGTTGACCCCAACCACATATCAAAATTTAAATTACTAGGAACTGGCATTGCAGCGGCTTCTGGTCCTGAAGGGTCTCCAGGGAGTCCAATTTTCACTGTATGCAATTTTCCAATCCTACCATTCCTTACCAATTCTGCAGCAATCCTAAATTGCGGCATTGCCCTTTGTTGGGTCCCCACTTGAAGAATAGCTCCTGTTTTCTGTATTACTTCTCGTAGCTGCTGTCCCTCTCTTACCGTTAGAGATGTAGGTTTTTGTAAGTAGATATCCTTTCCTGCCAAAGCGGCCTCCATTGCAGGTTGGGAATGCCAATGATCAGGAGTACTTATCACTACGGCATCAATATCCTTATTAAGAAGCATTTCACGATAATCATCATAAACCCTGGTATTAACATAGTTGTCTTTCCCTGTTTTCTCTTTGTAAAATTTATCTACCAACACTTTGGCATCGGCAGCTCTATTAGCATCTACATCACACACTGCTAAAAAACGAGTCTGATCATAACGAATAGTATCACGGATATCATGGTCCCGTGCAATCCTTCCACAACCAATCTGTCCAATGTTTATCATATTACTCGGAGCATTTTTCCCGAATACACTTGCCGGTACAATTGTTGGAAAGGCAACCGCAGCAACAGTACTCAGCGATGTTTTTTTTATAAAATTTCTTCTTTGCATCTGAATCTATAATTTAATTTTAGTTGGTTTAATTTGTGGCAGATTCGCAAAGGATTGCCAATACCCTTCTGCTTCTTCTTTAGTCAGTTTCCCTTTAAAGACCACCAATCTATACTTTAATTGATATTCTTTATTGGGTTCTATCTGCCATTCTTCATGTCGAATAGGAGAAAACTCAAAAAACATATCCCCTCTACCCCCGTTACTATCAATAGGCCAAACCCGCATTGGTTCTGGGTGAGCCTTATTTTCTGGATAGCTTAAAAATAAAATTCCATTAGTCCCTTTACCATTAGCAGACTCTCCAGTCACCATACACCACCGAGCATTAGTCCCATCCGCTGTAAGTCGGTCATTGCCCTCTGAAGTAAGTACAGAACAATTGTCTTTATGCCAACGTTCCGTAAATCGCATCCCCAATCCACCACCATAACGATAAGCTTCAAATAGAATCCCGGATTGCAGAGGAGTTTTAAAAGTTGTAGTATAATCTACCATATATCGATCAGGCCTACCTAAATCCCACACCTTAACCTGTAGATCCTCGTTCAAGGCTATGCGTTTATCTTCTTCGGCAGCTTTTAAGTTAATGTGTTCTTGATGGGCATTGAAGCCTGTGTAAACTGGCCCTGAAAAAGCATCTTTAAATTCTTTAAAATGTACGGTCCCTTGACCATCCCCTAAATTCCAAAAATCTATTTGTTCCCCCTCTATCTGTGTGCGTGTCCAGGGCCCCCAAATTCCATAATGGTGGTAATGGTCTTCAGGTTGAATTCTTGTAAGCGTATCTCCAGAAGGCGATTGCAAGGGGTGAATATATCCTGATTTCCCAAAAAGGGAATCTACTCCTTTTGGAGCATAGGTCATTCCGTATCTATAAGTGAGCATTGGCATGGATTCTTTGCCTAATTTAAGATCTCCATTACTCTGGGTCATAGTTATTCCCGAAACATCACCAATCTTAGCTTCTCCTTTTTCAAGTTTATAGTTCCCCGTATTTTCCGGCGAATGCACAAACCACATTTTTTTCTTATCTCTATCGAACTGAACAGGTATTTTCTGACCCTCATAAGACAGACTCAAATCACCATGGTTACCAAGAATAAAACCATCCAAGTCTAGCGCTATTGGTGAAGATTGATGCACGCTATCACTGTCGGATATTGCAAATAGGTATGCTTCATTAGTATTACACGATAGGGCAATAATCATAAAATAACCAAGGAAGATATATTTCATTTGTTTAGGTTTGGTTGGTAGGGTTTACATACAAATTACCGTTATTTTGATACAATCCCTTGGTTTACTCAGGGACAGCGCTAAATATGTTTACCTTAACTTCAAATCTAACTAATCACATTTAATTATGCAACCGGTTGCAATAAATAACTATGATATATTTTAATAAATAAGCGCTGAAAACGCATAAAGGCAAGATAACACTACTTACACCAAACATAAGATATAAAAATATTGCTTATTTTTACCGCAACATTTACGCAACAATGCAACAGGAATGACATGGGTAAAAAAATAACGATTTATGATTTAGCTAAAATACTCAAGGTATCCCCAGGAACAGTGAGTAGAAGCTTAAACGATCACCCATCCATAAGTCAAAAAACTAAAGCCCGAGTAGTTGCCAAGGCCAATGAACTTGGGTACAAGACTAATAAATTTGCAGCCAACCTCAGCAAACAGAAGACCAATACCATAGGAGTAATTGTCCCTAGATTAAACTCCAATTTTATGTCTACCATGTTAGCTGGAATAGAAAAAGTTGTAAATGAAGCTGGCTACAATTTAATTATAAGTCAATCCTTGGAATCTATGGAGAAGGAGAAACTAAATGCCAAAACCCTTTTTAATAATAGTGTTGACGCCTTGTTAGTATCACTAGCATACGACACTTCTAGTTATGATCATTTCACTCCTTTTATCCATCATGAAATTCCGCTCCTTTTTTTAGATAGAGTACATAACCTACCCAATAGTGCGACCCTAATTATAGATAATAAGCTAGCCGGATATGAAGCAACGGAACATTTAATTGATCAAGGCTGCAAGAACTTACTTTATGTGGGGGGTAGCCAAAGAAGAAATGTATATTCAGATCGTTTTAAAGGTTTTAAAAATGCGCTGGCCAATTACAATTTGGAGTTTGATGAAAGCAATATTTTGGAATCTGACCTTAACCCTACTTCTATTGGAGAGGCAATTAACCACATAAAAAGATCAACAAAACAAATTGATGGGATATTTGTTGCTAATGATACGTTTGCAGCTCACCTGATAAAAAACCTAATAAGGGAAGGCCATAAAATTCCAGAAGATATAAAAATCATTGGGTTTAATAACGACCCAGTTTCAGAATTAGTCACCCCTAGCCTAAGCACTATAGACTATTCTGGATATGAAATGGGAATCTTGGCTGGACAAAGTGTAATTAGTCATTTAAATGGTAATATCAATTTTAAATCTGCCAATACTATCACGCTAAGACACCAATTAATAATACGAGAATCCACCCAAAAACAATAAAGCACAATTATGAAAAAATCAATTCTAACCAGTTTAACCCTTCTTTTTATCAGCTCACTTTGGGCACAAAGCCTGGAATCATTTCCAGTAAACGATGAGTGGCTTGCTAAAATTGAGGCTACAGCCCCTTCTACTCCACGAGTAAAAGCAAACAAAAAAAAGGTACTTGTCTTTTCACAACACACCGGTTTTTACCATTGGACCACCCCACACAACAACGAAATGCTAAAAATACTAGCAAAAAAAACAGGAGCATTTGAGGTTACCATTGCATATGACATAGCTAGCTTTGACAAAAAAAATCTCAAAAAATATGATGCCGTTGTCCTAAACAATTCTAATCCTGCTGGCCCTAAGCGCGATTTGTTTTGGGATCTTTTAAAAAAGAACAGCAGTCTTTCCGAACCAGTGATAACTAAATTGGCAGCTGATTATGAGAAAAACTTAATAAATTTTGTAGCAAAAGGAGGTGGTCTTATGATATTACATGGAGCAATCACCGTTCAAAATAATTCTGAAGAGTTTAGTGCAATGACAGGAGGAAGTTTTGACTATCACCCAAAACAACAAGAGATGCACTTGAAAGAAGTAGACCCCAACCACGTATTAGTACAGGCATTTAAGGGAAAAGGATTTATCCACGAAGACGAACCTTATTTTTTCAAGAATGCCTATTTTAACTATAATTTTCGACCGCTTTTATATATAGAAGCTGATAAATTGGAAGATGTAAGACATGAGGTAAAACATAATACAGTTTATGTTTCTTGGATAAAACGACATGGAAAGGGAAGAGTATTTTATAGCTCCCCCTCTCATAACGCGCAAAGCATGGACAATCCAGAACTACTCCACTTCTTTTTGGATGGCCTGCAATATGTGGTTGGAGACCTAAAAGCCGATGACAGCCCAATAGGCAAACCTTGATATAATATTTCACACCAAATTAAAAAAATGCGCATCTTAAATTGATGCGCATTTTTAATTCTATTCTACAAAACAGGCGTCTATTAATGATACTCGTTGTTAGGTTTATTTATTAAAATCGAAATAAGACTTTGCATTATAATAAGAGATATCCGAAACAATTTTACCCAACCACTTTTCATCTGCAGGCAATTCGCCGTTTACCACATCCTTTGCAATAAGATTACACAATATCCTTCTAAAATATTCGTGTCTAGTGAAAGATAAGAAGCTACGCGAATCAGTTAACATCCCCACAAAACAGCTTAAAAGCCCCATATTAGATAAGGTATTCATTTGGTCTTCCATTCCATCTTTTTGATCCAAAAACCACCATCCAGATCCAAATTGCACCTTTCCCTTTACGGATCCATCGTTAAAATTTCCTATCATGGTTGCAATAACCGGGTTATCAGCAGGGTTAAGGTTATAAATAATAGTTTTTGACAATTGATCAGTACTATCCAAAGCATTTAAAAATCCACTTAAAGCCCTCGCTTGGGAAAAATCCCCAATAGAATCAAACCCAGTATCGGGCCCTAATTTTGTTAAGAGTCTTTTATTATTATCACGAATGGCCCCGAGATGAAACTGTTGCACCCATCCCTTTTTATGATATGCTCTTCCTAAGAATAACAATACCTGAAATTTAAAATAGTAAACTTCCTCTTGAGTAATAGTTTGTGCATTCTTAACCTTTAGAAAGATATCATTTATATTATAAGTCCCTTCTTTAAAGAAATACAATTGTTCCAAACCGTGGTCTGCCAATCTGCAGCCATGGTCATGAAAATATTGAATCCTATTATCCAAAACGTATAGCAAATCATCATAGCTATTAATCGCTATCCCAGAAGCTTCAGTCAACTGCTCCAAATACTGCAAAAAAGCTTTTCCTCCTTCTATTGCAAAAGCCTTATCTGGCCTAAAGGTTGGATAGACCTTTGGCGAAATTCCTAGCTCTTGAATGCTTTTATGGTATTCTAAGGTGGATATAGGTTCATCCGTAGTGCAAAGTGATTCCACATTTTGCTGTTGCAACAAGCCTTGTGTGAAATGGGATTTATTTTCTAATTGCTCATTAGTATTTTCATAAATAGCTTCTGCTGTATTAGGCCCCAACAACTCCTGAACACCAAAATACCGCTTCAACTCTAAATGCGTCCAATGATACAACGGATTTCTAACGGTATAGGGAACGGTTTTGGCCCAATGCATAAATTTCTCCTTATCTGAAGCACTTCCAGTAATATATTTTTCATCTACACCCATGGTACGCATAGCCCTCCACTTATAATGGTCACCAGCCAACCACGCCTCACTTATAGTCTTAAACTGATGATTCTCTGCTATTTCCTTAGGCGACAAATGGTTGTGATAATCTATGATAGGTAAGTCTTTGGCATAATTGTGATATAAGCTTTTAGCAAAATCACTCTGCAACAAAAAATCATCATCCAAAAAATTCTTCATAACATAAAGGCGTTTAATGTGTTTTAGACTATCTTATAATTACTATATCTCTTATTGCTATATTGCAGTACAGCAGCGAATCCATGACCATTTTGCTAACGTAGTGCTTCAATCAATTCTATTAACTCTGCCTCAGTATACTCCATACCACTTTTGGACTTTTGATCGCGAAGCGATTTTATGTTAGAAGTTTTCAAGGATCTAGGCCTATTAGAAAAAGCATTGGTTACGTACGAAATAATATCTGCAATATCCTGATCAGAAATATCCTGATTATTAATTAGGCCAGGCATTTGATGACCCTCATCATAGGTTTCCCCATTTATTAATAATGGTCCTTTTAGACCATGGAGAATAATTAATCCCAATTGCTCCAAATGCGTGGAAATATAGTCGGAACCTAATAAAGGGGGTGCTAATCCGGCAATACCTTCCCCACTAGGAGAATGGCAAGAGGCACAAATTTGCCTAAACAATGTTGCTCCCTTGGTTCTAGAATCCGTTTGCGGTAATTTTTTAGAATAAATAAAATTAGGCTTGTCGTTTATTTTCCGCTCCCTTGTCACAGCTATCATTGAACTCATATCCGACTCCTCATTAACACCTTTCTCCCCAAAATAAACCTCTAATGGATCTATCACAGCTTCGGCACCACTTATTATCGCTTCATGAACTATTTTATTTTCCTTGTATTTTTTTATCAATTCATCAATAATTGGAAAAAACAGCTCTTCGTTTTCCTTAGCCCAAATACCAACTGTGGAAGCCAGGTACGTGTCTAAAGCAACCTCATCCCTTTTTAAAAGTTCTTTAAATAGATCATAAGCCACAGGTAGATTTCTCTCCGCTACAAAATTCTCCATCAATACCAAACCATGTGCCGCTACCTCAGCACTAGAACTTAATACCACTTCGTGTAACATATCAAAATTAAGCACATCCAATCCTTCCAAGGTGTATAGTGCGTGTATCTGACTAAGAGGATTCTCGCTATTTCCTATCAGTTTCATAAGTTCAGGAACAATAACTAGGTTGCCCCTATGGATCAATGATTGTTGAGCACGGTCTCGGATCCATCCATTACTACTGCTCAATAAATCTACTAAATCTCCTTCAGATAATTTACTGAGGTCAATATTTTTCTTGCTTTGGGAATTAGCATTTTTAATTCTAAGAATCCTACCGTAATCCAAAATGGTATCTAACTGTTTTTCTGCTGATATTTTTTTTAGGTAGGGGGTTAAAAAAGCATAGTGTTGTATTACTCCCCTATGCATATCTACCACATACATATTTCCATCGGGGCCATTAGAGAGGTTTACGGGACGAAACCCTTCATCAACTGAAGCTAGAAACTCCTTTCCCTCCCATGCCTGCTTAGCCTCTACCATACCATCTTTAAACGTAATAATATTTCTTTTGATTGCATTTATTTCTGGGACACACACAAACACGTTTTGGTCATAACCATCGGGAAACATCCCCCCTCTATACACTAAAGGACCACAAGCCGCTGTTACATGCACCAACAAACTATCTTGGTTTAGCACTCCTTCTTGATACCCCCTATTTACCGAGGCCGCATGTATTGGATATACACGTTGATCTTTAGTAAGCACTTGATTTATACCATGTCTTGGCACCATATACTTATTACGCACCAACCTATTTGGCAGAATATGATCTCCCATTAATTGGGTAGAATTATTATTGTAATAGAGTCGGCCAAAATTATCATGAGTAATCCCCCACTGCCCCCTTTGGGTAGTAGGTTCTTTTATCCATACTCCGTTTTTTCGTTGATATCTGAAGTTAGATTTAGCATTATATATCCAATTATCCACGTTCATCATTAACCCATTGGGTTGATGCTCTGGGTTCCCTACGGTTGCATACAATGAATCTACCAATACCCTGTTAGTAGGTTTATCATCCTCAATTTCCACGAACCATAAGTTGGGCGACTCTACATACAATAATCCCCCATAAACCAATGCCAATGCCCGAGGCATAACTAGACTATCTAAAAAGGGCTTAGCATGATCCATAATCCCGTCTTTATCCAAATCCTCTAATATTTTAATAGACCCTGAAGGCATCTCTTCTCCTGTACCATCTAGATTTTGCATAAAACCAGGCATCTCTGCAACCCAAATTCGACCTTCATCATCAAAATCCATGGCTACAGGTGCCACTAGCAGTGGCTCTGAAGCAACAACCTCCAAGGAAAAACCATCTTCTATGATATAATCTTCAAGAGAAATGACAGGCTCATTAAATGAAGGTTTACAGGAAATTATAACAAGGAACAATAAAAAAAATCGAGCTAAACCCATGAATTGTGATGACATTGTAATTTGAATATTTGTACCGCTTGAGCAATGAACCTTTTAGAAATAGTAAATTATCGTCGATAAAAACTCCTGACCAATCGCTATTAATTTTAAAATCATTAAAAATAGCACAGTACCTCTTAAATTACTAACCTAATAAAACATTTTTAAGTATACATAACAACGAAGTAAGGAATAAAAGTATAACTCAGCCCCTAGCTATAATTCATATAGGCTAAATAGCTCACATCTTTCCAAACCATGACTATAAATAAAACTTTTAGTAGAAAATATTACCGAATAGGCAACCGTATTTGTGAAGGATATTTTCTAGAGTGATGCACTTTATTAGTAGCTATGACACCTTTGGACTCATCATAATTATTTCCACCGGTATTTAGATTGCGTGCAAAACGCGGAAAATTACTACTTGAAACCTCTATTCTAATACGATGACCTTTTTTAAAATAATTACTTGTGGACATTGGTGTTAAATCTACCTTATAAACTTCTCCTTCCTCCATGAATACTTCTTTATCATATCCTTCCCTGTATCTTACACGCTGGATGGTTTCGTCAAGATTGTACGCCGTGCCGTCGGGGTATACATCTATCAGTTTAATAGTAAAATCCGTATCCTTAGCATCCGAAGAAACGTAAAGGGTAGATTCAATAAATCCGGTCACTTCCACCCCCTCTTTTAGCACATCTGTGGTATAAACAAGTATATTGGACTGCTCTTCCATCTTTTGCTGATCAAATGCACCTCCTTTAACAGCATTCCCTGTGCAGCAAACATTGCCGCCTAAGGAGTTAACAGGGTTCATAGGATCATAAATAAAAGTGTCTGGGTTGTCCTTGGAAGCCCTTCTTCTTGTTAGCTTACCACTGCCGTGAAGGGTGTTGGCATCTCCGTCACTATCTAGATAATATGTAACCAATTTAGAATCTGCGGGCGGCCATTCCTCTGCCGACTTCCATTCATTACTACCCATAGTGTAATACTGTACTCTAGGTGTTTTCTCTTTAAAATCGTTTTCCTCTCCTTTTAGCCAAAGGTCCCACCACCCATAGATCTGTTCCTCATAATTTAAACGGGCATCTCCAACGCTGCGCTCCCCTACTATAGTGTTTTCAGTTGCACGAGTAAAAGCACAATGTAGTGTAGGTGCTATTACTAAATATTGATTTTCACGGATCTCAGCGTCTTTTGAATTATTACGTACATGGTTAAAAAGCGTCAAATTTGGGGTAATAGAAACATCATACCAAGAGGCAAACCAAAAACTTGGTGCTCCTATTTCCATGGTATCATGATAAAGCCCCCCTTCATACCATGCTGGATCGTTTGGTTTGCGAACTACCATTTTATCAAAAATTTCACGCTTCCCATTCATGTTTTTTACAATATCTTGAAGAGGTAAATGCGTTAACGCCTCTACCATATCCACTGGTGGATTATTAGGTGCTAGATCATAAAATCTTGATATTCGGATTAAGTCTTCTTGCGTAGCTCCTTCGGGTATTCTAGGTTTAAACTTATCATGCTCTACACCGTACAACCAAGAAAAAAATAAAAGCTGTTCTACTCCCCCACGATACCAGTTTCCTTGTTCTTGTATGTCTCCAACCGTGCCAATTCCTGCTCCAAATCCCTGTGGCACCATGGCCGCATGGGACGGATGATCTAACGCAGACACCGCCATTTGCCATTCTGCAGTTGAAGAACAACCATATGTCCCTATTTTTCCGTTAGACCAAGATTGGTCTGCCATCCAAGAAAAAGCATCATACCCGTCTGTTAGCGGCAGTCCTAAAATATCCCATTCTCCTTCGGAAAAATACCTTCCACGCTCATTTTGAACCACATAGGCATAACCACGTTTAACCGCTTCATATGCCTGCTCCGCTGTTCGGGTTCGGCGTTCACCATCTACCCAAGAATTGAAATTATACGGGGTACGTGAAAAAATAATGGGCACTTTTTCATCAGTTTTAGGTCTATAAATATCAGTTGCTAGACGAATACCGTCCCGCATTGGCATCATTACCTTTTGTTCAATAATAGCGATTTCATCTAGTCTTTTGAAAATATCGGATGCCTCTTGTCCATAAAAAATTTGCAAAGAAAATAAGAGGAAAAGCACGAAAGGAATACGGTAATGTTTCATTAGTTATAGGTTTATTTATGATTTCACCTTTTTCCTCTCTTCTAGTGGAATAGGGTATAATTAAAATCTCTTGAGCTAAAATATTATGGCAGTACAAGTGAAACACCTCATACTATATACAGACTAATTTAAAGAAATAAATTATATCCTTAGCGCATATACTACTGAAAGACAATAAAAAAGCCCGACAAAAATGCATCGGGCTTTAATTAGGGCCTGTTAACCCCTCATTTATATAAAATTAAGCAAACTTTAATTATTTTCAGGCAAAGGTATTGGCATAATATTAAACACCTGGTCTCCGGCCCTATCAATAGGCAAAGTATTTGATAAACCATAACGTCTTAAATCGAACATTCTATGGTTCTCTGCCCATAGGGAATACCTACGTTGTTTTAAAAGTTCCGTAGTTAATGCCTCTACTGTTTGCGCACCTGTATAATCTGGAAGACTTGCTGAGTTGCGAATAACGTTTAGTGCATCCTCTGCATCCTGAAGATTATTGGCAAGAATATTTGCTTCGGCATACACCAATATTAATTCTTCGTTCCTAAGGAAATCTATAGGGCTAGTATCTGATTCATATAATAATGCTTCATGAGTACCACTAAGATCATCTTGGGTGGTTGGGTTTGGCCTTAAAGCTGTTTTCTCGGCTACCCTTGTGTCTCCATTCTCCGCATCCGCTAACCAAGTATTATGAACTATTATCTGGTCTCCATTATTAGGTTTATCAACGGTAGAAGGAACTCTAAATACAGGGTTGCTTTGATCTCCACCGCCCAAACCAAAAATATGCTTAGGCCCAATTTCTAAATCTCCAGTTAAATCGAAATAAGAATTAGATAACGCAGTCAATGCAGCCTCACCCTCACCAGCATATACAGCTGCTACACCTGCTAATGCTCTATTAAACTCAGAGAAAGTAGCAGGAGTGTCAAAGCCATCAAAACCGGTACTCAAATTAAAAACAAAACTATTTCCAGCGTTAGAGAGGTGCTGTTGACCTTCATCTAATAGAGAGCGGACTCTAGCCATTCCTTCATCAAACTCTACTATAGGTCCCAAATTATCTGGATCGGATACATCTAAACGCGCTTTTCCATACGATTTAAGTATTTGTATTAATTCTTCAGCCATCATGGTCTTGGCAAATCCGAGATAACCATTCATTTCCGCTTCGGTAACTGCATCAGTATTAGTGACAGCTTCTAATAATAAGCTTACGTTCTTGATACATCTATAATTCCCGTTCCATGATCCCGTGCTATAGAAAGAGTTATTATCTAAGGTAAGACCGTCCTTACCCAGCATATCTCCGGTATACCTAGGTTCCGCATTAAACAGATAAAGTTCTCTTGCCATTGTGCCATTGGCCAGCGCCTCTGTACCCATTCCATTACGTGAAGTAGATTCAATGCCCACCACAAGTTCGTTCAATTGACCTTTGGAGGCATTTTTTAAAACACCATCTACACTAGGCCCGTTTGGATCTATCACTTCATCAAAAGTACAAGAAGCCATAAATGAGACTAATGGAATCATGAAAGCCATGATCACTAAAGTTTTTATATTATTTTTCATGTTTTATTATTTAAAAATTAACATTTAGGCTAAAGAAAAATTGCCGTGCACTTGGAAAAGGACCTACCTCAATACCTGTAGATAGTCCAGAACCACCATTAACGGACACCTCTGGATCGTAGCTACTGTAATCGGTAATAGTGAAAAGATTTTTTCCTGACAATCCAAATTTAACACCCTCTACGGTACTTCCAAATAGGTTCTCTACCGTGTTCTGTGACAAGGAATAGTGAATTGCAGCCTCGCGTAATCTTAGGTAACCCGCAGGTTCCACAAAACGAACGGCATTAGCAGTAGACGCAAGTCGAGCTTGGCCTTCTGGAGTATCTAAGTCAGGAGTAACTTGTCCTAAATCACTAAGGTATGTAGATAAGTTTAGGTTTTCCCCTCCATTTTTCCATTGAAAAAGGAAAGAAAAATCTAATTGTCTAAAAAATGTAAAGTTATTGCTCCAAGCCATTTGAAAGTCGGGTTCCACATCGCCTACCTTCGTAGGTTTTGTTCCAGTACCATCTAAGTTTAGGTTACCTACCAATTGAGTGGCCGATTGTCCTTCTTGGATAAAGAAAGTTCCAAGTCCTAAACCAAATCCTGCACCTGGCTGTGGAAATGCTGGCACCTCTAAGCGGGTTACTTCAGATCGGTTTCTATACCATTGCACCGCAGAATTCCATTTAAAATTTTCATTATCAAACACAAAAGCTTTTAAAGCCAATTCTACCCCAGAATTTTTAAGGTCTCCAAGATTAGTAGTTTCCTGTGTAAAACCAGAAGAAGAGGGTAGCGCCCTTGTTAAGATAAGATCTTTCACTTTCTTGTCATAATAAGTAGCTTCCAAAGAAAGTTTATTATTAAAAATTCCTACATCAAAACCAAATTCCAGCTCACTAGCCGTTTCTGGCTTTACTAAAGCATCTCCTTTACTTCCCACTACACTTTGGCCAATATTACCACCTATATTATTAGCCCCTAAACTTGTAAAAGTAGATCCATAATTAGCTGGACTTCCAGTCTCCCCATATGCGGCCCTTAATTTCAGTTGCGATACAGATTCCATAGTCCAGAAATCAAAATTAGCCATGTTAAGCGCTAAGGAAGCCTTGGGAAAACCATAAAACTTATTGGGATCACCATTTCTAGTAGATTTATCTACTCTATAGCCAACAGTAGCAATGATCTGATCTTTATAATTTCCCTCTACCTGTCCAAAATACCCAAAATCTTTTTCTTCTGAACGGAATTGATCGATAACTTGATTCACGGATTGATCCACACTAGTCTGGCCGGCTGCCAAAAGAGAACCTCTACTATTCACCAGATTAGATTTTTGATAAAGGTAGGCAGTACCAACTTGTGTGGTAAGGTCTAAATCACCCTCCATAGCCTCGCGGTTCCAAACTCCTATCAACTGAGTATTTAATTGAGTAAAGTTGTTCTTCCCAACTGATATAAAACCTCCAGGCCCTGGTTGCACTTGGGCTTGATGCGTCTCGGGAACATATACATAAGTTTGATTTGCCAAATAGTCTAAACCACCACTAGTTACAATTTTAATTCTATCCTTATCCGTATTTAATATATTAGTATTTAAAGTGATTCCCTGAACAAGTCGGTCGTTAGAGTCATCATTTAAAGCTTTATCCCTTACAAAGATTGGATTTCCAGAATAATTGGGATTTACTGGGTAATTGCCATTGGCATCAGGAAATAGATTTACCCATGGCCGAGTAAATGCTAAGGTATATCCATAGCTCAATCCCCCATCGTTTTCATTTCCAGTAAAACTTCTACTGGCATTACTCCTACTATAACTAGTGGTAGAAGTAAAGTCAAAAACATCAGAAATACGATGATCAAT
Source organism: Arenibacter latericius DSM 15913 (assembly GCF_000424985.1). GTDB lineage: Bacteria > Bacteroidota > Bacteroidia > Flavobacteriales > Flavobacteriaceae > Arenibacter > Arenibacter latericius. Next base: position 45,660 of record NZ_AUKX01000008.1, read on the forward strand.
ATTGGTACGTAATGAGAATCGGTCAAAACCAGTATTTTTTATGATTCCTCCTTCATCTCTGTAAGAACCTCCCAAATAAAATTTTGTTTTATCATTACCTCCAGTAGCACTTAATCGAGTTTCTGTTATAAATCCTGTATCACCATAAATAATATCTTCAAAATCATAAAGCTCACCATTTTCTGCTATTGTTGCCTCAAATTTGGCTCTTTCGGCAGCATTGAAAACAGTTTCCACCTTATCTGCAGTCCATGGTCGTATTCCTAAACGATTTGCAATTTTGTTCATTCCTACATCCTGACTAAAACTAATTTTAGTTTTACCTGTTTTACCGCGTTTGGTAGTAATTATTACCACCCCGGCATTACCTCTTTGTCCGTAAATTGCAGCCGCAGAAGACCCTTTTAACACTTCTATGTTTTGAATATCATTCGGATCTAGATCCGCTAAACGGTTTCCAGAATTCTCTTCATTTCCACGGTTTGCACCCGAAGCAAAACGAAGTCCACTTGGTATTTCAACATTATTATAATATACTCCATCTACAATAATCAGTGGCTGGTTGTTCCCGTTAATCGATGATATTCCACGCAATCTTAAAGCAAATCCACCTCCCGGTGCACCTGAGGTAGAGGTAATATTTACTCCAGGAATTTTACCATATAGCGCCCCATCAACTGTAGATTGACTTGTGGTACCCACCAATTCATCCGCAGAAACTGTAGCAACTGCATTTGCAAGATTTTCCCGCTTCACGGAGCTAGCCAACCCTGTGACTACCACCTCTTCTAGTCCGGTTGCCGATTCTTCCATACTAACATTAAGGTTAGTTACTCCGGTTACCCTTACTTCCGTATTAGCATATCCAAGAGAAGAAAAGACTAAAGTTGCAGGAAAGGAGCCAACGTTGATATCAAAGTTTCCATCAAAATCTGTTGTTGTTCCTGTCATTGTTCCTTTTACAACTACGTTTACGCCTGGTAGGGGCAGTCCCTCCGATGCTTCAGTTACGTTTCCCGTTACGCCTCCTTGCGCCGCTAGTAAAAACGGAATAGCAGAAAACGTAATGAAAAACACACTTTTCAAAAAAGATTGTTTCATTTTCATAAGGTTTGTGTTAATTATTTCAACGTCAAGTTAATGAAGATTTTAAGCTAATAAAATTTTATTTTAATTTTTAGATATAAATAATTGCCAATATCATAATTCCTCGAATATTTATTGCGCATATCAACAATTTAACACCAATTAAACTACAGAATACCCAAATAACTGCCCATCTTATAATTGTAGAAAAGGGGCTAAAAGGAATCATCAATTAGGTCTATATATTATGGTCTGCGGTGCCATTACGATCCTAAATGTTAAGATGTTAGTCAAAAATGTTATCCAACTACTATAATTGACTCCCCTTTTATAAAATTCACCCTAATTATTTTTAGCCGTTAATCTCATATCTTCTTACATTTGCGTTTTCATAGATCAAGTATAAAATGTATAGAAGTCATAATTGCGGTGAATTAAGGGAAACCCACCAGAATTCAGAGGTTACCCTAGCAGGTTGGGTACAAACTGTAAGAGATAAGGGATTTGTAATTTGGGCCGACCTAAGGGATCGGTACGGAATTACTCAATTAATCTTTGATGAAGAGCGCTCTTCCAAAGAGATTATGGAAATTGCCAAATCTCTTGGACGCGAATTTGTAGTGCAAGTAAAGGGTACTGTATTAGAGCGCAGCTCCAAAAACCCCAACATTCCAACCGGAAATGTAGAGGTCTTGGTCTCCGAAATAAAAATCCTTAATAAATCTATTGTTCCTCCATTTACTATTGAAGATCAAACTGATGGTGGGGAAGATATTAGGATGAAATACCGTTATTTGGATATTCGTAGAAATCCTGTAAAGAACAACCTTATTTTTAGACATAAGGTTGCTATGGAAGTACGGAAATACCTATCCGATCAAGATTTTATTGAAGTGGAAACCCCGTATCTAATAAAATCTACTCCTGAAGGCGCAAGAGATTTTGTAGTTCCTAGCAGAATGAACCAAGGTCAGTTTTACGCCCTACCCCAATCGCCACAAACCTTTAAGCAGTTATTAATGGTGGGTGGTATGGATAAATATTTCCAAATAGTTAAGTGCTTTAGAGACGAAGATCTCCGAGCAGATAGACAGCCAGAATTTACTCAAATAGACTGCGAGATGGCCTTTGTAGAACAAGAAGATATCTTAAATATCTTTGAGGGCCTTACCAGACACCTATTACAAGAAATTAAAGGAGTAACCGTAGAGGAATTCCCGAGGATGACTTATGACGAGGCCATGAGAAAATATGGTAACGACAAACCGGACATCCGTTTTGGAATGGAATTTGGCGAGTTAAACGCCGTTGCTCAACACAAAGATTTCGGAATATTTAACGATGCCGAATTAGTAGTTGGTATTGCGGTGCCGGGAGCAGCTTCTTACACCAGAAAAGAAATTGATGCCCTTGTAAATTGGGTTCGTCGTCCACAGGTTGGTGCCAAAGGAATGGTTTATGTAAAATATAACGAAGACGGCTCCTTTAAATCCTCTGTAGATAAATTCTTTAATCAAGAGGACCTTGCCCAATGGGCTGAAATTACAGAGGCAAAACCAGGGGATCTTATTTGTGTGCTTTCTGGTGATGCTAACGCAACTAGAACACAGTTAAGTGCACTGAGAATGGAAATGGCAGAGCGATTGGGCCTTAGAAACAAGGAAGAATTTGCTCCACTATGGGTAATAGACTTCCCTTTACTGGAATTGGATGAGGAAACAGGTCGTTACCATGCCATGCATCACCCTTTTACCTCTCCCAAACCGGGGCAAATGGCACTATTAGATACCGATCCGGGTGCGGTAAAAGCCAACGCCTACGACCTTGTGCTTAATGGAAATGAGATTGGCGGAGGATCTATACGTATACACGACAAACAAATGCAATCTACCATGTTTAAGCACCTTGGCTTTACCCCTGAAGAAGCTAAAGCTCAGTTTGGCTTCTTAATGGATGCTTTTCAGTATGGAGCGCCTCCACACGGTGGCTTGGCATTTGGATTAGATAGATTGGTTGCTATTTTAGGAGGACAAGAAACCATTAGAGATTTTATAGCTTTCCCAAAAAACAACAGTGGTAGGGATGTTATGATAGATGCTCCTGCAGCAATAGATTCTGAACAGTTAAAAGAATTGAATTTAAAGTTAGATTTAAAATCATGAATCTAGGAGACCATAAAATACTTAGGTCTCTATCTTTACTATAGGATTATATAAAAAGGTTGGATGCATGTATTTTGCTACCAACCTTTTTACTATCTTACCCAAGAGGTTGTTATTGCGATGTTAGCGTTCTTTACTAATAGTCAAAAAAAGCGTTGTTAACGATTATGGTATCCCATAAAAATACTTTATTCCGAAAATTCTTAAAGTGGAGGTATAGAAATATATCCGAAAAGAATTTTATAATTATTTTGGGTGTTATTGTCGGGTTGCTAGCCGGTTTAGCTTCTGTAACTATAAAAAACCTGACTTTTAGTGTAGCGTCTCTATTAGAAGAAGGGATTAATTTTTCTGATAACCAGCTTTATTTCATCTTGCCTTTTATAGGCCTTCTTTTTGTTTTTATAGCCAAGAAATTACTTTTTAGGAATGGGTTTCGCCCCCCTATACCCTCCTTTCTAAAACGGGCAATTCCCACATTATTATACGCCTTGCTAAGACAGAATGGGATGCTTTCTTACAAACTTATTTACCACCCCTTAATTATGGCTCCTTTAACGGTAGGTTTTGGGGGATCTGTAGGATTATTAGGTCCGGCCATCACCTCGGGGTCGGCCATAAGCTCCAATCTAGGGCGCTTATTACATATAGATAGCAAGACTCGCACCCTACTTATTGCCTGTGCTACCTCTGGAGCAGTGGCTTCTATGTTTAAAACTCCTATAGCTGCCGTGGTACTAGCCATAGAGCTTTTTAGTTTAGACCTAACATTTGCGTCTTTACTACCCCTTTTAATGGCATCGATCTCCTCGGTGCTTACCTCCTATTTTTTCCTAGGCGATGAAACGCTTTTCAGCTTCAATGTAGTAGATAAATTTACCATAAACGATACCGCTCCTTACATCCTCCTTGGTTTAGGCACCAGTATTGGATCTATCTACTTTACAAAAATTTATTTTGCGGTCTACTCCTTTTTCGACCAATTTAAAACCCCATTCCTTAAAGTATTGGTGGGCGGACTTACCATTGGGGTGATGTTATACTTTATTCCGCCTTTATACGGGGAGGGATTAAGTTTTACTAAAGATTTATTTGAAGGCGACCACCTTCAAGCTTTAGGAGCTACTCCTTTTGATGATTTTATAGACAATATTTGGGTTGTTATTGCTCTCTTAGTAGGGTTTACCATATTTAAAACTTTCGCCATGACCATTACTTTTGCTGCAGGCGGTGTTGGTGGGGTTATCATTCCTACTATGGTAATGGGTAGTGCTTTGGGAAATGTGGTTGCTAAAGTCTTAAACAATTTGGGTTTAGGCTTACAGGTTTCTGAAGCTAATTTTACTTTGGTGGGTATGGCCGGACTAATAGCGGGGGTAATCCACGCGCCCTTAACCGCTATATTCCTAATTGCGGAAATCACCGGGGGTTATGAGCTTTTTATACCTCTTATGATTACCGTTGCCATTTCTTTCCTTATCACAAAACAGTCTATGGAACACACCATATACACTAAGGAATTAGCAGAAAGAGGTGACTTGCTTACTCATGATAGGGATCAGAATGTCCTTACCCTAATGACCTTGGAAAGTGTGATTGAGAAGAATTTTAAACCGATTCACCCCGAAATGACCCTAGGCACCATGCTACATGAAGGGGTTTCTAAATCTGCCAGAAATCTCTTCCCAGTAATTGACGACAACCGCATTTTAGTGGGAATTGTGCTTTTGGACGATATACGAGAATTTATGTTTGACACCTCCCTATACGAAACAATGAAGGTTCAAAATTTTATGCACAATCCGCCAGAACATATCATTTATGAAAAGGATGACATGAAAACGGTGATGCAAAAATTTCAGAATAGCGAGGCTTGGAACCTACCGGTGATAAAAGACGGAAAATATCTTGGTTTTGTTTCAAAATCGAAGCTCTTAACCGCTTATCGTAGAAAATTAATTAATTTTACAAGATAGTTACCCAAATCATGAAGTATTTAATTTCTATCATCTTAATAGCATCTATTGCATCTATAATTTACGGCTTCACCATTCAAGAGACTGATGTATTCTTTGCCAATAAATGTATTGGTTTTGGCACTGTAGGTATTTTTTTAATTGCCATGCCTCTATTCCTTATTACAGTCAGTAAAGGGAAAAATATGAAAGATTATATGCTAAACGAGGAAAACATCAGAAGGATGCAAGGAAGGGAAAAGAAAACCGAGGAAAAAGAATAACTAATCCCTTTACTTCAACTTCCTGATTTGCAATGCTAATTAAGGTTTCTTCTTTGGATGAAGAACCTTTTTAATATTTCCGAAGCTTCTTCTGCTAAAACGCCTCCAACTACTTCTGTCTTAGGATGTAATTTAGTATTCATACTAATAAAGCCCCTTTCCTTATCCCTAGCGCCATATACAATTTTAGAAATCTGACTCCAATATAAAGCTCCCGCACACATCTGACAAGGCTCTAAGGTTACATATAGGGTGCAGTTATGCAAGTATTTTCCACCTAGGAAGTTAGAGGCCGAGGTAATTGCTTGCATCTCCGCATGGGCCGTAACATCTACCAACTGTTCTGTTAGGTTATGCCCTCTAGCAATTATCCTATTCTCCACAACCACTATTGCTCCAACAGGAATTTCTCCCACCTCATAGGCAATCTCCGCCTCTTGCAAGGCTTTCTTCATAAAATAAGCATCATCAAATGGCTCAATCATAGTCCTGATTTTATGATACAATAGTAATCAATAATTAAGTTTAAAGTACAGTCCAAACCAAATTTTTCAAATGAACCATCCCATCATTCAAGTTAAATTCTCGTGAAAAAACCACACCTTACTTAAGCCTAAAATGATTTATTCATATTTCTCTGACCTGAACGTTAATACTTAGTTTTAATGGGAACCTAAATCAAGATAAAAATCCTAATTCAGTTTCAACAACAACCGCAAAAAATTGCAATCAAAACTAATGTAATGCTCCATTAAACCACTAAATACCTTAGCTTTGTAGTTTTTCCATAATACATGTCGCAAGGTATTCTACAACATATTGACTCTCCTTCAGATATTCGCCAGTTAACTCAGGCAGAACTAGCCCAATTGACTAAAGAATTACGTAATTTCATAATTGATATTGTAGCTACCAAAGAAGGACATTTGGGCGCAAGTTTAGGTGTTGTAGAATTAACTATCGCCCTACACTATGTATTTAACACTCCTTATGACAATCTTATTTGGGACGTAGGCCACCAAGCTTATGGGCATAAGATTCTAACCGGACGTAAGGATGTTTTCCATACCAACAGACAACTAGATGGCATTAGCGGGTTCCCCAATCGTAAAGAAAGCAAATACGATGCTTTTGGAACCGGACATAGCTCTACTTCCATCTCTGCTATACTGGGAATGGCCATGGCCTCTCATCTAAAAGGCGAAACAGACAAACAACATATTGCAGTTATTGGAGATGCCTCCATAGCGAGCGGAATGGCATTTGAGGGACTAAATCACGCAGGGGATACCAATCCTAATATCCTAGTTGTTTTAAATGACAATGCCATTGGAATAGACCCTAGTGTAGGTGCCTTAAAGAAATATTTAACCAATGTAAAGAAGGGAACAGCAAAGGATGAAAATATTTTTGAATGCCTAAATTTTAATTATACAGGACCTATAGACGGACATGATCTCCCCTTACTTATAAAAGAACTAAACAGGCTTAAGTCTATTACCGGCCCTAAACTTTTACATCTAATTACCACAAAGGGCAAGGGCTTAAAAAAGGCCGAAGAAAATCAGGTGGTTTACCATGCTCCAGGAAAATTTAATAGTATAACAGGAGATCTATTGCCCAAACCGAATAAAATTGAGCCACCAAAATATCAGGATGTATTTGGACATACTATTTTGGAATTGGCATTACTTAATCCCCGAATAGTAGGGATTACTCCGGCGATGCCTACGGGCAGTTCCTTAAAATACATGATGAACCGCCTTCCTGAAAGAGCATTTGATGTGGGAATTGCCGAGCAACATGCGGTAACCTTAGCAGCAGGGATGGCAGCAGAAGGCATGGTGGCCTTCTGTAATATTTATTCTACCTTTCTACAACGCGCCTATGATCAGGTAATTCACGATGTAGCCTTACAGAATCTTCCGGTTATATTATGCTTAGATCGCGCAGGATTAGTAGGCCAGGATGGCGCTACCCATCACGGACTATTTGATATTGCCCAGTTAAGGTGTATCCCTAATCTTATTATTTTTGCGCCAATGAATGAAATCGAATTGAGAGATATCATGTACACCGCTCAATTAGGTTTAGACTATCCGATTGCAATTAGATACCCCAGAGGAAGAGGCGTTACCTTAGATTGGAAACAAAAATTCACCAAAATATCGCTAGGAGAAGCCCAAGAATTACAAAAAGGTACGGAAATTGCTGTACTTTCGATTGGTCATATTGGCAATATGGTATCGGAGTTATTACAGGAGTTAAATAACAAGCATCAAATTGGTCATTACAATATGCGATTTGTAAAACCATTGGATAGAAAGATGTTACAAAGTATATTTAACAAATATTCCAATATCATCACTATTGAAGATGGATGTAGCACGGGTGGTTTTGGGAGCGCAATAGTGGAATTCGCAAATGAAATAAATGCTAAGATTCCAATAAAAATTATTGGCGTCCCAGATGCATTTATTGAGCATGGAACAGTGGAGGAGTTACAACATATCGCCAAAATAGACAAAACGGAGCTTAGAAAGCAGATAAATAATATATTGAATAAAGATTAATATGAGCAGTAAAATTTTCTTCATTGCCCTTTTATTTCTATGCATTTTCCCAATAAACGCACAGACTATACCCACTCATAAAACAGAATCTGATACACTTAGAGTAGCAGCCATCACAGTAGACTCTATGCGTTTAGACACAACGCGTGTAGACACCATAGTTATCCGGACGCTACAGAATAAAATTAAAAATTTTTCTAGAGGCGCTAATTTATCAGGACCAACCATCAACTTCAACAAAACGAAGGCCCTAGATGAAGAGTATCGTCCCTTTAGAATTCCTTCTTTTTGGAATAAAGAGAATAACCTAAGTATAAAATTAAACGAAGTCGCTTTTGTCAATTGGAATGCAGGGGGTAACAATTCTATATCAGCACTAGCCAATATAAAGTTTCTTCGTAATTATAAATTTAGATACGTGCAATGGGAAAATTTATTGGAACTCCGTTACGGGCTAAATTCCCAAGAAAATCAAAAATTACGAAAGGCAGATGATGCAATTCGTATCAGCTCTACATTTGCTTATAGACGAGATACCATCAGCAATTGGTACTATAGTGTTAGAGCAAATTTCAATACTCAATTCTCCAACGGATACAAATATCCAAATAGAAAAGATCCGGTTTCTAGGTTTATGGCCCCCGGATATGGCTTTATTGGTGCAGGTACCTCTTACATTCCGGAAGGGAAAAAATTTAATCTCTATTTGTCCCCCTTTACACAAAAGGTAACCTTTGTTTTAGATCAAGATCTTGCAGATAAAGGAGCATTTGGGGTAGAAAAAGCTAAATATGATGCAGATAAGAATAAAATAAAGGACGGCGAGAATACCGCTATGGAATTTGGGATATTGATCAATAATACATGGCAGGGTGAAATTTTTGAAAACGTTGGGGTAAGACATCGCTTAAGCCTGTATTCTGATTATCTAGAAAGCTTTGGAAATATTGATGTGGATTGGGAACTTAGTTTTTCACTAAAAGTTAACAAGTATATTAGCACCAACTTTGGGACACATATACTCTATGATGATGATATTAAGTTTGACCCAATTAAAGCTGATGATGGATCTATTATAAGTGATGGTACCCCAAAAATTCAGTTTAAACAGCTCTTTGGGGTAGGTATTAACTACAATTTCTAATAAGCGTAGGCATTTATAGGGATTTACCCATTATTTTGTTGTGAATATGCACAGCGCCACTATCCGATAAACTTGCTACATAGCAACAAGCGTTTAATAATATAGAGTAAATAGACCCATTAGTATCCCTATAGAATTCAGGCAGGGTAGAAATAATTAATTCATCATAATTAGACCCTTTATTCTCTTTTTGTCTGATTAAGGCCGTGGTATATACTTCCAAAATATCAGAAATAACTTTATATCCAGCAATTTCCTTTTCTATAACTTCTTGTGATTGATATACTTTCTTCGCACTAATCGATAAAATATCTTGGATCTGAGCTTTAAACTTACTTCTTTCCATCAAGGAAACATTAAACTCTCCTTTTAAAATAGCTTCTTCATTCGCTATAAAAGTTTCTATAGCATCAGATATAAGGGTGTTAATGGCTAGGGCCCGTAAATAACTCATTCGGTCTTCCATATACACCAACTCGTTATATTTTTTAATATTGATGCTGTCCTTCACCAATTTTATTAAGTATTCTAAGGCAAAATCCTCGGAAATAAGCCCCAAATTTATACCATCTTCAAAGTCAATTATAGTATAACAAATATCATCTGCGGCTTCTACTAAAAATGTTAAGGGATGTCTACTATAGCCAATATCTGCCCCACTAGCTGTTGGGACTAATCCTAATTCCTCTGCAACTTCCTTAAACGAATCCACATCGGATTGAAAAACACCAAATTTTTTATCTGCTATATGTTTAGTAGGTCGCTTAGGCAAAGATTCTTTCGGGTATTTCATAAACGCACCCAAAGTAGCATAACTAAGTCGCAAGCCACCCGCTACCCCTTTCCTAGATTCGGTCAGTAACTTATATCCATTGGCATTCCCTTCAAAATCAATAATATCCTGGTATTCTTTATTCGTCAACTGGCTTTTAAAGCGCTGTCCGTTCCCATTTTTAAAATATTCCCCAATTGCTTTTTCACCACTATGTCCAAACGGAGGATTACCTATATCATGCGCCAATGCTGCTGCTGCCACAATAGCTCCAAAATCATTAAACTTATACCCGTATATATCACTTAAGTAGGGGTGCTTCTCTAATATCTGCTTTCCTGCTATTCGCCCCAAACTTCTTCCTACCACAGACACCTCCAAACTATGGGTTAAGCGCGTATGGACAAAATCTGTCTTAGATAAGGGAATCACCTGCGTTTTGTCCTGAAGGCTTCTAAAAGCAGCGGAAAAAATAATCCGATCATAATCTACTTCAAAACCCAAACGCGTTTCATCTTGTTCTTTTCGCAATCTTTCTTTAACATCTCCAAACCGCCTTAAGGAGAGTAATCGTTCCCATTCCATAATAACTATTTAAGCTCGCAAGATACATTATTCACGCAATGGCATTTATAAAATTCAATTCAAAATCATCACTCCTTGCAATATTTTAACGATAACTTAATCCCAATTTTACATCCTATCTACTATCATATATTAATTTAGCCACTGTTTCATAGTTTTTATTAGTTTTTGTCGACTATTTACATGAAACTCAGCTACCTTCTTGAAGGTAGCTTTTTTTATTTAAAGTAAATTTGTTTGTTTCTTTACATTAAGTTAACATTCATTACGGTAATTTGCAACCGACAAAAACTAATACTGTATCTATGAAACAAATAGCGCTATTGCTATTCCTTTTTTCCTGTACACTATCATTTTCGCAGACTCCTGCACCAGAATTTGGAAAAGGATTATTCAATCTTATTGGAAAGGATAGCACATGGACGATGAAAATTGCAACGCGAATGCAATTTTTAACCACCACCACATGGGATCAAAATAGTAATGACAAGTGGGTGGACCCACACAGTACAGCCCTAGTCCGTAGAGCGAGATTAAAGTTTGACGGATTTGCCTATTCTCCAAAATTAAAGTATAAGATAGAATTAGGATTGTCTAACCGCGACATGTCTGGAGCTTCTGAATACACAAGTAATGCCCCTAGGTATATTTTAGATGCGGTGGTAATGTGGAATTTTTATGAAAATTTCGAATTATGGATCGGACAGGCTAAACTCCCTGGTAATATGGAGCGCGTTATCTCATCTGGAAACCTACAGCAGGTAGACCGATCAATGCTAAATAGCAGGTTTACCATAGACCGTGAGACAGGACTTCAGCTTAGACACTATTTTTATCTTACCAACAATTTTTTAATCCGTGAAAAGTTTGCTTTATCACAGGGAGAAGGTAGAAATGTTACCAACGGAAATATTGGTGGGGCACAGTTTACTGGTAGAATAGAACTACTCCCTTTTGGTGAATTTACCGGTGGAGGCGAATATAAAGGTGGAGACTTAGCCCGTGAAGAACATCCAAAATTAATGATTGCTGCTACTTATAACCATAACAGTGATGCCGTTAAAACCAGAGGCAATCAAGGCACCTATATGGTAAATGATATAGGCTTTCATAAGACCGATATAAATACCTTATTTTTAGATGCCATGTTTAAATATAAAGGGTTTTCCTTTATGGGAGAATATGCAAATAGGGATGCTAAAGATCCTATTGCAAGAAACGCTGACGGTAGCACTACAGGAGACATAGTACAGATAGGCGATGCCTTAAATTTACAATCGGGCTACCTTTTTAAAAATAATTGGGAAGTTTCTGGAAGATATACCAATATCTCTTGGGACAAAACCATTACTGGCAATCTACCCGAAAACCAATATACTTTAGGCCTTTCAAAATTTATAGTAGGTCACAAATTAAAAATCCAGACGGATCTCAGTTATTTATCCGTTAATGAAGGAATTAACGAATTAATGTATAGATTACAGTTCGATATACACTTTTAATCAAAAAGATAACCTTTACATAACATTAGCAAGCAAAACACTTTAGATATTTGCAAACATTTTTTTTAGCTACTATGGATAATATATACTTTTTAATGATCATTGCCTTAGTCTTTTTGGCAGTAGCCGATTTGATAGTGGGGGTTAGTAATGATGCAGTCAATTTTTTAAATTCTGCGATTGGCTCTAAGGCTATTTCTTTTAGGACCATAATGGTGGTAGCAAGCCTTGGTATTGCTATTGGGGCTATTTTTTCTAGTGGGATGATGGAGGTAGCCCGAAAAGGGATATTTAATCCCAATGAGTTTATGTTCAATGAGATCATGATTATTTTTATGGCGGTAATGATTACCGACATTTTGCTCTTGGACTTCTTTAATACAATAGGCATGCCAACGTCTACTACTGTATCCATAGTTTTTGAACTTTTGGGGGCATCGGTTGCAATGGCATTTTTAAAAGTAGGAGCAGAATCTGGGAATTATCTAGATGTCTTCAACTATATAAACACCTCTAAGGCGACCGAAATTATCTCGGGTATTCTCCTCTCTGTAGTAATCGCATTCTCTGTTGGAGCTATAGTCCAATACATATCCCGAATACTACTTACTTTCGATTTTAGAAAAAAAGCTAAATGGATTGGAGCGCTTTTTTGTGGAATAGCACTTACAGCAATCACTTATTTTATCTTGATTAAAGGTATAAAAGGAGCTTCTTTTGTTAGCGACAATTTTCTAGACATTATCCAGAACAACACTGTAGCAATTGTTATAGGAAGTCTTTTCCTTTGGTTCCTGATTTCCTATGTTATATCTACTGTATTAAACTACGACGTTTATAAAATTATTATCGTTGCAGGTACTTTCGCATTGGCCCTTGCATTTGCAGGGAACGATTTGGTAAACTTTATAGGTGTACCCATTGCCGCTTACGAGTCTTTTATAGCTTGGAGTAACTCTGGTTTGGCAGCTAACGAGTTTAATATGGGTATACTTTCTAAAAAAGTAGCCACAAATCCAACTATCTTATTTGGAGCTGGAATGATTATGGTGCTCACTTTATGGTTTTCCAAAAAGGCGCGCTACGTAGCAGAGACCGAAATCAACCTATCTAGGGAAGGAGAGTCCAAAGAACGCTTTCAGCCTAACTTTTTATCGAGAACAATAGTAAGGGCAGCTATGCTAATTTCTACTGGTGCTAATACGATAACCCCTAAACCTTTACAGAAAAAAATAGACGCTAAATTTGAGAAGCCAGTCATTTCTTTATCCAAGGACAAAACTTTTGAAATGCCCGCATTTGATATTATTAGAGCTGCGGTAAACCTAATGGTAGCTGGGGTATTAATATCTATAGCAACCTCGTATAAATTACCGTTATCTACCACCTATGTAACTTTTATGGTAGCTATGGGAACCTCACTAGCAGATAGGGCATGGGGCGCAGAAAGTGCTGTTTACCGAGTTGCTGGTGTTTTAAATGTTATTGGAGGATGGTTTTTTACCGCATTTATGGCATTTACTTCCGCAGCGGTAATCGCATACCTTATAAACATACATGTACCTTCCATGTTTGCTATTCTATTATTAATCGCGGTATTCTTATTAGTACGTAATTATATATCTCATAACAAAAAATCGAAAGAAATTAGCGCTGAAGATAGCTTAAGAAAAGCAGAGAGCAGCTCTATACAAGGTGTTATTGAGGAAAGTGCTAACAACATTTCTAACGTAGCAAAAAGAAGTAACAAGATTTACACCAATACCATAAACGGCTTGGCAAAACAAGATTTGGACATGCTTAAGAAAAACAAAAAGCAAGTGACAAAACTTTCTGCCGAGGTAGATGATTTAAGAGATCACATCTTCTACTTTATTAAGAACTTAGACGAAACCAGCGTTGGGGCTAGTAACTTCTATATTAATATTTTAGGATACTTGCAGGATATGGCTCAATCACTTGAATACCTATCTAAGATTAGCCACAAACACATTAACAATAATCATAAGAAATTAAAATACAATCAGATAAAGGAGATCAAGGAAATAGATCAAAAACTAGATCTATTACTTAGTGAGACTAAGGAAGCGTTTGAAACCCGTAATTTCACAAAAATTGGAAGTATTTTAGGTAGCAAACAGACCCTTCTAGATATGGTTTCTCAGAAAATAGAAAAACAAATTGAGCGTACTCGTACAGAAGAGTCAAGTCCAAAAAACACTACGCTGTACTTTACTATTCTATTGGAAACAAAAGATTTTATAAATGCAACTATGAATCTTTTGGAGCTCTACTATCAGGAACATGACAGTACAGTTCAACCTGCCAAAGTAGAAGCTTAGGACTAAATTATATAAATGTTAAAAGGCAAGCTGCAGCTAATTATAGCACAGTTTGCCTTTTTTATTATATAGCCTAAAAGAATTGTTGTAATCTCGTTGAAGTAAAAATTACCTTTACACGCTTAGCAGTATTAGCATTAAGACTTTCTTAAAGGAACCCTAGCAATAGATACATTACCAATTAAAGGCTTTTGACGCTAATTAAAGTTATAGTCAGCTTGCATCTACCTTAAAGCAATTAACTTCTGTTAGCCATAAAAGTTCATGTGATCTATATAATCCCAAACAGCCTCTGTAAGTAAGGGGCGTATGTTCTTCTTTAATTTAATCTGAGAACGTATAAAAGTGGAGGATATTTCCATTATGGGCGCATCAACACGATGAATTCTTTGATGACCTTCGAACCTACTTTCTATTTTTCCATCAGAAATCCTAGGGTACACATAGATATCGTGGTTTTCTAAAATAACCTCATAATTTTTCCATTTATGGAAACCTTTTAAATTATCCTCACCCATGATTAATGAAAAATCGTATTTACCCTTGTATTTTTCATTGATATGGACCAACGTATGTACTGTATAATTAGGTTGTGGCAAATTAAACTCTATATCACTTGGTCTTAATTTTGGATAATGCTTAACTGCTTCATATACCAATTGATATCTGTGATGGTTGTCCAATAAAGTTTTTTTAGCTTTAAAAGGACTTTGTGGGGTTATTACAAACCACACCTCATCTAGGTCCGAGAATTCTACCATATGATTGGCAATTACCAAATGGCCAATATGTATTGGGTTGAACGTCCCAAAAAAAAGTCCTATTTTTTTCTTCATACCTTAACTAAGTCCTTTACCAACACAAAAAACTATTCATTCAGCAGCTTTAAAAAGCCATCAACATCCTAAAAGATCAATTACGCTTCAGTCTTAGCTCCAACAAAATCTGCCACCAACTTATGTGCTTCTTCCAACGCCTTATCTAGATCATAATTCTTTATAATCTTATCAAATTGTGGTGCCGTTGCCAATTCTACAGAAGCCTTAGCTATTCGCATGTTTATTTTATCATCAGATTCTGTACTTCGCTTTTTTAGCCTAATTTTTAGTTCATCTACACTAGGCGGCTTCACAAAAACGGCTAGAGTCTTATCTGGAAACTTTTTCTTTATCCGTAAACCACCAGCTACGTCTATATCGAAAATTACATTTTTCCCTTCTGACCATAGACGCTCTACCTCACTTTTTAAGGTACCGTAGAAATTATCCCTATAGACTTCTTCCCATTCCAAGAAGTCATCATCTTTAATATGTTGTTTAAACTCGGACAATCGCATGAAATAATAGTGCTCCCCGTGTTTTTCTTTGCCTCGTCTTGGCCTAGATGTGGCAGATATGGAAAACGCCAAATTAAGCTCCGGCTGTTCCAAAAGATGCCTCACTATAGTTGTTTTACCACTTCCCGAAGGTGCTGAAAATATTATTAATTTACCGCCTTTCATTATAGTACATTAAGCATTTGTTCTTTAATCTTTTCCAACTCGTCTTTCATCTGCACTACCAATTGCTGCATGGGTGCAAAATTTGCTTTAGAACCAATGGTATTAATCTCCCTACCTATTTCTTGTCCAATAAAAGCAAGTTTCTTTCCATTAGATTCATCAGAGTCTAAGGTAGCCGTGAAATAATCTAAATGGTTTTGCAACCTTACTTTTTCCTCTGTAATATCATATTTCTCCAGGTAATAGATTAACTCCTGCTCAAAGCGATTCTCGTCTAGATCTACTTTTAAATCGGACACCGCCTTTTCTAAACGCTCTCTAACAGCATTCAGCCTATCCTTATCCATTACAACCACATCGCCTAAAAGTGCTTTTAAAGAAGCAATCCTAGCCTTAAAATCATCCTCTAAAACTTTTCCTTCTTCTGTTCTAAATTGATTAATTTCCTTTAATGCTTCGGTAAGTGTATCTTTTATAACCTTAAATTCCGCTTCATCTATATCCTCCCTTTCTGTTTTCATGGTATCTGGCATACGCATTGCTATTTCTAATAGCGCCATATCATTTCCGGGTACTATCTTTCCTAATTGCTCCATATACTGTCTTACAACGGTCTCATTCACCATTGAAGAGGTCTCTTCACCAGTATTTTCAATGTATAATCCAAAATCTACCTTCCCTCTTACAAGAGAACTAGCAATGGTTTTGCGCAATTCCAATTCCTTTTCCCTATACGCAGATGGTATCCTAGCATTGAGATCTAGACTTTTGCTGTTAAGGGACTTTATCTCTATGGTGATTTTTTTCGATGGAAGCTGTATTACATGCTTCCCAAAACCCGTCATGGATTGAATCATAAAATAATTTTAAGTTTTGACAAATGTAATCAAATTAGGTTTTTATAGCTTAAATCTATGCTACATTCAAGAAATAATACCCCATTTAGAAATGATTATGCAGTAGCAGCAGAAAATAAAACTACAACTCTGATTTTAAGGGTATTTCATTTTTAT
Source organism: Arenibacter latericius DSM 15913 (assembly GCF_000424985.1). Taxonomy (GTDB): domain Bacteria; phylum Bacteroidota; class Bacteroidia; order Flavobacteriales; family Flavobacteriaceae; genus Arenibacter; species Arenibacter latericius. Next base: position 62,579 of record NZ_AUKX01000008.1, read on the forward strand.
CGAAGTGAACAATTAATTAGTGTACGCACCACTAAAGTCCAATAATGAATCCCTCTACAAGTGAAATTGCGAAAACAATAACCGTCCAAGAAGGTGACATAGCATATGTGACAACACCTTTAGCCATGGTGTAAACACCTAAGTAAAAAAGCATTTTTGCGTCAATTATATCAGCAAAATCTCATGTTTCCTTGATCTTCATACTCAATGGAGTACGGTAACCATATAAGTTATTGATAATTTTAGGAGGGAATTTTTTATAAAACCAGACAATCGGTAGTGATACACCACTTGGAGTCAAGGCTATTATAAAAAACTCCCATTCCTTCTATATTATAATTCCCTTACCCAAATATTCCTAAAACTCACCCTACTATTATCTCCATGATCTTGGAGCCTTAAAGGGCCTTTGCCATGTGCTGGATTCTTGGGCCAACCTACATAGGGAGTGGTCCCCTTTATCTCCACATTGTCCTGAATTAAAACACCATTATGGACTACCGTCATGGTTCCTGATTTAGTTTTATCCCCGTTTTCATTAAACTCCGGGGCATGATAAATTATATCATAACTATTCCATTCCCCGCTGGGCACAGAAGCCATAGCAAGCGGAGTGTGCTGCTTGTAGATAGAGCCTACTTGACCGTTTACATAGGTGTCATTATTGTTATTATCCAAGATCTGAATCTCATAAATCCCTTGTAAAAAAACACCACTATTACCCCTACTCTGTCCCTCTCCTTCAATATCGGCGGGAGATTTCCACTCCAAGTGCAATTGCACGCTACCAAACTTTTGTACGGTTTGTATATCACCGGTCTTATTAGCAACAGTCATACTACCATCCGGATTTACATGCCACTTAGCTTTAGAATTATCCTTAATATGGACCCAATTATCTAAATTATCACCTCCAAATAACACAATGGCGTCACTTGGCGGAGCTGTAAAAACACCATTAGATTTTACCACAGGAGGCACAGGTTTGTATGCTTCCGTTTCCTCGGGTTTTGTAGGCTCGGTTCCCGTATACTCATCGTGTACTACAATAGTATTCGATTCTAAGGCAGTCTCATTCGGCTGCATGGAAGCCATTGTTCCTTTCTCCTTACACCCTACTGCTAGCAACAATGCAAGAGAGAGATAACTATATTTTAATCTCATAACCTTGTAGTCCTTAAATTAATCCAATGATTTTATTTTGATATTTCTATAGGCTACAATATCCCCATGATCCTGAAGACCAATTTTTCCTGTAGGATATTTCCCAAAATGCTCCGATCCCTTAAATTTAGATTTGTCTACCATTGCCTCCCAATCTGGTCCGTTAACAGGGAAACTAGCAATTTCTGTCCCGTTTAATACCACACTACCTTCATTGGTTTTATGGTTTACTGTTAGCACACAGGTATTCCATTCCCCAGCAGGCTTGGTAACGTCCTCACTAGGACCAACCATATCGTATAATGCTCCTGCCTGACGAACGGGACCATTTTTAGCATCAGGGTGCTTCTTATTGTCCAACACCTGAATCTCTGGTCCTGAAAGGTAAGCTTCGTGTAAACTTTCTATTTCTTTTACTCCCCAAAAGATACCGCTATTACCCCCTTCAGATATTTTCCATTCTAAGGAAAGCACAAAGTTAGTAAAGCTGTCTTTGGTCACTAAATTATACTTCTCCCCTTTTTTACGTTCTTTAGGCGGGTAGAATACCATAGCGCCTTCCTCAATTTTCCAGGCATCACCTACTCCGTCTTCCAAATACCGTTTCCAAGCGTCAAAGTTAGTACCATCAAAAAGCACCTGCCATTCGCCCGACTTAGCTGCCGCCGATGGTGCAACCTTTTCCGAATTTGTTATGGGATCAGAATCTACCATATTGTTATCCTTATTCGTCTTATCCTTGCAGCCAGTTAATGCAACAGCTATCAAGGCAGTGTATAGTAATTTTTTCATCAATTTGTATTTATTTGTTTAAAGTCCTAATATTTCTTTCAGCATCTTTTCATCAGTTTTGGCTCCTGCAAAATCATCAAAAGTTTTTTCGGTAGCCTCTATGATATGATCCTGAATAAACTTGGCACCTTCCCTAGCTCCTTGCTCTGGACTTTTTATACAGCATTCCCATTCCATTACTGCCCAAACGTCACAGTTGTATTGAGTTAATTTTGAGAATATGGTTTTAAAATCGATTTGACCATCGCCGAGTGAGCGATATCTCCCTGCACGGTTACCCCAATCATTATAGCCACCAAACATTCCTTTTTTTCCAGTAGGATTAAATTCAGAATCTTTTACGTGAAACGATTTAATAAACTCGTGATAGTGATCTATATAGGAGATATAATCTAATTGTTGAAGTACGAAATGACTTGGATCGTATAAAATATTCACCCTTTTATGATTTCCAGTAGCTTCCAAAAAGCGTTCAAAAGTATCTCCATCATGAAGATCTTCTCCTGGGTGTATCTCGTAACAAACATCTACTCCTTCTTTATCGTAATGATTTAGGATTGGCAACCACCTCTTTGCCAGTTCCTCGAAGCCCATCTCCACTAATCCAGCAGGACGCTGCGGCCATGGGTGCATGGTATGCCATAAAAGAGAACCAGAGAAAGTGGCGTGGGCTTTTAATCCCAACCTACGGCTAGCGGTAGCTGCCTTTTTCACTCTATCTATAGCCCACTCTGTACGTGCCTTGGGATTATTCCTCATGTTCTCTGGCGCAAAACTATCGAACATCTTATCATAGGCAGGGTGTACCGCTACCAACTGCCCTTGCAAATGAGTAGAAAGCTCTGTGATTTCTAAACCATAGGAATTAACTTTCCCTTTAAGTTCATCACAATAGGTCTGACTCTCCGCAGCCTTATCTAGGTCTATTAAAAAATCTACCCACGTAGGAATCTGAATCCCTTTATATCCTAGATCGGATGCCCATTTACATATTCCATCCAAAGTATTGAACGGCGCTTTTTCGTCTATAAACTGTGCCAAAAATACAGCTGGCCCCTTAATTGTTTTCATATGTAGATATTTATTGTTTTTTAACGGTCATATGCAATCTGCATATCTTCATTCGTGTTCACGACCAGATTTCGGTCGTGCTTATTTTATCTATGCATCTAATAATTTATTATTCTAAAAATTTAAATAAAGGTATTACTCATTAAAAGTCAAAGAAATAAAAAGCGGCCAATTATTAATTACCCCTTTCAATCTAACATTAAACTGAACTACTATTTAAATACCTTAATCGTTTAAAAAAATTAATAATTTAGTTCTATATTTAAAGAATGGTAGACATTTTACCATTCTAAAAAGCGAAGTCATAAATATAAGGAAACCAAAAGAATTATCAGAATAATATACCATGCATTAAAAGATAGCTTTATGGAATGTAAGGGAATAAAAATCCTTGCCCATTCTAGGTCTTCCTATTAATCTGATCAACAAGACTTTTTAAAGATAGAGACAGAAGCAATTGATGATTATGCAAAAATAATTTTAGATAAAATTAATGGAAAACAGATCAGCTAAACATATGTGGGCCGACTTCTTAGATGCTCATCCCGAATTCGCCAGGGCGAACGCCCCGGAAACCATCCAATTTTTCACGAATGAAAATGATGCCGATCGGCATGCACAATTAGTACTTAACAAAAGTAAAACAGCCACTTCATTCTCTTTGTTGGGCATACAGAATAGAAAAGAATCTCTACCAAAAATTGGGTCTTTTTTAATTGTTGTGGATGGTAGAGGCAATGCACAATGTATAGTTCGCATAACATCTTCTACCTTAAAACCGTGGTTTAACATTACCGAAGATTATAGTAGGCGCGATGGCTTTGACAGCCTTACTCAATGGAAAGAAACTTATTGGAGCTATTTCTCATCAGAATTATCTCCTTTTAGACGCAGCCCCCAGGAAAGCATGATTGTAGTTTGTGTTTCCTTTGAAAAAGTATACGGTTAAATAACCTGTACTAAATAAAAAAGGCGGCCCAAAATAGACCGCCTCTTAGTTATTAGTCGTTGGGCTTAATCTAGCTCCACCCAAACGTTTCCTTTCTTATTAGATTCTACCGTACTTTCAATAAAATCCATTCCACGAACAGCGTCTAACATCGTTGGAAACTCTCCATCGTTATATTCTTGTCCGCGGATAGCTCTAGCTACTCCTTTATAGATATTAGCCATAGCATCAAAAATTCCTTCAGGATGCCCTGGAGGCAATTTTGTACCATCCAATGACAGGTCTGAATTGTACGCATGTCCTGGTTTAAATATCTGCAAGGGCTCTGTATCACTCTGTACCTTCAGGTAATTTGGATTCTCCTGCTCCCATCTGAGTCCGCCTTTGTCCCCATATATAGCAATAGCAAGACCATTTTCCTCTCCCGTAGCTACCTGACTAGCACGTACAACTCCCTTTACATGCTTATCCATACGAATAAGGATAGTACCATCTACATCCATTTGATTATCATCATACAGATAATTAAAGTCGGCCAAAATAGACTTTATCCTCAATCCTGTAGTAAACTCTACCATATTAGAGGCATGCACACCAATATCTGCAATACAGGAACTGATACCCGCTTTTTTAGGATCTAAACGCCATACGGTAGATCGTTTATCTTTATCATGAATAATAGAATTCATCCAACCCTGATAATAACGCACATCTACCTTATGTATTTTTCCAATAGCACCTGCCTTAATCATCTCTCGCATCTGACGCACCATAGGGTAGCCAGTATAGGTATGCGTGATAGCCAATATTGCATTGGTCTTTGCCTGTGCCTCCTGTAATATTTTAGCTTCCTCGTAAGTGGTTGTAAATGGTTTTTCACAGATTACGTGAAATCCGTTATCCAACAGTTTCTTAGCCATTGGAAAATGCAAGAAATTTGGAGTAAGAATAGAGCACACTTGAATTCGCTCTTCCTTTGGTAATTTCATTTCCTCCTCTACCAAGGCATCAAAATCTTTGTAAATCCTATTAGTAGGAATATCTATTTCCTTGGCAAAAGCAATACTTTCATCATAGTTAGGATTAAATACTGCTCCTACAATCTCATAATTATCATTTATTTGGGAGGCTACTCGGTGTAATATTCCGATAAGGGAATCACCCCCTCCACCTAAAATTCCTAGTCTAATTTTCTTAGCCATATACTTATTTTTTTACTTAATTAATCTTTGTACTCTACTTCTTCGTTCTTAAAAAATATAGTGAACAGAATCATAACCCCAAAAGCAAAAATAGCAGGGAAAGTCCAGATATCTACCCAACTATGTACTCCATCGCTCACAATATAACTATCTGTAATTACTCCTGCAACCCAGAATCCGATTAACATACCTACACCATAGGTAGCCAAGGTAATTAATCCTTGAGCAGCACTCTTATATCTTTCCCCTGCTTTGGAATCCGTATAAATTTGCCCAGAAACAAAGAAAAAGTCGTAACAAATACCATGTAGTGCTATCCCAATAAGGAGCATGTAAGCCTGGTCTCCAGCATCGCCAAAAGCAAATAGAAAGTACCTTATGGTCCACGCGAGCATACCCGCAATTAAAGTTATTTTAAATCCAAACTTCCTAAAGAAGTACGGAAGCAACAACATAAAAAACACTTCCGACCCTTGACCAATTGTCATTTTCCCTGTAGGGTTCTCCATTCCAATTTCAGACAAAAAGGGGTTTGCATTCTGATAATAAAACGCTAGCGGAATACAAATTAGAATGGAAGAAATAAAGAATATTAAAAAGTTTCTATCCTTTAAAAGTTTTAGAGCGTCTAGCCCCAAGATTTCCGAAATAGATGGCTTCTCACTATTACTCACTTTTGGCGGAGTTTTTGGAAGTGTAAAACTAAACAGTCCCAAAACAGCAGAAGCAATAGCCACCATTAGGAAAGTGTTCCTTAACAATCCATCTGCCCTAGCAGCTTCTGAGTCCCATACAAATACAAAACTGATTACTAATCCTGCAACAATCCACCCTATGGTACCAAAAACACGAACAAAGGAAAATTCCTTAGCCGGATTTTTCATCTGATTAAAAGAAATGGAGTTTACCAACGCAAGCGTAGGCATGTAAACAATCATATACCCCAAAACATAAGGATAAAAAGCAGCAAAATCTACTGCTGTGTACATCTGATACATCAACACCGCACCTAATAAATGCAGGATGCCCAAAATACGTTCCGCGTTAAAGTATCGGTCTGCAATTAAACCAATAATAAACGGAGCTATTATAGCGCCCCAACTCTGGGTAGAAAAGGCCATTGCCGTTTCTGCACCTGTTGCATTGAGATTACTACCCAAAAAGGTACCTAAGGTAACAAACCAGCCTCCCCAGATAAAAAACTCGAGGAACATCATAAAAGAAAGCTGTGTCTTTATTTTTAAATTCATAATACTAATTGTAGTTAATGTAGTCTATCGGTGTTAAATAGTAGACCTTAAGAACAATACTTTTCTGGAAGAATCCTAACCATCGACCGAATTACATGTTATGCTTTGGCAAAATGGTCTATACTATAAAAAGTATCTCCGAATAGATATCCTCTTAAGCTTGCTTAATAACGAACAACCTCTCTAATGACACTAGGTACTTAACGGCTGCAATACCATACCTACCATTATGCCAATAACACCAAACACCCCTTTCTAAAAGTGATGACATTTACTTAATAATTAAAGAGCGCAATAGCAGGCTGTAAATTATTCCAAGCTATTGCACTCTTCGCATCTCTTATTATTATCAATATAATTGTAGTAAAAAAGTCTACCTACAATTATAAGTGAGGATTAGTTTAATTTACTTCCTTCTTTAATTAGCAGGTCTCTTGTGGCGATAATTCCTTCTTCTTCACTTAATTCTCCACCTTCATACTCTACACCAATATACCCTGTATAACCAGCATCCTTAACTATCTTAAGAATTCTAGCGTAATCTAGGTTTCTTTCATTCCCCTCTGCATCAAAAACATTAGACTTAGCACTTACTGCTAAAGCGTGTGGCATTAGCTCGCTAAGCCCTTGGTAAGGATCGTAGCTTTCATCACACCCATTTGGAGTCCGCTTAATACAGAAGTTACCAAAATCTGGTAATGTACCACAGTTCTCCATATCCACCTTGGTCATCACCTCAGCCAATAGGGCTCCATTAGAAGATAAGCCTCCATGATTTTCTACCAATACGTTTATACCTTTATCTTTTGCATAAGTAGATAGTTGAGTTAGGCCATCTACAGAACTAGCAACCCACTCTTCTGGGTTATTACTTCCAGAAAGGTTTACTCTAATAGCATGGCAACCCATTGCTGCAGCTGCATCTACCCATTTGTAGTGGTTTTCAACTGCTGCTTTTCTTTTCGCAGCATCAGGAGTAGCCAAGTCTCCTTGACCATCAATCATTATTAATAAGTTCTTTAATCCGTATTTTTCACTTTCAGCATTGTTCTTAGCTACGAAAGCATCCATAGCTTCTTTAGAAAAATTTGAAGCTCCTAATTCGTCATAATACAACCCGCTAACATATTCTAATCCAGAAAAGCCCCATTCTGATGCTTTCTGCGCAAAGGAATAAGGATCTACTCCTTCATTTCTAATCATTCTATGCATAGACCATTGCGCTAGGGAAAGTTTAAAAAATGGCTCTTCGGAAGCTACGGTTGCCGCTACACTATCCTCATTGTTTGCCTGTTTTTTGGGTGCATCTTTACAAGACAACATTCCTACGAACAATAATGCCATTACGAACTTAAACCCGTTGATCTTCAAATTTTTACGTTTCATCTTCTATTAAAATATTAAATTTAAGGATTACCGACTACTATAACGTTATAGTATCGCTGTTTTCACAAATACAAGGTTTAAATGTAGAAAATAAATTCTATATTTAATAAATATATCAAACAAACAATTTACCAGATGAGCAAATTTTATTATAACGATGAACAGGAGTCTTACGATGCTATCGTAGTAGGCACGGGTATTAGCGGAGGTTGGGCCGCTAAGGAATTATGCGAAAACGGACTTAAAACACTGGTCCTGGAAAGAGGTAGAATGGTTAATCATATTGAAGATTATACCACCGCAAATAAGGATGATTGGGATTTCCCAAACAATGGTGAACTATCCCCCGAAGAAAAATCCAAACAATTAAAACAGGCCAGAACTGGATATACAGTAAAGAAACCTCATAACCATTGGTTTGTTAACGACTTAGAACACCCCTATAATGAAACAAAACGTTTCGACTGGATGCGAGGGTATCACGTAGGAGGACGCTCCCTAACATGGGGAAGACATAGTTATCGTTGGTCTGACATTGATTTTGAAGCTAATAAAAAAGACGGCATCGCAGTAGATTGGCCTGTAAGATATAAAGATATTGCCCCTTGGTATGACAAAGTAGAATCCTATATAGGAGTATGTGGTGAAAATCTAGGATTACCCCAATTACCAGACGGACAGTTTTTGCCTATGATGGAATTAAACTGTGTAGAGCAGCACTTTAGAGAAAAAGTAGCCGAGAATTTTGATGGACGAGTAGTTACCGCAGGTAGGGTAGCACATATTACTGGAGATAAAGAATTTGAAGGCAGAACCAAATGCCAGTTTAGAAATAGATGTATCAGAGGTTGTCCTTTTGGTGCTTATTTCAGTAGCAATTCATCTACACTTCCAGCAGCAGAACGCACGGGTAACCTTACTTTGAGGCCAGACTCTATTGTTACCGAAGTTATTTATGACCCAGACACCAAAAAAGCTAGCGGAGTAAAAGTTATAGACCGACTCACCAAAGAGACCTTTGAGTTTAAGGCAAAAGTAATTTTCTTATGTGCATCTGCCATAGCCTCTACTTCTATTTTAATGCAGTCCAAATCGGATCGCTTCCCTAATGGCTTGGGTAATGATTCTGACCAATTAGGAAGAAATATCATGGACCACCATTTAGGCGTGGGAGCAAGCGGAAAGTTTGATGGATTTGAAGACAAATACTATAAGGGAAGAAAACCGAATGGGATTTATATCCCAAGGTTTAAAAACCTAGGAGGCACCACCAATTCTAAAGACTATATCCGCGGATTTGGTTACCAAGGTGGTGCTAGTAGGGGTAACTGGGAAGAAACTATAGCCGAGCTCTCTCATGGAAAAGATCTAAAAGAAGCAATTTTAAAACCAGGAGGTTGGACCTTTGGAATGATGGGATTTGGAGAAGTATTGCCTTATGAGGACAATCGCATGACTCTAGACTATGACAAATTAGATGGATGGGGCTTACCTACTGTTACTTTTGATGCCGAATTCAAAGAAAACGAATGGAAAATGCGTGAAGATATGCGAGAGCAAGCAGTAGAAATGCTTACTAAAGCAGGCCTACGTGATGTACAATCTTATGACAACCCAGGAGCTTTAGGCCTAGGAATACATGAAATGGGAACCGCTCGTATGGGAAGAGACCCAAAAACCTCTGTATTAAACGGAAACAACCAGGTGCACGCAGTACCTAATGTGTATGTTACTGATGGATCATTTATGACATCGGCAAGTTGCGTTAATCCGTCTTTGACCTATATGGCATTTACTGCTAGAGCTGCCAACCATGCCGCACAAGAACTTAAAAAAGGAAATATATAATGGATAGAAGAAAAGCACTACGAAATATGGGACTGTCACTAGGATATGTGGTGGCCACCCCTACATTACTGAGCTTAATGCAAAGCTGCAAACAAGATGCAGCTTTAGTATGGACCCCAGATTTCCTTAGCAAAGAAGAAGGAACTGTACTGACTACCTTGGTAGATATTATCCTTCCTAAGACAGATACTCCTTCCGCTTCCGAAGTGCAAGTGCATCTTTTTATAGATCGCTTTGCAAACGAAATAATGGAAAAGGAACAAAAAGACCTCTTTAAAATGGGGATGGGCAAGTTTATGGAAAAAGCATTGGCCGATTCTGAGAAAAAGAACATCGACAATTTAACGGCTGAAGACCTAGAACCCATTTTAGCCAAGGCTCTTAAAACCCCTAAAGAAGACCAAGCGAAACATTTTAAATTGATTTCTGAATATACCGAAGCCATTCGCGAAAATAAAACAGCAACATTAAGCGATGAAGTCTCTAGATTTTCCTTTGCCAATACGCTACGCGGACTTACAATTTGGAGCTATAAAACCTCTGAATATGTAGGAGAAAATGTACTCGCCTATCTGCCCGTTCCGGGAGAATATATTGGCTGTGGCGATCTACAAGAATTAACTGCCGGCAAGGCTTGGTCTATTTAAAACACAACTTATATTAATAATGAGAAGAAGAGATTTTATACAAAAAACCGCCCTCACTAGTGGGGCGGTTGGCTTAGGAGGTGCAATGGCTTACAGCGCTCCTTTAAATATGGGTGTTAAACATACGTTTAATCTAAATTATGCCCCTCACTTTGGAATGTTCAGAAATCTATCTGGAAATGACCTAATAGACCAATTGAATTTTATGGCAGATCAGGGTTTTACCGCCTTTGAAGACAATGGGATGATGGGAAGGGACGTTGCCATGCAAACAAAAATTGGCGAAACTCTAGCTAAACACAATATGACCATGGGCGTTTTTGTAGTGGACAAAGGCGGCAACATGGCCAATACACTTGCAGCAGGAAAAAAAGAAAATGTAGATATCTTTTTAGAAGGTTGCAGAAAGGCAGTGGATGTTGCTAAACGCACAAATGCCAAGTGGATGACTGTTGTACCGGGTGCATACGATAGGAGTCTTCCCATAGGAATCCAAAATGCTAATGTGATAGAAGCGCTTAGAAGAGGTGCAGAAATATTTGAACCTCATGGTTTAGTGATGGTATTGGAACCTCTTTCCGATTCCCCCGACCTTCATTTGCAAACCTCAGAGCAGACCTATTTAATCTGCAAGGGAGTAAATAGCCCATCGTGTAAAATTTTGTACGATATATATCATATGCAAAAGAACGAAGGTCACCTCATCCACAATATGAATCTTACTTGGGATGAAATTGCTTATATCCAAGTTGGGGACAATCCCGGGAGAAAAGAACCCACTACCGGTGAAATTAACTACAAAAATGTTTTTAAGTATTTACACGAAAAAGGATTTAATGGAATAGTAGGTATGGAACACGGCAATTCTAGACCCAATAAGGAGGGTGAACTTGCCGTAATAAACGCCTATAAAGAAGTAGACAACTTCCTATAATTTAAGCTATATAAACTTTTTAACTTTCTATTTAGTAAGGTTCCATTCCATTTCCCCGTCCAAAGGATAATGATGGAACCTTATCTATATCTTATCGGAGCTTACACTATGCTATGCCTTATCGCGAGGTTAGTATACCTTCATTATTTAAAAAAATAACCTACGTCTTCTTTCCCAAGTCAAGCTAATTAGACTTAAAAAGGACATTACGCACATCAATTATCTCCAACCATCATTCAGAGTATTCAAATCGCAATAAGCGAGTAAATCCCAAAATGATTTTATAATTAAAGTCACTCGGGTTTTAATAAAGCATCAGTATAAAAATGCAAGGGTGCTAATTTCATTCAGATTCACTACATCACACTTTTCATATTATAGCAATTGTATTACCCCAAGACTTCATAGCCTATTTTAAATGGATAATGCTATAAGGATCATAATTATAGATAGAGAGAGCATTGCAATAAAGATTAGTTTAATGCCGATTGTATATTTAAATGCCATAACATAAGGTTTTTGAGTTGTTGTTTTAGTTTGATATTAAAGTAAACTGGATTCAGAATCAGGGTGATTTGCCTCCAGAAAATCGAATCCCAGAACATAAAGATATATTTACTTTACTCCGTAAGATCTTAGATATGTAACAGATAATAACACGTATGTAACATCACAACACCTACTGATAAAACGTTATAATTCGGAAGGAATAAAGGAAGAGGCAATACAATAAAAAAGGGAGATAAAATAGATTAAACCTATTTCATCTCCCTTTTTAAGTTGGAATTAAAATCTCCCAACTTATTTAAATAGTACCGCCAACTGGTACGACCCACTTAACACAAAGTAATTGTGAATTACTAGAATGGTCTTTACATGTTTTAGGTAGTTCCCCCGAAACCCAAAAACAATATAAATTCCAAAAACCAATAAATTGATCCAGCTTCTCAATCTCACTTCGCATCTCCGATATTGCACTTAACAATAGCAAGTTCAAATAAATGAACGAGGTGGAAATGGATCGCACCTTGTTTGACAGTATTTCAATATTCAATTCTACTTAATAAGCTCTTTACAACAACTGTTATCGCTTCCATTCCTTTAGGTCTGGCGCTGTTCTATTTTCTGCTAAATTCTTATTAACCTCTACATCGCTATTAACAAAATTGTCCTCTACCGCATCTGTCCTATTATCATCCATAATTATGGAAACAAGAAGCGTAAACACCAATCCAATAAAAAAAAGTATACATTTTTTCATCATATAAATTTTATAGGATAGGTTAAATTCTATGATTTTTTTTGAAAACTTGAGGAGTATCAAATTTAGAAGAAAACTAGGGCGATAAAACAACAACTTGTATAAATGGTAAGCAATTCTGTATAGATGGCAAACGTCTAAAATACGGTTATTAATACTACAGAAGTTAATTTTACTTTACTCCGAATGAGGTTTACTAAAAAACGCCCAATCTTAAACCTTTTACAGCAATTTATACTTGAATTAATTCCATTAATACAAAATGTGATTTCGGAGTAGACAATAGATTTAAATTTGATTATCTTTCCTTTATTATGTTAGAAGCCGTATTAGTAGATGACGAAATTAAAGCTCTCCAAAGTCTTTCATGGGAGCTAACCAACTTTAGTGACGAAATAACCGTGGTTGCTTCATTTACAGATCCTTTTGAAGCATTAGAATATCTGCAAGTGAATACTCCAGACTGCTTATTCTTGGATATTGAAATGCCCACAATGGACGGTTTTCAGTTTATTCAAAAATTACAAAACAAAGACTTCCCCGTGGTTATTACAACCGCCTACAACCAATACGCCATTAAAGCCCTTAAACACGAGGCTATAGATTACTTACTAAAACCCATAGATACAGATGACTTAAACTTAACTATTGCTAAAATAAGGAAGTTTAATAGTAAGAATAATACCTATGAAAAGTTAGAAAATATTCTACTAAAATTTAATTCTGACTCTAAACACAAGAAAATCACCATCAATACAGATGGTAAACTATTATTTTTAGAAAGTGATGAAATTCTATATGCAGAATCAGACGGAAATTACAGCACCTTGTACCTCACCGATGGTCAAAAGATATTACTGACAAAAAAACTCAAGGAGGTTAATGAATTATTACCGAAAGATACTTTCTTTAGAATTCACAACTCTTTTATCATTAACATGCAAAAGATAAAAGAATTCATAAAAACCGATGGTTATGTTATTTTAGAATCCAACCACAAAATTCCAGTTTCAAGACAGAAAAAGTCGGACTTCCTGGATTTAATTTAGTCTAATCCCTTATTAAACATAGAATTACTTGAAGTTCGCCATTTACCATAGTTACACACAAGTAAAAAATAAGCAAAACCTAATATTGGTTATGTGCTTATGTTTATTCTACACGCTTTCCCATTCCCAAGATGTACCAGAATCTTTTAAAAGAATAAGCGATAGTCTTATCCAAGCTAAGCCAACAACCTATCAGCAAATAGATTCGGTTCTGAGGTTTAAAAGATCGGACACCTTATATATGCACTACTTCAACCGAGCGTCGGCTAATAGTGAATATTATGATGGGCAAGCATACGCCCTTAACCAATTGGGAAGAAAATATAGAAACATATCTCAATTCCAAAAGGCTATTGCCTTTCATAAACTAGCCTTACAAGCGGCTGAAGCTGCGAACAATCTAGAGTTTAGGATTTACAGTTTAAATATGCTAGGGGTCATCTATCGAAAAAGCGATGCTATCAAAATTGCATTAGATTATCATCAAGAAGCATTAGACCTAGCCAATACAGAAAAAAACCCCTCAAACGGCATTAAAAGAAGTATAAATGTATCCCTTAATAGTATTGGAAACCTATACCAAACTTTAAGACAATATGATATTGCCATTGCGCAGTATGAAAAATCCATGACGCTAGAAAAAGAATTAGGGAATAAGTTAGGGTTGGCCATAAACTATCAAAACATTGGAGAATGCTTAGAACACAAAGGGCAACTAGAAGAAGCCCTTGAATATTATAGAATCTCCTTGGACTACAACAATGAAATTAACAGTCATAAAGGGTTAATTATTTGCAAAAACAGTATTGCTCAGGTCTATATTAAGCAAAATAAAGTAAAGGAGGCTTTAGAGATTTTGGAACCTAACTTACTTGCTGCTGAGGAGATTGGAGACATGTACATTGTTACCTCTATTAACCTAAACATAGGTTGGGCACTCATAGAACTTGAACAGTATCAAGACGCAGAGAAATACCTAACCCAAGGATTAAAATTAGCAAATACACATCATTTACCTAGTTTTATTTCTGAGGCATATTCGTTGTTATCACAATTAGCCACCCATAAAGAAAACTATAAAAATGCGCTGCTATACTATCAAAAAGCAGAAAGCCTTAACGTAGCCATAAATAGTGAAGTTAACCGTAAATATATTTACGACCTCATCATTAAATATGAAACGGAGAAACAAAATAACAAAATAGCAAGCTTGGCCAATGAGTACAACATGGTAAACACCAAGCTAAAAAGAAACAAAAACATGCTGTTTATTGGTGCATTGGGGATGGCACTGTTGACCTTTTTATTATATATACTTTATCGGCAGAAGGAATTAAAGAACGAAAAAAAGATATTGACTTTGGAGCAAAGCATGCTTCGCAGCCAAATGAATCCCCATTTCTTGTTTAATTCCTTAAATTCTATTAAGCTTTATATCATAAATAACGATAAAAAAAACGCAGTTCACTACCTCAATAAATTTTCCAAATTGGTGCGAAAAATATTAGAAGCTTCTTCTGTAAAGGAAATTTCTCTTTTTGATGAGTTAGAAACCATTGAGCTGTATATGAACATAGAAAACATCCGGTTTTCTAATGAAATTAATTTTACCATCATTATAGATGATCCTATTGACCCACACAATGTTAAAATTCCGTCTTTAATTCTACAGCCATTTTTAGAAAATGCACTATGGCATGGCCTCTCTACAAAAGAAGGTGAAAAAAACATAGAGTTAAGGGTAAGCAGGGAGAATGGCAATTACATCCAAATAGCCATTACAGATAATGGCGTAGGAAGAACTGCCTCTGAGCGAATAAAGAAAAATAAAGTCTTAAAAAGAAAATCTGTGGGTATAGATATTACCAAGGAACGATTGGCAAACTTCTCCAAAGACTTTGAGCATTCTTTTCAGGTGGAGATAAAAGACCTTTACTCCCCAGAAAAGGAACCCTTAGGCACCCAAGTAATTCTTCACATTCCTACTTCTTAGTATGTTGTTCAGCTATCTCTTCTAATTCTGTAAACCACTTTTTACCAAATTTCCTAATCAACCCATCTTTTACAAACTTATAAATGGGCACTTGAAGTTCACTTCCTAAGGAACAAGCAGGGTCACAGATTTCCCATCTATGGTAATTAACAGCAGTAAGCTCTGTGTATTCCCTTACTCGAACAGGATATAAATGACAAGAAACCGGTTTTTTAAATTTGGTTGCACCTTCCTCATAGGCTTTTTCGATACCACATTTAGCGGTACCGTTTTCCGTAAAAATGGCATAAGCACACTCACTACCATTTACTAAAGGAGTCTCCCACTCGCCATCTTCACCTTTTATAAAAGCTCCTTGCTTTTCAATTTCCACAATTCCTTCTGGTCTTAAAAAAGGTTTTACGTCCTTATAGATATCAACCAATATTTCTGTCTCCTTATCCTCTAAAGGCGCTCCCGCCTCGCCATCTACACAGCAAGTCCCTTTACAAGCAGTAAGGTTGCAAACAAAATCATTCTCAATGATCTCTTCCGATACAATTGTTTTTCCTAGTTGGAACATACTTAAAAATTAAGCCACAAATATACCCCTTTACATGGATAATTTCGACTGAATTAAACGTAGATTTGCACCGGAAAAATACCTATGCGTTTTTGCGAACTAAATAGTATTCAAAATTTTATGGATTTAAATTTTAACATAAGAGAAATTATAACGGCTAGTATGGTTCTTTTTGCAGTTATAGATATTGTAGGAAGCATCCCTATCATCATCAATCTGCGCAATAAAGTGGGGCATATACAATCTGGTAAGGCCTCCTTAGTTTCTGCCCTGATTATGATTGCCTTTCTATTTGTAGGTGAAGAAATTTTAAAATTAATTGGAATTGACGTTAACTCTTTTGCGGTTGCCGGTGCCTTTGTAATTTTCTTTTTAGCAATAGAAATGGTTTTAGGAATTACCCTATATAGAGATGACCATCCAGAGAGCGCTTCTATAGTACCCATAGCATTCCCTTTAATCGCGGGAGCAGGAACAGTTACCACCCTACTATCTCTTAGAGCTGAATATAGAGTAGAAAACATAATAGTCGCCATTGTAATAAATGTTATTTTTGTTTACTTTGTATTGAAGTCCTCTGAAAGAATAGGGAATATTTTAGGTAAGAACGGACTTAATGTTATCCGAAAAATATTTGGTGTGATTTTATTGGCCATAGCCGTTAAACTCTTCACCACAAATATTAATGAATTATTTTAGGGAACGCTAGAAAATAAATCTGATGAACAAAATATTACTAATAGTACTTATCGTTTTGGGATTGGCTCTCACAGTATACAACATCACCGTGGTGGATTTTGAAACACCTTTTGAGGGAAATAGCATTATAGCATTAATAGGGATCGCAGCCTCCCTATGTGCTATTATATTGCTGCTTATATATGCTACTTCTAAAAAAATAGAGGAGAAAATGAAGGAATAATTAAACTTCTTATAAATTTCAAAGTGATTCACCTAGAAACTAGATCTTCCTTCTTTATAAAGTCTTTACTACTTAAGAAGTATATTAAAATATAAACTCCTAGTCTAGCACCTTAATTTTTGATTTAACCAGTTGACTACGGGCGATTTTTTCTTGGTCTAGCTCCAGTACTTTTTGAATCATAT
This sequence comes from Arenibacter latericius DSM 15913, assembly GCF_000424985.1. Lineage (GTDB taxonomy): Bacteria > Bacteroidota > Bacteroidia > Flavobacteriales > Flavobacteriaceae > Arenibacter > Arenibacter latericius. The sequence goes on from NZ_AUKX01000008.1 coordinate 79,794, forward strand.
CATCAGCACCACTTTTTATTTGTGCATGGGCATTGGCATCAAATAGCTGTTCTGCAAGAGCCGCTTTTAAGTAACGTTTTAACTTATCCTCAAAAGCGTAAAAATCTAGTCTAATTCTATTAGAAGCGTATTTTATAAAACTTTCAAAAAGGATATCGTCTACTTTATAATTCTCTATAAAGTCATCCCTATCAAACTGCTCATAATATGCCCTATGATCATCTAAATAAGTAAATACAAAGCGTGGTATATACCCTAGGGACATAGCCTCAATTGCCTCGGACTCATTGGAGCCTATGGGTACAAATACGTCTGGAATAATTCCCCCGCCGCCATAAACCACTTTTCCTTTTGGTGTCTTAAATTTTAAAGAATCGGCCACCTTAATACTATCTACAGAAAGCAACTCCCCATTATGGTAACGGTCCATAAATTTCTGATAGTAATCCCTGTTTCCGTTTTCATATGATTTTTGAATAGACCTACCTGTAGGAGTGTAATATCTGGATACGGTTAACCTTACAGCAGATCCATCACCTAAATCCATCTCTCTTTGTACTAACCCCTTTCCAAAGGATCTACGTCCTACAATAGTTCCAATATCATTATCCTGTAAAGAGCCAGCTATAATCTCACTAGCCGAAGCAGATTTCTCATTGATTAAAACGTATACTGGTTTATTTTCAAAATGTCCTTTATTGGTAGCAAAAACCTTATCTATCCTCCCTCTTTTATTTTTGGTGTACAAAATCATTTTACCGTCGGATAAGAATTCGTCTGCCATTTGTTCTGCTATTCCTAAGTAGCCACCAGGATTATCCCTTAAATCTAAGGTTAATTTTTTGGCTCCCTTGGCCTCTAGCTTTCGCAAGGCATTTTTAAATTCTTTATAAGTAGATTCCGCAAAGCGGTTTACTTTAATATAACCCATATCATCTGTAAGCATACAGTAGGCTTCCACACTCTTTATAGGTACCACATCTCTATTTACAGTAACATTGAATAATTTATTCCCATTCTTCCTATACACTTGTAAGTCTACTGGACTTCCTTTCTCTCCTTTCAATTTTTTAATTACCAAGTCATTTGGAATACCAGACCCAAACAAGGTATCTCCATCGGCCATTAAAATCCGATCTCCTTGCTTTAGTCCTTTCCGATAACTTGGTCCATTTTCTATGGTTCTAATTATTGAAATAGTATCCCTATACATATAAAAATTCACTCCAATCCCTACAAAGTCGCCTTTCATACTTTCAGCAACCTTTTCCATTTCACTTTTGGGGATATAGACAGAATGTGGGTCTAATTTCTCTAGAATATTATTTACGGTAACATCTACTATGCTATCCGTATTAATCTCATCTACATACTCATAGTCTATATAATCTATAAGCCTATTGAGCTTTTCCTTCTTGGAATTTTTGGAAAAAAGCTTATTCTGCGAATCTTTAAAGTGCAGTTTTCCACCAATAAAAATACCAATGGCCAAAGCCAAGCCAATTACTGTAGGCCATATGTAGGTGTAGCTGCGCTTCATTGTTTAAGTATAATCCTTACTCTATATTTATGATATTTGGCATTTGGATAAGCTCTACCCCTGCCTTTTTTAAAAATTGCAAGCCGGAATCATCTTTGTAGTCATTCTGATATACTACACGTTTTATACCAGATTGATGAATTAATTTACTGCATTCCTTACAAGGGGATAAGGTAATATATAAGGTAGCTCCTTCACAAGATTGCGTAGAGGAAGCTACTTTAGAAATAGCATTTGCTTCTGCATGCAATACATACCATTTGGTATACCCTTCTTCATCCTCACATGTATTTTCAAATCCCGTGGGAGTTCCATTATATCCATCGGAAATTATCATTCTATCCTTAACAATTATAGCTCCCACTTGTTTTCGTTTGCAATAGGAGAGTTTCCCCCATTCGCTCGCCATACGCAAATACGCTCTATCGTATTTTTCTTGCTTGCGTTCCTTCATCTGTATTTTATCGACTTAAATTATAATCCTTAAAAATAGGTAAATAGAAATAATCCTATTTCTCTTTGTAATTACAATGAAAAATTAAGGGAAGCGCCTGACTTACTGCGCGTAATATTCCTTACCCTACTCAAAATTAATACAATTTATGGATTCAATATTTTAATTACCGTTAACTTTTACACAAATACTATCAAGAAAACGAAGTGGTAGGTAATAGTATTGCAATACATAGCATAAGATTGCACTAAACTAGGACAAACCGACCTTAATTTATTAAGTTTCCTAGAGAATTATCAAATATAAGTCTATTTGGGAGCGGACGGAAACTTCCTCCAAAATTGCAGCAAAAGCACCAGAGCTTTCTTATCTCACGAAATAAGAAAACAAATGCTGCCATAGCATAGCAGCATTTTTTAATTTTAGGTAGACATAATGAAGATCGGAAATCCCCTTTTACCAGGCTAAAAATTATTATAAGCCTCTTTCCTGTTGCACCGCCTCATAGGCCTTCTGAACTTCCTTAAATTTTTCTTCGGCTCCTTTTTTAATAGCCTCATTCTCTGTATTTACTCTATCGGGGTGATATTTCTTGGCCATGGCCCTATACGCCTTTTTTACCTCATCGTCAGTGGCCGTTTTATCTATCTCAAGAATCTTATAGGCATTATCTGCAGATTTTATAAACATGGCCATAATGCTTTCAAAATCGATACCACTCACCCTAAAATATCCGGCTATTTCCCTTATTTTCTCAATTTCGGCCTGACTTACTGATCCATCAGCTTGGGCAATTCCAAAAAGGAAATGTAATAATTGTAACCGTACCTCATATCGGGTACGTTGGTTTAAATAGGCACATATTTTTTGAGCAGAAACTTCTCTTTTTTTAACTACCTCATTGAAGGTTCTAAATATGGCATTGGCTTTCTCTTTACCATAAGTACCCACAAAATACTGCTGAACATACTGCATTTCCCGTGGACTAACAACACCATCAGCTTTAATCACAATGGAACAGAGCGATAATAAATTAAGTTCAAAATCTGCAGGTGATACAGATTGGTTAGTCATATCTCTAAAGACAGAACCAGCACCTGAACCGCCCCTACTTTTAGCGCCATCTATAAAACTTCCAATAAAAAATCCTAGTATGGCTCCGGGAAACCTAAATAAATAATACCCCAATATAGCGGCAAACCATTTTATCATCTTCTAATAAATTTGAGCAAAGATATAATTTTAACATAGAAAATAAGGTCTAATGAAAAGTTAAGGTGTTCTATTGGAATGCACTAAATTGGTTATCTTTGAAAAACTTATTAATAATTGAATAAAAATAATATATATGTACCCAGCAGAATTAGTAAAACCAATGAGACAAGACTTGGCAAGTGCCGGTTTTGAAGAACTATATACAGCTGAAGCAGTAGAAAAAGCGATAAAACAAGAGGGCACTATCTTAGTAGTGGTTAACTCTGTTTGTGGATGTGCAGCAGCAAACGCTAGACCAGCAGCAAAAATGAGCCTTCAAAATGCAAAAAAACCTAGCCATTTGGCAACGGTATTTGCTGGTGTAGATACAGAAGCAGTAAATGCTGCTAGAGATCTAATGATCCCTTTCCCTCCTTCTTCGCCTAGTATGGCTTTGTTTAAAGATGGGGAATTAGTGCATATGATAGAGCGCCATCATATCGAAGGTCGCCCTGCTGAAGTAATAGCAGAAAACTTAATGGAAGCTTATAACGAATTTTGCTAATTCAATAAGTCTTTATTGAGCACTAAAAAAGATTTTTGATTTAAAACCGCTTTGTACAAGGGCGGTTTTTTATTTTTGTCAGATGCAAAAAATAATCGCATACCCACTATCTATTCTCTACTTAATCCTATTTGGAGTTACACTACTAGTGTTTCACCCAATTCAATGGATATGTTTTAATTGGTTTGGTTATGAGGCTCATAGAAAAAGCGTGGCCATCTTAAACTTGTGTCTTTTAAGATGTACCCACATCTTAGGCACTACCTATTCTTTTAAAAACACGCAAACCATTGATACCAATAGACCAACTATTTTCGTGCTGAATCATCAGAGCATGCACGATATTCCGCCAATCATTTGGTTTATGCGGAAACACCACCCTAAATTTGTTAGTAAAATGGAATTGGGCAAGGGAATCCCCAGTGTTTCCTATAATTTAAGACACGGTGGTTCAGTATTGATCAATAGAAAAGATAGCCGACAGTCTATCATGGAAATAGCCAAGTTGGGTAGCTATATAGAAGATACCAAACGTGCTGCGGTAATTTTCCCTGAAGGTACTAGAAGTAAAACAGGCGTGCCCAAAAAATTTCTTACTACAGGCTTAAAAATGCTCATGAAAAAAGCACCCTCAGCTTTAATTGTACCGATAAGTATTAACAATTCCTGGAAGATGCTCAAATATGGGAAATTCCCTTATGGAATTGGGAATCATATTACTTTGGAAGTTCACAAACCACGTGAAATTGAAGGAAATATAGATGATCTCCTTACAGAAGTAGAACAAACCATTACACAAAATATTACTTAACAAAAATGACCAATACCGAAATTATTGAGGAGACTATAGTCTTTGTAAAAGAGACATTACAAGGCGCAGAGGGAGGTCATGATTGGTTTCATATTCAGCGGGTCTTTAGAAACTCACTCTTAATAGCAAAGGATGAGGAAGTAGATAGTTTAGTAGTTAGCTTAGCTGCATTATTGCACGATATTGCAGATGCCAAGTTTTATGATGGCGACGAGTCCATTGGGCCAAAAATGGCAGCGGAATTTCTAAAATCCCTATCGGTAGAGGAAAAGGTTATTAACCATGTAGTAAAGATTATTCTAAATATCTCCTTCTCTTCTAGCTTAGATCCAGAAAAATCATTTTCGTCCAAAGAATTACAGGTGGTACAGGATGCCGATAGGTTAGACGCCATAGGTGCAATTGGCATTGCCCGTGCTTTTAATTATGGCGGATTTAAAAACAGGGGAATGTACGATCCAGATATTACTCCCAACCTAAATATGAGTAAAGAGGAGTATAAAAAATCTAATGCTCCTACCATCAATCACTTTTACGAAAAACTGTTACTTTTAAAAGATAAAATGAATACTGCTAGCGGTAAGCGTATAGCAGAAGAAAGACACCAGTTTATGCTGCAATATTTAGAGCAGTTTTATATGGAATGGAACGGCAACGCCTAATTCATTAAATTAGTTAACTTCATTATCGTTAGGGTTTTAGGGTCATTTTTTTTGTACCTTATACTTCAACTCCCTAAAACCAACGAAAGATGCAAAGAAGAAAATTTATTAAAAACGTTGCGGCTACCTCAGCTGTATTTTCCATTGTTCCTAGTTTTGTTTTGGGAAAAACTCATATTCCACCTAGTGACACCCTTTATTTAGGAGCTTTTGGTGTTGGAGGAAGAGGTTTTGATGTTATCAACGGTTTAGCCAATACCAATAAAGTAAAATTTGTAACCTTCTGTGATGTAGATGATAGAAGTGCTGCCAAGACGTATAAAAAGTACCCCAAAGCAAAGCGCTTTACAGATTTCCGAAAGGTATATGATGAGCATTTAAACCAAATTGATGCCATTATGATAGCCACGCCAGATCATATGCATGCTAGTATTGCATTGCCTTTTATGAGGGCAAAAAAACACGCCTATATAGAAAAGCCACTAACACACAATATAAAGGAAGCCCGACTTCTAACTCAAGTAGCTAAAGAAAATGGCTTAGTCACCCAAATGGGAAATCAAGGTGCATCTAGCGATGGCAGTAGAGAGGCTAGGGAATGGGTAGATGCCGGAATTATCGGGAAAGTTTATAAGGTAGATTGTTGGACAAATCGTCCTGTATGGCCACAAGGAATCCCCGTCCCCACAGCGAAAGATAAAATCCCAAAAGGGCTAGATTGGGACCTTTGGTTAGGTGTTGCTGCCATGCGAGACTACAATCATTCCTATTTACCGTTTAAATGGCGTGGATGGTGGGATTTTGGCACAGGAGCTCTAGGAGATATGGGATGCCATATTATGGAAACTCCTTTTAGCGTACTAGACTTAGGGTACCCTACAGAAGCAGAGGCGAGTTGTACTACTAATTGGGTGGATGATTTTGTGGAAGCCAACTATAATCAGTCCTGCCCCTCATCTTCTATAGTGCGACTCAAATTTAATACCCAAGAACATGGAGAGATAGCGCTAAATTGGTATGATGGCGGACTCCTCCCCGATTTACCAGATGCGTTAAAAGATGAAGAGCGTATTGGGGATTCTGGAGGAGGGTCTATCTTTTATGGCACCCGTGGCATTTTAATTTGCGACACCTATTCTAGGAATCCGAGATTGGTTCCTTCCTCAACCATGGAATTATTAAATGCACCTAAACCTTATTTAAAACGAATAGAAGGTGATGTAGACGGACACCAACGTAATTTTGTAGAAGCCTGTCTAAATGGCACCGAAACTTCCTCCGATTTTAACCGTGCAGGACCACTGACTGAAGCGGTGCTTATGGGCAACCTGGCTATCAGGGCTTTTCAGTATAAAAATTATAAACCTGGTAAAAAAGCTGGGGATTGGGATCCGTTTGAATATCCAGGACGAAGAAAAATACAATGGGATGGAGAAAACATGAGGGTAACCAATTTTGAAAAAGCAAACGACTGGGTAAAGGGGACGTATAGACAAGGTTGGGAATTAGCATAGAAATAAAACAAGAACAATAAAAAATCCCCTTACTAAACTTTTAATAAGGGGATTAACAACTTCAAAATAGGTTCAATTTTTAGCAGTTACCATCAATATCACAAGAACCACCAGCTTCCACTTGTTCTCCTTCCTCTAAATGATTCTCCCATGCCTTTTCTAAGGAATCTAAAAATACTTCCGTAGGTTGGGCTCCAGATACCCCGTACTTATTGTTCAATACAAAAAAGGGCACCCCGCTAACTCCTAGGTTTCTTGCTTCCATTTGGTCTTGTCTTACTTCATAAGTAAAATCTTCAGATTGCAACATGGTACACACCTCTTCTCCATCTAGTCCATTAGCACCAGCTAGCTCAACTAGAAAATCAATATCGTCTATATTCTTTCCTGCTACCAAATGAGCATTAAACAAAGCTTCCTTAATATCGCCACTTTTACCTTTAGATTGTGCATAATGCATTAACCTATGTGCTTTTAAAGAATTTGCAGGTACCGATTGGTCCAACTTATAATCAATTCCTACTTCTTTAGCCATTTGTGATGCTCCATTAAACATTTGCTTTGCTTGCTCAGGTTCAATTCCTTTGGACTCACAAAAATGTTCAATAGCATTAATATCGGTACGGGTCTGTAGATTAGGATCTAGTTCAAAACTCTTCCATACCACCTTTACCTTATCCGCATGCTCAAATTTATTTAAGGCTGCTTCAAATTTTCGCTTTCCAATATAACAAAACGGACATCTTATGTCCGACCAAATACTAATCTCCATATGATCTTCTTTATAAATTATACCGACAAGTACACTTGTTGGTTTTTAATAGTCTTACAACCCCATAAGTCGACCTCGGTATATAAACCTTACAAGGTGTAAGTCTAAATTTCTTTATTGCATCTTATATAATCGTTTACAAGAAGAATTATTTAAAGGGGGAATCAATATTTCAGTCCAAATCATTGTAATGTGTAACTTTACTGACATGAAAATTTTAATCGTAGAGGACGACCATATCCTAAGTCAAAATATTTGTGATGCCCTTAAAGCGGAATCTATGTTCCCAGAAGTAGTGTATGATGGTCAATTGGCAGAGCGGATGCTAAAGAAGGAATCTTTTGATTGTGTAATTATGGATATAAACCTACCAGGAAGGAACGGTTTTGATTTATGCCGTAGGTTTCGGAAATTTAATACCCAAACACCTGTTATTATGCTAACTGCCTTTAGCGAATTGGAAGATAAAGTACAAGGTTTTGACTGTGGTGCCGATGATTACCTTACTAAGCCATTTTTTATGAGAGAGCTCATTCTTAGGGTTCATTCTTTAATAAATAGAATAGGAAAAAGAAGCGCACAAAAAGATAACTCCGTGTTAATGGCAGATGACATAACGCTAAATACGGCACAAAAAAAGGTGACTAGGCAGGGTACAGAAATTTCCTTAACCCCTAGAGAATATCAAATACTTTATAGTTTAATGGAAAAAGTGGGCGAGGTGGTTTCCAAATCCGATTTAATTGAAAAAATATGGGGAGGGTCTTTTGACGCCAATACGAATACCATAGAAGTTTACATGAATTTTTTAAGAAACAAGCTAGATAAGCCTTTTGAAAAAAACACCATCAAAACAAAAATTGGGTATGGTTATTATTTAGATGTAAATGAAAATTAAGAAGCAACTTCACATTTATATTTCTACTACTGTAATAGCACTTACAGTCCTTTTTTCTATTATTATTTATGTGCTATTTGCAGAGCACAGAGAGGAGGAGTTTCAGCAGCGACAGAAAGAAAAAATCCTATACACCTTAGGCCTTATTGCAGAATACAAGGAGCTCAGTGAAAATTTAAGCACTATTATGGATCGTCATAACATTCATGATTTCTATGATGAAAAGATGCTGATCTATGACCGTAACAAACAACTAATTTTTAAAAGCATAGATGATCTCCCCATACACAATTCCCAACAGGTTCTAAATTCCCTTTCCCCGGCTAATCAATGGATAGAAACTAAAGAAGACGATTATGACCTAATAGGAGTATATGTAGAACGCGAGGAAGCTCCTTTTTATGCTATCAGTAAAGCTTATGATGCGTTTGGATACACCAAGTTAAACTTTCTTCAAAACATCTTAATCATCATATCCTTAGCCATTACAGTCATCGTATTACTCATCAGTCATTATTTATCGGCAAAGATTTCCAAACCTATTACCAGTTTAGCCGAAAAATTGAGTGATATTGATTTCAGTGATCAAAAATTTAAAGAGATAATGGTGGATACCACTTCTTATGAAATTAACTACCTCACCGAAAAATTTAATGAGTTAATCAACAGGACCAAAGATGTGTTTGCTTTTCAAAAACATGCGGTACAGCATATTTCCCATGAGTTAAAAACCCCCATAGCCATATTAGTATCAGAACTGGAAAGAGCAAAATCTCAATCTAACGTTTCCCTAAAAGATAAGGTAATAGAAAGTCAAATCGTAAATGCCAAATCCTTAGCCGACATCATTACGGTACTTTTGGAGGTTTCTAAAATTGAATCGGGGCGAAAGTTATCGGTCTCCACCTTACGAGTAGATGAAATTATATTTACCGCGATAGAAGAATTAGCCATCCTCTACCCCAAATTTCGTTTCGAAATTGAATTCGAGCCAGATAGTTTTAAAGAGTCACAGCTAGAACTAAAGGCTAATGAGTTGTTGGTAAAGCAAGCCTTCTTAAATATAATGAACAATTGCATAGCCTACAGTACTCTTCCCCAAGCTAAAATACTTTTCAATTTTAACGATCCTAGCCTAGTCAAAATATCCTTTATCAACCAAGGTACACCTATTAAAAAGGAGGAGGAAAAATATTTGTTCCATCATTTTTTTAAGGGGACAAATAGCGAAGACCCTACCGGATTTGGCCTTGGCTTGGTATTAACACAGAAAATTGTACAATTACACCACGGGGACATCCGATATTCTAACCCTAGTAAGAACATCAATATTTTTGAACTCCGCTTTCCCTTAAGCAAAAATTTATCCATTTTAAGCCCTTCTTAAGGTCATTATAGCAAGTTTTGTATCTAATTCTAGTTGCAAAATTATGTCTAATAGTAATCGTTTAGTTATTACTGCCTTCTTTATATTTTTCATAAAAATTACACAGGCACAGGAAGTACTCTCTTTAAATCGAGAAGAGGCAGAAACTCTATTCTTAAAACAAAACCTATCTCTCTTAGCAGAAAGATTGGAAATCCCCAAAGCGAAAGCCCTAGTAACTCAAGCCAAATTATGGCCAAACCCCACAATTTCTATAGACGAAGTAAACTTATGGGCTACCCAAAGCCAAAAGGAACCTCACGGAGAAGAACTGCCACCTTTAGTTGGCGACTGGGGGAAATACCAACAGTTTAGCGTGGGAATAGAGCAATTAATTTTAACAGCTGGAAAACGAAAAAAACTAGTGGCACTAGAGCAGGTTACTGCGGAAAAGGCACACCAATATTTTGAAGACCTGCTGCGCAATCTAAAAATTGAATTTCGAAACCAATTAACCCAGATGCAATATTTGCAGTTAGAACAAAATGTATATCAAAACCAAATTAAGGCACTTCAACACTTAGTAAACTCATACCAAAAACAAGTAACAGAAGGACATATCCCCAAAGGAGAATATGTTCGTTTAAAGGCTTTGGAACTAGAGTTTATAAAAGAAAGTAATGACATTAAACTAGAACTCAACGAAGTGGAAAAAGAGCTAAAACTCCTAATGAGATTACCAGTTTACACCCATTTGGTAATAACAAATGCTGAGTTTAACGATATTCTAGACTCTAATTTCCTTATTCCATTACCTACCCTTTTGGCTTCGGCAGAAAACAACCGATCAGATTTAAAGCTTGCCGCTTTGGAACAAAAGCAATACGACAATTTATTTGCTTATGAAAGGGCAAAACGGATTCCAGATGTCACCTTAAAAGCGGGTTATGATCGTGGGGGTAGTATCTTATACAATTTTATTGGATTTGGTCTTGAAGTAGACCTTCCATTTTTTGATAGAAACCAGGGCAATATAAAGGCCGCAGCACTTGGCAAAGAGCAATCAAAGCTGTTTTACGATCAAAAATTCTTGTCCGTACAGAACGAAGTTGCTCTGGCATACCAAAACCTTGCAGATGCCCTTACTTTTTATCACGCTATTGATCCCGACTACGAATCTACATTGGAGCAATTACTGGAAAGCTACACTAAAAATTTCGCCAACAGAAATTTAAGCTTCCTAGAGTATATCGACTTCATGGATGCTTATCTAGAAAACAAGAAAATTATTCTCGAAGCGGTAAAGGAAGTTCATTTAAAAAAAGAGGAACTCAACCATGCTATTGGGCAAGACATCATTAAATAATCTGAAAAGACACAATATGAAGAATACATCTTTAATTCCATCGACCATACTATCTTCAATTCTAGGACTTTTGCTCAGCAGCTGTGCCGATACGGTTCCACCTCCAAAACACAGTGAAATAGATCCTTACTGTTTAAATGATAATTTTAAATCTAAAATAGCCATTACCGCTCCCACCCTTAAAATGGTTGCGGAAGACATTCACCTTACTGGAGCCGTGGAGCCTAATCCGGATAAGATTGTGAATTTTATGAGTTTGGTAGATGGTATCATTTCCAAAACCTATTTCTCTTTAGGTGATGAGGTAAAAAAAGGACAGGTATTGGCAGAAATGAGAAGTGCAGATCTTGCTGATCTCTACTCTCAATCCCAATCCATTAATGCACAGATACGGGTAGCCGAAGAAACCTTAAAAGCCACCCAGTCTATGTATGACGATGGGATCTCTTCTAAGAAAAATCTATTATCGGTACAGAGTGAGCTGGCAATTTTAAAAGCAGAAAAAGAAAAAATAAATGCCAATTTACGCCTATTCAGTGCCAGTCCAGAAAAAGGAGTATTTAAAATAAAAGCGCCACATTCTGGAATAATAACTAGCAAAGCAATAGCGACAGGAAGCTCCATTTCAGCAGGTGGTGAAACATTATTTACCATATCTGACTTAAGTGATGTGTGGGTAAACGTAAATATTTATGCTAGTAATGTCCAAGATATTTCTACAGGAATGCCCGTTAGTATAAAAACCCTTTCCTATCCTGATGAAACATTTGAAGGCACCATAGCTGCTATTTCTCAGGTGTTGGATGAAGAGGCCAAAGTACTAAAGGCACGTATGGTGTTGCCTAATCCAGATTTAAAACTAAAACCTGGAATGTTGGTAGATGTTTTCGCTCTTAAAGAAAGAAATGAAGAAGCTTTAAGCATTCCCACGGACACTATGGTCTTTGATAACAATCAAAACTACGTAATAGTCTACAATGACGATTGTGATATAGAGATAAGGAAAGTAGCCATCCTCACAAAAGGGAACGGAACCACTTTTATTGCTGATGGCTTGGAGGAGTCGGATAAAATCATATCAAAAAATCAGCTTCTTATCCATGAACAAATCAAGAATTTCCAGAACTAACTCAAGATGAAAAAATTTATTCAAGGGATAGTAGGCTTTTCCTTAAAGAATTCCATTATAGTTTTCTTCCTTACTGCCTTACTATTCATTGCCGGAATTTATAGTTATTTACACACCCCTATTGAAGCCTTCCCTGACGTTACCAACACTAGGGCAAGAATTATTACTCAATGGCCAGGAAGAAGTGCAGAGGAAGTAGAAAAATTTGTAACTCTTCCTATTAGTACAGCGGTAAATACGATTCCTAAAAAAGCACAAGTACGTTCTATATCGCTCTTTGGCCTATCCGTTGTTACCGTAATCTTTGATGATGATGTAGATGATTTTTATGCTCAACAATACGCTGCTAATCGTTTACAGGATGCCGATCTTCCTAATGGTGCAGATGCAAGGATTGAACCTCCTTATGGTGCAACGGGCGAAATTTTCAGGTATGTACTAAAAAGTGACCTCCCCATAAAAGAGCTCACTGCTATTCATGATTGGGTGGTAGAAAGGGAACTGGTATCCGTACCTGGGGTGGCCGATGTAGTGAGTTTTGGAGGGGAAGAGAAAATCTATGAAATAAAAATTAACCCCACAGAACTAGCCAATTACAATCTTTCTCCCTTAGAGGTATTTGAAGCCGTTAGCAAAACTAATATTAATGTTGGCGGTGATATTATAGAGCGGGGAAACCAGGCATATGTGGTAAGAGGTATAGGGCTGCTAGAAGGCATAGAAGATATAGAGAATATTCTGATAGAGGTAAGAGGCACCACCCCTATTTTGGTAAAACACGTGGCAGAAGTAGAAGTCACCGCTAAACCCAGATTGGGGGCTGTTGGCTTGCAAGACGAGGAGGATCTAGTACAAGGTATAGTCGTGATGTTGAGGGGTCAAAATCCGGATGAGGTTATTGCCAATGTTAAAGAAAAAATTGCCGAACTTAATGAGCGTATCCTACCAAATGATGTTCTGATTGAACCATTTATAGATCGGACAGATTTGGTAGATGCTACAGTGAATACCGTAAGTAAGAACCTAATAGAAGGTATTCTGCTAGTCTCTATCATTGTTTTTGTTTTTCTATTTAACTGGCGTACCACAGTAATTGTAGCTTCTGTTATTCCACTATCCTTTCTTTTTGCACTGGTAATGTTACGGATACAAGGGTTACCTGCCAACCTCATCTCTATGGGTGCCATTGATTTTGGATTGTTATTGGAGGGCACCCTAGTTATAGTGGAAACCGTTTTTGTGGCTATGAACAAGAAGGCTAGGCAAATGGGAATGGAAAAGTTTAATAAGATGAGTAAGCTGGGGCTTATAAAGAAAAGTGCGGGTAGCGTAGCTACTTACATTGTTTTTGCACAAATTATCTTAATAGTAGCTTTACTACCTATTTTTTCATTCCAAAAAGTAGAGGGTAAAATGTTTAAACCCTTGGCCTTTACCCTTGGGTACGCTTTATTGGGGTCCCTAATACTTAGTATTACCTATGTCCCCGCTATGATTAAGCTTCTATTAAAGAAGAACATAGTAGAGAAGGAAAATAGGATCTCTAGATTTTTCCAAAATAACCTTTACAATTTATTTCTATGGAGTAATAAAAGGAGAAAAGCTACCATGTATGGATTTGGAGCACTCTTATTAACCTGTGGCGTGAGTTTCCTTTTCTACGGTTCGGAGTTTATTCCTAATTTAAATGAAGGGGCACTTTATGTCCGTGCAACCCTACCAAACAGTGTTAACCTTGAAGAATCAACAAGAATTGCAAAGGAGTTAAAGCAAGAATTACGACAGTTTGAGGAAGTGAAATTTGTTCTCAACCAAGTGGGGCGCCCAAATGATGGCACCGATCCCACCGGTTTTTTCAATATAGAATTTCATATCGAGTTACATCCTGAAAAAGAATGGAAACGCAAGATAAAAAAGCATGTTTTGGTGGAAGAAATGCGAGACCTTCTGCAAAGTTACCCAGGGATTGTTTTTGGTTTTAGTCAGCCTATACAAGATAACGTAGAAGAGTATGTAGCAGGAGTAAAAAGCTCGCTTGTCGTAAAAATTTTCGGAGATGATTTATTTGAGCTCGAAAAATACGCGGATCAGGTCGCTAATACCATTCAAGATGTAGAGGGGATTGAAGATCTTAACGTATACCGCAATATTGGCCTTCCAGAATTGCGCATACAAATTCACGATAGTAAGCTGGCCCGTTATGCAGTTGATATGGCTGATGCGCAAGCTGTGGTAGAAATGGCCATTGGAGGGCGAGCTGCTACTACATTCTATGAAAATGAACGGATGTTTGATGTTCGCGTTCGATTTGCAGAGGAATATAGGGATACTGATGAAAAAATTGGTGAGATACTGATTCCTACTATGGATGGAAAAAAGATACCCCTCAGTGAAATAGCTACGATTAGCTATATTACCGGCCCCACATTTATCTATCGAGAAGGAAGTAGTAGGTATATTGCAGTAGGGTTTAGTGTAGAAGGAAGAGATCTTGGAAGTACTATTGCAGAGGCAAAGCAAAAGGTAGCAGAAAACGTCATCTTACCTAAGGCTAACAAAATGGAATGGGCAGGAGAATTTGAGAGTAAAGAGCGCGCTAGTAAGCAATTGGCAGTTATAGTTCCTGCGGTATTATTACTTATATTATTTTTACTATACTTTAATTTTGGTACAGTAAAAGACACATTGATTGCTGCAGCTACCATACCCTTTGCATTTATAGGCGGTTTTATTTCCCTTTGGGTTACAGGTACAATTTTTGGAATTTCTGCTGGAATAGGTTTTATTATTTTATTTGGAGTTAACACCATAAACGCTATTATTTTAATAGCCGTGATGAAAGAAAACTTGCGGAAAAAGAGCCTAAACAAAGCCATATCTAATGGAGTTCACAGTAGAATTCGTCCTATTGTAATGATTGCTCTAATGGGCTCTATGGGACTCCTTCCTGCGGCAATGTCTACAGGTATGGGGTCTGAGATACAAAAACCTCTAGCTATTATGATCGTTGGAGGATTGTTAATCTGTTTAATTCTTTCCTTAACCGTGCTGCCACAGATGTTTTATTGGGCGTACAGAAAATCAAATCAAGAATAAACTAGTTGTTATATAAATTAAAATTGAACGAAATAAAGATCCCCGTGAAAACTCGCGGGGATTCTTTTATCACTCTATTAAGATTAAAAACATATTAACAATGCCTATTATTAATTTGCTATTTTCACTTAAGTCTAAAGAAGCGCGACTATTACTGAATAAATAGAGAGGTACCGACTGCGCCTGCCTACCGTAAGGAAGGCTCCACCGGACAATTAATACTTTGGAGTGATTGTACATCTCAATTGTATTGTATGAAATGTCTGCACTAGTCAGTACAAAATGAGGTGCCTTTTCGCCCCGATTAAGAAGTCGCACATCAAGCTAAACAAGCCTGAACCTATACGCAAAAGGGCGATAGGGCGTCTAAAGATACGCTCTAAGTTCTCACTTATTTTAGGCCTTTTCGATTCCGAATAAAATATACTTTTCAGTATCTAGTTCTTAAGGCAAGTGTTCCGCTATACATCAAACAATCGTAATTGACCATCTTTATATTGGTGATGAAGAGAGGTGTTAAGCTTAGGCAACGACTTATCTTTAAAATACTTCCTCTTTGCCAAATGCACCATCTCATGAATTTGCTGTGCAATTTTACCATCACCCCGATTTCGAACTCCAAACCTACTATCATTTAAGGAGCCGCCATGGCAGTCCTTAATCTGATTAAGCACTTTGTCTGCTTTATCTGGCAGAGTCTTCCGAATCCAATCTTCAAAGATACCCCCAATGGCCCCATTCAGTCGGACTACCGTAAATCCAAAAGAAAGGGCTCCATTATTGGCAACGGCCTTTGCAAGAGGTAGCACTTCATGACTATTTATTCCTGGGATAATGGGGGCAAGCATCGCATTCACGGGAATCTGGTGTTCAGATAGAATCCTAATGGTCTCTAAACGCTTTTTTATGGAAGCCGTCCTCGGTTCCAAAATTCTTCTAGTGGTTTCAGAAAGAGAGGTAACAGATACATTTACCCTTATTAAATTATCTTTTGCTAACTGAGTAAGGATATCTAAATCCCTTAGCACCAAAGCGTTTTTTGTAATAATCCCAACGGGGTGCCGATACTTTAAGAAGACTTCTAAGCAAGCCCTAGTGATTTCAAATTTCCTTTCTGCAGGTTGATAGCAATCTGTATTACCAGAAAGCACAATAGTGGCCGCTTTCCATTTCTTACTCTTCAATTTTGCTTCCAATAATTTTGGAGCATCTTTTTTAATCAAAATCTTTCTTTCAAAATCCAGTCCTGCACTATAGCCCCAATATTCATGAGAATTACGGGCATAACAATAGATACAACCATGCTCACAACCTTGATAGGGATTTAGGGAATAGCTCATTCCCACATCTGGACTATCTACTTTATTTACAATAGATTTCGGGAATATGGGAAGATATTGCGTTTTATTAGAATGGGCCTCCTCCCCCTCTAGACGACAGAATTCGAGAAAATCATCCCGTAGTTCACTAGAGAATTCAGAAAAGCGATTATTGGTATCTTGTTGGGCTCCACGCCCTTTAATAATGTCCTTGGGATTCACTTATATGGATTTATTCCAAAATTATGGAATATAACCTACTTCTGTATCAGAAAAATGTTAAACTTATTTTCCGTTATAAGGTGAACAAGTTAAGGTAGGGACGCAATTCCAACTTGCACCTTTACCAATTGCTTTCTAGATCCGTTCTTAGCGTAGTATAACATGCTCTTATCCTTATGATTAATAAGCGGCACAGCTACCATTAAAGGGAGTCGGGCTTCATGTCCATCTATCACCTTCTCGTAACTAATCTTTCCATGCTTATCTAGCATAATCATAAAAACGTTCCTATTCCGACTAAACCCCTGTTTAAAAAAAAGTCGTTCTCCACTTAACATTAGTGGTCTTTCTGCGGCCGTACTAATTAAATAGTAGGTATCACCCCCTTTGGTAATGGAACTATAGGAGGCATAGGCCCCATCTCCTTGGGTTACTTCGGTCTTTTTAATATTTCTTGCCCAAACCATATCTCCTGTAGTGCTAAGTTTAGCACTTACAATATCATTATAATGATACCGATTAGTCTTTATTCTTGTTCCAGAAGGATCTGCTCGAACTCCAGAAGTCACAAAATACTCCTCCGCATTAAAGAGAATAGCATTGTCTGGAGCAAGGCTTAAGTCTTTAAATACTAGATTTTTTATTTCACTATTATCTCTGTTCCCAAACTTATCCTTCATAAACTGTTCTGAAAAAGGATTATACTTTTTAACATTGATATTCAAAGTAATTGGGTCTAGATCAAAATACGCCAAGCCATTATACCTATTATCCTTACTGTTAGCATAAAAGCCGACACAGATTAATTTATCTTGAACGATAATAGGTTTTAAGGATTCTGAAAACCTATTGTTATCATCAAAGACTTGAAGCAATGCTGCCTCCTTAGACAGTTTTAAAAGTTCATACTGAAACTTACGATCGGTTACTGCAAAACGTTTCTTTTTAAAGTACGCTTTCCCTACCAAATAGACCTCTTCTAAATTTTTAGAAGTTACAATATTTTCAAAAGCATAATTTTTCTTCTCTAGATCCCTTGAGAAATCGTATTCCAATAATTTATTAAAAGTAGCATTAAACATGTACAACATATGCTTATCCTCTTTTCCTTTTTTAAAATGCGTACTTATTACAAAAGCAGATTTATCCTGGTTAAAAAAGGAGGCAGTGGTAAAGCCTTTGGAAAAATTTCTATTATAATAATTATGATCTAAAGGATTGGGAACACTTTTAGAGGGGATGGAGAGAATGGTTTGGGAAGAAAAGTTAAAGTTTTCAATAGGACTCTGGTGTACCACATAGTCGTAGGTTCCATTGGACAGATTATAATCTAACAGCAACAAATTTAACTGTCCATCTTTCACAAAAGAATTTATGAAATCGAGGCCCCTTAATTTATAATTATACTCTGCAATTAACTCAAGATTTTTGTTATAATGCTCAATATAATATCCTTTTGGTTTAAGTATAATTCCTGAGTAATAAGAGCGAACCAGTATGGATCCACCCATTCCGTCCTCAGCGATATCTAGAAGATTAGAATACTTATACCGATCATGATATTTCTCACCAAAGTTATATTCAATTGGTAGTTTTTGTGCTTCCGAAAGAAAGAAGAAAGAGCATAAAACTACTGAAAGGCAATACTTTAGTGGAGCCATATTATTTGGGGTTGGTTAATACATATCTCAGAAATTAGGCTTTCTTTTTTCCAAAAATGCGGTAGTACCTTCCTTAAAATCTGAAGTACCAAAGCATTTTCCAAAAGCTTCTATCTCGGCTTCATATCCATTTTCATTATGATTAAAACCAGCATTTATCGCTTTTATTGCATAAGCAATGGCTTTTGGTGAATTTTGACAAATCTCAGTTGCTATTTTTACGGTGAGATTCATCAGGTGCTCTTGTTCTACCACATGGTTTACTAGCCCAAATTCTAGCGCTTTAGCAGCATCAATCATACCGCCACCAAGAATCATTTCCATTGCGCGTCCTTTACCTATTAACTGTGGTAATCGTTGAGTACCCCCATATCCAGGAATAACGCCTAGAGAAACCTCTGGAAGCCCCATTCGGGAATTATGACTGGCCACTCTAAAGTGACATGCCATAGCAAGCTCTAATCCACCTCCCAATGCATAACCGTTAACTGCTGCAATTACCGGAGTCTTCATTTTTTCTATAAAGGAAAACAATTGCTTGTGCCCACTAGACGACAATTTTACTCCTTCTTTTGCCGAGTAATTTGCAAATTCGGCAATATCAGCCCCAGCAACAAAGGCTTTTTTACCACTACCTGTAAGAATAATGACTCTAATACTTTCTTCATCATCTAGGTCCTTTAACGCATTGTGTAGCTCCTTTATAGTAGCCTTATTCAATGCGTTCAATTTAGAAGGTCTGTTAATGGTCACCGTTGCTATGGCCGACTTTTTACTGATTAAAATGTTCTCGAAATTCATCCCTTACGTATTTTAAAAGCATTTAATTTTTAATTAAAATAAGTGATATAAACCAACTGCCAAAATATTCTGGATGATCTACAACACACAACTGTCACAAAAAAAAGTATTATTTAGATGCTATAGGAAATTTAACAGTGAAAACGGTACCCTTGTCCGGATGAGATTCAAACTCTATACTCCCCTTATAAGTCTCCACGATATTTCTCACCATTCCCAGGCCTAATCCCATTCCACTATTCTTAGTGGTAAATTTAGGTTCAAAAATCCGCTCTCTCACTGTTTCGCGGATACCTATACCATTGTCAGCTATCCTAATACAAACCCAGTTACTTTCTTTAGAGACGGTAACTAGAACACGAGGGTTCTCTCGTCCGCTTACTGCCTGAATAGCATTTTTAACTAAATTGGTAACCACTCTTATCAGCTGAGTCCGATCTAAAACAGCAATAATCTCCTTTTCTTCGGAAGAGAATTCAATATCATTTTCATTAAAAATATCCACCGCCAACTTTACAATTTTCACCACGTTTAAGGTTTCATTCTGCTGGGCAGGCATTTGAGCAAAACTAGAGAATGCTGAAGCTATATTACTCAAAGTATCTATTTGCTGAATAAGCGTCTTAGAATACTCTGCTACTTTATTCTTAATATCGGGATCATTAGGATCAAATTTTCTTTCAAAACTTTGAACCCCAAGTCTCATAGGAGTCAACGGATTCTTAATTTCATGGGCTACCTGCTTCGCCATCTCACGCCATGCCTGTTCCCTTTCTCCCTTAGCCAATTTTGCTGCACTAATCTCTAGCTCGTCAATCATCGCATTGTATGAAGCGATTAATTTCCCCATCTCCTCACTTGGATTTTTTAGGATAATCTTTTCGTTTCTTTTAGCAATATTCGTTTGGTTTAGTCTATCCGAAATAGTCTGCAGGGGTCTAGTAATATAGATAGAAATAAAATAAGCAAGAACAATAGCTAACAATAACACTAGTAAATAAGCACCCGTAAGTCGAATTAAAATCTCCCTTAACTCCTTGTCGTTAAATGAACTATCTTCAAAATAAGGCAGATTCAATATACCGATAGGTTTAAATTTATTATCAGTAATGTATGTATATGATGCTTGATATTTAAACCCTGCCACCGTCTTTTGCTCCACAACCCTTTTAGTAGTGCTAGTTTCTAGACGATTAAGAATATCTGAATCCATAAACTTGGAGATAGAGTCTACCTCAAACCTAGGTCGAGAACTTTTAAGAAGCTGCCCCTTTAAATCATAAATATTAAAATTAATATTTTGCACTAGGGCAATTTCATAGATATCATCCTTAAAAATATTTGGTAAGTTTTCCGTGGTAACGGGATAAGTAGTTTTCTGAAGGGTAAGGTCTATACTTTGTTTTATCTGATCCTCCTTCCGCTCCATTCGCTCGGCATGATAATCTCTATTTTGTTCGCTATACTGATAAATGGTAACCGCGGCAATTAAGATAAAGGCAATGACCACCAAAAATATCATGGAGATGATAATACGGCTTCGCAAGGAAATGGCTCTAAGCAAGGGAATGTATTTTAGTCTTTAAATATAGCAATTATCATACAAAATGCAGTTGCTTTTGAGTAATAGGAACTAAGCGTTCGGGTTTTTTTCACGTATTCTCTTGTACAGTCGGATACCTAACATAAGGAGTATCCCAAGCACAATTATACCAACTACCCCAAAAATCCAATTAAATGCACTCTTTAGAATGACCAAAAAGACTATAGCAAAGAGAATTAATGTAGCTCCTTCATTCCATATGCGCATAAATTTAGAGGTGTATACAACCTCATCTCGCTGTAACTGCTTAAACATCTGATGATTTTTTAGATGGTAGGCGATAAGCAGTAGTACAAAGCCCAATTTAACATGCATCCAAGGTTGCTGTAGCCAGGTTGGAAACAAAATAAGCAACCAAACGGCAAAAAGAGTAGCCAAAATTGCCGATGGCCAAGTAATGATATACCATAGGCGCTTGGTCATTAGTTTAAGTTGTTCCGTTAAAATCTCCCTTTCTGGTGATAACTTTTCATTGGCCTCTATATGATAAATGAACAACCGTGGAATATAAAACAAGCCAGCAAACCAGGTAATAACAAATATTAGGTGAAGCGCTTTAATGTAATTGTAATAATCGGTCATAGGTATACATTTGCTTAGTAAAGATAAGAGTACATGATTTTAAAAACTAATCTTATTGACTTACTGAGGAGTAATTTACTTTTGAGCCCCCTTCTCTAGATGTGTTGCCACCGACAATGTTTTTCTTACCTCTTTCCTCAAAAAATAACCTGTAACTAGGGTTGCCAATGCATCAGCGATAGGGAAAGAAATCCACACTCCTAATTCCCCCATATAATTAGGCAATATTAAAATAAGCGGTATAAAAAAGAATCCCTGTCTACTCAAAGTAAGCAACAAAGCGGGCACAGCCTTACCAATTGCCTGGAAATAAGCAGCTCCAATCAATTGCAGCGCAATAATTGGAGTAGCGGCAAATACCAATCTCATTGCCATAGGGGTATGTTCTAGAACGAAGGTATTCATTGCTAATTCCTTTGCAGAAATATCGGGACTAGAACTTAAAAAGAGACCTGCAATTTCTGCAGGAAATATCATAAGCCCAATAAACACAATAGTAGCCAAAATTGCAGCGTATTTAATTGCGGTGCTGATGGATTCCTTCACCCTATCAAATTTTTTCGCGCCGTAATTAAACCCCGCAATGGGTAAAAACCCTTGAGTAACCCCAAAAACAGGGAAGAGCGCAAACATCAACATCCTCCCTATTATGGCATAGACTGCTACCATAGCCTCCCCGCCCAAATTGAACAATATATTGTTCATTAGTAGGTAGATTACACTTACTACCGCTTGCCTAGACAAGGTTACAAAACCTAAGGCTCCTATTTCTTTTAAAATATCCCCGTTAAAACCTAAATGTCCCCAATTGAGTTTTAATTCTGAGTTTTGGGAAAGGAAAAAGTATAGCACATACACAAAACACAATACATAACCAATGGTGGTTGCCCAGGCAGCACCCTCCATTCCCCAGTCAAAAACATAGATAAAGATGTAATCCATCAGTAGATTTCCTACCGATGGGATAATCATGGCATTCATGGCAAACTTAGGTTTCCCTTCGGCTCGGATAACGGTATTTCCCATCATACAAAGCGCCAAGAATGGCACTCCGTACAGCACTATAGTATAGTATATTTTTGCTGGTTCAAAAATATCGCCTTTCCCTCCAAAAGCAGGAATAAGACTATCGGTATAATATAGCCCAAGCAATACCATAGCTACCGTTACCAACAAGGTAAGTGCTATTTGGTTTCCAAAAGTTTTTAATGCTTTCTTATGATCATTGGCTCCTAAGGCACGAGAGATAATACTAGACCCTCCAATCCCTATAGCCATTCCCAAAGCTCCAATAAAGAAAGATACGGGCAGAACAACATTTATAGCGGCAATAGCAATAGAGCCTATCCAATTTCCAACAAAAATTGAATCAACAAGGACATTAAGCGACATTACCAAGATCCCGATTGAGGCTGGTACCGCCTGTTTAATAAGGAGCTTTCCTATAGGCTCATTCCCTAGTTGTTCTGCCGAAACCTTTGACATATTATGCGGGAAGCGTTTCTTTAAGTTGCCAGTTACTAATCCAGTTCACCATTAATTCTACCCACTCCGGGCTATCATTAAGACATGGAATATATTTGTAGTCTTCCCCACCAGCCGATTTAAATTGTTCTTCACCCTCCATGGCTATTTCTTCTAAGGTTTCTAAACAATCTGCAACAAAAGCAGGTGTAATCACTGCTAAACGCTTAACACCTTCTTTTCCTAATCGTTCAAATTCGAAATCTGTATAGGGTTTTAACCAAGGGTCATTTAGTAATCTAGATTGAAAGGAAACACTCACCTTATCATCAGACAGGCCTAATTTTTGTTTAATTTTTTCAGTCATTGCATAACATTGATGCCTGTAGCAAGTAGTGTGAGCTACCGAATTGGTAGTACAACATTGGTCATCTAATTTACAATGAAATTGGGTTGGATCTTTTTTAATAATCTGTCTTTCCGGTATCCCGTGATAAGAAAACAAAAGATGATCATAATTAAAATCCTTCAACTCTTTGGAAATACTTTCGCTCAGTAAATTTATATAATCTGGATTCCCATAAAAGGCGGGTAGAGTTGTAATTTTCATTTCAGGAAAATACTGATCCTTATCTTCCATTGCCTTTACTACAACAGTTTCATAAGAAGACATGGCATAATGAGGATATAATGGCACTAATAAAACATCGGTTACCCCTTGTTCCTTTAGTTCTTGAAGCCCATTTTTAATACTCATACTCCCATATCGCATCCCTAAAGCCACTGGAATTTTAGATAATTCCTTTACCTTCTCGGTAAATCGCTCCGAAATCACTACTAATGGAGATCCTTCTTCCCACCATATTTTCTGATAGGCTTCTGCAGATTTCTTAGGTCTAGTTCTTAATATAATTCCTCGCACTAGTATTGTCCGCCACCATAATGGCACATCGATAACCCGTTCATCCATTAAAAACTCATCCAAATACGGCTTCACATCTTTTGGGGTGGGACTATCGGGAGATCCCAGGTTCACCAACAAAACTCCTTTCATTATAAAAACTGCTAATAATTTATAGTTCTACAAAAGTAACCTTTGTAAAGGAATTAGAATTTAAAACACCGTAATTCTTCTCAATTAGACTATAGAGGAAGTCGATTCTTTAGCGTAACAACCCTCTTCCTCAACAGCTTCCCCATTAATTACTCTCCTACAAATAAAGGTTAACCCCTATTTCTATCATCAGTAAAAGATATTATTATTTACCTATGATGGTTTAGTTCCTAGATATACACAAACTCTAGTTAAACAAAGGTCTAGATCTAGTACCAACCCGAGGAAGTGACCCATTACTAAATCTTAACCTCTACTACTTTATCACCCCCAATTAACATCTGAACCAATTGATTTTGTACTTTTGATATACTCCTATCCTGCGACAAAGATTATGTAGGAATTAGAAAGATGTTATTTGCACTAATAAGAAAGGTTCGCCAGAACGGAGCGGACTTGCAAGTGATGGAGTATGGAAGCCTCAATTAGCAAGTATTAAACTAATTATGCAAACGCAAATGTTATTTTTAAATATTAAAAAGCTATTCAATAATAAAGAGTTTTTATTGTTCGCAGTCCTAACCCTCCTATCACAAGTAGGTTTTGCGCAGGACATTATATGCTCTTTACAGGATCGTAAGGCATTTGAATCTAAAATAACCAATATATCCAACCTTAAGTCCAATGACATTGGAGAAACCGTAGTAGCGGTAGGAAAATCCTTTATGGGGATACCTTATGTAGCGAAAACACTAGAAATAGGGGAGAAAGAATCTCTTGTTATAAACCTACAAGGATTGGATTGCACCACCTTTGTAGAAAACGTATTGGCATTTAGCCGCATGTTAGAATTGGGTCAGTCCGACTTTAACGCTTACGCTGAACATTTAGAAACCATTCGGTATAGAGATGGAGTTTTAGACGGTTATGCCTCTAGGCTCCACTATTATTCGGAATGGTTCGCCAACAATGAAGCAAAGGGAATAATAAAGGACATTACTGCTGAAATTGGCGGAATAGAAAGCAGTAAAGTAATTAATTTCATGAGTAAGAATCGGCACTTATACCCATTTTTAAAGGATGATGGAAACTATAATAAAATAAAAGAATCTGAACAATTTTTAAAAGACCAATCCATTTGCATCCTCTCTCAAGATAAAATTGCCGACAACGAACATTTAATCAAAACCGGAGATATCATTGCCATGACCACATCCATAGAAGGACTAGATATTACCCATACAGGTATAGCTACTAGGGAAGCAGATGGAAGGATACATTTATTGCACGCCTCTACTGGGTCTATGGAAGTAGAAGTTACCACAGTTCCCTTGGCAGAATACTTAAAAGAAGTAAAGAACAATACCGGAATTATGGTCGCCAGAGTACTACCTCTATAACCAACAAATAACACTAGAAAAGCTCACTTATACCATTCGGAATTTAAACAATCCTTCGAAGAAAATAAGCAGGTATTCTATTTAACCCCTTAGTGCAACCTAAGATACTTACGGATTTCTTTTCCGAGTTGTGCATACCCTTTACTGTTTGGATGCAAGCCATCTAAAAAAAGAGAAGGATTTATCTTCTCATCTTTTTGCAACAACACTCTTCCAACATCTGCATAGGTTAAAGAATAGGATTTTGCTAACTTGGCCATTTCTACATTTAATGTCTTAACTCGTAATTCGTTATTGGCTCTAGGAAGCAGTCCAACCATTAGTAATTTTGCTTTTGGCTGTCTTTGTTGAATTGCCTGTACCAAAATTTTTAGTCCCTCTAGAATCTCCTCATCCGAATTAATGTGCAGGTTATTTGTACCGATCATTAGCACAATTTGCTCGGCTTCAAATCCATCTAGTTCACCCTGATATACCCGCCACAATAGGTTCTCTATTCTATCCCATCCAAATCCAAAATTTTGAGACATTAAATCTCCGAAGTTGTCTTCCCAAGATTGTGAACCATTACTTCTTGGAGCTTCAGGTTGCCCTCCCCAGTAGTGAACAATACTATTCCCAAGAAAACATACTTTTGGCGGATTCTCTTTATTCAGTCGCATTATTGTTTGGTGCCGCTCTTCCCATGGATACATTCCCGGCTCTCTTGCTTGCGTTACAGGCTTAGTAGTAGAATAAATACCGATTGGTTCATGGAGTATTTTACGCAATTTCTTCTCATAAGCCAGGGCATACTCCATCATCCCCAAATCCGTAGGGTGGGTTCCATCTACAAAACTTTCCATAGATAAATTAATCTCATCCTTACTCAACAAATGCAAATTGGAAAACCCTTTTTCTTGCAATTGACTAAAGGCTTTTTGGGCCATCTTATTTAAATCCGTGTAAGCAACCTTTCGACCCGCATCAACAAGTCCGTCCGAATATCCAGCATGCTCCACTAGAAGAATGGGAACATGAGGTCTTTTCTCTCTAATTTGTTTTGCGGCGTCTTTCATCAACTTTAATACGTCCTCCAAACTTCGATCTTTTGTTGCCACTAAATTGGGAAGACAGTCTAGCACCACCACTTTAGCATCAATCTCCGTTATCATATCAATAATTTCAGGCTCTAGCCTTCCATTGCCAGAAAAGCCCAAATTAATCAAGGGTCTATCCATTTTACGTTCTAAAATAGATGTCCATGCCATACCCGGCCTGGAAGCACATCCTCCTTGTGCTATAGACGTCCCATAAACTACAATGGGTTGCTCTTGCCGTAATGGCAATGGTCTTAAATAGGCCTCGGAAGGCACACCAATTTCTAACCATGACACTTCATTATATAAAGGCAAGTATAATTGATACTCCCTACCCTTATCATGATATTTTTCTTTGGAATCTATTCCAGAGAAACGATACTGAATGGTATCTCCAAAAGAGTACCGGCCTCTATACCACTGCCTCTCTCCTTCGCTGTCTTTTGCATAAAGATCTACACCGCTTACCCCAGTAGCAGGCATATGGGACATAGCAAGACTTCCCTTAACCCCGTACCGCACTACAATAAATTTAGCATCGCTCCAAAACCGTATGGAGAGTCCGGCTGCATTTTTTGACAGATTCCAAACCGCAGGCCTTACCACTCCTTCTGCTTTATTTGGTAAGCGATTATAAGCACCCATCTCCTTATTGCTCCATGCCTGACCTTGTACTACTGGAGAATCTGAATTAGCAGGGTTCCACCATACCATAGCATCCACCTCCTGTGAATAAACATTTCCAAACCCCAAAAAAAGAATTACACTAAAAATGGTTCTAACTACATCCATAACTATTTTCTAAACAATTGGTATAAATTATACTATCACTCTAATTTTTAGATTGAGTAATCCTAAGAGGTATGTTGCGATTAAAATATTCTACTTCACCCCCCAGAATATATACAAGGCCTATTGTTTTTCATCCTTAAATGAATCAAAAATAACAATAGGTATTACGTATCCACATCATCTAATGCTTACAAGTAATTAAATATACATTAAAGCATATAAATCATCATAGTAACTGCCTAAAAACAAAAAAACCAGCCTTTAAAGCTGGTTCTTGTAAATTATAAGATACCTATATTTGGTTCTAAGATTAAATTTTTAGTATTACTTATCGATGGAGATAAGATGAACATCAAAAATAAGCACAGATCCACCTGGGATACGATTATAGTCACCGCTGCCATAACCCAAATGCGAGGGTACTAATAACATACCACTTCCACCTTCTTTAAAGTACTGAATACCTTCTGTCCAGCCGCTAATAACTTTCTGTAGGGGAAAGGTAGCTCCCTCTGCATTACTTTGATCAAATACTTTTCCGTTGGTATAGTAGCCTTTATAAGCAACAGTAACCGTAGACGAGGCTACAGGGCGGTTTCCACTGCCTTCCTCATCAATTACATAATAGAGTCCGCTTTGGCTTTTTTCTGCTTGTAAATTGTTTTTTTCAATGTACGCAACAATTTCTGCCTCGTTCTCGGCAACATAGTCGGTTTTCTCATCCTTGCCACAGGAAATAAAAAGAATAAGTCCCAAAGCAATTAATACATGTTTCATAGTGTCAATTTTTTGGAATCAAATATAGTATAATATCAGGTTTATTAGATAGCATTTCTCTGTCTGAACCTGACAAACAAAAACACCTTCCCTGCAATTTAAATTGCAGGGAAGGTGTTTTTAAATAATTATCTATTAGTAACTATACCACAAAACCTTCTCTATAGGTTCTTGTAACAAACTGATTAGCTTCTTCCTGATTGGTAATTCGCATGTTTTCCCCATCCCATAACAGTTTTTTACGGGCGTAGAACTCCATTTTCCCTTTTTCATTTTCCCTGCGCAAGAGATAGCTTCTTATAGCCAAATTCCCCATTAAAACCGTCTCCGTCATAGGACCGGCATAATCAAAAGAAGAGGTAAGCCCTAAGTGCTCTGGACTTCCAAAACCAGCTTTACAGGCATCTACCCATTTGCGGTGATGACCGTATTCTGGCTCATCACTAGTCTCTACTTCCGGACCAAAATCTGTTGTACCATCATTTAAATAAAGTTTTGGCATTAGTGGTGAGCTGTCGTTAATATTGGTAGAGATAATTCCATTTTCACCAATTATCAAGACGCCATTCCTACTCCCATCGCCACCAATCTCGTGATCGGCAGGGATAATCTCGGGATGCGATGGTCTAATACCTCCATCACTCCATGTCATTTCTATTGGAGAACCACTTTTTTCGGTAGCGGCAAAATGTAAGGTTATAAAAGAGGAAGCTGGACATCCTTCTGGGTGGTAGTCTGGATTCCACATATCTGTATACACTGCACCAACACTACATTCTGCATCAGTTGGATATTTAAGTCCGAGGGTACGGAACGGAATATCAATTAAATGGCAACCCACATCACCTAGAGCGCCAGTACCATAATCCCACCATCCACGCCATCCAAAGGGATGCATATTTGGAGTATAAGGCTTTAACGCTGCCGGCCCTAGCCATAGATCCCAATTAAGCGCATTGGGCTTAGAGCTTGGGTCTGGCTGGGGCATAGCACCCCCTTGAGGCCAAACTGGACGATTAGTCCATACCTGCACTTTAGATATTTTACCCAATACTCCAGAATCTATCCATTTTTGAACCATTCCCAAAAGTGGATTAGAGCCACCTTGATTTCCCATTTGGGTAACAATCTTTTTTTCCCTAGCCATTTCGGTAAGCATCCTGGCTTCCCGTATATTATGAGTCATAGGCTTTTGTACATAAACATGTATACCACGTTGCATAGCGTACACAGCTGCAGGACCATGAACATGGTCTGGAGTAGAAATGGTTACGGCATCAATTCCCTTTTCTTTATCTAACATTTCCCTATAATCCGCGTATAATTTAGCTTTAGGAAAAAGCTCCACTGACCTAGTAGCCGATCCTGAGAAATCTACATCGCAAAGAGCAACTACCTTTTCCCTTCCTCCTACTGAAGCATTGCGAATATCACTAGACCCTTTTCCGCCAGAACCAATGGCAGCTATATTTAAGCGGTCGCTAGGAGCTGTATACCCCACTCCTCCTAAAACAAATCTAGGGACTATAAAAATTGAGGAAGCCATAGCCCCTTTTTTAATGAATGAACGACGTGAAGCATCGGCTTTGGTCGGTTTTTTGTTTTCCATAATTACATAATTTTAATGTCGAAATCTTAAACGCCCTGAGTACTAGACTTCGGGTTAGGTAAACTGTTACCCTACATGGTTGGCGGTACTGGTAATTGGAGTTGCAAAAAGCAATGCAGACCTCCTTAAATTACCATTTTGAACAATGACAATTTATCATCACAACAACTAACAGCAATATAATCAGGATAAAAGAAAATAACCAACGGAATTTTATCGAATTCCGATCAAAATTTGTCTTGCTTACACAAAACTATCTTCAGAAGTATAAGGAAATATAACTAGTCTTATTAGAAGGTAAACGCCCTGAGACTACTTCCTTTGTATGATGTATGGAAAGAATAAATTGAAGAGTAGAAACACAAAAGCCATCACTTACAAAATAAGTAGCGATGGCTTTAATTACTTAATTAATTTATAAAGCTATTTCTAGCTTGTTTTTAACACGTAAATACGACTTTCCTTTTGTTTAAAACCAAGGCTTTTATAGAGCGTAATGGCCTCAACTCTCTTATCGTTACTAAACAGCAATATTTCTGATAGGCCTTTTTTCTTGCCTTCATCTACGAGCTTCTCCATTAATTTACGTCCTAACCCTTGTCCGCGATAAGTTTTATCTACTACCACATCTTCTACCCAACCCTTATAACCAGACACTACAGTATAGGCGCACATGAGCGCCATACCTACCAACTTATCCTTGTCCATACAGTACGCAAAGGTGATTTCATTCTCTGGCTTAAACATTTCCGCAAGATTTACTTGCTCTATAGAGGCATTTAATTGAGAAAATAAGTCTTTGGCTTGTTGTGCAATGCTATCATTTACATCCGATGGCTGCAAAATGGCTATTTTCATACGGGTATCTTTAATTTTTAACTTTCTTACTTCAAGAAAAGAGAATAGAGATATCAAATATCACTATTATACAGAAAGCATCGTTCATTTAAATTTTCAATTTGCTAAGATAAGAAAGGTTTTTGGGATTGTAGCCAAAGCTCTAAGGCCTACAAAAAAATCCCGCCCCAAAAAGACTAAAATCTATTTAGCATTCCTTAGGGGACGGGACTATATAATGTAGTTTGGTGGTTATTTAAGGATAGAAAGCTAAAACCCTAGCAATAATTTTCAATAATTAATAAGGCGCATTTGATCTGCCTAGGCAGTATTCAATACCACCCACAAGGTGTTGCCTAAAATTCTGATCGTCATACGCTTCATCTGTATGGCCTAGACCAGTATAAAAAGCTCTACCTCCATCATATTCATGGTACCAAGCGATAGGGTGATTATCCCCATTTTTACCGCCAGTATAACTACTTTCATCCAACTTCATCAGTACATTTACGTCAGGATTAATATCCTTAAAATTGTACCATTCATCAAAATGTGTCCATGTTGAGGCTAAATGTGCCGTTGCCGGATGATTCTGATCTACAACTTCTATTACTGCATCTTGCTGCTTGGGATGACTAATAAAATAAGCTCCCACTAACTTGCCGTACCACGGCCACTCATACTCTGTATCCGCAGCAGCATGTACCCCCATAAAACTTCCTCCACTACGTATATACTCTTCAAAGGCAGCTTCCTCCGCATCGCCAAGAACATCCATAGTAGTATTTAAAAATATTACCAATTGGTATTTTTTAAGGTTATCGGTATTAAATTGAAGAGAATCCTCTGTCTGAGTTACTTGAAAATTATTGGCCACACCTAGCTTTACCAAGGTAGCTACTCCTTTTTCAATTGAACCGTGCCTAAAACCATTAGTCTTTGTAAAAACCAAGATTTGATCTTTATGTATTTGTTTAGCAGGTACCAAACGCTTGGCCTTGATTTCAGAATCAGCATGTAAATGTGGGTTTAATATTACCTCTTCCTGAATCTTAGAACTACCGCATCCAATAACAAATGCCAAGGCAATAAATGCCAGAACGGGTTTAAATAGTTTCATATAGTTGTGTGTTTTTCTTTATGAATGCTAAATATCGATAAATAAATTGAACTTAAGGCAGCTTTTTAAACGGAATTCAATAAGATAAATGCCTATAAAAATCTAAAACTCAAGATAAAATAAGAAAACCGCCTATTAATTCGTCTGAACATACTTACTTAAGTAGCATCGCTATCCATTAGACATAGACATCAGATATTTTTTTGGAGTTGTACCGTACTTTTTCTTAAAAGCAGATATAAAATGACTCGCCGTACTATACCCCACTTTTAATCCCACTTCATTCACATTGTACTTCCCTGTTTCCAACATTTTTCGGGCGTATTCCATCTTATAATCGAATAGAAAGCTAAAAACTGTATCTCCATAAATTTGCTTAAAACCATCTTTTAACCTTTTTAGACTCAATCCTATTTCTTCTGAAAGCTCTACTAAAGTTGGAGGTTCGGCCATACGAGAAATAATGATTTCCTTGGCTTTTCTAATACGCCTAACATTATCCTCATCTACCAAAAACGGACATTGCTCCATATCCGTATCACCGGTTTTATTAAAGTACAGTGAAATAAGCTCGTATACCTTACCTTTAATATACAGCTCTTTTATAGACCGGTGTAGGTTATAATTCATAACCTGACTCAATACTACTGCAATGGCTGGCGATACAGGGTCTTGAGAATAATACTTCTTATCTTTATTCTCCGCACTTAAAAAAGGAATATAATCGGCTTCTTTAGAAAAAAGAGAGTGAAACTTACGAATCGTCATCACCACAGAAACCATCCAAGAATGGGGACTCAATTCCATATTAAGAGGCAGATCTACCTGAGTATTATAAAGTAACAAAGAATTGTCTTCAGCAACTTCCAAAGCGTACCTCCCTTCATTAAAGATAAACTTAGCACCTCCTTTTAAACAAAAGTGAAATTGAATATGAGTACTGTCTATCTCCCTAGTAATAACTTGATTCTCAACACTATCGTTCTGTATTTTTAAAACATAAAAGCCATCCTCAACAAAAATCTCTTCAAATGAACCTCCAGCGATGTTTTTCTCTTCCATAATCTAATTTTATATACAAATCTATTTAGATGCATTCTAAATAGAGGGAGGCTAAAAAACCTCCATTACCGCTAAAATATAGCATTAGCGGCGTTTATATACTAAAATAAGGTTAAAATACCACAATCGATACTTATTGTTCCCCTAGCGTTATTTTAATAACTTTGTTGCCTTTAAATTTGTGGCGCTCTGAAGAGATCTTATGAAAGATTATAATATTTCCAAACACAGTTCTTTTTATGCGATAGGCCTTAACTACAAAAAGGCAGACGCTGTTATTCGTGGTAAATTCAGTTTGGACGAGAATGCGATTAGTCGCCTTCTTGAACAGGCAAAGTTGATTGACCTAGATGATTTATTGGTCACCTCTACCTGTAACCGAACCGAACTATATGGGTTTGCCCAACACCCCTTCCAATTGATAAAGTTGTTATGCGACAATACGCAAGGGTCATTGGAAGAGTTCCAAGAAGTAGCCTATGTCTACAAAAACAATGAGGCCATTAACCATATTTATAGAATGGGAACCGGTTTAGACAGTCAGATTTTAGGTGATTTCGAAATAATTAGTCAATTGCGCCAAAGCTTTAACAGGTCTAAAAAGCTTAAAATGGCACAACCCTTTATGGAACGATTGTGTAATTCTGTAATTCAGGCAAGCAGACGTATAAAGAATGAAACTGAAATTTCATCGGGAGCAACATCGGTAGCCTTCGCATCGGTTCATTACATTATTAATACAATTCCCGAGGTTTCTGAAAAAAACATTCTCCTTTTTGGAACAGGAAAAATTGGAAGAAACACTTGTGAAAACCTTATAAAACATACAAAAAACTCACATATTACCCTCATAAACCGCACCAAGGTTAAGGCGGAAAAAATTGCTGGTAAATTCAATTTAATTGTAAAGGACTATGGGGACTTACAAACGGAGATTCGTAACACCGATGTCCTTATTGTTGCTACAGGTGCCCAAACCCCTACTATTTCCAAGGAGTTAATTCATACTAAAAAACCATTATTAATTTTAGACCTATCTATCCCTAAAAACGTAGCTGAAAATGTTACCGAATTGGATAACGTAACGGTGGTACATCTAGATCATTTATCACAAATGACTGATGAAACCTTGGAAAACAGGAAGAAATATGTACCCCAGGCAGAAGCAATTATAGAGGAGGTAAAGGACGATTTTATCAAATGGTTGGAAACTAGAAAATTTGCACCGGTAATTAAAGCTTTAAAGAAGAAGCTAAAAACAATGAAGGACGAGGAGTTGGATTTTCAGCGAAAGAAACTCGAAAATTTCAACTCTAAGCAGGCAGATATTGTAACCGAACGTGTAATTCAGAAAATTACCACGCAATTTGCCAATCATTTAAAGGACAAAGAAATTGATTCCGATACCAGTTTAGAACTTATTCAACGAGTTTTTCAACTAGAAGTGGAATCAAAATGAAAACAATAAGAATTGGCACTCGCGATAGTCAACTTGCACTATGGCAAGCCCATACCGTACAAGCAGAATTAGAGGCACTCGGCTATAAGACCGAGATTGTATCTGTAAAATCTACTGGTGATCTATTACTTAACAAACCCCTTTATGAATTGGGGATTGTAGGCGTTTTTACTAAAACGTTAGACATTGCCATGATTAATGGACAGGTAGATATTGCAGTACATTCCATGAAAGATGTGCCTACACGCCTACCTAAGGGAATAGTACAATCTGCTGTAATGCCCAGAGCAAGTACACAAGATATTTTAGTACACAAGGGATTAGATTTCCTTAACGGTGAAGGGATTATAGCCACTGGAAGTTTAAGAAGACAAGCACAATGGCTAAATAGGTACCCTAAACATGGTGTTACCGATATACGCGGAAATGTAAATACCCGCCTACAAAAACTACAAGATAACCCATGGAATGCGGCTATATTTGCTAAGGCAGGTTTAGAACGCATCAAAGTATTACCAGAAAACCATATAGATCTGGATTGGATGATACCTGCTCCAGCTCAAGGTGCTATGGTGGTAGTTACCATGGAAAACGATGCCTTTTCTACCGAGGCCATAAAGAAACTTAATCACCAACCTACAGAAATTTGCACTCATGTAGAGCG
Organism: Arenibacter latericius DSM 15913; assembly: GCF_000424985.1. Taxonomy (GTDB): domain Bacteria; phylum Bacteroidota; class Bacteroidia; order Flavobacteriales; family Flavobacteriaceae; genus Arenibacter; species Arenibacter latericius. Next base: position 114,666 of record NZ_AUKX01000008.1, read on the forward strand.
CGAATTTCTTCAGGTGTTAGAAGGGGGTTGCTCTGCACCAATTGGCGCATTAGCCACCCTAGAAGATAACAACTTACATTTTAAAGGTGTACTACTCTCTTTAGATGGCAAAGAAAAGATAACTATCGACAAAACCATTCTTAGCAAAGATTATAAAGGTTTGGGAAAGGCATGTGCTTTAGAGGTTTTAGAAAATGGCGGCAAGGAGATGATGGTAGAAATTAAAAAAGAACTAGCATAAACATGCTCGGAAAAAAATAGACATCCATGAGCATAAGCCTACTATCTACCAAAATTCTCAGTACGTCCCAAAAGGCCATACTCTCCAATCCTAAATTTCAATTGGCGGAGTATGATTCGTTAAAAATAGACCTCCTACATCAGGAGATAGACACGTCTTATAAACACATCATCTTTACCAGTCAGAATACGGTAAAAGCCTTTCTAAAAAACATTCAGCAAAAGGATAACCTCAACGGAGAGGAAAATATTAGTACAATTACTTCCCAAATTACTGCCTATTGTGTAGGGGAAAAGACTAAGGCTCTTTTGGAAGAAAATGATATTAAAGTGATAGCTGTTACTCATTATGGAGCAGAATTAGCTAAGATATTGGTAGAGCAGTACGCAAATACGTCATTTTTATTCCTTTGTGGAAATAAAAGACGTTATGAAATTCCGACGAGGTTAAAAGAAAATAACATCCATTTTAAAGAGCAGGTGGTTTATGAAAACAGCCCAAATCCAAAAGCTTTTACAAAGCAATTTAATGGTATTCTTTTCTTTAGCCCAACTGGAATACAAAGTTACCAGATAAAAAATTCTATAAAGGAAAGTATTGCCTTCTGCATAGGGACCACTACTGCTGCAGAAGCTAAAAAGCACACCTCCAATATAATAATCGCCAAAAAACCAACAGTGGAAAGTGTCTTAGAAAAAGTAATAGAACATTATAAATCTAAAATAAATTAATAAGTCGTTTAATCCGCAAACCGATCTGTAAATGCTTGTTACAAGCGCAAATAGCATTGAATATGGAGAGACGGAAATTAAATCTTATACTATGAGCATAAAGAATGATTTATTCCTAAGAGCGTTAAAAGGAGAAACAGTAGAGCGACCACCAGTGTGGATGATGCGCCAAGCAGGCAGGTATTTGCCAGAATTTATGGCGATCAGAGAAAAATATGATTTTTTCACGCGATGCCGAACTCCAGAATTAGCGAGTGAAATTACCGTACAACCTATTCGTAGGTATGGGATGGATGCTGCCATTTTATTTAGCGACATTCTTGTTATTCCACAGGCTATGAACATAGAGGTGGAGATGAAACCTAATTTTGGACCATACTTACCCAACCCAGTAAGAGACCAAAAAGGCGTAGATAATGTAATCATTCCAGATGTAAATGTGGAGTTAGATTATGTAATGCAGGCTATAAAAGGGACCAAAGAATTATTAAACGATGAAATTCCATTAATCGGATTTGCAGGATCTCCATGGACTATTTTGTGCTATGTAGTACAAGGACAGGGTAGTAAAACCTTTGACAAGGCCAAGGAATTTTGCTTTACCAATCCAATAGCAGCACATCAATTGCTACAGAAAATTACAGATACTACTATTGCTTACCTTAAAGCTAAAGTAAAGGCAGGTGTAAATGCTGTTCAGGTGTTCGATTCTTGGGGAGGCATGCTTTCTCCGGTAGATTATCAGGAATTTTCATTCCAATACATTCAGCAAATTATAGATGCGCTAAAAGACGAAGCACCCGTAATTGTATTCGGTAAAGGATGCTGGTTCGCCTTGGGAGATATGGCAAAATCTGGAGCCTCTGCTCTAGGAGTAGATTGGACATGTTCTCCAAAGAATGCTAGATACCTATCTGGAGGTAATATAACCCTGCAAGGGAATTTTGACCCACACAGATTGTTATCACCACCTGCAGAAATCAAAAAAATGGTTACCCAAATGATCAACGAGTTTGGGAAAGACAAATATGTGGTAAACTTAGGTCACGGTATTCTTCCCCACGTACCTTTAGACAATGCCAAAGCCTTTATAGACGCCGTAAAAGAATACGGAAGCTAGTAAAGATTAATGGGGCGTATCCCTTTTTTGCTTAATTGCAAAAAAGGGTCGCGCTTTCCGTTATATCTTTTATTTTATAACGGCATCTCACTATTTAAGCTAAGGCTATATTAAAGAGGTTTACTTCTTAAAAAATAGTTTCTAAAAATAAAAGGATGTCACTTTAATCGCTTACGCAAAAACATAGCAAATGATCAAAAATATTCTAAATGGTATCAAAGCCTATTCAGGTACTTTTAAGATCATTTCCCTACTCGGGCTTTGGAAATACTTTTGGATACCCATCCTCATTAGCCTTATTACTGCAGCAAGTATATTTTCTACCGCCTATGGACTTTCAGATAATATAGGATTATTTATTACCCAATCGTGGCCCTATGATTGGGGCAAGCAAACCGTCTTAATCATAAGTGAGATATTTAGCGGCCTATTAATTATTGTAATAGGATTTATTCTTTACAAACACATTGTAATGGCCCTCTCCGCCCCTTTTATGAGTCCGGTATCAGAAAAAATAGAAGCCCACCTGTTAGGAAAGGACCCTCATAGCCATAGAAATACCAGTTTCCTTCAACAACTATGGCGCGGCTTACGCATAAATTTGCGTAACCTAGGAATGGAACTAGCACTAACTATTCCCATCTTTTTATTAGGACTTATTCCTGTAATTGGACTAGTCTCTACCATTTTACTCTTTTTAGTACAGGCCTACTATGCCGGATTTGGAAATATGGACTATACTTTAGAACGACATTTTAACTATAGCGAAAGCGTGCAGTTTGTAAAACGGAATAAAGGATTGGCTATAGGAAATGGAATTATTTTTATGCTCTTTCTTTTTATCCCGGTCATTGGGGTAATCCTAGTATTGCCCTTGTCCGTAACAGCGGCCACCACTAGGACGGTTGCCCTGTTAAATTCGAAGAATGATTTACAAAACAAATAAAACCTGCAACAAGCCTAAAACCTTGTAGGGCTATAAAATGAAAAAATGAAAAATAAATTTTACGACTACATAGTACAACTTCAAGATAAAATAACTGCCAAATTAGAAGAAGTAGATGGTTCCGCAGTTTTTAAAGAAGACCTATGGAAACGTGCCGAAGGAGGTGGAGGCCGAACTAGAGTTATAGAAAATGGTGCTGTCTTTGAAAAAGGAGGAGTTAACATCTCTGCCGTTCATGGAGCTTTACCAGAAAGCATGCAAAATTATTTTGGGGTTAAGGATGCCGATTTTTTCGCCTGTGGACTTAGTTTAGTAATTCATCCAAAAAACCCAATGGTACCCACAGTACATGCTAACTGGCGTTATTTTGAAATGTACGATAAACAAGGAAATGTAGTGGATCAATGGTTTGGAGGCGGACAAGACCTTACCCCCTACTACCTGTTTGATGAAGATGCTAAACACTTCCATACCGTTTGTAAAAATGCCTGTGACAAACACGATCCATCCTTCTATCCTACTTATAAGAAAAGATGCGACCAATATTTTTGGAATTCCCACAGAAATGAAGCTCGTGGGGTAGGTGGTCTCTTTTATGACTATCTAAAAACAACCGAAAAAATGAGTATAGAGGATTGGTATAATTTTGAAATAGAAGTAGGTAATAGTTTTCTAGAGGCCTACGTGCCTATTGTGGAAAGAAGAAAAGAATTGCCCTATACCCAAGAACAACGAGATTGGCAAGAAATTCGGCGTGGAAGGTATGTAGAATTTAACTTGGTACATGACAAAGGAACGCTCTTTGGACTAAAAACCAATGGCAGAATAGAGAGTATCCTAATGAGTCTCCCTCCTCATGTACAATGGCGTTATGATCATCATCCCGAAAAAGGAAGTGAAGAAGAACGTCTCATAAAGGTATTGGCACAACCAAAAGAATGGGCCTAATTCACAAACAACTTTATGGGAAAGAAAGGAAAAGAAAAGAATACTCTAAATAAGGCAAAGCATACTAAGCTGGTAAACCGAAAGAAAAATAAACTAAAAAAAGAACAGGAAATGCGAAAGGAGCGCTTAAAAGCGATTCTTAATAAACATTCCGACCAGCAGAAAAAAGAAGATACAAATTAATCTAGATAGCATTCCAAGTCTCTAATGGCAATTAATAATTGAATGCCAGCAATAAAAATATCATGAACTGTCCTTGTGGAACCCAAAAGCCGTATTCTGATTGTTGTGAGATAGCACACAAGAATATATCCGCAGTAACCACCGCTGAACAATTGATGCGTTCTAGGTATACCGCCTTTGTATTAGCAAATGGCGATTATCTGATGGAAAGTCACCACATGAGCAGCAGACCTATAAAGGAAAAGAATTCCATAATAACATGGGCAAAATCTGTTAGTTGGATTCGTTTAGAAGTTTTAGAAACTACCAATGGAAGAAAAAATGACACCAAGGGTACGGTTACCTTTAATGCCTATTTTTTTAAAAATGGACAGGTAGATGTAATCCATGAGAAATCTAACTTTATAAAGGAAAATGGCATCTGGCAGTATTTGGGATTGGCCTAATAAAGCCACACAAAACCATACGCGTTAGAAGCTGTTCCCTTATCTTTGAATAATAAAAATAAATTTACATATGCACCCACTAATAAGAAATAGAAGACTCCGCACCAATGAGGCTATTCGCTCTCTGGTTAGGGAAACCATTATCACTCCCAACGATTTTTTAGTGCCTCTTTTTGTAGTAGAAGGAAAGGGCGTTAAGCAAGAGATTCCTTCTATGCCTAACTATTATCGTTTAAGTTTAGACCTATTAGAAAAAGAGGTGAAAGAACTATGGGCAATGGGATTAAAATCTGTTCTATTATTTGTCATGGTTCCGGAGAATTTAAAAGACAATAAAGGCAAAGAAGCAGTAAACCCCAAAGGGCTAATGCAACGCGCCATAAAGACTATTAAAAATGCCTGTCCAGAGATGTTAGTAATGACAGATGTGGCATTTGACCCCTATTCTTCCTTTGGACATGATGGTATTGTAGAAGATGGGATAATTGTAAATGACGATAGCGTAGAGATCCTCACAGAGATGAGCCTTAGCCACGCAGAAGCCGGAGCTGATTTTGTAGCTCCTAGCGACATGATGGACGGAAGAATCTTAAGTATCCGAGAGGCCTTTGAAGACGAAGGATACACCAATGTAGGTATTATGGCCTATAGTGCTAAATATGCGAGTGCCTTTTACGGCCCATTTAGGGATGCCTTAGATTCTGCACCTGGTTTTGGAGACAAAAAAACCTATCAGATGGACTACGCCAATAGGTTAGAAGCCATTAGAGAAACAGAAATGGATATTGATGAAGGTGCAGATATCGTAATGGTAAAACCAGGACTTTGTTATTTGGATATTGTTAGGGAAGTAAGGAATCACGTAGACGTTCCCGTGGCAGTATACCAGGTGTCTGGTGAATATTCCATGCTAAAAGCAGCAGCAGAAAAAGGCTGGTTAGACCACGACGCTGTAATGATGGAGCAATTAACCGCAATTAAAAGAGCAGGTGCCGATATCATTGCTAGTTACTTTGCTAAGGATGCTGTAAAATTAATGGGATAAATAAATTTGCGTCACTTCTTAATGAAGAGAACACCTAAATATAAAAAGCCTTGAAGAATACTCCTCAAGGCTTTTTATTATATATCCCATTCAGCAAGGACCAAAAGCATCACAAAAATCCATTTATCATTTATTTTAAACTCAATTTCAATATATTTTAATCCATATGCCTAGCAACACCTAAGGATTATAAATTTATTATTACTTTAGTATTCTATCCGAATTTTATGGGCTTACTAATCTTTTTTGCATTTATATCTATTTTATTTTCCTTCCTCTGCTCCATCTTGGAAGCGGTTTTGTTGAGTGTACCCCAAACTTTTATCAACCTTAAAAAAAAGGAGGGAAAATCATACGCCAATGATCTAGAAATTTTAAAGAATGATGTAGACCAACCCCTTATCGCTATCTTAACATTAAACACTATAGCCCATACCGTTGGTGCAATATTAGTAGGGGTACAAGCAAAAGTGGCCTATTCCGAAATCTATGCTGATGCAAAAGTAGCTATTTTAGGTATAGAATTTACCGAGGGTGCCATGGTAGGACTGGTTTCTACTATTATGACCATCTTAATTCTTGTTGCTTCAGAAATAATCCCAAAGACTATTGGGGCTACCTATTGGAAACAACTAGTGAACTTCACTACCAAAACCCTAAAAATAATGGTGTGGGCCCTTAAGTGGACTGGATTGTTATGGATATTGCAACTCTTCACTAAACTTGTGGGTAACAAGGGCATGGAGGGAAGTGTGTTAAGTAGGGAAGATTTTACTGCCATGACCGATATTGCTCATGAAGAAGGAGTTTTTCACGAATCGGAATCTAACATCATTAGGAACCTATTAAACCTAAAAGAGGTATTAGTAAAAGATATCATGACCCCAAGGGCCGTTATGAAAATTGCATCAGAAGATATCAGTATAAAAGAATTTTATGACGCCAACCCTAAAATGGTTTTTTCACGAATACCGGTTTTCAGCAAGACTATTGACAATATAAGTGGCTTTGTACTTAAAGATCATGTGTTAGAAGAGATTATCCGAAACAATGGCAACGCACCTCTTTCCTCTATTAAGAGAGATATCTTGGTAAGCAACCGAAGAACGCCCATTCCTGAACTTTTTGAAACCTTCATATCCAAAAACGAACATATTGCTTTGGTGGTAGATGAATACGGCTCTCTTAGTGGGGTGATTAGTATGGAAGATATTTTTGAAACCCTTTTAGGATTAGAAATTATGGATGAAAATGACAGGGTTGAAGATTTACAGCACCTAGCACGAAAAAATTGGAGCGAACGCGCTAAAAAAATGGGAATTGGAGAAGAAGAAAGTCCAAAGAAATAATGGAAACCGCCTTCATTAATACTCCTTTAGGAGTTGCCAAATTACAAGGCGATGAAAATGGCATAAATAGTATTTCCATTTTAGATGGAGATGAAAAATTGAGTGACATACTCCCCGAAGTTTTAGAGGATGCCGTGTATCAATTAAGAGAATATTTTGAAGGCAGAAGAACCCAATTTAGCCTACTGTTAAATCCGCAAGGCACCGATTTTCAAAAACGAGTTTGGCAAGCACTAGAGCAAATTCCCTACGGAAAGACCACCTCATATATGGAGCTCTCCAAAACCTTGGGTGACCCCAAAGCTATAAGAGCAGTAGCCTCTGCCAATGGTAAAAACCCCTTATGGATTGTAATCCCTTGCCATAGAGTAATTGGAAGTGATGGCTCCCTTACCGGGTATGCAGGAGGAATACATCGTAAAAAATGGCTTTTAGAACATGAAAGTCCAGTAAAACAACAATCTCTTTTCTAATATTTACCAACTACTTGGTTGGTAACAGCAAAAATCACACTCCTTTTTTAGAATAAAATGACATTATAGCGGAATTATCTACCATAACACGGCATTTCCTAAAAAATACTACAGTTTACCCATAAATGCTGACCAACCTATTAGTCTGTTTTAAGCTTTTACACACTCTTAATAGATATTAATATTAGAGCATCAATCAACGGTATTTTCTTAGAAGAATTTAATGCATTCAAAGGCAAAAATCTATCTAAACATATGGAATAAACCACACCAAGAGACACGGATTTTGAACTATAGCCCTTATTTAATACGGTAAGCAAAAATGTATAAGCAAATACATTCTAGTAGTTGTAATAATGGTACAATTTATAAGTTTTGACATAATCAGTAACATTAGAACCTAATTGATTTTTGTATCTTAACCTATTGATAGAAAATAACCCAGCCTATGTTACAAAAGCTGAACTTGGAACATATTCTCTTTTTAGATATTGAAACTGTACCAGAAGAAGAAAATTTCAATTTGCTAGAAGAAGAGAAACAAGACCTTTGGAAACAGAAATCCCAGTACCAACGAAAAGATGAATATAGCGCTGAAGAATTTTACGACCGCGCTGGAATTTGGGCAGAATTTGGTAAAATCATTACCATTTCCGTAGGGTATTTCAATATTAACGACCACGAACGAAATTTTAGAGTCACCTCATTTCATGGGGAGGAATCCAAAATCTTAAATGAGTTTAAAATATTATTGGACACCCATTTTAATCACCCTAAACATCTATTATGCGGACATAACGGGAAGGAATTCGATTTCCCTTATATCGCAAGACGGATGATTATCCATAGCATTGCTTTACCGGAAAAACTAAATCTATTTGGAAAAAAGCCTTGGGAAATTCCACACCTAGATACCATGGAACTTTGGAAATTTGGGGATTACAAACACTACACCTCCCTAAAACTTATGGCCAATGTACTAGGTATTCCTTCTCCCAAAGAAGATATAGATGGAAGTATGGTGAAGGAGGTCTACTACCAAGAAAACAATTTGGAGCGAATCATTAAATACTGTGAATTAGATGTTATCACCACTGCACAGGTCTTTTTAAGGCTTCGTGGAGATAAGCTTTTGGAAGAAGATGAAATAAAAAGGGTTTAAGAGTTAAAAATCGATTACCTCAGAACAAGCCCAAAACAATGCAGTAGTAGTAGTAGTAGTAGTAGTAGTAGTAGTAGTAGTAGTACAAAGTGCTGTATCAATTAAGCGCTAGCTGCACAAAAACTGGCAAATGATCGCTATATCCCCCATTATATTTCTCCCCTACAAAGGTCCTAAAAGGCTTTCCTTTATACCTGCCCTTAGATTCCATTAAGAAAGACTTGTCAAAAATATCGGCACTGCAAAAGCTATGGGTACCTGCCTTATGATTTAAAAAATTATGGGAAATTAGTATTTGATCAAAGAGGCTCCAAGATCTCCTATAACTAACACTGCCTCGGCTAGGAGAGCGCAAAGCCTCCATGGGATTATAGAGCCTATCAGAACTCATAAGCGCTTGTAGGCTTTCTGAGGCAGGTCCATCATTAAAATCGCCCATCACAATATAATTGGGAGCTTTAAATTCTTCCTCAATATGGTCCATAAAGGAATTTATAGTTTTCGCTGCAGCTATCCGCTTATAATCCGATTCATGATTACCAGTTCTTCTAGATGGCCAATGATTCACAAAAATGTGGACTACCTCCCCATTCAATACGCCATGCACATACAATATATCCCTAGTAGCCTCCTTCTCCCCATTGGTAGTTTGTAAAATTAAAGGTATAGGAGTAGACTGTATAACGTTAAAATGATCCCTATGATAAATCAGTGCAGTATCCATACCTCTATCGTCAGGGGATTTGTAATGTACATATTCGTAATTATGCTCTCTTATAGGCGCTGTGTCCAATAGGGCTTGCACCACACTCCCCTTTTCCACCTCAGCAACACCAACGAGTACAGGAGGCTTTCCCGTTACATCAAACCCAATTTTAGGAATGGTGGCTGCTAATTTCTCCAACTTTCTTGTATAGCGTCTAATTGTCCATTTTCTAGAGCCATTGGGGGTAAAATCTATATCCCGAGTATACTGATCCAAAGTGGTATCAAACAGGTTCTCAAGGTTATAAAACGCAATAGTATGCAGATTCTGCTCAAATTTCCTACTAAAAACCGAAAAATCCATTCAAATCGTTTAATGGAATGCTAAATTAGCAAAACCCTTCCCAACTATTCATTAGATTTGTAGATATAAACAGATATATGCTAGAGAAAAACACTATAGATCATGAAACAGCGGTTCTTATAGGAGTAATGAATAAGGACCAAAATGAAGAAAAAGTAACGGAATATTTAGACGAATTAGAATTTCTCACCTATACTGCAGGTGGAGAAGTACGTAAACGTTTTGTTCAACGTATAGACCTACCCAATCCCAAAACCTTTATTGGGAGTGGGAAAATGAAAGAAGTAGAAGCGTACGTTAAAGAGAACGACATTGGATCTGTTATTTTTGATGACGAACTTACCCCTGGTCAGCAGCGGAATATTGAAAAGCAATTAAAGTGTAAGATAGTGGACCGTACCAGCCTGATACTGGATATTTTTGCCCAAAGAGCACAGACCAGCTATGCACGCACTCAGGTAGAATTGGCCCAATACGAATATTTGCTACCACGTTTAACTGGTTTATGGACTCACTTAGATAAACAAAGAGGGGGAATCGGTATGAGAGGACCCGGTGAGCGAGAAATAGAAACGGATAGACGAATTGTACGTGACCGTATTTCCTTGTTAAAGAAAAAATTAGCCAAGGTAGATAAGCAAATGGAGACCCAACGTGGAAATAGAGGTGCTCTAGTACGTGTAGCCCTAGTAGGATACACCAATGTGGGTAAATCTACCATAATGAATGTAGTAAGTAAAAGCGAGGTCTTTGCAGAAAATAAACTATTTGCTACAGTAGACACCACAGTAAGAAAGGTGGTTCTAGGAAACCTTCCTTTTTTACTGAGCGACACGGTAGGGTTTATTAGAAAGCTACCTACACAGCTGGTAGAGAGTTTTAAAAGCACCTTGGATGAAGTTAGAGAAGCAGACCTTCTTTTACATGTTGTAGACATTTCACATCCTAGTTTTGAGGATCATATTGAATCCGTAAACCAAACCCTAGCAGAAATTCATAGTAGCGATAAAAAGGTTATTATGGTCTTCAATAAAATAGACAAATACAAACATGAGACTATTGATGAGGACGACCTAGTTACAGAAAGGACAAGTAAGCATTTTACCCTTGAAGAATGGAAGAAAACCTGGATGAAACGTGTGGGTGATAATGCTATATTTATATCTGCTATTAATCAAGAGAATTTTGAGGACTTCAGAAAGCGAGTTTATGATGAGGTGAAAAATATACATATTACTAGGTTCCCTTATAACGATTTCTTATATCCTGAAAATTTAGACGAATATTAACTAATGGTATTTAAAGAACTATGGTTGTTGGTCTAGTGAGAATACCCTTTATCCCGCTCACAACAGGTTAATGGACTTTCACAACATAAATTGTCCTAGGCCGTAATTAGCTATTATCTTTACATTGTATTTAAGCAATAACATTGCCCCAAAATTGTGTTAAAGCTATAATATTTAATAGTCCTTTTTCCCCGAATTGGCACTTATATTAAAAGTTATTAGAATTATAAATTCTAACTGAACTCCTACTTAACCAACCAAATAAAAAGCCCTCAAATAGAGGGCTTTTATTATAAAATATATTTTTTAATTCCTTAAAAAGAATAATTAAGTCCAAACAACCAATATGTTTGCAGGTCGTTATCCACGTTACCAAAAGTAGGCTCGGGATCAGTCACAGCCATATTATTTATAGCATAGTTTAAAGCTTCTTGCTTGTTATCCCTCAATCCAAACTCGAACCCTAACCCAATACCTTTCCACAAGGTATATCCAAAGGAGTTGGTCCAAGTCCAGTTAGAATAGTCAGAAGACTTATAACTTTGAAACATAGACAGATTGGTCTTGAAGTTTACCTTCCCTAATTGTCTGGTGTAATCTGCTACAATCTTAGCACCTAAAGAAGACTCAAAAACAGTATCTCCACTACTAAAAACAAAGTTATAGTTTAACGGATGTATCACCACCACTAAATCGGTTATAGGAGTCCATGTAGCACCTAAACCAAGATCTAAATAACCAGGATCGTTAAAATTATCGATAATGGTTGTTTTGTACTCCCCTAAAGCCGAGATCGCAAAGTTCTCGCTAAGCTTTTGACCATAAAGAGAGGTTATGGTAAATACATCTGTAGAAGAGCGAAAGCTATCATCATCGGTATCAATATCCTTATCATCAAACTTTACCCAACCAAGGTTTACATTAAGGGAGTTTCTCCAAAAGTACTTATCCTGGTTAAGGTTTGCAAAGGCATTAACGGTTACACCTATATTCCCTGCACTAGAGTTAGGGGCACCTTTGGCATACCAGTTGTTAAATCCAGAAAGACTGGCACCAATAGTTCCGAAAGCTCCTTTTTTCCATCCTGGAAGCGCCTTTATCTTTGCCTTGATAGCATCTACCCTTCCTTGAATTGCCGCAATAGAGTCGGTTTTAAGACTTTTCTCCGCCTTTAGTTCTTCCAAGGTTTGGGAAAAACCTACTTGGATCGTCATAAGAACGATCAATGTGAGTACAATTTTTTTCATAATAGTCTGTGTTTATTGTATTTACAGCAAAATTAAGAAACTAGATATGGAAAATGTATTTTATCGCCAGTTATTTTGCCTTAAAGAGCGGCACAGAGGAACAAGCCTCCCCATACATAACACTTCTTGCAACCTTCTGCAGTTTTGCAGTGACCCATAAATAGGCATTTGAGGGCACGGGCTTATGAGAGCACCCTTTAACGATAACTGGTTTCCCCTCGAATTCCGACACATCTAAATTTGCCAAAATATCTTGATATAAGGAAGATTCTAACATTTCTAAATCACCAACAACCATTCTCTTGCAATAAGGCTCTAGTTTGGTACCTATAAGCATATAAGCCCAACCAGGAACAATTGCATCTGAAGAACAAGTTAAAGCAACATAACAATCTTGGTATTGGCTCCAATCGTGATCTTCCAAATGCTGTCTAAATTCCTTTTCCCGAAGTATAAAGCCTTCGTACAGCCAATCCTTTATATCTAAAAGCACCCTTTCTCCTTTAGGATAGTAATCCTCCAGATCAAAGGTGATTAATTTACTATTCGCAACGCGATTTACTATCTCTGACATATTTAAAATTTAAGCAAAAATGAAGACATTACAGCATAAAGACTCTAAAATAACTATTTCTCTGAGTCTAGACCAGTTACAGCCTTTAACAATACGCCATCGTTAGATAACGTTATACATCATCATAATCCACCGTTAATGTTTGGGTGGTTGGATGCGCTTGGCACGTTAAAATAAATCCTTCGGCAATTTCACCATCGGTTAAAATTTGATTTTTTACCATCTCGGCCTTCCCTTCCTTTATCCGAGCGATACAACTACTACAAACTCCACCCTGACAAGAATATGGAGCGTCAATATTTTCTTTTAATACCGCATCAAGAACAATAGAATTTTTATCCATAGAAAGCGAAAACTCCTCATCGTCTAAAATTACCTTCACCTCGGTTTTACCTTCTAAATTTTCCGGAAGTTCGTCCTTAATTTCAGTTTCGGTAAATAACTCAAAATGAATCTTATCCTCGGTAATTTCATTTTCCTTTAAATGATCTTTCACCAAGTGAATCATAGCTTCTGGACCACAGAGATAAAAATCATTGAACGTTACGTTCTTATGTTTATTCTTTAGCACATAGTTTATAGTAGAAGTATCTATTCTTCCAAATAAAGATTTGTCTTCCTGAGTCTGACTCAATATAAAGTAAACAAAGAATCTATTTGGATAGTCCAATTGCAATTTCACCAAATCCGTATAGAACATGGTTTCTTTATAAGACTTATTCCCAAACGTCAGTACAAAGGTGTTTTTAGGATTGCTGTCTAGTACCGTTCTAGCAATACTCATAATTGGAGTAATTCCACTACCTGCAGCAAAAGCAGCTATATTTTTAGGGCTACTACTAGGCTTAAATATAAACCTACCTTCAGGCGGCATAACCTCTAACACATCCCCTTCCTTTAATTTACTATGAGCATATGCAGAAAACCCGCCTTTATCTACCTTCTTCACCCCTATGGTAATAGAATCCGATTTAGGAGAAGAACTAATGGAATATGCTCTACGCAATTCCTTGCCTTTAATTTCTTTTTTAATCGTTATATACTGTCCAGCCGTAAACGCAAAAGCCTGGGTCAGCTCCTTTGGAATAGTAAATGTTATTGCAACTGAATTTGGTGTAAGCTGCTTAATTTTTTGAACCGTAAGTGAATAAAAATGGGCCATATTAAATCTTTGGCGCAAAATTAAGCAAAGCAAGGACGATTTAAAACGGGATTTCCTAAAAAAAACATACCTAGGATGCTTAGGTATATGAAATTTCCCTATTTTTATTGTCTAAAGTATAGTCCGCCCATTGTTTCAACCATAGAAAAAGTGTGCATCTATTACGTTTTGTCATTTAATATGAGGAGTTCCAAATTATACAAAGGAAGTTTAAATATCATCATTCTAAAACTCTTAGAAGAGCAAGGGAAAATGTACGGGTACGAAATTACCCAAAAGGTAAAGGAGATTACCAAGGATGAATTAAAGATTACAGAAGGATCATTGTATCCTGCTCTACATAAGTTAGAGGCAGAAGGCTTATTACAAGTAGAGGTTGCTAAGGTGGACAATAGAATAAGAAAGTATTATAAACTTACCGAAGCTGGAGAAAAGGAGACCGTTAACCGCTTAACAGAATTACAAGATTTTATCCGAACCATGCAGCAATTAGTAAACCCAAAGTTGAGTTTAGATTGATTACTACAAAATAGCATAATATGAAAGTTAATCCAACGCAAATACAGGAGCTTTATACCTTTACCCGTGACCACTTTGTGGAGCATTACGACTTGCAAACCGAGTTAGTAGATCACTTAAGCAATGGGATTGAAGCACAATGGAAAGAAAATCCTCAGCTTAATTTTAAAGAAGCCTTAAACAGGGAGTTTAAAAAATTTGGAGTTTTCGGATTTCAAGACGTTATTTCTGAAAGGGTAAAAGCTATGGAAAAACGATATCTGGCCTATATCTGGCGTTTTTTTAAGGACTATTTTACCTTCCCTAAAGTTGCATTAACCGTTTTTTTAATAGCAGTTTGCTATACACTATTACGACTATTACCTGCCGAAATAGGAATCGGGGTTGTTTACGGGGTTTACTTTATGTCTTTGCTATTTATGTTTTATAAAACTTTCAAATTTAGAAAGCAACAACGCTCCAAAGAAAGAAGATGGATTATGGAAGACCTCATTTTTCAACATTTAGGTTATTTAAATGTCGGTTTTATGCCCATATATTTATTTTCATGGAATATTAACTCAGAAAACCTACAATCTGAGTGGTGGTTAATTCTCATCTCTAATGGACTCCCATGCATATGCTTATTTCTTCATATAGTCACCAACATTATCCCACAAAAGGCAGAAGAACTACTAGAAGAAACCTATCCCGAATACAGAATTGCATAATTTCGCTGTAACAAATCTTATGCGTTTTATACTAACCGATGAGTAATAACCAAACACTTGTATGCTGAAACACTTTCTTACCCTTGAGTGGATATCCTTTTTTAGGTCCGCTTCCTTTAAATCTAATTTGGGCATAAAAATCCTAATGATCTTTGGGGCTCTCTATTTTATGTTCGTATTCTTAGCAATGGGCGTTGGCGCCTATTATATCATTAAAAAAGAGGGATGGGGTGATCCACTAGAGGTAGTCAACCAGTTTTTAATCTACTATTTGGTGGCTGATCTTTATTTGAGGTATATGCTAC
This sequence comes from Arenibacter latericius DSM 15913, assembly GCF_000424985.1. Lineage (GTDB taxonomy): Bacteria > Bacteroidota > Bacteroidia > Flavobacteriales > Flavobacteriaceae > Arenibacter > Arenibacter latericius. The sequence goes on from NZ_AUKX01000008.1 coordinate 130,185, forward strand.
AAAAAATGCCTATCACCAACATAAAGCCTCTATTATACCTACCGGTAGAAAAAAATCAGGTAGTAGGATATTCCTTAGGAAAGACAGTGATTTCTTTCTTTAATTGGTCTCACACCTTCTTCTTTTTACCCTTCGCCATAGTACTGCTAGTTGAAGGCTACAACCCCACAGGAGTTATTGCTTGGCAATTGGGAATTATGGCCTTAATCTTTTGCAACAATTTCATCAATGTGTTGGTAAATAATAAAGATCAAGTATTCTATGCCGTTTTGGCCTTTATCACCATTATGGGTGCTTGTCAATATTTTAATCTTTTCGACATCACCCAATACACAGCGCCCTTATTTAATGCCTTATACCAAATCCCACTTACCGCCTTATTACCGTGGGTTATGCTATTTGCCCTTGCTGTATCTGCCTTTACCTATTTTAGAAGACATATGTATTTAGATGCAGGATTAGCAAGCAAAAAATCGGTCGCCAAGACAGAAGATTACACCTGGCTAAACCGTTTTGGGAATTTGGGCACCTTTTTAAAGAATGATATTAAGCTTATCAAAAGAAACAAGCGCTCTAAGACCTCCGTTATAATGAGCTTCCTTTTTATTTTTTATGGGCTGCTGTTTTTTACCGGAGGAATAGAGGCTTATGATGGCCCAGTTTGGAAGATATTTGCAGGGATTTTCGTTTCAGGCGGCTTCCTATTTAGTTTTGGTCAATTTGTTCCTAGCTGGGATAGTGCATACTATCCCCTAATGATGAGTCAAAATATAAAGTACAAGGAGTATCTAAACTCTAAGTGGTATCTAATGGTTATTGCCACCATTATAACTACAGTACTAGCTTCCTTTTATCTCTATTTTGGACTGGATGCCTATTTAGCGATAATTGTTGGTGCTATTTATAATATTGGAGTCAATTCTTACTTGGTGCTCTGGGGCGGAGCTTATATAAAAACACCTATAGACCTTAGCTCCAATAAAAAGGCGTTTGGAGACAAACAAGCATTTAATTCCAAAACACTACTTCTTACGCTACCAAAATTAATTTTACCGCTAGGTTTTTATGCCTTAGGGCACTACTTAATTAATCCTACCGCAGGTTATATTTTTGTTGTCATGGCAGGCGTACTTGGATTTGCCTTTAAAAACAAGGTGTTTAAAATGATTGAGCATATTTATAAAAAAGAAAAGTATAAAACGCTGGCTGCCTATAAGCAAAAAGCCTAACAATAAGATATTTTATGATTAAAATTGAAAATATAACCAAGACCTATGGCAGCGCTACGGTATTGAATATAGCGAATTTGGAAATTCCTAAAGGACAGAGTTTTGGCCTAGTAGGAAACAACGGGGCAGGGAAAACCACCCTATTCAGCCTACTGTTAGATCTTATTCAACCAACTACCGGCCACATTATTAATAACGGCGTTTTGATAGATGAGAGCGAAGCATGGAAACCATTCACTTCTGCCTTTATAGACGAAACCTTCTTGATAGGGTACCTAACCCCCGAAGAATATTTTTATTTCATAGGTGAATTAAGAGGACAGAACAAAGCCGATATAGATGCGCTCTTGCCAGAGTTCGAAGGTTTCTTCCATGGAGAGATTCTTGGACAGAAAAAATATTTGCGCGACCTCTCTAAAGGAAATCAGAAAAAAGTAGGTATTGTGGCCTCTTTTATCGGGAAACCAGAAGTGATTATTTTAGACGAACCATTTGCTAACCTAGACCCCACTACACAAATTAGACTGAAAGGTATAATTAAAGAACTCGCCAATAACAGAGAAGTTACGGTATTAATTTCTAGTCATGATTTAATCCATGTTACGGAGGTTTGTGAGCGTATTGTAGTGCTACAGAAGGGAGAAACCGTTAAGGACATCCGCACTTCTACAGAAACCCTAAAAGAACTGGAAGTCTTTTTTGAAAGCGAAGGCATGCCTAAAAGTCAATTAGGATAAGCATCTTATTATATAGAATACTCCCAATAGTGAGCTATTAAAGTGAAATAGGTTCTGCCCCTAGAATTAAATAAATTGGTACTTTCATTAGCAATTTCCTAGTACCAACACAAAAGCAGCTGTATTGTTAGGTAGCCCTTTTTATTTATTATTAACTGATTAAGTTTCTACACAATTCTAATTATTTGAATAAAGGAGTAAACTGTAAAATTTCAACCACTTTTGCACTTACAATTTACAAACGATATAAATATTTCTACTTTTACCGACTAACTGCATAATAAACGCGTTATTTTTAAGTTTTAGGATACGTACGAATAAATTGAATTTTGAAGCTTCGCAACAATCTAATATTATTATCTGTTGTTGGTGGACTAGCATTTAGTGCCTGCTCTACCAAGAAAGATGCTATGCTTAATAGAAGCTGGCATGCCCTAAACACCAAATACAATAGTTTGTACAATGGCAATCTTGCCTTTGAAGAGGGCCGCGAAGAGTTAAATGCCGAATACCAAGATAATTATTGGGAGCTATTGCCCGTAGAACGCTTGGAGGTTACCGAAGACCTAAAATTAGATTCGGAAGATAACAACCCTAATTTTCTTATTGCGGAGGAAAAAGCTGCCAAGGCCATACAAAAGCACAGTATGGAAATTAAGAATAGGGAACGCAATCCGCAAACGGACGAGGCATTCCTCCTCTTGGGAAAAGCTAGGTATTTTGACCAAAGGTATATGCCTGCCCTTGAAGCGTTTAATTATATCCTAAATAGATACGCAAATAGCGACAAACTTAACGAAGCAACTATTTGGAGAGAAAAAGTTAATATTCGCTTACAAAACGAAGAGTTAGCAATAAAAAACTTAAAACGTCTCCTAAAACAAGAAAAATTAAAGGATCAAGAATATGCTGACACACATGCGATGATGGCGCAAGCATATATTAATCTAAATGTTCCAGATACTGCAATACAGCAACTAAAGATTGCAACAGCATATACCAAGAAAAACCCAGAGAAAGGTCGGTATTTGTACATCATCGGTCAATTGTTCAATCAAATGGGACATAAAGACAGTGCTAACTATGCTTTTAATAAGGTAATAGCCCTTAATAGGAAGTCGCCCCGCGTTTACATGATCAACGCACATATTCAAAAAATACAAAACACTGAGCTTACTCCTGATAATAGAGATGCGCTTCACCAATATTTGGTAAAACTAGAAGAAGACAGAGAAAACAGGCCTTTTTTAAATAAAATATATCGAGAATTGGCAACGTTTCATGCAGCAGAAGAAACAGACAGCCTTGCTTTGGTATATTACAATAAGTCGCTTAGGGCTACAAGTAACATGCCTCAACTAAACGCGCTTAACTATGAGGATTTAGCAATTTACAATTTTGATCAGAACAACTATCGCACTTCCGGTGCATATTATGACAGTGTACTTCAGAATGTAAATGAAAATACTAAGTTATATCGGCAGATTAAAAAGAAACTAGACAATCTAGAAGATGTAATAAAGTATGAGGAAATAGCGCAATATACCGATAGTGTTATTGGATTATACCAACTTTCAATAAGCGAGCGTCAGGCTTATTTTGAGAACCACATAGCAGAACTAAAAGCAGCTGCAGAAAAAAAACAAGAGAAGGAATCCAGAACTACTAATGAAGGTTTTGCAACTTTCATGAAAACAAAGGGAGGCAAAGAGAATAAGGGAAAGTTTTATTTCTATAATATTACCACCCTTAGCTACGGCAAGAACGATTTTAAATCCAAATGGGGAAGTAGAACTCTAGAAGACGATTGGCGATGGTCTAACAAAAGTAGGGTTCAAAACATGGAAGAAATCGGAATAAATAATGACAAGCAAAATACCAACGCCATAGCGAATATTGGAGATGAGCAAAAATACAATGTGGAATTTTACATGGGCCAGATTCCCACAGATGAAAATTATATAGACAGCCTAAAAACCGAACGCAACTTTGCCAATTATCAATTAGGACTTATATACAAAGAGAAATTTAAGGAGAACCTCTTAGCCATCGGAAAACTAGAGAGTGTCCTTAATTCCAACCCTGAAGAGCGACTCATCATCCCTGCTAAATACAATCTGTTTAAGATTTATGAGGAAGAAAACAACCCGCTAGCAGTAGATATGAGGTACAATATCATTAAAAATCATCCAGAATCGCGCTATGCGGAAATACTACGTAACCCACAAGCAATACTAGCCGAAGACAGCAATAGCCCTGAGGCGATATATGGGCAATTGTATAAAAAATACCAAAATCAAGAATTCCTAAATGTTATTACGGGAACCGAAGAACAGATAAATAAATACATAGGAGACCCTATTGTACCTAAGTTAGAAATACTAAAAGCGAATTCTATTGGAAGGTTACAAGGCTTTGAAGAATTTAAAGAAGCTTTGAATTACGTAGCCCTCAACTACCCTAATTCTCAAGAAGGTAAACAAGCACAAACCATGGTTGCCGAGCAATTGCCGCAACTAGAAAACAAAGAATTCTCAACTGAAACCGAAAGTATTGGTACCGGGAATTGGAAGGTGGTGTTTCCTCTTAAGACCCAAGACAGCAAAAAAGCACTGCGATTAAAGGAGCTTTTAGAAAATTCTATCAAAGAGTTAAAATACAGAAACCAAGTTTCTATGGATGTTTACAACCTAGAACAGGTTTTCGTAGTTGTCCATGGTTTTAGAGCCAAGGATTTTGCTCTTGGGTACACCGAGCTAATCCAAAAAAACAAAGATTATAGAATTAACGACAAGAATTTTGTAATCTCATCAGCCAATTATAAGATCATCCAAGTACATAAAAATTTAGAAGAATATAAAAGCTCATCCATAAACTCAAAACTCTAAGATATGTTTTCAGACAACAAAAAATCTCGCGCCATCGCTGAACCAAGCGGACAACCAAACAGAATAGGAAAAACTACTAAAATAAAAGGAGATATTGTTTCCGAAGCAGATTTTAGAATAGACGGTGAACTAGAAGGCAATGTAAAAACCTCAGGAAAGGTAGTAATTGGTTCTGGTGGATATATAAAAGAAAAAGTAGAGTGCGCAAAAGCCGATATAGAAGGAAACTTTAATGGCGAACTAATCGTTAACGACCTATTATCCTTAAAATCATCTGCAGTTATAGACGGTACAGTTAGCGTAGCTAAGCTTGCCGTAGAACCAGGAGCCACCTTTAACGCTTCCTGTACCATGAAAGGGAAAAACGCCAAGACGGGAAGCACCGCAACCCAAAACACCACTAATATTAATGGAACCACAAAAACCACCTAAAAAAAATAACGGCTTAAGGAATGCAGCTATCCTAACTGGAGTTGCTATACAAATGGGAATCATCATTTTTTTAGCAGCACAAGGCGGGAAGTGGTTAGATGCCTATTTTGAAATGGAATCTAATACCTTTACCATTATTGTTACCCTTATAGGGGTTGTTATTTCAATTTATCTTGTTATTCAACAATTGAAACGTGTAAATAATTAATGTTTAAAAAAAATCTACTCTACAGTTTTTATTTCTCTATTGTACTATTCAGTCTATTAGCTTTTGGACTACACCTACTAGTACTTTACTCCAAAGGTTTACCCTTGTTTAATCATATGATTATATTAGCCTATGCATCTAACATCATCCTAACCATATTAATTTTTTCTATTCTTTATATTCTTAGAACTGCATTAAAACACCAATTAGGATTTTTATTTTTAGCGGGAAGTATGTTAAAGTTTGTTCTCTTTTTTATAGTTTTCTACCCCGTTTACAACATGGATGGCAACATGGAACCTATAGAGTTTTCTACTTTCTTCGTCCCATATTCAGTAGGGTTAATAGTAGAAACCTTCTTTGCCGCTAAAATGTTAAATAGTTTACCCTGATTTTATGACATATAGGCCATTTGCATTACGCTAAAAAATAAACCGTTCAATGCTTTTTTCTTTTTTAAATAAAAGCGTACATTTGCACGGATTTTTCGAGACCGATATTTACAGCGATATGCAAAAACCATTTTACGTTAAGATTCTTTTAGTTGCCACACTCCTTTTGGGATTCAATGCTTTTGCACAAGAAACGGACAATTCCTCTGCGGAAGAGAACGGAAGCGTAAAAGCAGAAATAAAAGAGTTTATAGCCCATCATTTACTTGATTCGCACGATTTTACTCTCTACACAATTGATGAAGAGAACAATGAGCACTTTGGCTTTCCTTTACCTGTAATTTTATGGGACAATGGCCTAAAGGTGTTTTCATCTTCCAAATTTGATCACGGACAGGCTGTTGCCGAAGTAGATGGCGAACACTACGCCTTATATCACGGAAAGATAGTAAAAACAGACGCCCAAGGCACTATAAATTACGATGAAGAAGGACATGCTACCAACGTAAAACCTTTGGATTTCTCCATTACTAAAAACGTGGTGTTTATCATTGTAGTTTCTCTACTTATGATTTTCATGTTCAGCAGAATGGCTAAAACCTACAAAGGCAACATGATTCCAAAAGGGATAGGACGTGCCTTAGAGCCTATCATTTTATACATCAGAGATGACATTGCTATCCCAAATATTGGAGAAAAGCACTATAAAAAATACATGGGGTATTTATTAACCGTATTTTTCTTTATATGGATCATTAACCTATTAGGTTTATCCCCATTAGGAGTAAACGTTACCAATAATATTGCAGTAACATTTTGCTTGGCAATGTTCACCTTTTTCATCACTGCCTTTACCGCAAATAAAAATTACTGGAAACATATCTTCTGGATGCCAGGAGTACCAGTATTCATGAAAATAGTTTTGGCTCCAATAGAATTATTAGGAACCCTTATAAAGCCTTTCTCATTAATGATTCGACTTTACGCGAACATTACAGCTGGGCACTTAATTTTAATGAGTATTCTAGGGATGATGTTTATCTTCAAAAGCTGGTTAGGAAGCTCCATGTCATTTGTATTGGCAAGCGCACTTTCTTTCCTAGAGTTGTTGGTAGCCGCCCTACAAGCGTATATATTCACTATGCTATCTGCCCTTTATTTTGGGATGGCTGTAGAAGAACCTGAGGATCACTAAAAGTAGAATGTTTAATAATTAATTATATATATTTATGGAAATTCCAACAATTGTAGGAGCTGGTTTAATAGTTGTCGGTGCTGCTTTCGGTATCGGTAAAATTGGTAGTTCTGCTATGGATGCCATCGCACGTCAGCCAGAGGCTTCCGGTAAGATTCAAACAGCAATGTTGATTGCTGCCGCTCTTATCGAAGGTATCGGTTTCGCTGCGTTATTCGCATCTTAATCAAACAAAGAAACAGCTATAACGGTTGGTTATAGCTGTTCTTTTTACCATTTAATTATTAAACGCATATATTATAATATTACAACATGGAGAAATTAATAGAACAGTTTTCATTTGGATTGTTTTTTTGGCAATTGTTATTGCTAATTATACTGTTAGTCGTTTTACGTAAAGTTGCTTGGAAACCTATTCTTAATGCAATTGATGAGAGAGAGTCTGGCATAAAGAACGCTTTAGAGGCAGCAGAGAATGCCAAAAAAGAAATGCAAAACGTTACTGCAGATAGCGAACGTTTATTACAAGAAGCACGTATGGAGCGCGACAGCATGATAAAGGAGGCTCGCGAAATGAAGGAGAAGATTGTTGCAGATGCTAAAGAACTTGCACAAGTAGAGGCAGACAATATGATAAGTCAGGCTAAAACTGCTATCGAAGGTGAAAAGAAAGCGGCAGTAGCCGATATAAAAAACCAAGTAGCTACCCTTTCCTTGGAAATTGCCGAAAAGGTAATTAAGGAGAAGTTTTCTGAAGAAGGAAAACAATTAAAGTTGGTAGAGGAAATGGTAAGTGATATTAAGCTTAACTAAGGTTAAAAAATGAACGAATCTAGAGCAGCGGTACGTTACGCAAAGGCAGTTTTGGGCATGGCGGTAGAAAATAAAGCTACCGAAGAAGTGGAAGCGGACATGCGAAAAATAATGACCACTATTTCGGGAAGTCCAGAGCTTCGTGAAATGTTGGGCAGTCCACTGCTAAAAGGTGAATCTAAAAAAGATGCCTTATCCGCAATTTTTAAAGGCAGTAATCCGGTAACGGAAGGCCTATTAACTATTTTGGTAGAGAACAAACGAATCTCCATGTTAAATATCGTGGCAGAAAAGTTTATCATCTTAAATGAAGCTAGAAAAGGACAGGAGGTTGCTACCGTAACCACTGCAGTACCTTTAACAGCAGAATTGGAAGGGAAGATCCAGAATAAGATAGTTCAACTTACCGGAAATAAATCCAACTTGGTAAACAAGGTGGATAAGAGTATTATTGGAGGCTTTATTTTAAGGGTTGGAGATACGCAATACGATGCGAGTATCGCCCATAAATTGGAGAATCTAAGAAGAGAATTTACAAATAGTTTATAAATAATTACTTTGGGCGACATTGATTAACAATTTAGTCCTAATCTTATATCTATAACAAATGGCAGGAGTTAAAGCCGCTGAAGTATCAGCAATATTAAGGAAACAATTATCGGGATTTGAAGCATCAGCTTCTTTAGACGAAGTAGGTACCGTATTAAATGTTGGTGATGGGATCGCCAGAGTATACGGACTATCCAACGCTCAATACGGGGAGTTGGTAGAGTTTGAAGGCGGACTTCAAGGTATCGTTCTTAACTTGGAAGAAGATAATGTTGGTGTGGTATTGTTGAGCCCTTCCAGAGACATTAAAGAAGGTTCTGTTGTAAAGCGTACCCAAACTATCGCATCTATTAAAGTAGGTGAAGGTATTGTTGGGCGTGTTGTAGATACCTTAGGAAATCCAATAGACGGTAAAGGACCTATAACAGGAGACCTATACGAATTGCCATTAGAGCGTAAAGCTCCAGGGGTAATTTTCCGTGAGCCAGTTACCGAGCCATTACAAACTGGAATTAAGGCAATTGATGCCATGATCCCTGTAGGTAGAGGACAAAGGGAGTTGGTAATTGGTGACCGTCAGACAGGAAAGACTACTGTTTGTGTAGATACCATTCTAAACCAGAAAGAATTTTACGATGCAGGTGAGCCTGTTTACTGTATATATGTTGCTATAGGCCAAAAGGCTTCTACAGTAGCGCTTATTGCTAAAACCTTGGAAGAGCATGGTGCTTTAGCCTATACTACCATTGTAGCCGCTAACGCTTCTGACCCTGCATCTATGCAGGTTTATGCTCCTTTCGCAGGTGCTGCAATTGGAGAATACTTTAGAGATACTGGTAGACCAGCTTTAATCATTTATGATGATTTATCTAAACAAGCTGTTGCTTACCGTGAGATTTCTCTATTATTAAGACGCCCACCAGGACGTGAGGCATATCCTGGGGATGTATTCTACCTTCACTCTAGATTATTAGAGCGTTCTGCAAAAGTAATCGCAGATGATGCTATTGCAAAGAATATGAACGACTTGCCAGAAGTGTTAAAACCGATGGTAAAAGGTGGTGGTTCTTTAACAGCACTTCCTATTATTGAAACGCAAGCAGGTGACGTTTCTGCATATATTCCAACCAACGTAATTTCTATTACAGATGGTCAGATTTTCTTAACTCAGGATTTATTTAACCAAGGGGTTCGTCCTGCAATTAATGTGGGTATTTCAGTATCACGTGTTGGTGGTAACGCTCAGATTAAATCCATGAAAAAAGTTGCTGGAACACTAAAACTAGACCAAGCTCAGTTCCGTGAACTAGAAGCTTTCGCCAAGTTTGGTTCCGATTTAGATGCTGCTACACTAAACGTTATTGAGAAAGGACGTAGAAACGTAGAAATTCTAAAACAAGCACAAAACGATCCATTTACAGTAGAAGATCAGATTGCTATAATCTACGCTGGTTCTAAGAACTTGTTAAGAGATGTTCCTGTTACTAAAGTTAAAGAATTTGAAAAAGATTACATCGAATTCTTAAACGCTAAACATCGTGCAACTTTAGATCAGTTAAAAGCAGGTAAATTAACCGATGAGGTAATTGACGTTTTAACTAAGGTTGCTAAGGAATTATCGGCAAAATATAAAGGCTAGTATTGCGGTTTTAGGTATCCAATAAATAGTCTTATGTACAAAATGTGTAATGACAATTAGTGATACCATTTGGGAAAAGCAGTTTTACCATTAGTAAATAAAAATGTTGTTCCCTTTATGATTATTACAAATTAAACTCATTACTCAACACCAAGAAAGATGGCCAATTTAAAAGAAATAAGAAATAGGATTACCTCGGTATCCTCTACCATGCAGATAACCAGTGCCATGAAAATGGTATCTGCTGCTAAGTTGAAGAAAGCCCAGGATGCTATTACCGCCATGCGCCCCTATTCTGATAAGTTATCAGAATTATTACAGGGACTTAGCGCAAGTTTGGAAGGTGATTCGGGGAGTATCTATTCTGAAAATCGCGAAGTAAACAAAGTGCTTATCGTTGCAATCACCTCTAATCGTGGTTTGTGCGGGGCCTTTAACTCAAATATCATCAAGCAAAGCAACCATTTAATCAATACCACTTACGCAGGTAAAGAGGTAGATTTTATGGCAATAGGCAAAAAAGCTAATGATACCTTGCGAAAAAGAGGTGAGGTAATTGCAGATCACAGTGATCTTTTTGACAGCCTTACTTTTGAAAATGTTGCTGACATTGCAGAGGAGCTAATGGAACTATTTTCTAACGGAACCTATGATAAGATTGAAATTGTTTACAACAAATTCAAAAATGCAGCAACGCAAATAGTAACTACAGAACAGTTTTTACCAATAGTTCCTATAGAAGGAGATTCTGATGGGATGTCTGACTATATCTACGAGCCTACTAAGGCGGAAATTGTTGAGGAATTGATACCAAAATCCCTTAAAACACAATTGTTTAAAGGCGTATTAGATTCCTTTGCTAGTGAGCATGGTGCGCGTATGACCGCGATGCACAAGGCAACTGATAATGCAACGGAACTAAGAGATCAGTTAACCCTAACCTACAACAAAGCAAGACAAGCTGCTATTACCGGCGAAATCTTAGAAATTGTTGGTGGAGCGGAAGCGTTAAACAATTAGACGAAGCGTAAGCGAAGTCAAATT
>NZ_AUKX01000009.1 GCF_000424985.1 Arenibacter latericius DSM 15913
CACCTGCTGAAAATAGGTGCTACCATTAAAATAACCAAAAGAAGAATTTATTACCGGCTCTCCAAAGCCTTTGTGTACCAGCATCTATTCCAGGAATTGCTCTCTGGCTAAAAGTTACTCATCTCACTGTTTATCAGTCTTGGGATACCTATGCCTTATCGGGAAATTTCAACAATATCAGGACTAAAAATAGTCATATCTGCACTAAAATTTACAGAAGGTTCATCTAACAGCTGGAAAACTATCCCGGAAAATTACCTTAATCCAGGGAATGCAAAATTTATCCTCAAATTCCTTGAAGAAAAAACTCTTGGTGAATAATGCGGGTTAAGTTTTACTGAACAGGTTTTAAAACAAGGCTGTCCTATTCGGGGCAGCCTTTTTGTATTTGTACAATTGGCTTATCTCTATAATTTGTTTAAATTAATACTGATATAGAAATGTTTAGGTAGAGCGAGAAGCTCTATATAATTCCTTCAAATTTAGTAAAGTAATCGTTGGGAGTTTAAAACTATAATATCCAAAAACCATAGCAGTAGTAACAGACCTTGTAGATTATCATAATTTGCTTACGGACTTATTTAAATGGCCCAGCACTGCCGAAGAATGGGAGTAGTATAAGCTTACTGACGAACAGATAACTCATTATAAAGAGAATGGATATGTATCGGGAATTAAGCTATTAGACGATTGGCAAGTGGATGTGCTTAGGGAGGAGTTAAATCAGGTAATGGATCCCACACATCCTACCCATCACTTGTTTTACGAGTTTCGCAGTAATGAGTCCGATGATCCCAATTCCGTTTTATTCCATTCTTTAGGACATTGGCGAATTTCTATTGGATTCCACGATGTGCTTTGTAACCCTGCTTTTGTAATTGCCACTCATCAACTTTTGGAGAATAAGGGAGTGCGTTTTTAGCATGATCAACTATTCTGTAAGCCTGCTCATCTCGGTGGAGTGGTAGCATGGCACCAAGATTATTCTTATTGGACCAGAACCGTAGCTATGCAACACCTCACTTGTTGGACGGCATTGGATGATGCTAACGTAGATAACGGATGCCTCCACTACATCCGTAAAAGCCATCAGTGGGGACAATTGCAGAAACCGGCCTTGGCGGGAAATATGGATGACTTAAAACAATTTCTTTCACCTTAACAAAAAAAGGCCTTTAATCCTACGCCTATAGAATTGAAAAAAGAATATGCCACTTTCCACCATCCTTTGATGGTCCATGGTTCCTATGCAAACAAATCCAAAAAAGGCAGACGTGCATTTGTACTGAATGTTTTTGCAGATGGTACTACAAGTAATACTGATGATGAGTTATTGCGAGGACTTCCGGTTATTCCTAAGGGATAGAAAATGCAGGGGAAATTCTTTCCGTTACTAACAAGTTTTACCTAAATATATCCTACCATATGGGACCTAGAAAACAAGGCCCTTTACCAAACAAAAAAGTTTGTTATCTTGGAGAGATGTTAGCTAACTCTCAGTTCAGAAGGAAGTCCATGAGCTATGGAGGCTGTAATTATAACGGTATGGAAGATAATAGAAAGATAAGACTCCGAAGTAGTGATTGGTTTGGCCGCAGTGGTAAGGATGGATTTATATATCGCGCTTGGATGAAAAACCAAGGAATCCCAGATTCTGAATTTAATGGGAAACCGGTTATAGGAATATGTAATACCTGGTCTGAGTTGACGCCCTGTAATGGTCATTTTAGGGAATTGGCAGAATCCGTTAAAAAGGGAGTGTGGGAAGCAGGAGGTTTTCCTGTTGAATTTCCTGTAATGTCATTGGGGGAAACCCTAATGAAGCCCACCGCCATGTTATATAGAAACTTGGCTAGTATGGATGTGGAGGAGAGTATAAGGGCAAACCCTTTGGATGGCGTTGTTCTGTTGTGCGGATGTGATAAAACTACACCTTCTTTAGTTATGGGGGCATGTAGTGTAGATATTCCAACTATTGTGGTGTCTGGTGGACCAATGTTAACAGGGAAATACCGAGGGAAAAATATTGGGACTAGCGATGTTTGGAGATATCATGATGATGTTAGAGAGGGTAAGCTAGACACTTCTGAATTGCGCAATATAGAAGCGGCTATGTGTAGAAGTGATGGACATTGCGCAGTAATGGGTACCGCATCTTCTATGGCATGTATGGTAGAGGCTCTTGGTCTTAGTTTGCCAGAAAATGCTGCTATCCCTGCCGCAGATGCTCGTAGAAAGGTATTGGCACAGCTCTCTGGACGAAGGATAGTAGAAATGGTAAGTGAAGATTTAAAACCCTCAGATATTTTAACTATTAAAGCTTTTGAAAATGCTATTAAGGTTAATGCAGCTATTGGTGGCTCTACTAATTTTGTTATCCACCTTCTAGCAATTGCAGGACGAGTAGGGGTGCCCCTTAAATTGGACGATTTTAATAATCTCTCAGAAAATATTCCCCTTCTTGCGAATCTACAGCCGTCCGGGAAACATTTTATGGAAGACCTTTTTTATGCAGGTGGTCTGCCCGCGGTATTAAAAGAGCTTAAAAATATTTTAAACAATGACAGTATTACTGTTAACGGAAAGACAGTAGAAGAAAATTATAAAAGTTCCGAAAATTACAATAGGGAGGTTATTGGAAGTATAGACAAACCTTTTAATAATGCTACAGGATTAGCAATTTTACACGGAAACCTTTGTGAAAATGGTGCGGTTATAAAACCATCTGCTGCCAGTACTCATTTAATGGTGCATACCGGAAAAGCCGTCGTCTTTGAAAATATTGAAGATTATAAGGCCAGAATAGATGCCGATAATCTGGAGGTGGATGAAGATAGTATTTTGGTGCTTAAAAATGTTGGCCCCAAAGGATACCCAGGAATGCCGGAAGTAGGTAATATGGGATTGCCTAAAAAACTTCTGGAAAAGGGAATTAGGGATATGGTGCGTATTTCAGATGGGCGTATGAGCGGAACTGGATTTGGTACCGTAGTACTCCATGTCTCTCCGGAAGCTGCTATAGGAGGTAATTTTTCGGTTATTCAGAATGGTGATGTCATTTCCCTTAATGTATATGAACGTAGTCTTCAGCTAGTAGTTTCAGAGGAGGAACTGGCATTGCGAAAGAGTAAGAAGACAATAGATCCGCCATTAATGGAAAGAGGATATGTTAACTTGTATATAAACCATGTAGAACAGGCGCATTTAGGTGCAGATATGGATTTTCTAAAAGGTAAGTCGGGAGCAGAGGTGCTTAGGGACTCTCACTAAAGTCAAAAAACCTCAGGGCAAGTCCGTGGGGCATGTGCGGAAAATACGGTCAATAAATATCGTTACCTTTTAAGGAATGAGCAGAAAAGCGTTGGAGGATTCAAATCTCACTTTGCGTGTAAAATATTAGGATATGAATTTTAAGGACAAGGTAGCCATTGTTACAGGGGCGGGGCAGGGAATAGGATTGGAGATATGCAAGCAATTGCTAGTGCATGGCGCTAAGGTAATCATAAACGATATTAGTGGGGAATTGGCAGAGAAAGCTGTTCTCTCCTTGGATGCTAAGGGAAACTGCGCAGCGGTGATTGGAGATTCTAGTAATATGGGGATTATTCAAGAAATGGTAGATAAGGCGGTAAACACCTATGGAAAACTGGATGTTGTAGTTGCGAATGCGGGAATCACCCATTTTGGAGATTTTTTTACTTATTCGCAGGAGTCATTCTTTAAGGTAATGGAAGTTAATTTGGGAGGGAGCTTCTTTTTAGCTCAGGCAGCGGCAAAGCAAATGAAGGACCAGGAGAGGGGAGGTTCCATCCTATTCATGTCCTCGGTAACGGGACATCAAGCACATAAGGATTTAGCCGCATACGGGATGAGCAAAGCAGCTCTAGAGATGTTGGCGAAAAATCTAGTGATAGAATTGTCACCCTATAAAATAAATGTTAATGCCGTAGCGCCAGGAGCTACCTTAACAGAAAGGACTTTACAAGAAGAGAACTATTCTGAAATTTGGCAGGGATTAACTCCAATGGGGAGAGCAGCAAATGTAAACGATATAGCGCAGGCCGTTTTATTTTTGGTATCGGATAATGCTAAACATATAACGGGTCAAACTCTTATCGTGGATGGAGGGTGGAGTTCTTTAAGTCCATCGCCCTACCAAAAATAATTCACCGTAAATAAATAATAATGAAATCAGTAGATGTTGTTTGTGATCACAAAAGTGAATTGGGAGAAGGTCCTGTTTGGGATGAGTCTAAGGGAGTAATATGTTGGATAGATATCTTGAATGGACATATTCATGAATGGTCAATAGAAAATAAAGTTCTGAATACTATAAAGGTAGATCAAATGATTGGTGCCGTGACAATAACTGATGATGAACAGTATTTGGCTGCATTACAACACGGATTTGCATTTGTTAATAGGAAGAATGGAGCACTTCAGATAATTGCAGATCCCGAAGACCACTTATCCGAGAATAGGTTTAACGATGGGAAATGTGATCCAGCAGGACGATTTTGGGCAGGAACAATGCCGCTTTCCGAAGATAAAGCTTCAGGAAGCCTTTATGTGTTAAACAAAGATAGGTCTATAGATAAAAAGGAAGACAATATTACTATTTCTAATGGCTTGGCTTGGGATGTAAAAGAGAAGGCATTCTATTATATAGATACCCCTACTTTAAAAGTAGTGCGGTACGATTATGATATGTCTACTGGAACTATTACCAACAAAAGAACAATTATCCACGTCCCAAAAGCAGCAGGCTTCCCCGATGGGATGACTATTGATAGAGAGGGGATGCTTTGGATTGCGCATTGGGGAGGATGGCAAGTAACTAGGTGGAATCCTAATACAGGTGAGATGTTAACTTCATTTAAACTTCCTGTTTCCAATGTTACTTCCTGTGCTTTTGGGGGTAACTTTTTAAATGACCTTTATATTACTTCAGCAAAGAAAGGACTAAGTGATGAGGAATTGAAACAGCAGCCGTTAGCTGGATCTCTTTTTGTGATTCCTAATTGCGGGTATACCGGATTGGTAGCAAATAAATATAAAGGTTAAATTAAAATCGTTTCTTTTAAATTTTTTAGGGTGTAATTAGGATGCTTTCAACTATTAAAAAAGGGTGGGCTCTAAGGATTTATATTATATTCAATAAAAGTGCGTTAAAAATTCTTATGAAATCAAAAAAGATGTGATATTTGTAAGAATTTTGGTGGCAAATCAAGGATGTAATAATCTCGAAGAATTATAGAATGCAAAAATTAAGAGATTGATAATTTAGTTGGTTTTAGACTGCCATATTGGGAATAAAAAAAGACAGTTCGTAATAGGTTAAAAAAATAAATTAGGGATGGATTAATCACTATTTATTTTACCGTAAAATACGGGCTGATAAAATTGAACCAGATATCGAAAAAATGTGAGTTCGGTATTTAAATATAAAATGAATAACTCTTAAATATTATTTATGAAAGTTCGTGAACTGTTTATGGTTATCGCCGCTTGCGTAATTGCTATAATCGCTGGCATATCTTTTTTCTGGCCTCCTGTTTTATGGTCGCTGTTATTATTTGGGCCATTAATTTTAATGGGAGTCTACGATATTATTCAGAAAAAGCATACTATTAGAAGAAACTTCCCTCTTATTGGTAGATTCCGCTATATGTTAGAATCTGTAAGACCAGAGATTATGCAGTATTTTGTGGAGACAGATACAGAAGGAAGACCCCTAAATAGAATATTGCGATCTTTGATTTATAGAAGGGCTAAAAAGCAAAATGATACCGAACCTTTTGGTACGCAAATGGATCTCTACCATTCGGGATACGAATGGATGGAACATTCCATGTATGCCAAGCATAACCCTAAGGAAATTGGAGAGTTCCCAAGAGTGATTATTGGAGGTAAAGATTGCTTGCAGCCTTATTCTTCAAGTTTGTTGAATATTTCTGCTATGAGTTTTGGATCGTTGAGTAGAAATGCTATCCTAGCGCTGAACCAAGGTGCTAAAATGGGGAATTTTGCTCATAATACAGGTGAAGGTGGAATAAGCGATTACCATTTGCAGCCTGGAGGTGACCTTATTTGGCAGATAGGTACTGGATATTTTGGGTGCAGAAATGATGATGGTACCTTTAATGAGACAACTTTTAGGGAGAATGCCTTGCGTCCTCAGGTTAAAATGATCGAGATAAAACTTTCACAGGGGGCTAAACCAGGACATGGAGGTATCTTGCCAGCCGCAAAAAACACTGAGGAAATTGCTAGAATTAGGCATATTAAACCCCATATTGCTGTTCATTCCCCACCAGCCCATAGTGCATTTGCAGATCCTATTCAGTTTATGCATTTTATTAAAAAACTCCGCGATCTTTCCGATGGGAAGCCTATAGGATTTAAGTTATGTATTGGTAGAAAACAGGAGTTTATGGATTTCTGTGAAGCCATGATTTATACTGGGATTACTCCAGATTTTATTACCGTAGATGGTGGTGAGGGAGGTACTGGAGCAGCTCCAGTAGAATTCTCCAATAGTATGGGGATGCCACTCAGGGAAGGACTTGTTTTTGTTCATGATACCCTGGTGGGATTTGGCTTAAGAAAGGAGATAAAAGTAATAGTTGCTGGGAAGATTATCACAGGCTTTAGTATGGCGCGTGCTATTGCTCTAGGAGCTGATGCTTGTAATAGTGCCCGAGCCATGATGTTGTCTATTGGTTGTATACAAGCTTTAAAATGTAATACTAATACTTGTCCAGTTGGAGTGGCTACCCAAAACAAATCCTTGGAAAAGGGATTGGTTGTAGCAGACAAAGCACCAAGAGTGAAAAATTATCATGAAGCTACAATTCATAGTTTCTTGGAATTGGTGGCAGCAGCTGGTTTAGATGGACCTTATGAATTAAGTCGTGAGCATATCAGTAAAAGAATTGGGATGTACAACGTGCGAACTTATGATGAGATATATCCCTATATGGAGGAAGGTTCGTTATTGAGTATTGATACCATTCCAGAGCATTATAAACGTTACTATAAATTAACTCGGATAATGAAATAATGATGTTTAGGATATCTTAAAAGCGTATCCAAAATAAAACAGTTTCCGTTATTGCGTTACTTTAAGCTTCCGTCTATAGTTTTTCATAACTAAAGACGGAAGCTTACTTTTTTAAGGGAATTACATTTGCTTCATTATTTTAATAACAGTCTATATATCTCTGTATTAATCCTTAATTTTAAGGCGATAGGGAGGTTTTATAAGAAAATTATTGTTACCATTAGTGTATTATGGATAAGAAGTTAAATATAGGAACTATTAAAATATTGACAGTGGTTGGATTGCTTTTGGGATTTGTTGTAATATTTCTAGGGTTTAATGATAAGGGGGCAGATGTTGCAAGTAAAAACACCCCTTTTGAGATTGTTCAGAAATGGGAGCTTCCTCCTATACTGAGAGAAATATCGGCAATTACATGGTTGGGTGATGATAAAATTGCCGCCGTACAGGATGAAGAGGGAACCATTTTTATTTTTGACCTAAAAAGCAATAAAATAACTGATGAGGTTAAATTTGCTGGTCCTGGAGATTACGAGGGATTAACGGTTCATGGTAAAGATGCTTATGTGCTTCGTAGTGATGGAACTATATTTGAAGTGAAAAATTTTAAAAGCAAGAAACCTAAGGTCATGGTTTATAACACTCCTTTTTCTACTAAGAATAATATGGAAACCTTGGTTTTTGATGAGAGTCGCAACAGCCTTCTTCTAGCCCCTAAAGACCGGACTATGGAAGCTGATGACTACAAAGGAATCTATGCGTTTTCCTTAGATACCAAAGAATTGTCTGAAGAGCCTATTTTAAAAATATATTTTAACGATGAGATGTTGAAGCCCTTTGAGCATAAACAGGATTACAAAACGTTTAGGCCTTCCGGTATGGCAATTCATCCAAAGACTAAAGACTTGTATATTCTAGAAGGCACAAGGCCAAAA
Organism: Arenibacter latericius DSM 15913; assembly: GCF_000424985.1. GTDB lineage: Bacteria > Bacteroidota > Bacteroidia > Flavobacteriales > Flavobacteriaceae > Arenibacter > Arenibacter latericius. The sequence goes on from NZ_AUKX01000009.1 coordinate 7,999, forward strand.
TTACTTATTATGAAGAGTAACGGTGATATTAAAGGAGTTTTTCCTTTAAGCCGACGTCAATTCCCTCAACCCGAAGGAATTACTTTTAGTGAAGAAGGAGTACTTTATATATCAACTGAAGGAAAAAAGAATTCTTATGGGATGATATATGAAGCGAACTTAAAATAAAGACATGTAAAATTCTATTGGGGCTTTTATGCGTTATACTCTTCTGATACAGAAAGGCCGTAGAGATAGTTATTAATGCAGTAAAAATGACTCAAATTGGGCGGACCATTTGGAGCACCTTCCTACTGCTGGGGTTAGGGTAGCAAAGACATCTAAGCGGCGCAGAATATGGGAGTCATTTTCAGCTAACTTTCCTAATTTTAAGCTTATAGGTATATCTAGAGTTTCAACTTCCTTATTGGCTTCTAATTCTACTTTGGCAAAGCCTAAATATTTATCTTTTCTACCCTGACTTATGGGGATTACTTTTGTGTCTTTCCAATTTGCCAAAACAACGAGAACATCTAGAGGGCCATGTATATCATAAATGATTACGTCTAAAATATAGGCCATTTCTAGCTTAATATCGATTTTATGAAATGTGATTTTCACCTCTACGCTAATGGGAGTGTCATTATTACCAACTTCTATGTATTCTGGGACATTTTTTATTTCAACGGAATTTATTTGTGCCATAGTTTTATTGTTAAGTAGTAATGAAGAAACGGAATGTGGTAATCTCACTATAAGGCATGAAGGAGATGCAATAATAGTTTGCAAAGTATTTCTATGTTTTATTAAATAGAAATGTATTATACAATATACGCTTAACACTAAACATGTTATAACAAAGTGCGTTTTATTTTTCATCTATCTTTTCTAAAAAGAATAAGGGGACTGAAAATAGTAGGGTAGTTTTTGTAAAATTTATGCATACATTTGGGCCCTGTAAGTTCTTAGCATTCTTCATCAACCGGAAAAGGTTTTACTTCATTGTAGTAATTAGGGAATCGTGTGAGATTCACGAACTGTCGCGCAACTGTAAGTAACACATACAAAGCTTTCATTAAAGAGAATCCACTGCGTTTGCGGGAAGGATAATGAAAGTAGTTATAAGTCAGGAGACCTGCCTATTCCGAATTGACAATACTTTCGCGATTGAAGTTTAAGTCGAATGAGACGTGTTAAACAAGGCTACTATCTTGGGAAAAAGATAGGGGCTAAGTGTTTAACTACGTTCTTTATTTAATCAAAAACGTTTCGTTCTTAAGTATTAGGAGGTTCTGCAAAATGAGCTTTTAACTAATTATTAATTTGTTTAAAAAGTTATAAAAAATTATAGTATTAAAATCTTTGCTATCTGCGAATTGATTGCTTAAGATTAATAAAAGAATAAACAAGTTGATGGTTGTTGTCTATTGAAAATGGAAAGGTGCTTGATGTTTTTGCCTGATTGAAAAGGTGATTTTAAGTAAGTGTCTAATTGTTTTTCATTAGCAGTAGAAGCATTATAAATAACGGGGTATGAGGTGTAATGACTATCATATTAGTTGTTGTAAAAATGTGTTATTTAGACCCTACATTTAAAATGTTGATAACCATGTGAACAATCAAATTACAGAACATTTAAACGTAAGCAATAAAGAGAGATCTTTATAGTCTAACATGATTTTAGATTTTTAAATATTTAATAAACATGGAAATTACCTCAATAGTAAAAAGAGGCTTTGCAACAGAAGACTTTGATTTAAAGAAGATTAGCAATGCTGTATTAAAAGCTATGACTGCTGTAGAACACGGAGATTCCGTAGATGCTGAACGCATAACCAGTAAAGTGCATACCTCTCTTTTAGAGCGAAAAGAGCAGGTTAAGGATTATGTGCCCACGGTTGAGGAGGTGCAAGATCTTGTTGAAACCACATTGATGGAAAGTGGCTTTTTTAATGTGGCTAAAGCCTATATTCAATATCGAAATGAACAAGCTAAAAAGCGTAAGAGTAATATTTTTGAAAAGCGCATCAACTTAAAACCTTACGAATATCCAGATCTTTATGAATATGTGCCAGCAATTAGACATTCCTATTGGATACACAGCGAATTTAATTTCACTAGTGATATTCAGGATTTTAAAGCCTTGCTTTCCGATACAGAGCGTAGTGCAATTAAAAATACCATGTTGGCAATTTCTCAAATTGAGGTAGCTGTAAAAAGTTTTTGGGGAGATATTTACCATAGAATGCCTAAGCCCGAAATTGGATCTGTGGGAGCTACATTTGCTGAAAGTGAAGTAAGGCATCATGATGCATACTCACATCTGCTAGAGATTTTAGGTCTTAATGAAGAATTTAATAACCTAAAAAAGAAACCTGCAATTATGAAGCGTGTGCAGTACCTAGAATCTGCACTTAAAAACGCGAAGAGTGAAGATAATAAGGAGTATGCAGAGTCTCTTTTGCTTTTCTCGCTATTTATAGAACATGTTTCCCTTTTCTCTCAGTTTCTAATTATTATGGCTTTTAATAAGCATAAGAATATGTTGAAAGGGATATCTAATGTGGTAGAGGCTACATCTAAAGAAGAGCAGATTCATGGTGATTTCGGAATAGATCTTATTAAAATTATAAAGAGTGAAAATCCAGAATGGTTTGGAGAGGATTTCGAACTTATGATTCAGCATATGTGTAAGGATTCTTATGAAGCTGAAAGTAGAATTGTAGATTGGATTTTTGAAGAAGGAGAGCTGGAATTTTTACCTAAAAAGGTGGTGAACGAATTTATAAAAGACCGCTTTAATAGATCTCTAGAAAGTATCGGAATAGAAAAAATATTTGAAGTAGATCAAACTCTTTTGGCAGAAACAGAATGGTTTGATGATGAAATTATAGGCACTAAACACGGAGATTTTTTCGTGAAGAGATCTATTAACTATAGTAAAAGAACCCAAAGTATAACTAGCGAAGACCTTTTTTAAAATGAACGACAACAAATTAACCTTAGATCCAGAAGTCCAGAATAGTAACGAGAAAGATTTGCTCGTAGAATCAAGAAAGGAAGCTCTTGAAAAGAATAAGCAAAAAGCCGACGAAGGTTTTAAATGGTTAACAGACCACAGTAGAAACTTCTTGTCACTCGGCTATTTGTCTAATGGGATGAGCGCTGAAGAGCGAATTAGAGAAATTGCAGATAGGGCAGAACAGATACTTAAAATACCAGGGTTTTCAGATAAGTTCTATGGATATATGTCTGAAGGATACTATTCTTTGGCTTCTCCAGTGTGGTCTAATTTTGGAAAGAAAAGAGGACTGCCAATCAGTTGTTTTGGGTCTCATATAGATGACGATATGGGGAATATATTATACACCCAATCAGAAGTAGGAATGATGTCTAAGCTTGGAGGGGGTACCTCTGGGTATTTTGGTAAGATTCGCCATCGTGGTGCAGAAGTGAAAAATAATGGTCAGGCTTCAGGAGCTGTACATATTATGCAGCTTTTTGAGTCTATGGTGGATGTGGTGAGTCAAGGGTCTGTAAGAAGAGGTCGTTTTTCACCCTATTTACCAGTTGAGCACCCAGATATTATGGAATTCTTGGAGATTGGTACGGAAGGTAATCCTATACAGGAGCTTACCCATGGAGTTACCGTAACCGACAAGTGGATGCAAGAGATGATTGATGGGGATAAGGAAAAGAGAACAATTTGGGCTAAGGTTTTACAAAGGAGAGGGGAAATGGGTTACCCTTATATTTTCTTTAAAGACCATGCTAATAATGGAGCTGCAGATGTTTATCGCCAGGAAAAGCATACTATCTATGCAAGTAACCTATGTACAGAAATTATGTTGCCATCAAACGATGAGTGGTCGTTTGTTTGTGTGTTGTCCTCTGTAAATTTATTGCATTATGATAAGTGGAAAGATACCGATGCTGTGGAGACAATGGTGTATTTCCTTGATGCGGTGATTACTGAATTTATAGAAAAGTTAGAAGCTTATAGGGATTCTGAAGATAGAGAAGATAGGCAAACATTCCTCTTTATGGAACGTGCTTATAATTTTGCAAAGGAAAACAGATCCTTAGGGTTAGGAGTATTAGGATGGCACTCTTTTTTACAATCTAAAATGTTGCCATTTAATAGTCAGGATGCTTATAATCTGAATAGTGAGATTTTTAAAGTTGTTAAGGAGAAATCCTATGCCGCTTCTCGTGAGTTAGCTGTTATGTTTGGGGAGCCAAAAGTTCTTAAAGGGTATGGAAGACGTAATGCCACTTTAAATGCTATTGCGCCAACTACCTCGTCAGCATTTATTCTTGGTCAGGTTTCTCAAGGGATAGAGCCTATCTGGTCTAATATATATGTTAAGGATATTGCTAAGATTAAAACAACCATTAAGAACTCGTATTTAGAAGCCTTGTTGGAAGAGAAAGGTAAAAACACCCAAGAGGTTTGGCGTAGTATTCGGGATTTTGATGGTTCTGTTCAGCATTTAGATTTCTTATCAGAATTGGAGAAAGATGTATTTAAAACCTATTCTGAAATAGATCAGATGGATATTATCTATCAAGCGGCAAATCGTCAGAACCATATAGATCAAGGTCAGTCGGTGAACATAATAGTGCATCCAGATATGCCAGTTAAGGAAATTAATAAAATTCATGTTACAGCGTGGAAATTAGGTCTAAAATCACTGTATTATCAGCATAGTATGAATGCAGCACAAAAATTTAGACAGAAGAAAGACTGTGCTAGTTGTGAGGCATAAATTGCGTTGCATACTTCGATGAAAAATAGAACCCCGGGATTGTACTCTTGGGGTTTTGTTTTAAAGGGCTATTAATAATTTTAATTTGCTATCGCATAATATGGTTTTGTATATTTATATGGTCCTTAATTTGTTAAATTTGAAATATAAATATTAAAGAATTAACCATTTTTCTAACTACTTTAATTATGATGAAAACAAGACTAAGTAACTTTTTGTTATCCCTGCTATTACTTGGGATTTTTATGGGTAATGCTCAGGAGAAATTTGGAGGGCTGGCGCTTTATACAGTGCGAAACGACATGAATAAAGATGTTAAGGCCACTCTTAAAGCTGTAGCAGATGCTGGATACAAAAACATTGAGGCTGCAGGGTATGCAGATGGAAAATTCTATAATATGTCTCCAACAGATTTTAAGGAATATTTGGAGGAGGTGGGTTTAAATCCTCTTAGTGCGCATCAAGGTAGTGTTACCCTTGAAAATGCCGATGCTATGATGGCGGATGTAAAAGCAGCAGGATTTGAATATTTTGTAGTGCCTGTGCCTCCCATGGGACTCTTTAAATATGATGCAGAAACCAAATCCCTTGGGATGACAGGGGGAGCTGCTAATTTGGCGGATATTATTAATGCCTTGGGTAAAAAGGCGAGTGCGGCCGGACTCAAGTTACTTTATCATAATCACGATTTTGAGTTTTTAAAAGATAAAGATGGAATAGTAACGATCGATTACTTGTTGGAGCATACTGACCCTGAGCATGTTAATTTTCAAATGGACTTATATTGGGTGACCAAGGCTGGGAAAGATCCTGTTGCTTATTTTGAGAAATACCCGGGCCGCTTTATAAGCTGGCATGTGAAAGATATGGATACCCAAGGGAGATTTGCTCCTGTAGGTGAAGGAACAATTGATTTTACTCGTATTTTGGCTAAAAAGGAGCTTTCTGGCATGAAATATTATATGGTAGAGCAAGATCAAACCTTTGATGGGTTAGAGCCATTAGAGGCAATTAAAATAAGTCATAAAGCTATAAAGGAATTAGGATTCAATTAATTTAGTATTATTCCAATATTATAATTCTACTAATTCGGGGTCTGATTTTTAAATCTCAGGTTCCGAATTTTTATTTTAGTACCTGTCTTAAGTTTGAATAAGCTAGTCATTGCTAATAATCTAAAGTAGTATAGTATGTTTAAAGTTTTCTTAGCAATAAATTTCCTAACAAGATTAAAATTGTCATTTTAAACTGTTCAAACGTTTATAGAAGTATTGTTTCAGGAGTTATGTGTGTTAGCTACATCCCTGAAGGAGATGAAGTTCTATTATTATAGGCGCTAATACTAATAAACACAAAAATAATGGCAGCTACAATATAACTAGCAAAGACTATAGGTAAGTTGCCATTTTCTTTATTGGAAACCGCAATGGCAATTAAAGCCCAAATTCCAACCAGGGCATATTCCCGGAGATTTCTTTTTAAAACCATAAGAATATTTATCAGGCCGGCAACAACGATCATAATAATGGTCCAATTAATTTCTGTAATACCCCAGCCGTTCCAGTTTATTTTGGTAAGGTAGGCTGCAATGTTAGCGATAAAAGCAACAGAAATCCAACCAGTATATATTGCAAAGGGCCAAAAAATTAGCAAATATTTTTTTAGAGGATGAGTGTCCAATTCCATTCTTGTATTTGCAATAATTTTTAATAATGCGAAGAGAACAATGCTCATTAGTAATACAGAAGTGCCTATATGCAAATTTAGCCAAGCTATAACCCAAAGTGAATTTCCAATACACGAAATAACAAACCACCATCCAATCTTCTTAACTATCTCCTCCTCGGCATTCCCTTTAAAAAGACTGCGTCCTGTATAGACGACAAAGCCTAACAGCCCTAAATAAATTATGCCCCAGATAGAAAATGCATATCCCGCTGGGGTAAAATAATTATAATACAAGTCCGATACCGTTTTCATTGTGTTTCCATTGATAATTCCGGTATTGGAAAGGTAATTCACCACTATTGTAATTAATAAAGCTAATGCATTCGATATCTGTAATGTTTTTTTCATGTGGTTCTGTTTAGGTTTTGGAGAATAAGGAGTAAAAGGTGGATTTCTTAAGCCAAGTTCAGGTAATTATGATTTATACTAAAAATGATATCCGCTATCCTGAATATTAAAAGTACGTATTTTATTAATTTATTGGCTAGTGTGTGGTTTACTAAGCAATGAAGAAGATTTAAAAATATAGGTTGCGTTCCCCAATATTTGGTGATGCTCTATAAAATTCTCTTGTGTAAATAAGGAACTCCTTGACTGGCGCCCAAGGTTTTGTGCTTTTCTTCACTTTCCCAAGCATTTTGCTTTAGAAGTTCTTAAAAACACAAAACCACGCTCTGGGAGCGTGGTTTCTTGAGTGATGTGACCTCGACAGGATTTTTGCATAAACACAACAATTGGTCATGATCCTTTTTCTTCATTTTCCTGGGCATTTTCGCTTTAGAAGTACTTAAAAACACAAAACCACGCTCTGGGAGGGTGGTTTCTTGAGTGATGTGATCTCGACAGGATTAGCTTCGCTTTTCCTGCAAAGCTCCGCTTTGAAAATAGTTCAAACAAAAAAACGCTCAAGCAAGCTTGGCGTTTTTTCTTATCGAACTTTTTATTCGTGACCTCGACAGGATTCAAACCTGTAACCTTCTGAGCCGTAATCAGATGCGCTATTCAGTTGCGCCACGAGGCCGATTGAAACAAAACAAAATACGTTGTTTCGGGCTGCAAATATATTTCTTTTTAACTTTACAGCAAAATAACCGACACAAAATATATGAATTTTAAAAAATACATAAGAAACGTATCCGATTTTCCCGAAAAAGGTATTGTTTTTAAGGATATAACGCCATTATTGCAAGATTCTAGGGCGTTGGCTGAGGCAAAAGAGGCATTATTGCAAATGTTGGGTGATAAAAAAGTAAATAAAGTGGTGGGAATGGAAAGTAGAGGGTTTTTCTTTGCGCCTATGCTTGCTGTAGATTTAAATGCGGGATTTGTGCCTGTAAGGAAACCAGGGAAACTGCCTTTTTCTACAATTAGTGAAACTTATTCCTTGGAATATGGAAAGGATATGCTTGAAATTCATTCAGATGCAATATCGAAAGGGGATAAGGTGCTTATTCATGACGATGTTTTGGCAACAGGAGGAACAGCTAGTGCAGTTTGTAAACTAGTAGAACGGTTAGGAGGAGAGGTTGTGCAATGTAATTTTTTATTGGAATTAGAATTCTTAAAAGGTCGCGAAAAATTAGAAGGATACCCTATTGCCTCGCTAATGAAATTCTAAGAGCGTAAATGCCATGTCTTAATCCAATGCGTTTGTAGTGACATAATACCGCCACCCTATTATTGCTAACTGCCATTTACTAGCCTTAGCGAGGTCTAGTCTTTTTTTAGTGAAAGATGGCAATACCATCTTATTGATTTTAGCTAAAAACTTAAATAATTTCTTTTTCATCCTTTCTTATTTGGTTGTGGTTATCTTCTTACTCCATTAGCAATATTGAATATGCGCTATATCTGCAAATATAGTGACATAGATGAAACTAAATTGACTGTTTCAGGATTCTCTGTTTTTTAGATCTTAAGGGTTGGGCTTTGTTTTACTTAAGGTTGGTCTTTAGTTGTAATAGTGTGAGGATGAGTGCTATTATTAAAAGTGTAAAGAATGGATAGACGTAGTTTTATTATTGGTTGAGTTAAAAAAAATGGTCAAAGCATTGCGAGATGATTATATTTGCATCAAAAATTTTTGATGCAGGATATTCTCTTTATTATAGGTGGTTTAGTATTATTAATTCTCGGTGGAAACTGGCTTTTAAAAGCAGCGGTGGCCATGTCATTACGGTTGAATATTCCTAAGATTGTAATTGGGATGACAGTGGTATCTTTTGCTACTTCTGCTCCAGAATTAATTGTTAGTATAAACGCAGCTTTAGAAGGATTTCCCGATTTGGCATTGGGAAATGTAGTCGGTTCTAATATCGCTAACCTAGGGCTAGTACTGGGAATTACCATAATCTTATCCAAAATTGACGTTAATAAGAGCTTTTATGTTACCGATTGGCCTGTTATGATGGTAGCTTCAGCCATGTTTTTTGGTTTTATTTATTTTGATGGGGAAATACAACGTTATGAGGGGCTAGCAATGGTAGTGGTGTTGTTTGCGTTTTTATTGTATCTCTTGCGATTTCAAAAAACTGCAGTGGTAGATGAAATGCCAGAAGACGATTTGCCATTACCACTTTATAAGATGCTTTTATTTTTGGTAATCGGAGGTGCTGCCTTATGGGGAGGTTCTGAATTGTTGATTAATGGGGCAGTAGGTTTGGCTACTTATTACGGAGTTAGTGAACGAATAATTGCAATAACTATCGTATCTGTAGGAACAAGTATTCCGGAGTTGGCTGCGTCGGTAATTGCCGTAATAAAAAAGGAAAAAGCAATCTCTTTGGGGAATTTAATTGGCTCTAATATTTTCAATATTTTGGCTGTGCTTGGAATTACAGCGATGATACAACCTATTAAGGTTATGGATCAGGGATTATTGACTAGTGATATTTTCTGGATGTTAGGAATATCGTTCCTATTGTTACCATTGGTATTCTTTCCGCAAAGAATGCGATTGGGGTGGAAAGAAGGAGTGATTTTACTAGGGAGTTATGTCGTCTTTCTTTATATCACCCTTGTTTAACCCATTGTTGCTGTTTGCTTAGTGGTCTTAAGTTATACAGACAAGCATAAAAAAAACCGCTATTTGTTAAAATAGCGGCTCCGTTTAATAGTTATAGTTTAAGTTAATTGAGGTTCTAGAACAGCAGACTTTACTGTCTGGATAATTCTTCCCGCAATTTTATATGGATCTCCATTGGAAGCGGGTCTGCGATCTTCCAAATACCCTTTCCATCCATTGTTCACTGTATAGAGAGGAATTCGTAAAGAGGCACCTCTGTCAGATATGCCATAAGAGAAATCGTGAATGGAAGCAGTTTCGTGTTTACCAGTTAATCGCTGGTCGTTAAATGCGCCATAAACGGCAATATGTTCTTTTACTACGGGTCTAAAAGCTTCACATATTTTTTCGTACACCTCTTTTGATCCACAGGTTCTTAAGGTGGTGTTGGAGAAATTGGCATGCATACCAGAACCGTTCCAATCAGTATCACCTAGAGGCTTAGGATGGTATTCAATATAGTAATCGTACTTTTCTGTTAAGCGATCCAATAAATAGCGAGCTATCCAAATCTCGTCTCCAGCTTTCTTGGCGCCTTTAGCAAATAATTGGAACTCCCATTGTCCACATGCTACTTCTTGATTGATGCCTTCAAAATTTAGACCTGCTTTTATGCAGGCGTCAGCATGTTCTTCTACAAGTTTTCTGCCATGTGTGTTTAATCCACCTACAGAACAGTAATACATGCCTTGTGGTTTTGGATATCCCCCTCTTGGAAAACCTAAAGGAAGTTCTGTCTTTACATCCATAATAAAGTACTCTTGTTCAAACCCAAACCAAAAATCGTCATTGTCATCGTCAATTTTAGATCTCGCATTGGATACATGTGGTGTGCCATCGGGATTCATAACTTCTGTCATTACCAACCAGCCGTCGGTACGTTCTGGATCGGGGTAGATGGCTACCGGTTGTAATACGCAATCAGATAAATTTCCATCCGCTTGCCTGGTAGAACTGCCGTCGAATGACCAAACAGGGCAGTCTTCTAACGTGCCGTTAAAATTTTCTACCACCTTCGTTTTGCTTCTCATGTTTTGGGTGGGTTCGTACCCATCCAGCCAAATGTATTCTAATTTAGACTTGCCCATAATGTATTTTTTGGTTTTAATTAGATTGTCAAATTTACGGTTTTTATAAAAGCACCCTTAATTTTTAGGGGGTTAATTTTAAAAAACAACTTATTTTTATTTACACCCCTATAAAATTAGGGGTGTAATATTATATTTTATTTTTTAGGTGGTATATTTTATGGATTTGCTATTTTTGTAAAAAATATTATACATGTCAAAACAAAGGTTTAGTGCCATTTCCCGTAGTAATAAGCGGAATAAGATAGAGATTAAGGAGAAGGGAAGACGTTCTGAGTATTTTGGAATGAACGTTTTTAATGAGGAGAAGATGAGACAGTTCTTAACTCAAGAAGCTTTTGACCGAATTAAAGCAGCGGTAATATCAGGCACTAAGATAGATCGTAAAATTGCCGATCAGGTTGCTGAGGGCATGAAAGCCTGGGCAATTTCCATGGGAGCTACGCATTATACACACTGGTTCCAACCCTTAACCAATGCTACGGCAGAAAAACATGATGCCTTTTTTGATCTAACATTAGATGGAAAAGCTATGGAGAAATTTGGCGGTGGACAATTGGTTCAGCAAGAGTCCGATGCATCTAGTTTTCCCAATGGTGGTATCAGGAATACTTTTGAGGCTAGGGGATATACGGCATGGGATCCTACTTCACCTGCATTCCTTTATGGTGCTACATTATGTATACCAACCGTTTTTGTGTCATATACCGGAGAGGCCTTAGATAATAAGGCGCCGTTATTAAGGGCATTGAACGCTATGGATGAGGCGGCAACAGCAGTAGCTAAATATTTTGATAAAAATGTAACTAAGGTAAATGCCACCTTAGGATGGGAACAAGAATACTTCTTGGTGGACAAAGCCTTGGCGTATTCTCGGCCAGATATTAGTCTTTCTGGAAGAACAATAATGGGGCAGTCCGCGGCCAAGGGACAGCAGTTAGACGACCATTATTTTGGGGTGATTCCTCTAAGGGTACTCAATTTTATGAAAGAGTTGGAGAAGGAGTGTACCAAATTAGGAATACCAGTAAAAGCCCGTCATAATGAGGTTGCGCCAAATCAGTTTGAACTTGCCCCTATTTTTGAAGAGACCAATTTAGCGGTAGATCACAACCTTCTTTTAATGGATATCATGGAAAAGGTATCCGATAAGCATAACTTTAAAGTGCTTTTTCATGAAAAACCATTTGCAGGAATAAACGGTTCTGGGAAACACAATAACTGGTCCTTGGCTACCAATACTGGAGTGAATCTCTTAAGCCCTGGGTCTACTCCAATGAAGAATTTACAATTTTTAACCTTTTTTGTGAATACTATTAAAGCGGTAGATACCTATGAAGAATTGTTGAGATCTTCTATTGCTTCCGCAAGTAACGACCATAGATTAGGGTCTAGCGAGGCGCCCCCTGCTATTCTTTCAATTTTTATTGGAGATCAATTGAATGAGGTGCTCAATGAATTGGAAGGGGTTACAAATGGAAAGTTATCGCCAGAGGAGAAAACAGACCTTAAACTTAATGTAGTAGGTAAGATTCCAGAAATATTACTAGATAATACAGATCGGAACCGTACCTCTCCTTTTGCCTTTACTGGTAATAAGTTTGAGATGAGAGGAGTTGGCTCCAAAGCGAATTGTGCTAAACCTATGATGGTCTTAAATACCATAGTGGCTAAGCAATTGCAAATCTTTAAAAAAGAGGTAGACGGCCTAATAGCTAAAAAAGGTCTTAAAAAAGATGAGGCTATTTTTAATATATTACGAGAATATATAAAAACTTCTAAGCGAATTAGGTTTGAGGGTGACGGATATAGCGAAGCTTGGGAGAAGGAAGCTGAATCTAGAGGCTTAAGCAATAATAAGACTACACCAAGTGCTCTTCAGGTGCTTACCTCAAAAGAAAGTATTTCGCTCTTTAAATCTATGAACGTCCTTAGTGAGGTTGAGGTAAAGATGCGTAAAGAGGTGGAGTTGGAAGAGTATATTATGCATATCCAAATAGAAGGTAGGGTCTTTAATGAGTTGATATACAGTTATATCATTCCAGCTGCAATAAAATATCAAAACAACTTGATACAAAACATAAATGGTCTAAAATCCATCTATGGGGATAGCTATAAGAAAATGGCGGAGAGTCAATTAGATATTGTTTCCCGTATATCCGATCATCTAAAGGTCATTAAAGTAAAGACAGATGCTATGGTAGAGGAGCGTAAGAAAGCTAATAAGATGGTAGATGTAAATAAAAAAGCCTATGCTTATTGTGATAAGGTAAGGGTTCATTTTGATGAAATCCGTTATCACTGTGATAAATTAGAGCGATTGGTTGGAGATGAATATTGGCCATTGGCTAAATATAGAGAGCTTCTTTTTATTAAATAACACTCCTTTCTAAAAGAGTTGTATTAAAAGCCCATGAATAATGGGCTTTTTTTTGTGGAATCTGCTATTTTTGCTCCAAACTTTTGATCATGGGTTCATCTAATAGTAAAAGATACAGTCAAAGAGGGGTTTCTGCCTCTAAAGAAGACGTGCACAACGCGATAAAAAATATTGATAAAGGGCTGTTTCCACAGGCTTTCTGTAAAATAGTTCCCGATTATCTAACCAATGATGAGGACCATTGCTTGGTGATGCATGCAGATGGCGCTGGTACCAAGTCGTCCCTAGCATATATGTATTGGAAGGAGACTGGAGATATTTCTGTTTGGAAGGGTATTGCCCAAGATGCCTTAATCATGAATATAGATGACTTAATCTGTGTTGGGGCTACAGACAATATTATGTTGTCTTCTACCATAGGAAGAAATAAGAACCTTATCCCTGGGGAGGTGCTTTCAGCAATCATCAACGGTACAGAAGAATTAATTTCAGATTTAGCAAACCACGGGATTACCATTCATTCTACAGGAGGAGAGACTGCTGATGTGGGCGATTTGGTGCGGACCATCATCGTAGATTCAACGGTTACCGCTAGAATGAAAAGAAGTGAGGTAATAGACAACGCTAATATAAGAGAAGGAGATGTAATAGTAGGGTTGGCTTCTTTTGGACAAGCCACTTACGAAGATGAGTATAATGGCGGGATGGGGAGTAATGGACTCACTTCAGCAAGACATGATGTGTTCTCTAAATACCTAGCAGAAAAATACCCAGAAAGTTATGATGCTTCTGTTCCAGAAGAGCTTGTCTATTCTGGAAAGGTGAAGCTAACAGATGCTGTGCCTAATGCACCTTTAGATGCAGGGAAATTGGTATTGTCGCCCACTCGTACCTATGCGCCAATAGTAAAGAAGATATTAAGTAAGTATAATGCTCAGGATATTCATGGTATGATTCACTGTAGTGGAGGGGCACAAACTAAAATTCTTCATTTTATAGATAATTTACATGTTGTAAAGGACAATTTGTTCCCAATTCCTCCACTTTTTAAATTAATCCAAGAACAATCTGGTACAGATTGGAAAGAGATGTATCAGGTCTTTAACTGTGGACATCGTTTGGAGCTCTACGTTAACCCAGAAGTTGCACAAGAAATTGTTGCTATCTCTGAAAGTTTTGGAGTAGACGCGAAAATTGTGGGTAGGGTAGAGGCTAGTACTAATAAAAAGCTTACCATTAAAAGCGAGTTTGGTGTCTTTGAATATTAAGGAATTTGTTTTTCTTATTCTCGGGCTTTTTTGTGTTAAGAAGGGAAAGGAAAAAAACGATCTTTTCTACAAACGCTAGGATAAAGGAAAGCTTCTTTTGTTCTAGCGTTTTGTTATTTATATATATGATTCCAAATGAATATGATTGATTTGCAGCCTTGTAATGATAATTGCATCTTTTGGTGCTTCCTTCTACTTAAAAGTAAATTTCAAATTTCTGAATTATTTATTCGGTATATTAGCGTCTTATTCATGATATTCGCTATTCTTTAAGGTCGATTTTATTATTTAATAGATTAAATTGATGCTTTTGTAAACTTTTGTCGTCAGTATAATGTTAAATCCATTAATTTAGTAATCGAGCCTAATTGCTTATTTTGTGAAAGTATTATTAAGTATTCTTTTTTGCTTTTTTGTTTTTTCGAATCCCTTAGAGGAGAAAAAGCTTGTTTCTGTACATCGTACCGTAAATTTAATGGGTAGTAAATTTGATATTACTGTTGTTGCAGAGAATGAGGAGATAGGGTATGTTAATATAGAAGAAGCGATTTCCGAAATAGAGCGTATTGATAAAATGCTTTATGAAGGCGACAAAAATTCCGAAACCTTTTTAATAAATGCTAATGCAGGTGTAGAACCAGTGAAGGTTAGCTATGAAATGTTTAGGCTTATAGAGAGGGCAATACAGATTTCAAAGGTTACCAATGGTGCTTTTGATATAAGTCAGGAGGGAATGAACGTGGTTTGGGATTTTAATAGGGATATGGATGATGAGCCTGTAGCGGACGACTTAACATTGAATTTAACAAAGGTAGGGTACCAGAACATTATACTTAATGGAAAGGATCTCACTGTTTTTTTGAAGAATAAAGGGATTAAAATTGGTTTCGGTGCTATTGCAAAGGGATATGCTGTGGATATGGCTAAAGAGCTTCTAGTAAGAAAACAAGTAATTGGTGGTGCAATTAATGGAGGTGGCGATTTTACAACTTGGGGTGTAAAAGCAAACGGAGAAAAATGGATGATTGGGATAGCAAACCCCGTGGGTTTTGAAAAAATGTTTTCTTGGCTTCCCATTTTAGAGTCTTCGGTTTCTACTACTGAGAGTTGTAAAGATTTTGTTTCTCTAGA
This sequence comes from Arenibacter latericius DSM 15913, assembly GCF_000424985.1. Classification (GTDB taxonomy): domain Bacteria; phylum Bacteroidota; class Bacteroidia; order Flavobacteriales; family Flavobacteriaceae; genus Arenibacter; species Arenibacter latericius. The sequence goes on from NZ_AUKX01000009.1 coordinate 23,406, forward strand.
AAATGAACGATTTTCATCGATATTGGATCCTAGAACAGGATATCCTGCTGTAGGTGTTATTAGTGTCTCGGTTTTTTCTAAAAGTGCAGAGCTTTGTGATGCTTTATCTACCGCTGTGTTTGTTCTCGGGGTAGAGCGTGGTTTGGTCTTAATTAATCAATTGGATGGTGCAGAGGCGGTTATTGTGGATAACAATAATGTGATGCATAAAACCGGAGGTATCCTATTTAATTAGTGGCTATCATAAATACAGCTTGTTTTTTACTCGATAATCGAGATTTAAATGCTCCGAGGCTCGCCTATAAATCAATACGTTTTTTTTTTTTTTTTTTTTTTTAATGCCTTGTGGGTCTGCCCGAATTTTTCAGGCGGGATTGCCCCGAGGTAGTTTACTTTCTCAGATTGAGGAGAGGTGTAACAACAATTTTCTTTTTTACTATCGGATATTTAAGTAAGGTTTATTGCCCGTTTTAACGGCTTTATGTTGTTTAAACAAAGGAGCGCCTGTATTGGTCGAAAATAAGTATCAAAAAAATGCTAAGGGGTAAGATTATAGAAAACCAAGAGAGAAATCTTGGGAGATGATATTATCTTATTAAACTGGATATACGGAAATGTACAAAATTATCGTAAATTCGCGTAACGATAGAAGTTAGTGTATGATTGATAAATTAAATATAGTTAAACAGCGTTTTGATGAGGTTTCGGACCTTATCATTCAGCCTGATATTATTTCTGATCAGAAGCGTTATGTGGAGTTGAATAAGGAATATAAAGACCTTAAGAAACTGGTAGATAAAAGAACGCTTTATCTAGAAATCACCAATAATATTGCTGAAGCCGAAGAGATTTTGGCAGATGGTAGTGATCCAGAAATGGCCGAGATGGCTAAAATGCAGTTAGAAGAAGCCAAGGAAAAACTTCCCGGGTTGGAAGAAGAAATTAAATTTCTATTAATACCCAAAGATCCCGAAGATGCTAAGAACGTAGTGGTTGAAATTCGTGCTGGTACCGGAGGAGATGAAGCAAGTATATTCGCGGGAGATTTGTTTAGAATGTATACTAAATTCTGTGAATCAAAGGGGTGGAAAACAAACGTTATAGACCTTAGTGAGGGCACCAATGGCGGCTATAAAGAAATTCAGTTTGAGGTAACTGGGGAGGATGTTTATGGTACCTTGAAATTTGAGGCAGGGGTTCACCGTGTACAACGTGTTCCGCAAACAGAAACTCAGGGAAGGGTGCACACTAGTGCCGCTACCGTAATGGTGCTTCCAGAAGCTGAGGATTTTGATGTTCAGATAGAGCCTAAGGATGTGCGTATCGATTATTTCTGTTCTTCAGGTCCTGGTGGGCAATCGGTGAACACTACCTATTCTGCGGTTCGATTAACACACGTGCCTACTGGATTAGTAGCGCAATGTCAAGATCAAAAATCCCAACACAAGAACAAAGAGAAAGCTTTTAAAGTATTACGTTCGCGTTTATACGATTTGGAGTTGGCAAAGAAGCAGGAAGAAGATGCTGCTAAAAGAAACTCACAGGTGAGTAGTGGGGACCGTTCTGCGAAGATTAGAACTTATAACTACTCTCAAGGAAGGGTTACCGACCATAGAATTGGTTTAACCTTATACGATCTACAAAATATAATAGGCGGTGATATACAGCGTATTATAGATGAGTTGAGTATGGTGGAAAATACAGAAAAATTAAAAGAAGCTTCCGAGACATTCTAAGATAAATGACTACCCAATTTTTAGTTGAGCAGATACGTAAAAAGGAATCCTTCCTTTGTATAGGATTGGATACGGACCTAGATAAAGTTCCAGAACACCTTTTAAAAGAGGAAGATCCTATTTTCGAATTCAATAAGGCAATAATTGATGCAACGCACCACTTGTGCGTTGCATATAAGCCAAATATGGCCTTTTATGAGGCGTATGGAATTAAGGGGTGGCGCGCCTTAGAAAAGACAATAGACTATCTTAATACCAATTACCCTGAGCAATTTACTATTGCAGATGCAAAGCGCGGGGATATTGGGAATACCTCTACAAGATATGCCAAGGCCTTTTTTGAGGACCTCGGATTCGATTCTGTTACTATAGCTCCTTATATGGGTAAAGACTCTGTAGAGCCATTTCTTGCGTTTGAAGATAAACATACTATATTATTGGCATTGACCTCTAATAAGGGAGCCTTTGATTTTCAAACTAAAACAGTAGAAGGAAAAGAACTGTATAAGCAGGTGTTAGAAACTTCTAAGACCTATCAGAATTCTGAAAACCTCATGTATGTTGTGGGAGCTACTAAAGCCGAATACTTAAAAGATATTCGTTCCATAGTACCCGATAGTTTCTTGTTAGTGCCTGGGGTAGGAGCGCAGGGAGGAAGTTTAGAAGAGGTATGTAAATATGGTATGACTAAAGAGGTAGGCCTACTTGTTAATTCCTCTAGGGGGATTATATATGCCTCCCAAGGTGAGGATTTTGCTGAGGCCGCCGCGCAAAAGGCAAAAGAATTGCAAGTGCAGATGAGCTTAGAGTTGCAGAAAAAATAGCCTGCCTACTGGGACAAGTCTTTCAGTATTTTATTTATTTTAATCGCTTTTCTCTCAAAAAAATCAGCGAGGTTAGAGTCGCTGTATTTTATCCTATCTGCCTTTTCCATAAAACTAAGGTATTGTTCCTCTAAAAGAGGTCTTGTGTTGATGTTGGTAGCCATTTGGGTGACTGATCCTACTTTACAATTTTGATTTTTCATATCTACGTTACAGATTAATATTATCTTCTCAAATATACTTCTTATTTAGGGTTTGTAAAGTGTGAATTAGTTGTATATGGCTAAATATCAGATAATTTGACCTTTTGGTAACCTTTATTTAAACTAGTGATGAGGGTTTAGTTATCTTTGCTGTGTTTTGAGGGCATAGGTGTCTCATTAATTCTCTTTTAATACTACTATAAGCATTGATTAGTTATACTACTCACCTTCATAAGGTGTCCACCAAATGGGTCACTTTTGTGCATGGAGCAGGAGGAAGTTCCACAATATGGTACAAACAGTTGCGGGAATTTAGAAAGTACTTTAACGTGCTTCTATTAGATCTTAGAGGACATGGAAACTCTAAATTACATTTAAAAGATGCCTTTTTAGATAAATATACTTTTGATGCCATAACGAATGATATTCTTGAGGTAATAGATCACGAGAAGATTAAAAAGTCCCATTTTGTAGGTATATCCTTGGGGACGATCCTTATTAGGAATTTGGCAGAAAAACACCCTTCTCGGGTAGAGAGTATGATTATGGGGGGAGCTATCATGAAACTCAACTTCAGGTCTCAGGTTCTTATTCGTTTAGGGGTCATCTTTAAATCTATAGTTCCCTACCTGTGGCTTTACAAATTCTTCGCATTTGTAATTATGCCTAATAAAAATCATAGAGAGTCGCGTTCCTTATTTGTTCGGGAAGCTAAGAAGTTATACCAAAAAGAGTTTATCCGATGGTTTAGACTTACTTCGGAGATAAATCCGTTATTACGATTTTTTAGGAGCGTAGATATCAATATTCCTACCCTTTATTTAATGGGAGAGGAAGACTATTTGTTTTTGCCTGCTGTAAAGAAAATGGCAGAGAAACACCGTGTATCTTCTTTGGTAGTTGTTGAGAATTGTGGTCATGTGGTAAATGTAGAGCAGCCCTTGTTCTTTAACGAAACCGTTATTAAATATCTATTAGCTAGATAAAGGTTGGTGTTTTAGATTATAAAATATTAATGGACTTTTTTTAAAGATTCGGATTGCTGTAGATTATCTCTATTCTTCTATCTAGAATAAGGGTTCTACTTAGGGTATTCTAATGGGTAACTAAAAATTTAAAGAGGTTATTTAATCTAATTATTAAAATAAAAAAACGCCTGTCAAAATTAATTTTGACAGGCGTTTGTAATACTAACTCAACCTTTAATTACTTAGTTGATGTTAGGGTTATTTTGGATTTCATTCTGAGGAATCTCAAAAGTTAAACGAGAATCATCGTAATTAATAGACTCCCCAGCATTGAATAGGTGGTTAGCGCCACGTGTAATGGTAGCCTTATTTCTCTTCATAGCTAAGTAGCTTTTTCCTTCACCCCAAAGTTCAATTCTGGTTTGTAGGTAAATCTCATCCAATAAATCCTGTCCGGCCAACTGAGCTACATAAGCAGCATCGGAAGCAGAATCTAATCTTTCTTCCAATAATGCCTGTAAAGATGCTCTAGCAGCAGGCTCATCTCCAGATTTAGCAGCAGTTTCTGCATGTAATAAATACATTTCTGCTACTCTCATATAAACATAGTCAGTGGTAACGCTTCTTTGACCGCCAATTATACGCTCTGGAGCATAGAATTTACCGGTTGGATACAATACATTGTTATCTTCAGTTCCATCTTGATCCTCAAACTGAGCTTTTCTCACGTCATTATCAGGAATGGCGTTATAAAGATCAACGTCAATTACTTTAGGATCTCCTGCCCAAGTGTAGCTATAAGTAAAAAGGTCCATTTGACCCCACCAAGATACTAGGTCTAAGTTGTTGTCTAAGGTAATGTCAACGCCCCACATCCATCCTTTGGTGTTAACGTCGTTAAATCCGCCTGTAACCTCTTCTTTGTTCATGAGAGTATACTTCCCATCAGTGATCACCTTATTAGCAACTGTTGCTGCTTCTTCGTCTTTTCCCATAGCGGCATACGCATAGGCTAGAAGACCTCTGGCTACATCTTGATTAATTTCATGTATAGCAGTTCTAGAGAACCCTTCCAATAAACTTACTGCTTCCGTTAGGTCATCAATAATGAGGTTATAAACATCCTCAGTAGTACTCAACGGTTGGTTGGGTGCTTCTGTATCGATATAGATTGGCAATATTGGTTCTGAAGGATCGTATCCTTCAGAGAAATAGTTGGCTAAGTAATAGTAAGCAAAAGCTCTAGCTGCTTTCGCTTGTCCCATTGTTTGTTTTAGAGCTGTAGTTTCTAGCTCTGCATCGTTTCCTCCTATTCCATCGATAACACTATTCGCTGAAAGGATAATTCTATAGTAGAACCTCCAAACCTTATAATTGTTAGTATCTGTGTAATCTACAGTAGAAGTCATCCTTGCCATGGCACTGTACCATCCGTAGGTTGTTCCGGCCAAAACCATGTCTGAAGATAATAGATCGCTATAAATGTCATATCCTTTATGCCCAAAATCATCGTGACTAGTAGTTCCTCCTGATTCCATTTGGTACATTGTGGCATAAATTCCTCTAAGACTTGCTTTTAATACGTCTGGATTAAGATCAGCAGCGTCGTCTATTTGTTCCTTAGAAATAAACTCCGTAGGCTTGGTTTCTAGGTAATCTTTACTGCAGCCCAATGTTAAAAGGCCGGTAGCAAGTATTGTAAAATATAATTTAGATTTCATAAGTTGTTTCAATTTTTAAAATTAAAATTTAGCTCTTACTCCAAAGGTAAAGGTTGATAATGGAGAATAACGGTACATATCAGAAGTACCAGCCTCATGTGTAGATGGGTTAAATCCATCTCTTTTAGATAACAGCCATAAATTGTCTCCAGAAACCCAGAAGTTTAAGTTAGACATTCCCATTTTCTCAACATACATTTTTGGGATAGTGTACCCTAGCCTAATGTTGTTTAGGTTTAAGAAATCTGACTTAGTGATGAATCTAGTTGAGGAAGATGAAACGTTGCTATCATAATCATTTGAAATACGTGGTACAGAAGTAACATCACCAGGCTTTTGCCATCTATCTAAGATGTCTGTATGCCAGTTGTTTCCACCTACTTGATCATTCCCCATTAATCTAGCATAAGCTCCATCATAAGCATATCCTCCTACACTATATAGGAACTGTGCACTAAGGTCCCATCCTTTATAACCTGTACTAAGGTTAAATGCACCTCTAACGGTAGGAATTGCAGACTTTCCAATATATTTTTGGGTAGCCTGAGCGTAAGATTCAGTAGTAGTCATGGATAGGTTGTTGGCATTTTCTGGGAACTTAGCAACATAATCTGCCATAGAGGCAACTCTTTCACTAGCTTGGTATTCACCATCATTGTTTTCATCAAAATAGTAAACATTCCAAGTACTTACTCCAGTTTCAGTATCTACCCCTGCATACTCTCGGGTATAGAAGTCGTATAAAGAATGACCATTAGATCTACCAAATAATCCATCAATATCAATAATTTTCTCCTCTCCAGTTGCTGGTTCAATCGGCATTGTGGTTAATTCATTGTCTAATAATTCTCCGTTTACCGTAAGGTCTAAATAGAAATCTTCTGTTTTTACCAAGTGAGCAGTAACATCAAACTCTAAACCTTTATTACGTAAAGCACCATCATTTACTTTGATAAGGGCATATCCAAGTGAAGGGCCATTTCTTCTGTCAAAAATTAGATCTTCTGTATTTTTCACATAGTAATCAACTGCAACATCTAATACATTGCCAATTCCAAATTCAATACCAGTTTGGAACATTTTAGAAGTTTCCCAAGTTAAATCTGGATTTCCTTTAGTGTCAAAAATTAATGAAACCTCATCGTTTAAGTTTTGAATATCATAAAGGTCGTAACCAGGGTAGTACCCAACGCCACCTTGCTCTCCAATTAAACCGTAACTTGCTTTTAGCTTTAAGTTGCTTAAAAAGTCTTGGTTTTGCATAAAGTCTTCGTTAATCACTGCCCATGCAAGTCCTAAAGAACCAAAAGTTCCCCATTTGTTTTTCAAAAATCTAGAAGAACCATCTCTTCTCACTGTTCCAGAAAGGAAGTACTTATTGTCGTAGTCATAGTTTACTTGACCAAAATAACTTTCTAGGGTATAATCTCTAGTGTAAGAACTAGCAGGAGAAGAAACTACCGCATTGTTCAATTCAGTACCAAATGGATCAACTAGGTTGGTTTTGTATGCAGAAAGATACTTTCTTTCCCAAGAGTTGTTCTCATGAGCAACAAGAGCTTCAAAGTTATGACGATCAAATCTCTTTTTGAAACGTAATAAGTTTAACATGTTGTAAGAGAATACTTCTGTTTTGGTTTTGTAAATAGAACCTCCACTAGAAGCGCTTGGTCCGTAGAAAGGGCCATTTTGTCCGTCAAAAGAGCTATTGTAGTACTGAGTACCAAATCTATTCTCTAAAGTAAGGTTATCTGTGAATTTAACGTTTAATGAAGTGTTGAAGTTTATTTCATGGGTAAATCTATTCTCAACACTGTTGTGCGCATCGGAGATTGCATTGGTTAATGCACCAAAACCTCTTCCACTTCCATAGTCATATATATTACCACCGTAGTAAGGGTCTGGCATAGTATTGCCATCTCCATCTCTTAGGTAAAGTGGGTAAATAGAAGGAATATTATCTACAAACCAGAAAACACTACCAGAATCCTCAGATTGACCACCATTGTTAGTTTCTGAAACGGTATAGCCTAAATTCATAGATCCGTCTAACCAATCTTTTACTTTGTGGTTTACATTTAAACGAGCAGAATAACGCTCAAAGTCAGAGTTAATTGAGTATCCTGTGTCATTTAAGTATCCAATAGAGCTAAAGTAATTCGTTCTCTCGTTACCACCACTTATTTTAACGTTAGCTTCTATCCTGCTAGAAGGTTGAAAAGCATAATCTTCCCAGTTTTCTGGAGTGTATTTACGAGTAACGCCTTTTCTTACTAATCCCGTTGCCGGGTCTATCAACTCTCCACCATCGGCTACATTCCACATATTGTATTTAGAGTGAATACCATAACTAGAATTAAATAGATTAGCATTTGCCCAAGCTATAGATGTAGCTTCATCCCTACCATATGAGCCTATAAAATTCTTAAGACCTTCCCAGCTTAATCCTATGTATTGTTCTGGGGACTTAATAGTGTTGTATCTTGGTAGTAAACTAAAGTTTTGTCCAGTTTTGGTCTCTACTTCTATATAGTTGTTCCCGTTTCTACCTTTCTTTGTGTTTATAACTACAACACCGTTAGCACCACGTGCACCAAAAATTGCAGTTGCAGAAGCATCTTTTAAGATAGTTGTAGATTCAATATCACTTGGGTTTAAGGCGTTAATGTTACCGTTATAAGGAACACCGTCTACTACATATAATGGATCTCTGTTACCGTTAACCGATCCAAAACCTCTAATACGGATAGTAGCTGCTTCACCAGGCTGTCCAGATGTATTAATAACTCTTACCCCTGCAGACTCACCAGTAAGGGCTTGTGATACGTTAGAAACACTCTTACGCTCTAATAATTCGGAGTCAATTTGTTTTACCGAACCAGTAAAAGATTGCTTAGTGGTAGTACCGTATCCAACAACGATTACTTCTTCTAAGGCTTGTGTATCTTCTTCCATTTGTACATTAATGGTGTTTGATGCGCCTATAGTTATTACTTGAGTCTTTTGTCCGATATAGCTGAACCTTAATACATCACCTTGCTTAGCGTTGATGGTGTAGTTCCCGTCAAAATCGGTTTGTGTACCGTTAGTTGTTCCCGATACAACGATAGATACTCCAGGGAGAGGTAATTCATCCTTGTCAGTTACCGTACCGGTAATTGTTTTTTCTTGCGCCATCATTGCCAATGACACTAAGAAAAGTTTTAAGAATAAAACATACTTAATTTTCATAGAAATTAATTTGAGTTAGTTAAAGATTAAATTTGAGTTGTAATTGGGTTTATTCAGGCTTAGAGGCTGGGTTTTAACGGCTGCTAATCGTTCTAAAAAACATTTCAAATTTTAACAAATTTGTGATTTTCCTGCGCCTAAGCAATAAAGCCAATTGGCAAATTAACCATAGTAGAATATAATAATCATCAATCCCGACCTAAAGTAAAGTCAGTCCGATTATAATTAACGTTAACCAACTTGGTAAGATGTTGTAAAACAGTGTAAAGTGAATAAGTGTATGATTAGTTCTGAAGGGGGAGATTAATAGTTAAATAAACGCAATTCAGGACCTAAGTGGTAAAAAATATAGTGATATTGCTTGGTTGGAGATATAATGTAAGGGCTTTATGCCTCTTCGTTTTTATTAAGAATTTGTTAAATAGCTGCATGGGTAATTGTTATTTTTATGCAAATATTATGACTAAATACCTTGTTGAAAATCGGTCTTAAATAGGTTAATTTATTGTTATTAAAATGCACTGGAATTTTATTCTTCGGTTCCGGTAATTTGTTTTGTTGGTAGGGTATTTCTTACTCTGAAAACTATTTTTAAGATGTAGTTGTATGGAGTGGTTTTTAGAATATATCTGCCTATTGTGTAAATTTTAGGTAGCTCAATCATGCTGAAGGGTGTTTTGTTGATTAGGCTTAATTTCTAAACTAGAATTTTTTGCGATCCAATAACTTTATTGATGGTTTTACTCGTTATAGGTAAACTGTAGTGATTTGATTTTATTAACTAACAAAAAAAGGCCGTCCAAAATAATTTTGGACGGCCTTTGGTTTAATGTGGAATGCTTGGATCTATCTCCAACCTCCATTAGAATAATCTTCTCCTGCAACCCCGCTAGTTCCACCAAAGGTGTAATAAGCTTCAGGAATAGCGTCTAATGCTTTTCCAGGAACAGGGAAGTGTAATAAAGTTCCTTTTTGTAATAGGTCTTCTTTTCTCATTTCAAAGAAAGGTAAGCCCATACCTGTATAGGCAAATTCTACCATTCTTTCATAGTGAATTGCATCATAAACTTCTTGGGCGTCTGCAGATACTGGAGGAAGTTCACCTCTAGTGGTTCTTGTTCCTTCATTCACAATAGCCGCTGCAGCTGCTGGGTCTCCGCCTCCGATATTTAATAGAGCTTCAGCTTTATATAAATCGTTTTCTGATTTAGATATCTCCGTCAACGGAATGGTCCACTGATCAATGTATGGGTTAAGCCTAGCGTATCTATAGGTACTGAAGTGATATTTACCTCTATCAGGGCTGAAGCTATTAGAAGCAAGATATTCATAGTCGGTTTCCAATCTTTTGTCAGCAGAAGTAGACTCTGGTAGCGTGTTAATATCATCTGTCCAATATGCAGGAGTGTTAGGGTCCATCATATTAATAACTCTCATGTCTACTCTTCCCCAACCAGGGTATACAAGGTAGGTTTGTGGTATAAGCGCATACCAGTTAATGTCATCCATAAGAATATCAAAGTCGCTAGTTATGCCGTTATCAGCATATTGTAGTACTTTGTTCCAATCTACTGAACTCTTTTGAGCGCTATTCCTGATGTTTCCTACCAGCATACGAGCTCCCATACTGTTCATAATTTTAGACATGTTTTCACTAGAAGCATTTACTCCAGGTAACCAGCCTTCCGGTAAGGTAAAGGTGTTGGCATTTGCAATAGCGATAGCTTCATCCAATTTTTCCAATGCGTATGTCATGGCGGTGTTATAGTCAGTTTCACCTGTCTCGTGTTCGCCAATAGGTCCTTCAGCATTGTAAAGCCATACTCTATCAAAAACCAATGATAGGTATCCTACAGATAGCGCTTGACCTAATTTCCCCATCATTTCAACCATGGCTGGGTCGTCAAACTCAGTACCAGATTCTACCGCAGCCACTATGGTATTGGCATCGGTTAGCATAGAATATAGGGAGTTAAAATAGGTTACTGTAATGTCATTGCTGTAACCGGAGGTGTTATTGAAAGCAACTCTAGGTTCGCTAGATAGATCTCTCATCCCAAAGTTACCCCAAGATACCGTAGAGGCATCTGCCATAGTGGATAATGCAGCGCCAGGCCCTTCGGTGCTGTGGGTTGTCATATACCAGCTATTTAAAAGGTTGCCAGCAGTCGATTCCAATGCTACTGGATCTGATGCTAAAATCTCATCATTTGGATTCTCTTGGTTTAAGACTTCCAAGTCGGTTTCGAAATCTTGACATGAGCTTGCCAATAATAAGATTGGCAACATTATGTATAGAATTTTATTAATATGTTTCATGTGTTTATTTATTAAAATTTAAACTGGATAGACATGGAGTAAGAAGATTGATTTGGATATACACCATAATCTAGAGAAAAATACTGTTGCGTGTTACTGTCATATCTAGAAACTTCTGGATCCCATCCTAAGTAATCGGAGATGGTTAATATATTTCTACCGATTAAACTTAATTTTATTTCTTCAAAGAATCCTATTCTGCTCATATGCTTCTCAGGGATGGTGTAAGCTAAAGATACTTCTCTAAGTTTAACAAATGAACCGTCTTCTACCCAAAACTTATTGTTTTGGTTAACGTCATACAGAGATTCGTAGTACGTTACTGCCTTCTTTTGATCTGCTGGCTTTCCTGCTTGGTCAACCATCACATTTCTTTTTGCAATAGTATTCCATTGCGCATTTTTGTTGTAGATATCGCCACCGCTTTTCCAATCCCAAAGCATGTAAAAATCAAAATTCTTATAAGTTAAATTTGAAGTTATACCTACTCTAAAGTTCTCGTTTTGATTACCAATTTTATCAAATACAGGAATTCCATCTTCATCTACTTTGATGATTGCTTTTTCGGTAGTGGTACCTACGGTAGCACTTTCAACAACAACTCCGTCAGCATTTACTTCATAGTCTGATATTGAAGCGCCTGCAGGCAATTGCTGTTCCATTGTAGCAAGGTCAGTTACAAAACTTCTTCCGAACATACTTCCGAATTCCACACCTTCACGAATTAAGAACATAATTCCTTCATCGTTAGCTCCATCTGTTGGTCCAACAAGCTGTTCTGGTGCATTTAATTTGGTGATCATGGTTTCTGTTGTAGAGAAATTTGCTCCAACTCTCCATTTTAAATCAGAATTATTAATGATTCTAGAATTTAAGGAAAGTTCGTAAGTGTCAGATTCTAAATCACCTACATTCTGCCATTGAGTAGCTTTTCCTGCATTTGCAGGAGAAAATAAGTTAACGATCATAAACTGATCTGATACTACTTGATTAGAGTAAGCAAACTGTAAATCGAATATGTCTAAGAATCTAGCGTTTAATCCAAACTCCGTTTCTTTAGTTAAGGAAGGCTTTAAGAAAGGGTTTCCTTTTCTTCTAACTGAGGAAAGAGATCCAGTGCTAATATTGGTCTGCTCATACTGCCAGTTGAATCCTGGACGTTGTCCGGAAGTACCTGTGGCTGCATTAATTTTTAATTCTTGTACTCCAGGGATATTAATGTCTTCAGAAATCCTATAGGCTGCGGAAAGTCTATAGTAGTTGTTCCATCTATTTTCGGAACCAAATAAGGAAGATCCATCTCTTCTTACTAGTCCATCTAAAATATACCTGTCTTTATAAACAAGACCACCAATTGCAAACATATTCTGGGCTCTTTCGCTTTCATAGTCAGAAGTACCGTAAACATCCTTAGTATCAAAATTGTCTATAGATGGAAGATCTTTAAATTTATAGTCATTTCCAGTTAAGGAATTGTAATCGTAGGATCTATCCTCGGCCAAGTAGCTAAGTTTAGCCATAAAATCTAACTCTCCAAACTCTTTCTTAAAGTTAAGGGTTGCTTGTACCTTTTGTGAAACTTCAAGGTAATTACTTTTGTTTAAAGAACCTTTGCTATAGCCGAATCCAGTTGCGTCTCCAGTAGTAGTGTAAGTTTCGTATTTGTTATTGCTAGAGAAGCGGTAAGCATTATTCTCAAAAGAATATTCAACATCCATATTCAGCCAATTAGTGAATTTGGCGTTTAACAAATATCCTCCCAAAAACCGCTGCTGCTGTGATCTTGCGTCTCTATTGTACAGTTCGTACATAGGGTTGGTGATTTCTGATTCCCAAGGGTCTGGCAGGTAATAGTAAGGCTGACCGTCTGGGTTATTCGCTTGTACGTTGGAATCTGGATTTAACCTTGTCATAGATCGGTAAATACCAAATCCTCCTCCTGGGCTATTGTCTACAACTCTTACAAAGTTATTACTAGCCTTAAAAGTTAACCAATCAAAGATGTCGTAATCTATATTAGCTCGGATACTGCTTCTTTCGTAACCTTTTGTTTCTGCAAGTACTCCTTCTATATCGGTATTCTCAGCAGAGAAGAAGGTTCTTACATTTTCTCCACCAGAAGAAATAGAAGAGTATAATGTTCTATTTACACCTGTTTTAAAGAATATGTCTTGAAAATCGTAATACACTCCAAAAGGGTTGTCCGAATATCCATTATCTTCTAATATCCTTGTTCCTTGAACAGCTGTTGGACCGGAATTTGCGAATACGCTCTGGTATCCAGCAGGATAAGTTACGCCTTCATACTTAGTGTATTGGCCTTTATAATCTTCCCAATCTGATGCCATTTTAAAGTTATGCGATTGGTTGGTCTTTACGAAATTTGTTACTTTAGAAATTCCTGTTTCTGCTCTTACAGTTACAGAGGTCTTTCCAATTTTACCTCTTTTTGAGGTGATTACGATTACCCCGTTACCTGCACGCGATCCGTATAAAGAAGAAGCGGAGGCTCCCTTTACCAATTCGAAGGAGGCGATGTCGTCCACGTTGATGTCCGCAAGTCCGCCTTCAATAAAAACACCGTCCATGATAACTAAAGGGGCTTGTGAACCATATAGGTTGGCGGCACCTCTCATAATTATGGTAGCACCTTCACCTGGGCGACCAAGGTTACTAACCGATACACCGGCAACTTTCCCTTGTAATGCACTTGCAGCAGAGCTAGCGGGTACTTTTTCAAGGTCTTCTGCTGATACGGAAGCAACGGTTACGGAAAGTTTTCTCTTGTCGGTTGCTCCTGCAACACCTGTTACTACTACCTCTTCCAACGCTTGTGCGTCTTCCTCCATTTTTACGTTGATAGTGTTAGAGGTGCCAACCGTAACATTAACTGTTTTTTGTCCAATGTAACTGAACTTTAATACATCACCTTGTTTGGCATTGATGACAAAATTACCATCAAAGTCGGTTTGTGTACCACTAGTGGTGCCTGAAATAACAATAGATACTCCAGGAAGTGGTAAATCATCCTTATCAGTTACCGTTCCGGTAATTGATTTCTCCTGCGCCATCATTGCTAATGACACTAAGAAAAGTTTTAAGAATAAAACATACTTAATTTTCATAGAAATTAATTTGAGTTAGTTAAAATTTGAATTCTGCATTGGTTTTTAAGATCTGAGTGATTTTATGAAAAGTTAACCCATAAAAAAATGAAACAATTTTCTTATACTATTGATATTGTTTCAGTTCTGACTTTTATTGCCAATGCCCAAATTAACTATAGTGAATATGAATATTAATTAATCCCGACCTAAAGTTATTTCATTCCGATGCAAATACACATTAACATACATTGTAATGTATTGTAAATAAGTGTAATATAAATTATAATCGATGTCCGATGCTTTTTAGGAAAACATTAACTTTTTTAATTTTTATCGATTTTTAGTTCTTTTTATCCTTTAAATGGAGTCCTAATTTGTGTTTTAAATAGGGGATAAATTAGATGCGTTAATGAATTTGGTTTATCCTATGTTAGTATTGTCTGAGTGTGTTACCTGTAACAAAATGATCCTAAGTGGTGTGTTTTTAGTGGTTTTTTGTTGTTGAATTATGGAGTGATTCTGGTGGGGTGGCCTAGACACAGAATAGGTTTAATTCATTAGCTTAAATCGAATAAATAAAATTCAGGTCTTGTCTAAGATAAAAGAGATTAAGATTGATAAAGATTAGGAATATTGTTCTTATAGCCTAGCGGTTGTACTTAAATAGGTGTAGGGTATTGTTGCCTTAACTATGAAGCGGATTGTTCGTCCTTGTACTTCGTTTTGATGTATTGGGTAGGGGTCATTTTTTTACGTTTTTTAAAAGCTTTGTAAAATGACACTTTGTTGTTAAATCCAGATTCATAAATAAGGTCGGTTACTAGTTTTATTTTACCATTATTATTTTCAATGATGTTGACTGCTTCCTGTACTCTGTAATCGTTTATAAATTCGTAGAAGTTTTTTTCAAATTCTTGGTTAATTACTTGTGAGAGACTGTATCGGTCAGTATTTAACTCGTTAGCCAATTTCTCTAAAGTGATTCCATTGTCTAGATAAACTTTTTTGGTTTCTATTAGGTTGGTTAACTGAGCTTTTAATGTATTTGTCATTGCATCGGTTAGACCAGAATTTTTGTATTTAATGTCGGTTCCCTCCTCAGTTTCGGCTTCCGTTAAGACCTCGGCCTTCCTTATAATGTCTGGCTGTAGGTAAAGCATAAAACTATAAAGGCAAATAAAGAAGGAAAGTGTTATTGTGGCGAAATATATGGAGATGTAATTAAAGTCATCTGAATTGCTATATAGCGCTCTAGAAAATATAATTATCATTAATACTCCTAAAAAAGTGATAGCAAGTATCAGCCATTTTTTGTTGAAAGAGCTAAAAAGGTTTTTATATTGGTAATAAAGTCGAACTAATAAGATTAGGTAAATTGTACAATGAATCGATTTTATAAACTGACTTTCTAAAAGTTTATTAATTATCGGTCTGAAGTTGGTGGTGTTAATATCCGTTTCTGTATTTACAGCAATTAGTAGTAAGATGCAAAAAATAAAAAATATGCCGTAATGTTTTAAAATTTCATTTATTCCAGTCTTTGGTTCAAGATTAAGTTTTTTGCGGATATATAAATAGAGAGATGGGGGCCAAAGGAAATAATGAATCTTAAAAAAATATACTCTAGGATTATAGTGGAAATCTTGTATCCAGTAAACGGCATGCTCCAGTACCATCGTGGAGACTCCAAATAAATATATGGCTAAATATATAGTGTGTGTTCCTTGCTTTCTGTATTTGAATAATATTTTTGTAGCTATGAGGAAACCAGCGATAGCAATAAATAGGAATAAGTAATTGACTAATTGGTGTAGTAACAGGGCGTAGTTGTTGACGTCTTGTCCTTCTGGTTCTAAATTGTTTGTCAGCTTTCGTTCGTTAATTATACTTTGTGACAGTAAATACTCGGTGTCTATTGATTCACTGGTTTGCAGCGAATCGAGAGAAGATTTACTCGCTTCAAAATACTCGTTAAAGCTAGGGGTGTTCTTATGGCCCTTCAAATTGGCGGAAAGGAAGAAGGTATATGCGGAACTAAAATTTTTATGTAAGTATTCGCATTTTCCTAATTCAAAACATTCCTCTGCCGTTAGTTGCTCTATAAATTCTAATGTAATTTGTTCTTGGGATAGGGGGACGCAATCAGATGAAGTTTCTGTACTGGGCATAGTTGCCCATGTGGATGGAGCTAATAATAGGTGCATCCATATGATAAAATATCTTATAAAGTTCTTCAATGCCATAAATTGAGTGCAAAGAAACACATAAAATTACATATATAGTATAGAATTAAACTTGTAGTGCCTTTAAAGGAACGTTAAAATAGAGAGGTCAAGGAAAAAGGTAACTTACCAAGTGAATTAGTATTTTTAAATGGTGTGGAGTGGTGTCTGCTCCTTTTTTAAGAATTATCAAAATCCTAGTAGAGTTAGTAAGGGATGCTTTACGGGATGTAAGTTGCTGATTTTGAAATGTACTTTGTGTTATTGCTCCCTTATATATAGGTCTTCTCTAGAGGCTGCTTTTATCTTAGTAATAAAAATTCCTGTTTTTAATTTGATTTTTTTATATAAGGAATTGTTCTTAATCTGTAAGAATAGGGTTAACGGTTAGTTATTCAAATACAAATCCACTAGCTAAATCTAATTTCTGTGGTCTTGTAAAGCAAAAACACGCTTTAGAATAGCAGTAGTTCTGGAGGCGGTTTTGGTTCTAATCTCTTTTTCTTCCAAAGCAATCATGGAATATACACCTTTTAGGGCTTCTTGGGTAACGTAATCCGTTAAGTCTGGGTTAACAGAACTGGTAAAAGGGATGGCATTATACCTATTAATTAGATTGCTCCAAATTTGGTCTGCACCTACTTTTTCAAAAGATTGTTTTATTACTGGATTAAACTTATCGTAAAGTTGGCTTTGGGTGGCCTGTGTAAGATATAGTGTGGCTGCATCATCTGAGCCTAATAAGATGTTTCTGGCATCATTGAAGGTAATTCCTTTTACCGCATCTACAAATATTGGGGTCGCCTCTTTAACGGCATCTTCAGCTGCCCTATTCAATATTTTTAGACCTTCATCTGCTAAATTAGAAAGTCCAATATCTCTTAGTGTTTTATCTACTTTTTGCAACTCTTGGGGAAGCATAATCTTCACCAATTCATTTTTGTAAAAACCATCTGTTTGGGTGAGCTTGCTTACCTGTTTTTGGATTCCCATATCCAAGGCTTCTCTCAATCCAAGGGCAATCTCATTATTTCCAATAGTGCCGCCTGCTTGTGGTAACTGATTTACTACTTGTTGTAATTCTGCGCATCCTAAAAATTGAAATACTACTAATAGTAATAATGCTCTTTTCATTTCTATGTTTTAATTAAAATTTCTTATCTACTCCTTGGTTTTCTATGTGTGGCTACTATTTTCTAAGTGAGGTGGGGCTTTAGGTTGAATTTCAAAATATGATATAAATACTATTCTAGCTATGCCCTGCCTAGGAGAAAATTACCGTTTTATTATTATAAACCATTGTTTTTCTAGCAATATGTAGCTTTACTGCACGCGAAAGTACAATTTTTTCTAAGTCTCGACCTTTAGAGATAAAGTCTTTTATACTATGGGCATGGGTCACGCGGGTTACATCTTGTTCTATTATTGGTCCGGCATCTAATTCCTCTGTAACATAATGACTAGTAGCACCTATGATCTTAACACCTCTTTGAAACGCAGCATGGTAAGGTTTGGCACCGGCAAAGGCAGGAAGAAAGGAATGGTGAATATTGATTATTTTATTAGGAAACCGATCTATTATCTTTGGGGTTATTATTTGCATATACCTAGCTAAGACAATAAAGTCTACTTTGTATTCTTCCAAAAGTGAAATATGCTTTTCTTCTGCAGCTAGTTTGTTTTCTTTTGAGATTGGGATGTGATGAAATGGAATATTAAACTGATCTGCAATATAGGATAGATCCGGATGGTTGCTAAGTATAAAAGGAATCTCTACTGCTAATTCTCCTGAATGAAATCTACTTAAAAGATCGTAGAGGCAATGATTGTACTTTGAAACGTACAGGGCCATTTTAGGTTTTGTAGACCCAAGATGTAGGCTCCATTCCATTTGGTAGGGAATGGCTATATTTTGCTCAAATTGCTGTTTTAAACTCTTGACTACGGGTATGTTTTTTTCAAAATCGCTTTCTAATCTCATGAAAAACACTCCGGCTTCCTTATCTACATGCTGATCGATGTAAATAATATTTCCTCCATTTTTATGGATAAAACCGGTGACGTTACTAATGATACCCGACTGATCGGGGCAGTGAATAAGGATGGTTGTCTTCAAAAATGTAGTTTTTAAGTAGTAAAATTAGGATTTTGAAAAGGAAAAGACTTGCATTATTGAGTTTTTTATAATATTCGAAAATGGACCCCTTAGTTTTTGCGATTTCATTAAATTGCAAAAGATTAGACGCTGTCATATTGCGAATTAATTAATAGTGAGGCTAACCCTATTTGGTTACTTCGTAAGATGGTTGTCTTAGTCGACATAATTAGAAGTACTTATAGTTTAGTATATAAAAAGTTGAAAATGAAAAGAGAAGCTACCTATAAACCGGTAAATAAAGTTCGTATTGTTACTGCTGCCTCCCTGTTTGATGGGCATGATGCTGCAATAAATATGATGCGTAGAATAATTCAATCCACGGGGGTAGAGGTTATTCATTTAGGGCATGATAGGAGTGTTTCTGAAGTTGTGGACTGCGCTATTCAAGAAGATGTAAACGCTATTGCAATTACTTCCTACCAAGGTGGACATAATGAGTATTTTAAGTTTATGCGCGATTTATTGGTGGAGCGTGGCGCAGGCCATATTAAAATTTTTGGTGGAGGAGGAGGTGTTATTCTGCCTGAAGAGATAAAGGATTTAATGGCGTATGGGATTACGAGAATCTATGCTCCTGACGATGGCAGAAATATGGGGCTTCAGGGGATGATAAATGATTTAGTGGAACAAAGTGATTTTCCTACTCCAGATTTAAAGACCCAGGACCCAGGTGAATTAAAACAGCTTATTAAAGAGAAAGATGTTTCAACTATAGCAAGGCTAATTAGTCTAGCAGAAAATAGAAATGCCGAATTTAAAAAGCATGCGGCTATTTTGAACGGGAGTAATAAACAGATTCCTGTTTTGGGGGTTACCGGAACAGGTGGCGCTGGGAAATCTAGCTTGGTAGATGAATTGGTAAGACGATTTTTAATGGATTTCTCAGAAGGGACAATTGGGATAATATCAGTGGATCCATCAAAACGGAAGACGGGAGGTGCGCTATTAGGAGATCGAATCCGGATGAATGCTATTAATGATCCTAGGGTGTATATGCGTTCTTTGGCTACAAGAGAATCTAACTTATCCCTATCTAAGCACATAGATGAAGCTGTAAGGGTGCTAAAGGGTGCGGGATTCGACCTTATTATTTTAGAAACATCGGGTATTGGGCAGTCCGATACAGCAATTACATCGTACAGTGATGTTTCCCTTTATGTAATGACTCCTGAATTTGGAGCGGCAACTCAACTGGAGAAAATAGATATGTTAGATTTTGCCGATTTGGTGGCTATAAATAAGTTCGATAAGAGAGGAGCTTTGGATGCTATAAGAGATGTGAGGAAACAATTTGTTCGCAACCATGGTCTATGGGAGGCGAAACACGAGGATCTCCCAGTTTTTGGTACTATCGCTTCGCAATTTAATGACCCTGGAATGAATAGGTTGTATCAATCCATAATGACTATCCTTAAGGGAAGGACTGAAACACCTTTAAAATCTTCTTTCGTATTAACAGAAGGGGATGAGGAGAAACGTTTTGTAATCCCGCCGGCTAGGACTAGGTATTTGTCGGAAATAGCAGAAAGCAATAGACAGTATGATAACAGTGCCAAGGAACAATCTAAATTAGCGCAACAATTATATGGTATTTTCACTACTATAATCGCTGTTTTAGATTCGGATGCGCCTGAAGATATAAAAGAGATTCTTTCTGGTTCGGGAATAGCGTTGGAAAAAGTGCTTCAATTGACCAAAGATGAGAATGAAAAGCAATTGATTAGTTTGTTATGTGCCCAATTTGAATCCCTGAAAATGAATTTTGATTCGCATAATTGGAAAATGATTCTGGATTGGGAATATACGGTATCACAGTATAAGAATCCGGAATACAGTTTTAAGGTGAGAGGAAAAGAGATTAAAATGGCCACGCATACCACCTCGCTTTCGCGATCCCAAATACCAAAAATTGCACTTCCTAAATATAAAGCCTGGGGAGATCTTTTACTATGGATGCTACAGGAAAATGTACCTGGGCAATTTCCCTATACAGCCGGATTGTATCCTTTTAAACGCGCTGGGGAAGATCCTACAAGAATGTTTGCTGGGGAAGGCAGTCCCGAGCGTACCAATAGGCGTTTCCATTATGTTAGCTTTGGCTTGCCTGCAAAAAGATTGTCTACCGCTTTCGATTCTGTTACCCTCTACGGTAGTGATCCCGATAGTAGACCAGATATCTATGGTAAAATTGGGAATGCTGGTGTTTCTGTATGCTGTTTAGATGATGCGAAAAAGCTGTATTCGGGATTCGACTTAAGTGATGCTATGACTTCAGTAAGCATGACGATTAATGGTCCGGCTCCCATGTTATTGGGGTATTTTTTAAATGCGGCTATTGACCAAAACTGTGAGAAATATATTAAAGAAAATGGACTGCAGGATGAGGTTGAAAAGAAAATAGAAGTTTTATATAGCGGAAAGGAAAAATTGAGGCCTAAATATCATGGAGCTTTACCTGAGGGAAATAATGGTCTAGGATTAATGTTGTTGGGGGTTACAGGGGATCAGGTGCTACCTGAAAATGTGTACAATGAAATAAAAAATAAGACCATACAGCAAGTGAGGGGAACGGTGCAAGCCGATATTTTAAAAGAAGATCAGGCGCAGAATACCTGTATCTTTTCTACGGAGTTTGCACTGAGATTAATGGGGGATGTTCAAGAATATTTTATAAAAAATAAAGTACGTAATTTTTATTCGGTTTCCATATCTGGATATCATATTGCTGAAGCAGGTGCTAATCCTATCACCCAGCTAGCATTTACCCTAGCTAACGGGTTTACCTATGTGGAATATTATTTAAGTAGGAGAATGGATATTAATAAGTTTGGTCCTAATCTTTCCTTTTTCTTTTCTAATGGTATAGATCCTGAATATGCCGTTATCGGGAGGGTGGCTAGGAAGATTTGGTCTAAGGCCCTGAAGATAAAATATGGAGCAGACCCTAGGGCACAGATGTTAAAATATCATA
The DNA here is from genome assembly GCF_000424985.1 of Arenibacter latericius DSM 15913. Classification (GTDB taxonomy): domain Bacteria; phylum Bacteroidota; class Bacteroidia; order Flavobacteriales; family Flavobacteriaceae; genus Arenibacter; species Arenibacter latericius. The sequence continues at coordinate 44,866 of NZ_AUKX01000009.1, forward strand.
TCCAGACTTCTGGTAGGAGCCTGCATGCCCAAGAAATAGATTTTAATGATATAAGGACCACCTTACAAGCCTTGTACGCGATTTACGATAATTGTAATTCTCTACATACTAACGCCTATGATGAAGCAATAACAACACCTACAGAGGAATCTGTTAGAAGAGCTATGGCAATACAGTTGATCATTAATAAAGAATTGGGCCTTGCTAAAAATGAAAATCCTCTGCAAGGGTCTTTCATTATAGAGGAGTTAACAGACTTAGTGGAGGCGGCAGTGTTGATGGAGTTTGACCGAATTACTGAGCGTGGTGGCGTTCTCGGTGCAATGGAAACAATGTACCAGCGTTCTAAAATTCAGGAAGAGAGCTTGTATTATGAAACTTTAAAGCATAATGGCGAATATCCTATCATAGGAGTAAATACCTATCTAAGTTCTAAAGGTTCTCCAACGGTGCTTCCTGCAGAAGTGATTAGGGCTACGGAAAAGGAGAAACAAAATCAAATCCAAACGCTAAATAATTTGCACGAAGTGAATCAGGAGTTTGTTCAAACTAAATTAGAATCCTTGCAGCAAGTGGCTGTAAAAAACGAAAATATTTTTGAAAGCTTAATGGAGGTTACTAAATATTGCTCTTTGGGACAAATAACTCAAGCCTTGTTTGAGGTAGGTGGGCAATACAGACGTAATATGTAGGGGCAATGTATTGTTCAATTCGCGGAATGGGTCAACTTTTAAATTTTATGGATCCCTTATGGTTAGCACTAGGTTGTGAGGGGAGTAGTTGGGTCTAGGTATAGAGAGGTGGTAGTGTTTAGCTATGGGTTTAGCTTAAATGGTATTTGTGCTCCTGTCATTGGTAAATTATAAAATATATGTCTATGGGTGATGTATGTTGCTAAACTTAAGTGGTTTGCTATTAAAATATGACCAATATAACCCACCGCTGTTCTGTCAGTTCCGTTCAGACGAGCATGCCAGAACTGTATAGGCGGGCCTGCCCGAATTTTTCAGGCGGGTGTAAATTTATTAGGTGTTTTAATCTTCTGTAATTAAAGGACTAGTCCTTATATAATTAACTTCCTTCTATATATGTGAATATGTAAAAATCTAAAAGTAAGAAGATTACTTTCTCATAGCGCGGCGCCAAACTTTGTACATCCTTCTAAAGCTCTTGACTTCCTTTCTAAGAAGGTTTAGATACTCTTTTTCTTTAACTCCGTCTTTTTCCAAGCCAATGCAATAAGAATTAATATTCTTTATAATGATATTAATAAAGGTGGCGCTTCTCATTCTCACTGCATAAGATTCTGATTGTTCTGCTGCAGCAATCTGTTGAGGTATAAGAATAGAATCGGTAAGTAGGGAGTCGGCAATATTGTCTCGTAAACTATTGGATTGATATAATTTCATTAAATCCTTATTGTGCGAAACATAAGACGCAATTTCCCTACTCATATGTAAGAGTTCCAGGGATTTACGATAAATCGGAATCGAACTAAGATTTTTGTATGGCATTTTTATTACAATAGCTTTTATAATATAAAGTTACACTGAATTTATAGATAATAGCTTTGGTTTACATGGTAAAAGTGTACTTTAGCTATTGAAAACAAAAATTATTAATCACTTTTATTTTGAAAGCAAAAATAGATGCCCTTAATTGGAAAATTTTGAAATCACTTCAAGAAAATGCGCGTGAATCTTTCGCTAATATTGGTAGGAAAGTGGGCTTAACTGCTCCAGCGGTAGGGGAACGTGTAAAGAAGATGGAAGACCTTGGAGTTATCTCTGGATATAAAGCGGTAGTGTCTCATTCCCATACGGGATACCAACTAAAAGCGATTATCACCTTGCGTGCCTTTATGGGTAAATTAAAGCCATTTCTAGAAGCAGTCAATTCGTTTGAAGAGGTGGTGAACTGTTACCGAATTACTGGAAATGAAAATATTATAATGATGGTGGTGCTAAAAGATCAATTTCATTTAGAGAAATTTATTGATAAGCTTATTCAGTACGGGGAGACAAGAACCCATATTGTGTTGTCTGATGTGGTTTCTAATGCCCCCATTAGAAGAAGTGATAGTTAGAAGATAAATTTGTTAAGCATCTTAATTATACAGCCGTATAAAAGGCTTATCTTTTGTATTGCTAATAGGAGGGAGTGGTTATTTAGAAGAGTCTTTAGCTTCAATACTCGCCTAAATAAATTGTAGTAGTTGTAAATTTCAATAGATAACAAACTATTCTCTTGTTAGGTTTTGATACTGCGGTATTTATTGTTTTCTTTAATGTAGGAGACAGTGCGGGTAAATTCTTTTGTAAGGTGGAGTAGAGGATAAGTAGTGTTACTGTGTTGGTCTTATTTAGTAATAATTAATAATTTGGCTAGGTATTTGATGCCATTTCATCTATGAGGAAATTTACGATATTAATATTCTTAGGGGTTGCTTTTAGTGCTAATGCGCAAAAATTCTCTTTAAAGAAGGGGGTGGTTATGGATTCTATTGCGATTAATGATACCATTTCCGAGAGTTTTTCCCTGTTTGTTCCTACCTCTTTTAGTATGGATAAGAATTGGCCCGTGCTCTTTGTGTTTGATATGAAAGGTAGGGGGAAACAAGCATTAAGTATGTTTAGGGAGGCAGCCGAGGACCAAGGCTATATTTTAGCTTCTCCTAATTATTTAAGTGATACCTTATCTGCGTCTCAAAATCTTATGGTTGCCGGTAGAATGTTCAATGCGGTTATAAAGCTATTGCCAATTCATAAATATAGAACTTATGTTGGTGGGTTTTCAGATGGTGGACAATTTGCTAGTATGATGCCTCTTTTTATTAAAGGGATAACAGGTGTAGTTTCTAGTGGTGCAGTCTTCCCTAATTTGGAAGTGTTAGACGGTAATCATTCGTTTTATTTTATTGGGATAGTTGGTAGGGAAGATTTTGCATATGAAAATATGCTAGCTACTAAAGCACGGTTTGATAAATTGAAAATCCCTAATCATTTAATGGCCTTTGATGGTGGGCATGAATGGCCAGAAAAAAAATACTTTATAAATGCAATGGAAAGGTGGACGCTGTCTGCTATGGCAAAAGGACATACGGATAAGGATAGTTTGTACATTCATAATACCTATAATAAGAACCTTTCCGAGCTTAATAGTTTAATTAATTCGTATAAATTATTGGAAGCCTTTGAATTCTTAGAGGGGATGGAGACAGTGTTTGAACCACATGTGGAAACGGATACGCTGAAAACAATAAAAAAGCGACTGAAAAAAAATAAAGGCTTTAAGAGCATGAAGCGCAATGAAAGCAATGCCATGCTAAAAGAATCCTTTATAAAGGACGATTATATATACTACTTGGAAGAGGATATTGAAACCTACAATTATAAGAATATTGGTTGGTGGATTTACCAAATGGAGGAGCTTGAGAAATATGAAAATTCTAAAAACCCTGCGGAGCAACAAATGGGAAAGCGACTCCTAGGTTATATAAACGCCCTTATAGAAGACAATATTGATATTTTGCAAGCTGATCCAGAAATTGATTATGATGCTTTAAGTCTTTTGTGGATGCTAAAAACGGTTACACAACCCAAGGAGTATGGTTATTATCTAAAAATCATTTCGAATAGTTCAAAAATTGAGGACTTTGGCACCTCCTTATTTTACTTAGAGGAATTATTGAAAAATGGTTATACCAATAAAGAAAAACTGTATCAGCTGGAAAATACAGCGCTCTTGAGAATTATGCCAGAATTCAACCAAATTGTGGAAAAATACCTAAAGTCGGCTCGTTATGAAATCATTGAAAAGTAATTTATAATTACTTTGGAAAATAGATTGTAATGTATCCTATAGAAGGTTGTCCTAGTGGAACGGTGGATTAGAGTTGAGATGGGATAATGAACTAGGAATTTAATAAAGCGAGAAAGAAGTGTATTTTTGCATAAAAAACGAATTATGTGGAGATTTAGTGTAGTTCTATTGGTATTGCTATCGGTATTAAGTTGTAAGGAAACGAAAAGATATCATGACGAAGAACCTACAGCTGAACTAATTGCTAATGCTGGGGAACTATCTGATGTGTATCAATTTCAGGCAAAGTTGAATGCGGAGTTTAAAAACCCAGAAACTTCGCCATTACCAGATCGATATAGGAAAAACTTTAGTAGTTTGGATTTCTTTGCGCCAGATAGTAGCTATCAAGTCATGGCGAAAGTTACTAGAACTCCAGAAGCTTTACCATTTTTAATGCCTACAACTACAGGTGGTAGAACCGAAGAGGTGGTTTATGCAAAACTTAGCTTTACGCTTAATGGGAAAGAGCATGAGTTGGAAGTGTATCAGAATACAGAATTAATGCAACAAGCTAATTTTAAGGATTATCTTTTCTTGCCTTTTTCCGACCTTACAAACGGGGAAGAAACTTATGAAGGTGGTCGGTATTTAGACTTGGCTATTCCGAAAGGAGATACCATATTGTTGGATTTTAATATGTCTTATAATCCATATTGTGCCTATAACCCTAAATATTCTTGTCCAGTGGTGCCTAAGCAAAATAGATTGGATACTCATATTAGGGCGGGAGTAAAGGCCTTTGATAATTAAAAATATTTTAAGGTCCGATCAGCGAGCTGATCGGACCTTTTTTATATTGGTAATTAGTCTATCCTCGCTCTAAAAAGCATAAACGGCAGCAAGAACAAAGGAGGATAAGCTATTTTGGGGTTGTAATTCCTTATTTAAGAAATTAAAAGACTTATCAGAGGCGCTATCTAGCCTCAATTCTGGTTTAATTGTTAAGTCTCCTATTTTTATATTTCCCGTTAGTGTTACTGCAAAAACATCAGTGTCTTCTGTGCTGCTGCCTATGGCTCCATAGTTGCCTATTTCCGAGAAGTATTCCGCTCTTATTCCAAAAGAAATAGTGTCTGAAGTGGTGTATTGTGGGTAGATTGCCACTCCGGCAAAGCCTATTTCGTCATTATCATATAGAGCAGCGTTTATACCTAGATATATTTGGTTAGATAAATTAAAGCCCCCAGTAAAATCTATTTCATAGGCTCCGTCATCGGTTAATAGATTTAAATATTGCCCATTATAACCTAGTTGAGCGCCAAAGGCATATTTACCAGTGGGATTTAATTCTGTTTGATCGGTGGGATTCATTGCGGCCAACATAAGACTAAATTTGTCCGATAAGTCAAAATCAATCTTAAATCCAGTATGAGAAAATGGGCCATATGAAAATAAGTAAGAAGTACTGTAATTAAAATTTTCGGTTGGTGAAATTACCTCATAACCTAAGAAAGTATTGAAATTCCCAAAGGTCAATTTTATAGACTTATGTACTTTCCAATACACATATAGTTGGTTCACTATATTGCCTGTTTCAGAATAAATGGGAGAAGAAAAAATGGCGTCGGTGCCACGGGGTCCAAATACCAGATCGCCTACAAAGCCTGTTTTTTCTCCCTCATAACTTATTATAGCATTGGCCATCCCTAAAGCAAAACCAGGTAAATTGGCAAAAGAGCTGCCTGGGGCTGAATTAGGGAGTCCGGAAGCGTCATTAAAATTATTATCGCCATTGAGGTTAACTCGGTAGTAAGCGTCTATACTCCCGGTTAGGGATATTTTATTGGATTCCGGATTTTTTTCTTGTGAAAATATTGCTGTATATAGCAGGGTAAATAATAAAGCTAGTAAATATTTTACGTAATTTGTGTCTACAATCATTTTCATAATTCAATTGTTTATATCCTGGTATGGATGTTTAATTAAGTTGATTGGTTAAAAGAGAATGGTTAGTAACGGAGCGTTCTGCAAAACGCTCCGTTATCATTTTCTTTAGTTAATGTTGATTCATTCTGAAATCTGCATAAGCGTCCATTCCATGTTCGTGTATGTCTAAACCTTCCTCTTCTTCTTTAGTAGAAACTCTTATGCCAGAAGTTTTTTTAATGGTGGTAAGGATTATATAAGCCATAAGAGAACAGAAAAGGCCAATTATAGCAACACCTGAAAGTTGATATAGGAACTGTGTAATTCCGGCCTTGGCTCCAAAAATACCTACGGCAAGGGTTCCCCAAATCCCGCATATTAGATGGACTGCTACAGCTCCTACGGGATCGTCTAGTCTTAGACGGTCTATTAGAGCAACGCCCAATATAATTACAAATCCTGCTATTATTCCAATAAGAATTGCTTCTGAAGGAGACATTAAATCTGCTCCTGCGGTAATGCCTACTAATCCGCCTAAAATTCCATTTAGCATCATAGTCAGATCAAAATTCTTGTACCGTAGATAGTAAAATATAAACGACCCTATTCCGCCTGCGGCACCGGCAAGACATGTTGTGACTAGTACAATGGAGGTAGTGGCAGGATCTGCTGATAAAACGGAACCTCCATTAAATCCAAACCAGCCTAACCATAAAATGAGTACGCCAGCAGTAGCTAAGGGGATATTGTGGCCAGGAATAGCATTAGGTGTTCCATCTTCTTTGAACTTACCTATTCTAGGACCTAATATGTAAATAGCCATCAAAGCAGCCCATCCTCCCACAGAATGCACCAAAGTAGATCCTGCAAAGTCATGAAAACCAGCATTTTCACCACCAAGGGTAGATAGGAATCCACCTCCCCACTGCCACGATCCAACAATTGGGTAAATAAAAGCAATATATATTACGGTGAATAGCATAAATTGCCCTAGCTTGATCCTTTCGGCAACGGCTCCAGAAACAATGGTAGCAGCTGTGGCAGCAAACATTCCTTGAAAGAGGAAGTCTGTCCAATAAGTATATCCCTCGTTGTAACTTAAATCTAAGCTTCCATTTGCTAATAAGGGAGCATCTAGTCCAAAACCTGCAAAGCCAAGAAACCCATTAAAACTGCCTGGGTACATTAGGTTGAATCCTATAAAGTAAAAAAGTATTAGTCCAGTACATATTATAAATATGTTTTTAAATAGAATATTGATAGTATTTTTTTGTCTTGTTAAACCAATTTCTAATAATGAAAATCCTAAATGCATAAAAAATACAAGTGCTGTGCAGATCATCATCCATACATTGTTTGCTGTAAATAATCCTGTGTCCATATTGTGCTTGTTTTATTGGTTTGTGATTATGTTTAGTTGATTCCCGCAGATCCGCGCTCCTTTGTTCTAATTCGATAAGCTTCCTGAATCTCTGAAACGAATACCTTCCCATCTCCCACGTTTCCTGAATAGGCGGTTTCTAAGATTGTATTGACGGTCCTTTCCATAAATTCGTCCGACACTACAATGGATAGATATCTGCGCTGAATGTCTGAGGTGCTATAAGAAATTCCCCTATAGACATGACCTTGTTTTTCGTTTCCAACTCCTGTAACATCCCAGTAGCTAAAAAAATTGACTTCAATTTGATGCAATGCTTTTTTGACATCATCAAATTTTGATTTCCGAATAATTGCTTCGATTTTCTTCATGATAGATTTATTGATTGCTGCCTTAAAAGTATATTAAAACTAAATAACCCCATTAAAAAATGGGGTGTAACTGATTATTTATATGACATTAGGAATATGACCCCTATTAAATTAGGGTGTGTGTATAAAAATAAACTTAATTTTGCCATGTGGCTTTAAAGTTGGGGGTGTATTGATAGCGTTTTTTGCAAGAATATTGATGAAGTGTGTCTTTTGCAATATAAAACACTGTGTAGGTGATGTTTTAATGGGATAATCTCCTGAAAGCGGCAGGTTAATAGGAATTGTGCAATGTGCTTGGCTATGTTTTGTTTATCTAATAGAGGAGTAGTTGCTTATAGCTAGTTCTTCGATGTTTATAAGGGGCACAATTATCTTTTGTTATTATCAACCTTGTGTTAGAATGGCTTAAACCAAATTTTGTGGTAAGGACTTAACGGGATAGGATGTGGTGAAGAGAAAAGGGGCTTCTCGCTTTCTTATGTTGTAAGGAGGTGAAGATTATTTTTTAAGTTAAGATAATTTAAAATGCCTTAGACAACCATAAGCCCGACATTACGGCTAAAATTCCTAATAAAATACTTGCAACTGTATAAATGGTAAAATTTAAGACATCTCCGTTTTTTAAGAAGGTCTGTTGTTCTAAAGCAAAAGTGGAAAAAGTAGTGAAGCCGCCGCAAAAACCAGTAGTAAGTAGTAATGCCTGGTTTTCTGTTAGTAAATTGTTTTTTGCAGAAAGGCCAAGGATAAATCCAATTAATAAACAACCAATGATGTTTACAAGAAAGGTTCCTAGATAAAAATTTTGGAAAGTACCATTTAACGCTTTACTCGTGAGATATCTTAATATACTTCCCGTGCCACCCCCTAAGAATACAAGTATAAGTTGTTTCATTCGGTTTATTATTTCAGTTACCTGTCAAAGTAACTAAAAAAATGGCGTACCATAGTCGTCCAAAGGATGAAAAAGGCGCTTAAAGTTTATAATTGTACTTCTAATATTGTTAGGTCTTAAGAATAGGGTATTTATCTATAAAGAAGGTGGGAGGTGATAAGTGTTAAGGTGTAAAAGAAATTATACCGCTCTATTGTATTTTACTTCTATTAAATTTAAGGGGGAAACTATAGTCCTAGACTGAGAAATATCTACTGTAGTATTTTTAGTTTTCTTGGAGTTCCGGTTAAAGCTCGCTAGAAATAATAAGACGTTTATGACAACCAGAATAGAAAATATACTAATAAAAGCGACCATTGAACTGATATTTACATAATTAACGCAAACTTACCCTAATTATTATATGTAGGAGTAGAAAAGTTTAGCGTGTGGTATTTTAATTTATTTTTAAAGAAAACTATGGGGAGTACTAATTCTTATTATAAAACTTAATGATAAATAGCACTAAAACGAATAGTAAGAAAAAAAGTCCAACCCATTTAACTCCCTTGTAATACTTAAGGTGAAGCATTTTGTCCTTTTGATAAGAATATACAATGATAATGACAAACGATATGAAGAAAAGGGCTGCAAAAATGAGTTGTCCCGTACTGAACATATTTATATTTTTATGCAAAGCTAATCTAAAAAACTCATACCAATGCAACGTAAACTAAATGCTGTAGAATTGTTTCATAAATCTTTTGGATTAGGTGTATCCAAAGAAATGAAGGCAGACCTTGGTTCTGAAAAGAATAAACTTCGCTTTAACTTAATGGCGGAGGAAAATAGGGAATATTTGGAGGCTGCCAATAATAATGATATGGTTGAAGTGGCAGATGCACTCGGAGATATGCTTTATATTTTATGTGGAACCATACTAGAACACGGAATGCAACATAAGATTGAAGCGGTTTTTGAGGAGATTCAAAAGAGTAATATGAGTAAGTTGGGGGAAGATGGTAAGCCACTTTATAGGGAAGATGGGAAAGTCTTGAAGGGTCCTAATTTTGTTGAGCCAAAAATATCCAGCATTCTAAATAGTAACGGAGACGCCTACTAATTAGATGGCGCTTCTATTTTTAAAAAGCCACCCTTAACAGTTAAGGATGGCTTTTTAAATTTATTTCTAACAGTATTTGTTATGATAAAGCAACTTGACTTTAGATGAAAATGCAAGAAGCTTATATGCTAACTTCATATCTCCAACCAAATTTATCTTCGGCCTTGTTATACTGAATGTCTGTAATTCTTTTTTTCAATATAGAAGCATAGCTATGTTCTAATTCAGGTAAATCGTAATCCTGATCTTTATATCCAAATGTAGCGATCGGAGAGATAACAGCAGCTGTCCCAGCACCAAACATTTCCTTTAAGTTTCCATTTCTGGAGGCTTCTATAACTTCTTTTACGGTAATAGGTCTAACTTCTACCTTGATATTTTCGTCTTTTGCTATTTCAATTAAGCTTTTTCTAGTAATCCCATCCAAAATACGATCACTAGTAGGACTAGTAAGCAAAGTGTCGTTAATCCTAATAAAGATATTCATAGCACCCGCTTCTTCTATATATTCGTGAGTATTGTCATCAGTCCAAATTACTTGGTTATACCCTTTTTCTACTGCTAATTGTGTAGGGTAGAATTGACCAGCGTAATTACCACCAGCTTTAGCGAAGCCAACTCCTCCGTTAGCAGATCTAGAATACTTTTCTTCGATTAATACCTTTACTTTTCCAGCAAAATAAGAACCGGAAGGAGCGCAGGCGATGATAAATTTATATTCATCGGCAGGGGAAGCATGAAATCCATTGCCCGACGCAAAAACAAATGGTCTAATATATAATGAGCTCCCTTCCGTGGTAGGAATCCATTTATGATCTACTCTTAAAAGAGCTTTTAATCCTTCCATGAAATACTCCTCTGGAATTTCTGGGATAGCAAGTCGTTTAGAGGAGATGTTGATACGCTTTTGGTTTTCTAATGGACGGAATAACCATACCTTGTTATCTGCATCCTTATAAGCTTTCATTCCTTCGAAAACAGATTGCCCATAATGAAATATTTTGGCAGATGGGTCTAGGGTAATAGGTTGGTAGGGGATAATTTTAGGTATCTCCCATGCCCCATTCTTGTAATCACATACCATCATATGGTCTGCGAGAACTTTCCCGAACGCTAAATTGTTAAAATCTACTTTATCTATGTTGGAAGTCTTCACCTTCTCAACTTTTATAGAGTCTGAAATAGTTTGCATAGCACTTTATATTTAAAGGAATAAAATTAAACAATAAACAGCATTGGAGCTTCGTTTTTTAATTAAAAATAACCAATTTTGTAAAGTGGTTTTAAAAACTGATAATAATGAAATATTTTAACATTTTAATAGTGTTTTTTGTGGTCTTTGTGAGTTGTAAGCAAGGAGAGAAAACTTTAAAACCACAAGCGGAAACCTTAGCGGAGCAGAAATTTGTGCAATTTGGAGCTGAAATTGATCCCATAGAGGTTAAAGACGCCGAATTAATGTTGGGGGAATATGAAAAAATGCAGCCTTCTGATACTGTTTCTACTAAGTTTATGGCCATAGTTACCGATGTTTGCAAGTCCAAAGGTTGCTGGATGAAATTGCAATTGGGACAGGAAAAAGAAGTGATGGTAAAGTTTAAAGATTATGGCTTTTTTATGCCTAAGGATATTGAGGGGGAAGAAGTTGTTGTTAATGGTTTAGCTTTTGTAGAGGAGATGAGTGTTGCAGATCAAAGGCATTTTGCTGAGGATGGAGGAAAGACCAAAGAAGAAATTGCCAAAATTATCCATCCCAAGAAAACCTATTCCTTTGTTGCAGACGGAGTATTATTAAGAAAATAAGGTGAAAAGAAGAATAATAACCACAGCGGATGGATCAAAAACCATTCAGATAGAGGATTGGAACGAACAGTATCATTCCACCCATGGGGCCATTCAGGAGGCTTATCACGTATTTATAAAAAATGGACTTTCCCTTTTTAAAAATCAAGATTTATCAATTTTAGAAATTGGATTTGGAACCGGGCTAAATTCTTTTATCACCTTTTTAGAGGCAGATAAATACGGTCTTAAAATTTACTATAATGGAGTAGAGGCTTTTCCTGTGCAAAAGAAAGAGCTTACGCAGTTAGATTATAGTAAGGCCTTAAAAGCCGATCAATTTGAACAACAATTTTTAAAAATGCACCAGATTCCTTGGGAGGCACCACACGATATAACTGATAATTTTTGCCTTTTAAAGCAGAAAATGGACTTTAGAGATATCGCAGAATCGGAGAAGTACAATCTAATTTATTTTGATGCTTTTGGCTCAAGAGTGCAACCAGAACTTTGGACGGAGGACATTTTCCGTGCTATGTATAATACATTAAAGATAAATGGAGTATTAGTTACCTATGCCGCAAAAGGTTCTGTTAGGCGTGCCATGCAAACTGTAGGATTTACCGTAGAAAGATTACCAGGTCCACCAGGGAAACGAGAGATGTTACGCGCTAAAAAAGAAGAATAATTTTGGTTTTGCATTAGGGAAACCTTAACAAATACGGGGTGTAGACTGTTAAACCTACACTAAATAGGGCATTTTCAAGAACAAAAACCTATACCTTTATCGAAAGTTTAGAAATAGGCTATGAGAATTCTAATTACGGGTGCAACTGGTTTAGTAGGAACAGAGATCACAAAACTGTGCAAGAAGCAGGGTATTGCTGTTAACTATCTTACCACGAGCAAACAGAAAATTGTTTCTGAAGACGGGTATAAAGGGTTTTATTGGAATCCGTCTAAGAACGAGATAGATTCTGATTGCTTTACCGGAGTGAGCGCTATTATAAATCTTGCGGGAGCAAGCATAGCTCAACGGTGGACCAAAAGTAATAAAGAAATAATCCTATCTAGTAGGATAGACTCCTTAAGAACACTGGCAACTGCTTTGGAGACTATGGATGATCATGCGATTAATCTAATTGTATCAGCATCGGCTATGGGGATATACCCAGACTCCCCATCTAATTACTATACAGAAGAAGAGACAAAAGTAGATGATAGCTTCCTTGGGGAAGTAGTAAGCCAATGGGAGCAGGAAGCTGATAAATTTAAAAAATTAAATATTGGAGTAGCTAAAGTAAGGACAGGGTTGGTTCTGTCTGCTAATGGAGGTGCTTTGCCAAAAATAGCAAAACCAATACAATATTATTTAGGAGCTCCACTGGGTTCTGGAAAACAATGGCAATCTTGGATTCATGTTCAGGACCTTGCCTCCATATTTTTACACCTACTAGAATCTGGCCTTACTGGTACTTATAATGGGGTTGGACCCAATCCCGTAAGTAATGCTAAGCTCACTAGGGAGGTGGCTAAAGTCTTAAAGAAACCCTTGTTTTTACCTAATGTGCCACGAGTTGCCTTACAATTGTTGTTAGGGGATATGTCCTATCTACTATTTGCTAGTCAGCGTGTAAGTAGTAAAAAAATTGAGGCAACCGGATTCAATTTCATGTACTCTAACATATGTAGAGCCCTAGGAGAAATATATAATGAAAAAGAAAATTGTGGGTCCAAATCATCATATCAGGAAGAGTATAGTACCTAAAGGTATAATGAGTTATTAGGTCATAAGTTTATATCCGCCAATGGCGGATATTTTTTATAGTAAAATATCAAAGGGGAAGTTCTTAGATATAGAGGGAAAAAGAATCAAAAAAATTTTACGCAAGGGTAGGGTATTTTATTGTCACTTAGTTAGTAAACTTTTATGACAATATGACATTTTATAATATTTGGCAGTACTTTTGCCTATTCAAATTCGGAAGTTTATAAATGTAAATTAAATGAGCAAGGAAAATAAAACTAAAGAGATGGAAGATGAGGTCTTGAAGAATAAGGATCAGAACGAAATAGATCAAGAGACCACATCAGAGATGGAGAAGGAGGAGGAGTTGAGTGTAGAAGAGCAACTTAAGGAAGATCTAGGCAAGGAAAAAGATAAGTTTTTGCGTCTTTTTGCAGAGTTCGAAAACTATAAAAAACGTACCTCCAAGGAAAGGATGGACTTGTTTAAAACAGCTGGTCAGGAGGTAATTTTGTCATTATTGCCAGTTATGGATGATTTTGATAGGGCATTGGCCGAAATTTCAAAATCTGAAGATGACGGGATGTATCAAGGAGTGTTGCTTATAAATAATAAGCTAAGAGAAACACTTAAAAGCAAAGGTCTTTTAGAGGTTGAGGTGAAAGAAGGTGATGATTTTGATGCAGAAATCCATGACGCCGTAACCCAAATTCCAGCCCCTGATGAGAAATTAAAAGGAAAAATAATAGACGTAGTTCAAAAGGGATATAAATTGGGCGATAAGATTATTCGTCATCCTAAAGTTGTCGTAGGAAATTAAAATCAGAGTATGAAGGAGGATTATTATGATATTTTAGGCATTGGAAAAAATGCAAGTGCAGCCGAAATAAAAAAGGCATATCGTAAAAAAGCTATTCAGTATCATCCAGATAAGAATCCCGGGGATACTAAGGCCGAAGAAATGTTTAAAAAAGCGGCTGAAGCTTATGAGGTGCTGAGTGACCCAAATAAGAAGGCGCGATATGACCAATATGGTCATGCTGCATTCGAAGGCGGTGGCGGATTTGGCGGCGGCGGAATGAACATGGACGACATCTTTAGTCAGTTCGGAGACATTTTTGGCGGTGCTTTTGGTGGCGGTGGCTTTAGCGGTTTCTCCGGATTTGGCGGAGGAGGCCAAAGAAGAGCAAAAGGAAGCAACTTAAGAATAAGGGTTAAGCTTAACCTAGAGGAAATTGCTAATGGTGTTGAAAAGACGGTTAAAGTAAAACGTAAAGTCCAAGCAGAAGGAGTTACTTATAAGACGTGTGAAACCTGTGGTGGAAGAGGACAAGTAACTAAAATTACCAACACTATTTTAGGTAGAATGCAAACAGCAGCTACTTGTAGTACTTGTGGTGGTAGTGGAAAATCTATAGATTCTAAACCAAATGATGCGGATGCCCAAGGGTTAAAAGTTTCTGAAGAAACCGTGAGCATTAATATACCAGCCGGTGTAGAAGAGGGAATGCAATTAAAAGTGCCTAATAAAGGGAACGATGCACCTGGAGATGGTGTGCCAGGTGACCTTTTGGTAGCTATTGAGACAGAAGAGCATCCAACACTAAAAAGAGAAGGAGATAACCTGCATTACGACCTGTATATTAGTTATTCTGATGCGGTACTAGGTACTTCTAAGGAAATAGATACCGTAGGTGGTAAAGTGAGAATAAAATTAGAAGCTGGGATTCAGTCTGGAAAAATATTAAGACTAAGAGGGAAAGGTATCTCTAGCCTTAATGGATATGGAAGTGGAGATTTGTTAGTGCATGTAAATGTATGGACTCCTAAAGAGCTTAATAAGGAGCAAAGGGAATTCTTTGAGCGCATGCAAAACAACGAAAACTTTGAGCCTAGACCGGAAGGATCCGATAAATCCTTTTTTGAAAAGGTGAAAGATATGTTTTCATAAAAAGTAGTTTAAAAATTAAAATGTATATTTGAAAGGATGTTGGGAGACCAATATCTTCTTTTTCATAGCAATTTTTTTTCCCATCCTTGATTCGTTAAGGGTGGGTTTTGTTTTTAATACAGCCTATTTCAATTCTTTATTTACTTATGTTAAAAATGGTAAAAAAAGAAAACAATACACATTTTATAATTTTCCTACCATCCACTTCTGTTGCAATTATATATCTTTGAGGAAATAGTTGAAATGAATAATATATTGGTAGCTAATGAGGTTACTAAAAGATATGGTAACCATATAGCCCTTAACAAAATATCGTTGGAGATCCCTGAGAATAGTATCTACGGTTTATTAGGGCCCAATGGAGCAGGAAAAACTACGCTAATCCGTATTATCAATCAAATTGCCTATCCCGATGAAGGTTCCATAATTTTTAATGGAGAACCCTTGGAGGCAAAGCATATTGCTATGATTGGATACCTGCCAGAAGAGAGGGGCCTCTATAAAAGTATGAAGGTTGGCGAACAGGCACTCTATCTGGCTCAGCTAAAAGGGATGTCTAAATCTGAGGCTAAAATCAAATTAAAATATTGGTTTGAGCGATTGGAGATTGGAGATTGGTGGAACAGAAAAATCCAAGAACTTTCCAAAGGGATGGCTCAAAAAATTCAGTTTATAGTTACGGTTTTACACGAACCTAAACTTTTAATTTTTGATGAGCCTTTTAGCGGCTTTGACCCCATTAATGCCAACCTAATTAAAGACGAAATTCTACGCCTCAAGGAAAATGGAACATCTATTATCTTTTCTACACACAGAATGGAATCTGTGGAAGAGCTGTGTGAGTATATAGCGCTAATTCATAAGTCCGAAAAATTGCTAGATGGAAAGCTTAGTGACATTAAGAATACTTATAAAAACAATATATTCCAGGTTGGATTAGGTCTCCAAAGTAAAAACGGCATACTAGAGGATCTAAAAGAAAGATTTCAAATTCTTTCCTCTGAATACGTTCAGGACGGTCAGCAATTGAATTTTACCGTGCAATTGCCATCTAGTGATACCGGAGCCTTATTAACCCATTTATCTGAAAAAGCTAATGTAAATCACTTCACAGAGACCATTCCATCAGCAAATGATATTTTTATTAAAACAGTCCAAAAAAAGCAATTAGTATGAGTAAATTAGGACTCATTATAAAACGGGAGTATTTAGCCAAAGTGCGAAATAAATCCTTTGTAGTCATGACCTTTCTGAGTCCCATTCTTATGGTAGGAATGATTGCTTTAATCGCTTATCTGGCTAAAATCAATGATAATGAAACACGGGTTATTGGTGTCTTAAATCAGAGTGATTACTTTTCTACCGATTTCCATGGGACGGATAATACCTCTTATGTGAAATTTAGAGATATTGACCTAGAAGTGGCTAAGGACTCTATTCTTCAAATGGGATTATACGGTTTATTGTATATCCCGAATGAGCCAGATTTGGAAAGGGTGGCTGAAAAGGCTGTTTTCTATACCAAAGATGCTCCAGGCACTTCTGTGGTAGCTAGTTTAGAGTCGGTTTTTGAAGATAGGTTGCGAATGGAAAGGTTACAGCACCTTGGTGTTTCGGCATCCGATTATAATAAATTAGATCTGCCTTTCGATATAAACACCTCTACCTTTTCTGGAGAACAGAACCTAAAAGGGATTAATGAAATTAAAGCCTTTATTGGCGGAGGGTTTGGGTATCTAATTATGATGTTTATCATTATATACGGAGGGTTTGTAATGCGGAGCGTTATTGAGGAAAAAACAAGTAGAATTGTAGAGGTTATAATTTCCTCTGTGAAGCCTTTTCAATTGATGCTAGGAAAAATTATAGGGACTTCCTTGGCCGGTATCACTCAGTTTGTAATATGGATAATTTCTGCAAGTCTATTGCTTGGTGTTTTGGTATTGATTTTTGGAATAGATCCATCTGCCCTCAACGCAAACACAGAAAACACTCCTGGGCTAATTGGGGGAGCAACATCTATTGCTTACCCAGATACTACCATGCAGTTGTATGCCAATGAGCTTTTTAAAATTCCATGGGCAATGCTGATCACATTTTTTATGATCTATTTTGTACTTGGTTATTTAATATATAGCTCAATTTATGCAGCCATTGGGGCAGCAGTAGACAATGAAGCCGATACGCAACAGTTTATATTTCCAATTATTTTACCCTTAATGCTAGCTATATATGTGGGGTTCTTCTCTGTTTTTAGTAATCCACACGGACCCATTGCGGTAGGGTTTTCTTTATTTCCATTAACCTCTCCCATTGTGATGCTCATGCGACTTCCAGGAGGGATTGGGGAAGGGGGAGTACCTGTTTGGGAACTATTGGTCTCTATTGCTCTATTAATTATCACCTTTATTGGAATTGTATGGTTAGCAGCAAAAATTTATAGGGTGGGTATTCTTATGTACGGTAAAAAGCCATCGTACAAGGATATGTTTAAATGGCTGAAATATTAATATTTATCAATTTAATAACGTTTTCAATCTCTTGTCAACAAAAACTACAATAAATTTAAAATTGCTGAGATGGTGTACCTTCATGGCAATTATCGTGTTTGGTAACTGTGCATTCGCACAAACTCCGGATGTATTTAGGTTAGAATATATGTTAATGCCAAGGAATAGTGCCGAGGCCAAGCTTTCTAGAATAAAATTAGTAGGTAATCTTCCTATTAAAGTTGGGGATAATGATAATATTATATTGGGGGTAGAGTATAATAGGATGGACTTTAACCTAAGAAGGGATGAACCTTTTAATGATGTGGTAGATGAAACTTTTCACGTTGCAGATTTAAACATGGCATATATCTACCAACATAATCCTGATTGGCGTTTTGTAGGGGTTCTTACTCCACGTATTTCTTCTACTTTAACTCAGCCTTTAGAAAAGGGAGATGTTTCTATTAACGCCACCGTGGGTGCTATAATGGATAGGCCGGCGGACGATAAGCCTACGCGACTAGTGTTGGGAATAGCCTATAACTCTACAGTAGCCTTAAGGATACCGCTTCCTATAGTGTATTATGAAAAACGGTTCCATCCCAATTGGACCTATGTGGTGGGAGCTCCTAAAAGTGGAATGAAATATCACTTTAATGATAAACATATGTTGCAGACAGAATTTATCTTGGACGGGTATTATGTAAACTTACAAAGCTCTGTAATCAGTTCAGATTCTGGTTTAGCCTCCTCTATATCCACTTCTGTAGCTTTAGCAACTTTGGGATACCAGTATACATTAGCGAAAAACATGTTCTTTTATGGATATGCCGGACATACGTTATTTCAGGATGGAGTGCTAAGAGATAAGGAAAGAAATGATATTTTTACGTTGAATGATGAGCCTAGTTTTTATTTCAGGACAGGCTTTAGAATAGGAATTTAAATTAAAGTAATGGCGAGAATTTTGGTTATTGAAGATGAACCTTCAATTAGAAGAGTATTAGTAAAAATTCTATCTGAGGAAAATAGCAGCTATATTGTAGAGGAAGCTGAGGACGGACAAAAAGGGCTAGACGCTATAAAAAAGGACGATTTTGATCTAGTGCTCTGCGATATAAAAATGCCTAAGGTAGATGGAGTTGAGGTTTTGGAAACAGTTAGGAAAACAAAGCCCGAAATTCCGTTTATTATGATTTCTGGTCATGGTGATTTAGATACTGCTGTAAACACCATGCGATTAGGAGCATTTGATTATATCTCTAAACCGCCAGATTTAAATCGACTTTTAACAACCGTACGTAATGCACTAGACCGAAAGGAGCTTGTTGTAGAAAATAAAATCCTGAAGAAGAAAGTTAGTAAAAATTACGAAATGATTGGGGAGAGTAAAGAGATCCAAATGGTGAAGGATATCATAGAAAAGGTTGCCCCTACAGATGCCAGAGTCCTTATCACTGGTTCTAACGGAACAGGAAAGGAATTGGTTGCGCATTGGATTCATGAAAAAAGTGAGCGAAGTAGTTTTCCTATGATAGAGGTGAATTGTGCCGCTATTCCATCTGAACTTATTGAAAGTGAATTGTTTGGTCATGTTAAAGGAGCTTTCACCTCTGCGGTGAAAGATAGAGCTGGTAAGTTTGAAGCCGCCCAAAAAGGAACTATCTTTTTAGATGAAATAGGAGATATGAGTTTATCGGCTCAAGCAAAAGTGCTTAGAGCATTACAAGAAAATAAAATTTCTAGGGTTGGTTCCGATAAAGATATTAAAGTAGATGTTAGGGTAGTGGCCGCAACTAACAAAGACCTTAAAAAGGAAATTTCCGAAGGAAGGTTTAGGGAAGATCTTTACCATAGGTTGGCGGTAATTTTAGTTAAGGTTCCATCCCTGAATGACAGACGGGAAGATATTCCTTTGCTTATAGATCACTTCGCAAAAAAGATTGCTGAAGAACAAGGAAGTTCTGCAAAAAAATTCTCCAAAAAGGCCATTGCGCTACTTCAGGGGTATGACTGGACCGGAAATATCCGGGAATTACGAAATGTAGTGGAGCGATTGATTATACTAGGGGGAAGTGAAGTAACGGAAGATAATGTGAAAATGTTCGCTAGTAAATAAGCAACTTCCATTATTGAAAATAATTTAGATTAAGGGTGCATTACACGTATAAAGTATGTGCCCTTTTTAATGCATCACAAAAGGAATAGAGGAAAACACCATCAAGTCTAATTTATAGTAGGATGTTACTAATGATGAGGTTAATCTTTGCAATCCCCAATTTCCTTTAATGCTAGGGAGGTAATCTCCTTTGTTCTTAGATTATAATATTTTTTCCCCTCGCTTAAATTTGGTTTTAAAAGCTGTTTGTCGCATAAATTATAAACGTTCATAGCATAGTTATGAGCTACCTTACAATCTACGGATTTTACTACTAGATCTAAAGATTCTTTAAATTTTACTAGAGATAAGTCTATTTTTCTTTTTAATTCCTTATCATCAATTTTTCCTAAACTCTTTATATTTTCTATGGATTCTGTAGTGTTCAATGCCAATACGTCGTTACTAAAGTTAGAATTGTGGGAATCGTGCTGCTCTATAGTATCTGCCGCCTCAATTATAAAGGTCAAGGCTTTTTCTAATAAGATTGTAGCACCATCTAGAGTAGTGGTCTTTGTAGCATTTTTTAAATGGTCCGTGCCTTCAGTAATAAAATTTATAGCTTCGTTACAACCGCATTCCTTTAAATTGGACTTAGATTTTTCTAATGCAGTAAGAGCCCTATAAGCGTAGAATTTTGCCATGTTTAGATCCTCGGCTGCAATTGCCTTTTCTGTTTGATTCTGTATATGCTCGATATTGGACCGAGCGTAAATACATTGTTTATCGGAGGTATAAGAAGAAAATAGTAAGATTACCAATCCACATAAAAGGGAAGAAATAGTTTTCATAAGTTACGGCTTTATAAAACTTACTAGATTCTAGTTAAATAACATTATAACTATAAAGATACCTTAACCTTAAAAGACATCCTTATTTATTCGACAAATCGTACTTTTATGGTTTATGTTGCTTAAAATAGGGAGATTGGTAGCGGTTATAAGAGAATATTAACTTGTTGAAGGTGCTAAAGCAGTGTTAGTTAAGGAGGATAGATACCCGTTGATTACCCACGGTATTAGAGATTAACTTAACTTAAATAATATTCAGAGTGCTGTGCACTAGGATTTAATGATAGATGTATCTGTTAATCATCACTTTATGGAATCTTCTATTTCTTCTTATTAGGAAGTAAAATAGTATATTAAAATAATTCATATATCTTGTATTTCTAACCGCTCCGATTATGAGCAATAACTATACTTTATGGAAAATATAACGTCAACTACTTATCGAGTAACAGATAAAATCGAGCTAGATTCAATTGCTACCCATGAAGATTTTGATGTTTCTAATAAAAAATTAAAAAAGGGATTAAAAAAAGTAAGAAAAGAACTGGGCGAGTTTCAAGATACCCTTTACGCCCATTCTAAATACAGTGTGCTTATATGTATACAGGGAATGGATACCGCTGGGAAGGACAGTTTAATTCGTGAAGTCTTTAAGGATTTTAACGCACGTGGGGTTGTAGTACATAGTTTTAAGGTCCCAACCGATTTGGAATTAAAACACGATTATTTGTGGCGTCATTATATTGCCTTACCCGCTAAAGGGAAATTTGGTGTATTTAACCGTACCCATTATGAGAATGTATTGGTAACAAGAGTTCATCCAGAATATCTTTTACGTGAAAATATTCCAGGGATACATGAGGTGGCAGACGTAGATCAAAAGCTTTGGGATAAACGGTTTGAGCAAATAAATAATTTTGAGCGCCATATAGCCGAAAATGGGACCATTATTTTTAAGTTTTTTCTTCACTTATCCAAAGAAGAACAGCGACATCGATTATTAAGACGATTGAGGCTAAAAAGGAAAAATTGGAAGTTCTCTCCAGGGGATTTGGATGAACGACTACTTTGGGATAATTATCAGGCTTGTTATGAGGAGGCAATCAATGAAACATCAAAAACTCATGCGCCTTGGTATGTGATTCCTGCAGATAATAAGAAATCTGCTCGGTTAATTGTAGCGTCCGTACTGTTAGAGGAACTGAAAAAATATAAAGATATAAAAGAACCAGAACTCAGTCCAAAGATAAAGGCTAACTTAGAAAGCTATAAAAAACAATTGGAAAGCGAATGAAATATTTTTGGTTAGCAGTACTTTTAATCACCATCCCGATTAACGCACAACAACTAAATGACGAGAAACAGATAGGCGATATCTATAAAGAGGCCTTGTCTAATGGAAAGAGCTATGTATGGTTAAACTATCTTTCTAATCAAATTGGAGCACGATTATCTGGTTCTCTGCAAGCTGAAAAAGCAGTAGGC
The DNA here is from genome assembly GCF_000424985.1 of Arenibacter latericius DSM 15913. Taxonomy (GTDB): domain Bacteria; phylum Bacteroidota; class Bacteroidia; order Flavobacteriales; family Flavobacteriaceae; genus Arenibacter; species Arenibacter latericius. Next base: position 66,751 of record NZ_AUKX01000009.1, read on the forward strand.
TATACTAAATCCATTATGGATTCTTTAGGGTTAGATAAAGTTTGGTTGCAAGCTGTAAAGGTTCCAAAATGGGTGAGGGGAATTCCCGAGTTTGCTTATTTAGAAAGCGGTGCTGGTTTCACCAATAATGTGCCTATACGTGCCTTGGGAGGGTCTGTAGCTACTCCAATGGGTGGTATTAAAGCTAATGTAATAGAGGTACAGGGTATTGAGGAGCTAGAAGCCTTGGGGAAGGCTAAAATTGAAGGGAAGATTGTTTTCTTTAATAAGCCCATGGATCCTACTATCATTAATACATTTGAAGCTTACGCAAAAGTTGCTAATCAAAGGTATTCTGGGGCAGCGGAGGCATCAAAATATGGAGCTGTTGGAGTTATTGTAAGGTCGTTAAATTTAAGATTAGACGATTTTCCCCATACAGGAGCCATGAGCTATGGAAATGTTCCGCTAGAAAAAAGAATTCCTGCTGCAGCCATTAGTACCAATGGTGCAGAATTACTAAGTGCTTCCTTAAAACTGAACCCAAATATTAAATTCTTTTTTAGACAAAATAGTAAGAACCTACCAAATGTAGATTCCTATAACGTAATTGGTGAGATTCGTGGTAGTACCTATCCCGATGAGGTTATCGTTGTAGGTGCAAATTTGGATTCTTGGGACTTGGGCGATGGCTCCCATGACAATGGAGCAGGGGTTGTGCAAAGTATGGAAGTATTGCGTTTGTTGAATGAAACGGGGTATAAACCAAAACGTACTATTAGAGTGGTGTTATTTATGAATGAGGAAAACGGACTTAGAGGAGCAACTTCCTATGCGTCTGAGGTTGCTAAAAAAGGAGAGAATCATATTTTTGCCCTAGAGAGTGATTCCGGTGGATTTTCTCCACGGGGATTTAGTTTTGATACCGATCAAAGTAATTTGGAGCAAGTCCTAGGTTGGAAGAAATTGTTTGAGCCTTATATGGTACATCTCTTTGAAAAAGGCTTTAGCGGTGCTGATATTAACCCCTTAAAAAAAGATAATATAGTTTTAGCAGGGTTGCGCCCAGATTCACAACGATATTTTGATCACCACCATTCGGAGAACGATACCTTTGAGCATATTAACAAACGTGAGCTAGAACTTGGTGCCGCTGCTATGGCTAGTCTAGTTTATCTTTTTGACACCTATGGAATCATAACTTCAAATAATTAGGGGCATTGTGCCTGTTTTCATCTTTTTAAGTAATTTTGGATTTAGAATAAAAACAATTTAAATGAAGAACAAATTTGTAATGGCAGTATTGGGTATGGCGGTAATTAGCTCGTGTAAAGAGAGCCCAAGCAATACAGCTAAAGATGAGCCAAGGGGAATAATCTTGGCTAATATGGACACTACGGTAAGTCCTAAAACTAATTTTTACGATTATGTAAACGGAACATGGATGAAGGAAACCCAGATTCCCGATGATCGTTCAAGTTGGGGAGGCTTTAGTGTTCTTAGAAAGTCTACGGATAAAAATGTCCTTAATATTATCGCTAGAGCAAAGGAAAGCAAAAAGTATGCAGCAGATACAGATCAGGCAAAGGCACTTTTCTTGTTCGATTCTAAGATGGATACGACTAAGCGTAATAAAATGGGAATATCTCCTTTGCAACCTACCTTAGATGCTATAGCGAATGCTAATGGTTTAACGGAATTACAGACCCTATTGGCTAAGGATCCTGCAGCTACCTCTCCTTTTATTAACCTATATGCTTCTGCAGATCTTAATAATAGTGCAATGAATGCTACCTATATCTCAACAAGTAGATTAGGGTTACCAGATCGTGACTTTTATTTGGAGCAAGATTCCAAATCCAAAGAGATAAGAGAAGAATATGTAAATTATATTGTTAAAATGCTTCACTTTTTAGGTGATGATGAAACTACCGCTAGGGAAGCTGCAAGAAAGGTTTTAGCAATGGAAACTTCATTGGCGGAGCCAAGATTGGATAAGGTAGAAAGTAGGGATGCAAGAAACTTTAACAACCCAAAAACAATTGCGGAAGCCCAAGCTTTAATTCCGGCTTTTGATATCAAGAAAATGATGTCAGATATGGGAATAAAACAGCAAGTGGATACCCTTATTGTAACGCAACCAAAATACATTAAGGAGTTGAACTCGTTTTTGAAAAACAATTCCTTAGAAGATATTAAAACATTGGTGCGATGGAGTACATTTAATAGTGCAGCATCAAAATTAAGTACGCCAATAGAAGATACTAGCTGGGGTTTTTATAGCCAGTACTTAAGGGGAGATAAGGAGCAAAGACCTGCAGATGAAAGAGCGCTTGCTATGGTAAATGGTTCTATTGGCGAGGCTTTGGGGCAATTATATGTAGATGAAATGTTTCCTCCAGAAGCTAAGGAGAAAGCAGAATCTATGATTGCCAATATTATTTCTGCTTTTCAGGCGAGAATAAAAAAATTGGATTGGATGAGCGACTCTACCAAAGTTAAGGCCATAGAAAAGTTAGATAAGTTTACCGTTAAGATTGGGTATCCAGACGAGTGGGAAGACTATTCTAATATGGAAGTAACTGCGGATAAAGGGTATTTTGAAAATGTAATTGCCGTGCAAAAATGGGGAATTGCAAAAAACATTTCTAAAATAGGAGAGCCTGTAGACAAGACGGAATGGGGAATGTCTCCACAAACGGTTAATGCTTATTTTAATCCTTTGAATAATGAGATTGTTTTTCCTGCGGCAATTTTACAACCTCCATTCTATGACTACCTGGCAGATGAAGCGGTAAATTATGGTGGAATAGGAGCTGTAATAGGGCATGAAATTTCACACGCCTTTGACGATAGCGGCTCTAGATTTGACGCTAATGGGAATTTGGTAAACTGGTGGACCGAGGAGGACTTAGCCAGATTTACAGAACGCAGTACAGCTCTTGCAGATCAGTACGATAAAATAGAGGTGTTGGATAGCGTTTTTATAAATGGAAAATTCACCCTAGGAGAGAATATAGGAGACCTTGGAGGAGTATTGGGAGCCTATGATGGGTTACAACAGTATTTTGAGGAAAATGGAAGGCCAGAGAAGATCGATGGATTTACACCAGAACAGCGCTTTTTTATGTCTTGGGCAACCATATGGAGAACCCTTTCTAGAGATGAGGCGCTTCGTACACAGGTGAGAACAGATCCGCATTCCCCAGGGAGATACAGAGCAACTCAGCCTTTGTTGAATATAGATGCTTTTTATGAAGCTTTTGATATTCAGCCGGGAGACGCCATGTATTTGGAACCAGAAAAAAGGGTTAGAATTTGGTAATAATTCTGAAGATTAAAATGATTAAGGGAGCTTTTAAAGCTCCCTTTTTTTTTGGCGATAGATTAGGAAGTTTTGAAAACAGGAACTGTTTTATACTACAAAACAAAATACTACCTTTGTCCCTCATAAAAAAACAGTGATATGCAAGACGGAATATATGCAAAATTCAATACTTCGAAAGGAGAGATACTAGTTAAACTAACACATGATAAAACTCCAGGAACTGTAGGGAACTTCGTGGCTTTGGCAGAAGGTACCTTGGAAAATAGTGTTAGACCACAAGGAAAACCTTATTATGATGGGTTAAAATTCCATAGAGTTATTCCAGATTTCATGATTCAAGGTGGATGTCCATTGGGAACAGGAACCGGTGACGGTGGTTATAAGTTTGATGATGAGTTTCATCCAGAGCTTACCCATGATGGACCAGGGGTTCTTTCTATGGCCAATGCAGGACCTGGTACTAACGGTACACAATTCTTTATTACCCATGTAGCTACACCTTGGTTAGATAACAAGCATACCGTTTTTGGTCATGTTGTAGAAGGACAGGATATAGTTGATAGTATTGCACAAGGAGACAAAATAGAAACCTTAACCATAGAAAGAGTAGGAGCCGATGCTCAAAATTGGAATGCAGTAGAAGCTTTTAGAACCTTTGAAGGCTCTAGAGAAAAAAGATTGGCAGAAGAAAAAAAACGTATGGCTGCTGAATTGGATAAAGTGGCGGCTGGTTTTGACGAAACTGAAAGTGGACTTAGGTATAAGATAATCCAAAAAGGTAACGGAGCAAAGCCAAAAACTGGTGAGAATGTATCCGTTCATTATGAGGGTGCGCTTTTAAGTGGACAGGTTTTTGATTCTTCCTATAAGAGAAAAGAACCTATTACCTTTCAATTAGGAGTGGGACAGGTAATCCCAGGATGGGATGAAGGTATTCAGCTTTTACAGGTTGGTGATAAAGCAAGATTTGTTATCCCATCTCACCTAGCTTATGGAAGTGCTGGTGCTGGAGGTGTTATTCCACCAAATGCAATCCTTGTTTTCGACGTAGAACTTATGGGGATTAGTTAATCTAATAAGCTACTAGAATACTCATTTAGTTTTATTAGTGATTTAATTGCTAAATCCTCACTCGAAAAGAGTATAATATAAAAGGCCCTAGTTGATAGGGCCTTTTTATTTTTTAAACTGACGTTAATTTTACTATAAGTCAGTGCAGCTTTGTAGAAATGCTAACCCAACTATTTTAATAGATAAAGGATAGGACCATTCTGTTTCTAATTATTGCTCTTTAGGCTTATTTAGGCTCAATAATAGCAATGCTATATTGATTACCAATAACGATAATAAAATAGTGATAAAAGTAGTCATATTAAAAACGTTTTAAGCGGGGGCTGTTACTATATTATGGTAGATGCAAATAAGATTAATAGGTTGCGTTAAAAAAGGAAGTATTACGTAAATAGGTGTATTTTCCTATAAAACAGCCATTCTTAGAGGGGAAGAAAAACAATTTGTGTACTAATTTTAATTATTATTGGAGAATGGATATAAAAAAACCCATCCTAGGGGACGGGTTCTATCTTTAAAAAAAAGTTGTATCGTAATTATTAAATCACTTTCACGTTAACCGCGTTCAATCCTTTTTTACCTTGTTGTAGTTCAAATTCTACAACATCACCTTCACGAATTTCATCGATTAAACCAGAAATGTGTACAAAGTGATCTTCGCTTGATCCATCTTCAGTGATAAAACCATAACCTTTGGAATCGTTGAAGAATTTTACTGTTCCTTTATTCATTATAAAAAATTAAAAAAATTATATTGAGACAAATATAGGATATAATTTTTTAACACAGTGGTTTTTTGATAGTTATATTTATTTCTCCTCCTTATTTCTGTTAAAAATTATGATTTTACTCTATTAAAATCTATTTTTTTAAATCTGAAGTTTCGTTGTTATAAGCCCATTTAGATAGGTTTGTGGTAGTATTCAATAGTGAAATAGGTGTTTTTAAAGTAAATTTAAACGGCTACAATATGTAGTTCAGAAATTACTTACAGCTTATAAATAATAATGAAAATAAAGGTCCAACTTCGGCTATACGAGTCGCTTATATAATATCATTATGGCCAACTTGTAAATGAAGTTCTTTTTTTAAAAAAGACAAAGCCTTCAGAAATCTAAAGGCTTTGTTGTTAATATGTGCTAACCAAGACGTATAATTATTGATCTAAACGTCTGAGTATTTATAGATCATTTGATGTGTAAAACATCTAAATGATTAATAAACGATGTTATACATTTGGTTGTGGGGTAAGTCTTAAGTAAGGCTTAATTTCCTCAACTCCTTTTGGGAACATTTTTTTAGCATCCTCAGTGTTAATTGCCGGACTTACTACTACTTTTTCACCGTGCTTCCAGTCTGCTGGAGTAGCCACTTTATGGTACTCAGTTAATTGAAGTGAATCTATTACTCTTAACAGTTCGTGGAAATTACGGCCTGTAGAAGCAGGGTAGGTAAGTGTTAATTTTACTGTTTTGTCTGGTGCAATAATATATACCGAACGAACAGTTAAATTGCTATCGGCATTAGGGTGAATCATATCATATAAAGTAGAGACTTTCTTATCCTCGTCTGCAATAATTGGAAAATTAACAGTAGTGTTTTGAGTCTCGTTAATATCTTTAATCCACTCTGCGTGTGAAGCTGCACTGTCTACACTAAGTGCAATCATTTTTACATTACGCTTGTCAAATTCATCCTTGAAATTTGCAGCTGCACCCAATTCCGTAGTACATACAGGGGTGAAATCGGCAGGATGAGAGAAAAGAATCCCCCATGAATCACCTAAATAGTCATATAAATTAATCATTCCAACGGAACTGTCCGCTGTAAAGTCAGGGGCTAAATCACCCAATCTTATTGTAGCCATTTTTACTGGTTTTTTTGGTTAAAATTAATATCCTATAAAATTAGTAGATTATTATTGAATCCACTTTTTAAAAAGGTTAAAAAAGTATTAAAAATTAATCAGGCTCTGTGAAAAGTACGAGTAACTTAAGCTTGCTTTTAGCTATATTTCCTAGAATTTCTAATCCCTTTTAAAAACTGTATATTTCTATGTTTAAATTCCATTTCTCGCATTTTATGTTTTCCTATTTAGGATAACATTAATTGAAAGTATAGCTAAGGGGGTTTGTTAAGGGATTTTTCATATGCTTCATAAAATAAAGTATGAAACTAATTCTTATTAAGATTGAAAAGTAGACGAGACTTACACTTATATCAGGTCAAAATACTCCTTCTTGCTATAAAAATATAGATCCTGTACCATAAAAACATAGGTTAAATAAAAGGGATATGCCGAATTATGTTCTATTAATTCTCTTTCCATTTAATGTTACATCCTAAACTAGGCTTTTGGATAGGATTAATTTTTGCTCCTTGGAGTAGGTTGTTCATAGCATCCTTTAAGTCTTCTCCAGTAACCGCTAATCCATTTCCAGGTCTAGAATTATCAAACTGTCCCCGATATACCAGTTTTAAATCTGCATCAAATAAATAAAAATCAGGAGTGCAGGCAGCATCATAAGCTTTAGCTACCTCTTGTGTTTCGTCGTAAAGGTAAGGAAAGGTGTAATTTTGTTCCTTGCTTACCAACTTCATCAATTCTGGAGAATCTTTTGGATATTTTTCTACATCGTTACTAGAAATTGCAATAAAAGAAATCCCTAAGGGTTTAAATTCAATTGCCGTTTTAGAAAGTTCGGGGTTAATATGCTTAACAAACGGACAATGATTACAAATAAACATAATTACTGTTCCCTTTACTCCCTTATAATCTTGTAGGGAACAATCTTTGTTTAGGGTGGGGTCTAATAATTTAAAATCTGGTGCAACAGTGCCTAAAGGCAGCATATTGCTAGGGGTATTTGCCATGAATTGTATACTTTATTAAAAAATTAGGTAATACGATAAAAGTAATCAAATTTAATCGCATTTAAAAACGACTGCTTATAACACTAAAAGGTAAAGTAGTCAACAAGACTATTAAAACAGTGGCTTATTTTACTAGAGGTGAAAACTAATTCGATTGTAGAGAAGCCAATAAAAAGTTGATAGATGTGCCTGTGGAAAATAATTTTAATTTGTATACTTATGATTCCTATAAAGTGGAACTTCTCTTGGTAATAAAATGGAAGGGTATAATAAATGAAAGAGGTATAAGTTACACTATAACTAAGGTTGTGAATTTACAAAACATTAATAAATGAATGAAACTATAAATTGGGCAGATTTCACCAAAATAGAAATGAGGGTGGGGACTATTACAGAGATTACAGATTTTCCGGAAGCTAAGAACCCATCATATAAAATTTGGGTCGATTTTGGTCCTGAGCTTGGTGTGAAGAAAACATCAGCGCAAATTACTTTAAGATACACCCCGGAGCAATTAGTAGGGAAGCAAGTTGTTGCTGTGGTGAATTTTCCAAAGAAACAAATTGCTAATTTTATGAGTGAATGTCTTATATTGGGTGCTGTTGATGGGAGCGACGTGGTATTGTTGCAACCAGAATCCAAGGTCATTAACGGGCTTAAAATTTCCTAATACTTGACAGTTAGCACAATAGATAGTTTACACATAGACTTTACCGAGCAATCGCTTTGGGTAATGAATATTGCATTGGGATTGGTAATGTTCGGAATAGCCCTAGATATTTCTGTAAACGATTTTAAACGCCTGTGGCTCCAACCAAAACCTCTTCTTGTTGGAATGTTAAGTCAGTTTGTATTATTGCCGGCTGTTACTTTTCTTTTAGTGTTGTTAATTACTCCTATTCCTAGTATTGCCCTAGGAATGTTTATGGTTGCTGCATGCCCAGGTGGCAATATTTCTAACTTTATTACTCATATCGCCAAAGGAAATTCGGCTTTGTCTGTAAGTTTAACAGCGGTAGCAACCCTATTGGCAGTGGTTATGACACCACTTAACCTTCAAGTTTGGGGCTCATTTTATGAGCCAACTTCAGTAATTTTAAAAGAGGTGGCCATTTCACCTTGGGAAATGGTGAAGTTGGTGGCCTTATTGCTTGGCTTACCCTTGGTTTTGGGAATGTCCTTAAACCATTTAAAACCCCAATTAGCATCTAAACTTGCCAAAATTCTAAAAATTGTCTCTATACTATTTTTTGTAATCTTAATATTTGTGGCCTTATACAATAACCGCGATATATTTATGGATTATGTGGTTTATGTATTTTGGATTGTAGTTATCCATAATCTTTTGGCTTTTGTTACCGGTTATTCACTAGCTAACGTAATGGGGCTTTCTCAAACTAATAAAAGAACCCTAGCCATAGAAACGGGAATACAAAACTCTGGTCTAGGGCTGCTATTGATCTTTACTTTTTTTGATGGAATGGGGGGGATGGCTCTTCTTGCCGCTTTTTGGGGAATATGGCATATAGTATCCGGATTGGTAGTAGCTAGTTTTTGGAGCTTTAAACCTTTAAAGAAGGTAGATACAGAAGAATTGGTATGAGAAAGTTTGGGTATCTTCTTTTATGGGCATGGATAAAAATGTCACTATGGATGTACTTTTCCAAGATATCGATTAGGGGGATTGGGCAAGTTCCTAAAAATAAGCCACTTCTTTTTTTAGCAAATCATCAGAATGCACTTTTAGATGCCTTGTTGGTGGCCACCCATAGTCCAAAAAAGATTTATTTTCTTACTAGGTCTGATGTTTTTAGAAATCCTATTCTTAAAATGTTTTTTAATTATCTGCAGATGATTCCTATTTATAGGATACGAGACGGTAAGGAAGCTTTAAAATATAATGAAGCGATTTTTCAACGTTGCAGCAAGTTATTGCAGAGGGGAGAGGCTATACTAATATTTCCGGAAGGCAACCATTCCTTAAAACGGAAAGTACGCCCCTTGAGTAAAGGGTTTACCCGATTTTTGTTTGCCGCTTTGGATGATAATCCCCAATTGGATGTTCGTTTGGTCCCAATAGGGATAAATTATAAGAAGGCGGCTGCCTTTCCAGATAAGGTGACGGTCTGCTACGGTACAGATATACAGCTGCTAAATTATTATGATAAAGATGCAATAATAGATTCTGTAAATAGCTTAAAAAGAGTGGTTCACCAAGAATTAACTACGCTTACCACGCATATAGATGATGAGAAGGAGTATGATGATATAGTCTCTTATTTAAAGGTAAATGGAATAGACTTTTTAGACCCTGAAGTTGCTAATAAGATGGTGTCCAGTTATGATTTAAACTCAAAGCCTGTTGACTTAGAGGGCAATAGGTGGTCTAAAGTTTATGGTGTTGGAAAGGTGTTATTCAATATAATTAACCTCCCAATTTTCTTAATTTGGACCAAGGTTATTAGGCCAAAGGTGGGGGAGCTGGAATTTTTGAGTACGGTGAGGTTTATGGTGTTTCTCCTATTTTATCCCATTTTCTATCTTCTTCTAGCCTTAATCTTAACCTATGTTTTGAGTTATACCTGGGCTCTTTTCGTGCTAGTAGTTCATATGATGCTTAATCTGATTTGGGTGAAACTATTGGCTCCAGTATTTTCTAAATAAAAAGAGTCGCTCTTTATATTTCTTAATAAAAAAGCGACCCTAATTATTCGGTTAACGATGCTTGTTACATCATCTTACTGAAAAAAATAGCATTCATTACTAATTTATTAGTTCCAAACCAGAAGGCTCTAAAATTTGTATTATCCGTAAAAATAATAACTCGTCCCTTACCTGAACGTTGTACTTGAAAGGGCACGCTATTTTTTATTATTTTCAGGTTTTTATCAGAAATATAACCGCTTAAAAGTGGGTCTTGTGTATATTGTATAGGGTTATTATAACTGTTTTCGTCTGGTTCTATATAAATATTGGTGTTTCTAAATAAAGGAATATGGTTGTTTTTATGTCCAAAATTTATTGGGTGACTACGGTCTAATTTTGCCTTAAAAATAGCTCCTCCCGTGACCTGCGCGCCTAGGAAGTCACTTTTTTGTTCGTAGGATATATTTTTAGCGACTAACGTATCCTTTTTAAAATTTAATTTCATGATTCCATTCTTCGAAAACCAATTGGCCATATTGCGATAACCGATAAGGGTCCCTCCATTATTTACCCATTGTTTTAATTTTTCTGTTCCTTTTTCGTCTAAGAAACGACCCCTACTCTTGTTGGGGATAACTATGGATGTGTAAACAGATAGGTCTACGTTGTTAAAATAATCGGTGTCTATTTTGGTAAGGCTGAAATCGTACCGTTGATCTAACAAATGCCAAAATTCTCCTGCGTCATAGGAAGTAACTCCACTTCCTACTAAAAGTGCCACGCGCTGCTTTTCTAAGGGAATAAAATCACTGCTCCCCAAATCTATTCCAATAGCATGACCTGTGCCTACGGCAAACATGGGAACCTTACTCTCTTTAGCTACAGAATTAAGGAAGTTGAATAAATCAGCGGGATTTAGCTGTTGGTTTTGAACAGGAATCATAATTGCACCATAGTCAAAACTTTTCCCTTCTACGGTGAATGGCGTTTTACCTACTTTAGCCCGAAGCCCTTTGTTTAGAATTTTGTTTAAAGCTTTAGGAGTGTAGTATTCATTCCAATCAAATAAATAGGCATAGGAGCTTTGCTCATCTACTTTTGCAGATATAGGTGCGAGTTCTGTTACTAAATCTCCCGCTGCTGAGGTGGAGTTTATTTCGGCATAATCTAAATTAAATGCTAAAGGGAATGTCCATGCAGATACGTCATAGAAAATACTATCGTTAGAAGTGGTTCTCTTTTCAAACATGGCTTTAACAAGCCTTGCATTTTTTTGATCTGTAGGGATAAAATAACTGTAGCCTTTTTTAAAGGATTTTCCACTAACGGAAATATCCTTGGAAAGCTCATGGAACTTTATGTGATGTAAGTTCAATATTTCTGCCAAATGCCATGTTTTAGCAGCATCTTTACTGTCTCCAAAAACAATACCTTTTACTTTATTCTTGCTATTTTCAGATTTAACTTCTTGGTAAAACTGGCGTTGATAGCCAAGAATTTTAGTCCGCATATTCCTAGCCGCTTTTATGGTAGATAGTGCGGTGGTAAACTGGTTTCGAATGGTAAAGGGAAAAGTGAGCAATCCATTGTCTGAGTCTTGTGCATGGCCACGTGAACTGGCTTGTTCAAACAAAATACCGATACTTCCATTAATATCAGGGAAGGTAGATCCCTTGCCGTAGAAGTAATCATCAAAACGCTCTTCAGAATAGTAAAAGGAACCAATGTTATCCAACGCTTTGGCGTGGTAAGTAGCTATTTCAGTGGTTAATTCCTGATTTGTCTTTGGGGTTAGGGGGTGGACTCTACTTGGTACCCCAGGTTGAAAAAAGAAAGTGGAGTTTGTGCCCATTTCATGATGATCGGTAAGAATGTTGGGCATCCACTTATGAAAACTTGCAATTCTAGCCCTACTTTCGGGTAATTGTACAGGCAGCCAATCCCGATTCATGTCAAACCAATAATGATTGGTACGCCCGCCAGGCCAAACCTCATGAAACTCTCTTTCGTTAACATCAGACACCAAATTTTTTCCCTTGTTGGTGTTAGCCCAATATGCAAAACGCTGCAAACCATCCGGATTATAAGAAGGATCCAATAAAACAATTGTATTGTTTAGAGTTTCCTCAATTTCGGGGCCATTGGCAGCAGCCAAATAGTAAGCATACGCTAACGCAGCATTGGAGCCACTAGGTTCATTCCCATGGATGGAGAATCCTTGGTAAACTACAATAGGCATGTCTTCTAAAATAAGAGCATCTGAGCCCGTTTCTGTTAACCGAATATGGTCTTTTCTTATTTGATCTATGTTACTGTGATTAACTGCAGAAGTTATAGTTAATAAGATTAGTGGCCTGCCTTCGTAGGTAGTACCTCTTTGCTCTAAAGAGATTCTATCACTAGCTTCCGCTAACGTCTGCATATAAAAAAGTAGCTTGTCATGGGTAACGTGCCATTCTCCAACTTCGTGACCAATAATATCTTTAGGCTTAGGGATGTTGGGGTTATAACTTACGTTTTGTGGTAGGTAATAATCTAGGGATGTAGTTTCTTGACTGTGTATGCTATGGGAGAACACCACTAATAATGCAAATAGAAAGATTCTCATAGTTGGGATATATGGTTTTACGATGTTTTAAAAAGCAAAACGGCCCCAATATGTAGGAGCCGTTATATCTTATTCTGTAAATTAAAAATTAAATATCATCAAAACTTACGTCAGTAAAGCTATCAGTAGAGGGGGTATTGTTGTCGTCAAATTCTTCCTTTTTATAGTCTCTCTGGTGACGCTCAGAAATTACTTCCTCTCCTTTAGCATCAATAATGTAAGTCATCATTTCGTCTAAATTATCCTTAAAGGCAGCAAAATCTTCTTTGTATAGGTAAATTTTATGTTTTTTATAATGGAAGGAACCATCATCGTGGGTAAACTTCTTACTTTCAGTAATGGTTAAGTAATAATCCCCTGCTTTGGTACTCCTAACATCGAAAAAGTAAGTCCTTCTTCCCGCCCGTAATACTTTCGAGTAAATCTCTTCTTGATCCATTAAATCTTTTTCGCTCATTTTCGTCTAATCTATAGTTGTTTTACATAAGTATATCTGTCAAAAGTGTGAAAAAAAACCTAATTGGACAACAATTTTCTATTTTTCTTTCTCAGAAAGTTGATTGGCATAGAGTTCTTTGTAGTACCCCTCCTTGGAATTCAATTCTTCATGGGTTCCTTCTTGTAGTAATTTCCCACTTTCTAGCACTAAAATTCTGTCCGCATTTTTCGCTGAGGACACTCTATGACTTACAATTAGGGTGGTTTTATTTTCGGATTCTTTTTTAAGTTGATTTAGAATTTCCTCTTCGGTTTCGGTATCAACGGCCGACAGGCAATCGTCAAAAAGATAAATTTTAGGATCTTTTAATAGGGCTCTTGCAATGGAGACCCTTTGTTTTTGTCCCCCACTTAAGGTAATTCCCCTTTCGCCTAATACGGTTTCATATTGCTTATTAAAGCCCATTATATTTTCATGCACCACTGCCTTTTTAGCCACCGCTATAATTTCCTCATCAGTAGACTCTTGTTTTCCAAATTTTATATTGTTCTTAATAGAATCTGAAAACAGAAAAGCATCTTGAGGTACGGCTCCTATAGCTTTTCGCAAACTATTTAAATTTAACTCCTTAATAGGTGTGTCGTCTATTAGGATTTCACCCGAATCAATATCATATAACCTAGCGATTAGGTCTAGGATGGTGGACTTACCAGAACCTGTTTTTCCTAAGATGGCTACTGTTTCTCCTTTATTAATGGTAAAAGAAATATTTTTTAAGGCTACAATATTAGTGTCTTCATAAGTGAAGGTTACATTTTTGAATTCTATCTTTCCGTTGATTTCACTTTTCTCTTTAACGGTATTGACGATACTAGGTTTTTCTTGTAAAAACTGGTTAATTCTTTTTTGTGAGGCTTCTGCCCTTTGTACTATAGAAGTTACCCATCCTACAACAGCTACGGGCCACGTTAGCATATTTACATATAGGATAAATTCTGCAATTATTCCGATTGACTCTATTTCTCCCTTGATATATTGTTGTCCTCCAATATAGATTACAAAGATGTTGCTGATACCGATTAAAAGAATCATTAAGGGAAAAAACCAGGCATTTACTTTTGCCAATGCCATACTTTTATCTTTTCCTTCTAGAGCCAGAGCCTCCAATTCATTGTTTATCTTGGGCTCTAAAGCATAGGCCTTAATGACAGATACTCCAGAAAAGGATTCTTGGGTAAAAGTGGATAAAGTAGAGAGAAATTCCTGCACTATAGTACTGCGCCTATGGATGATTTTACTGATCTGATAAATTAGAACAGATAAAATAGGTAAAGGTAAAAGGGCGTACATGGCCAAAGTAGGTGCTTTTATAAACATAAGTGGTACCAGACATGCAAATAAAGTGAGGGTCTGAATTCCATACATAATTGCAGGACCACCATAAAGTCGCACTTGATTTACATCTTCACTTATCCTATTCATTAAATCCCCTGTCCTATGTTTTTTATAAAAATTGAGACTTAGTGATTGATAGTGATCAAATACCTCATTTTTTAAATCATACTCAATATATCTAGAAATATTTATTATGGTCTGCCGCATTAAAAAAGTGAAAAATCCGGATAGGAGTGCAGCACCCACTATAATAAGGATATATTCTAAAAGCAATTCTTTGGCTTCCGTAAGTATAATTTCATTTTTAAGATAGTTTTCTGCCACTTCTATGGATTTATTTACATAGGAAGGCATTACTAATTGGAATACGCGTGCTATAATGGTGATGAAAATGCCAATGAGCAGTTTTAATCCGTATTTCTTAAAATATTTATTTAGATGTTTTAGTTCTTTCATCCGAGCCGAGACGGGAATATCTTGTTAAGTAATAGTAATTTGTCAAAGATAGTTTTTTGTATCTAAACCAAAAGTTATAATAAGCATAAGATAATACTTCAAAACGTTGTTATGGTTAAAAAATATAATACTACTTTTGTATCCGAAAATTTAATTATTTCATTAAAGTTCTTTAAAAATGCTCACAAGAAGGCACATTAGGGTTAAAGTTATGCAATGTATCTATGCGTTGACCCAATCAAAGGATGATTCCCTTGATAAACAAGAAAAATTTTTAAAAGCAAGCATAGATAATATGTATACGCTTTACCTTTTAATGTTAAGCTTGTTTATAGAATTACATGAAAGGGCCAAGGAACAAGAGCAGCTATCTTCAAAAAGATATCTAGCAAACGCTTCAGACAACTATCCTAACAAGGAAAAATTTATAAATAATAAGGTTCTTTTGCAAATCTCCAATAACGTTGCGTTACAGGACGAGTTAAATAGGCGAAAGTTAAATAATTGGTATTTAAATGAAGAGTACGTAAAAATCATCTATAAAGAGATGATGGAACGTGATCTTTATGCTAAATATATGACCAATCCACAGAGTTCTTATGAAGAGGATAAAAAACTAATCATAGGGATATTCCGAGATATTATTGCACCAAACGAGAAGATTTACGATTATTTTGAAGATGATAAACTTACTTGGGTAGATGATATTCCTATTGTAAATACCTTTCTCTTAAAATTGATGAAAAAAGTTAAGGCAGACAGTGTTCCATCTTATTTCTTGCCAGAATTGTTAAAAGATGAGGAGGATATGCAGTATGCTAAGCGTCTATTGACCAAGACTCTTTTAAACAATGCCAAATGGGAAAAGGAGATTGAGGGAAAAACGCCTAATTGGGATAAAGACCGTATTGCTGATATTGATGCAATCTTATTAAAAATGGCAATATGTGAACTGCTAAACTTCCCTTCTATTCCCGAAAAGGTTACTATTAATGAGTTTTTGGAGATTGCCAAAGAATACTCTACCCCTAAGAGTAGTATTTTTATAAACGGGGTTTTAGATAAATTGGTAAGAGAATATAAAGAGGACGGAAAGCTAAATAAATTGGGTAGGGGCTTATTGTAAAAAAATATTCCTTAATTTTGGCCAAATTAAAAATTTAGATCATGAAAAGAATTTTCTTTACCCTTAGCTTTGTTTCTGTTCTTGCGTTGACTTCTTGTAAGGAAGCTGCATCGAGCAAAATCAACGTTGCAAATGTAGAAGTAGCTGCGGAAAGAGATGCTGCTGCTAAAAAAGTTCCAGTAATGGAATTCGATAAGGTAGAGCACGATTTTGGTACTATTGAACAAAACGCCCCCCAAGAGACTATTTTTACCTTTAAAAATACTGGAGAGGGTCCATTAATCATTACCGATGCAACTAGTAGCTGCGGATGTACTGTACCTGAATATCCTAAAAACACACCAATTTTACCTGGGGAAACTGGAGAGATGTTGGTGAAATTTAACGGTGCAGGGCAAAACCAGATTACCAAAACCATAAACGTGGTTACCAATACTAGTAAGGGGAATGAGACTCTTAGAATTAAAGCATTTATAACTCCAAAAGGAGCTGGCCCAGTAGGTCCGGTTAAATAAGTATAATTAAAATTATGTTAGAACAATATCCATTTCTTCCGCTTATCTTAATGTTTGTAGTGGTGTATTTTTTTATGATCGCCCCACAGAGAAAAAGAAATAAGCAAGAGAAGAAATTTGCTGCCGAATTAAAAAGAGGCGATAGAGTAGTTACTAAAAGTGGTATGCACGGTAAAATTGCCGATCTAAACGATAAGGATTTTTCCTGTGTAATTGAAACCATGGCCGGAAAAATAAAATTTGATCGTTCTGCTATTTCCATGGAAATGAGTAAGAAATTGAACGAGCCAGAGAAGAAATAATTTTTCCTGCAACTATACTTACAAAAGCATCAGCCTAACAGTTGATGCTTTTTTTGTGCCTATTTTGTATCTTCATGGTAACTAAATACCAACAGACTATGATACATAATAGAAGAAAGTTCATTAAAAATAGTTCACTGATGGCTATGGGAGCCGGTGCTACCTTCCTTTTTCCTTTGGATTTGTTAGCGGCAATGAGGAAAAAAGTTAGCCCTAATGATCAAATTGGGGTAGGCTTAATAGGGTGTAAGGGGATGGGCTTTAGTGACCTGTCTTCTATGCTGAAAATTAGCGAGGTGCAGATAGTAGGTCTTTGTGATGTAGATGATGGAGTGCTGCAAAAGAGAACTGCTGATTTACAAAAAGCTGGTTTTAATAAGCCGATTCTTTATAAGGATTATAGGAAACTATTAGAGAATAAAGATATTGATGTAGTCATTATTGGAACTCCAGATCATTGGCATTGCTTGCAACTGGCAGATTCTTTAAATGCAGGTAAAGATGTCTACTGTGAAAAACCCTTAGCTAATTCTATGGAGGAATGTAATTTAATGCTCCAAGCCTCTCAAACTAGTGATCGAATGGTGCAAATAGGGCAATGGCAAAGGAGTCAGCCACACTTTGTAGATGCCATAAATTTTGTGCACTCTGGAAAATTAGGTCAGATACGGCTGGCAAAAGCCTGGGCGTATCAAGGGTGGATGAAATCAATTCCCGTTTTGCCAGATACGGAAGCGCCGGCCGGAGTAGATTATGATATGTGGTTGGGTCCGGCTCCAAAAAGACCCTTTAATGCTAATCGGTTTCATTTTAATTTTAGATGGTATTGGGATTATGCTGGGGGCTTAATGACAGATTGGGGTGTGCATCTAATGGATTATGCCTTATATGGAATGAAAGCCAATACCCCCAAATCTGTAATGGCTTTAGGAGGGAAATTTGCGTATCCAAACGATGCTGCTGAAACACCAGACACCCTCCAAACTGTATATGAATACGATGATTTTTCTATTTTATGGGAACATGCTACAGGAATTGATGGCGGTAATTATGGTCGTAATCACGGTATATCTTTTATAGGGAATAATGGAACCCTAGTACTAGATAGAAATGGTTGGGAGGTAATTGCGGAAAAAGATAGAATGGAAAGTGTGCCCTTGCAGCAAAATCAGGGGAGTGGTTTAGATAATCATACATTAAATTTTATTGAGTCAGTAAAATCAAGGGATGCTTCCCTATTAAAAGCCCCTTTACAAATCGGTTATGATGCAGCTATGGTTTGCCACATGGGAAATGTAGCTTTTAAAACTGGAAACCGAATATATTGGGATCAGAATTCGAACCTGTTTTCTAATAATGATGCAAATTCCTTGATAAAAGCGCACTATCATAATGGATGGGAATTGCCCAGAATTTGAACCTGTAAGGATAAAGGTGTGCTTTGCTAATTCTTTAATTCAAGATTTTTAAGACAAGTGTTTATCGATAGGGGTTTGTGGCAATAACTTATAATACTAACGATACTTATCATGCAAGCCCATTTCTTTTAATATTAAAGGGATGCATTTTTCTAAACGGCTTTGCTTGGTTTTTTCTTGTTTAGCCTCTGCTATGTACTCGCAATATTGTCTTTGTTTGTACGGGGCAAGCTTCTTGAAGCTATCCTTTAGCTTTGGGATGGTATCAAATGCTACTTGTAACTGATGAGGAATTTTAAAGGTCTTCTTCTTTTCGGGGATGAGGACCTTTCCTTTTTTCTGGTTGCTAACAGCTTCTTCTAAGTAAGCAAGTATTGTGGCTTTATCTATATCCGTAACAGAAGTAAACTTCCAATGCCGCATGGCCTTGGTCTTTCCTTCTTGTACATTTTCTAAAACCTTTTTAGGATCGGATAGGAACGCCCCGTTAAAAAACCATATTCCAAAATAGCTTTTAAAAGCTAAAATGCCAATTACATTTTTGTTATCTATAGTATAAACGGGACAGCCCCATTTAAAATCCTCTATTAATTCGGTTTTTAGTGCTAGTTCCCTTAAAATAGAAACCCCAGGTTTAAAAGGCTGCTCTTTTTCGTAATAAGCTTCAATTTTTTCTGAGTTTTTCATTTTAAGGGATTATGGCTATTAAATACGTTTAACTAATTTTGTTTTCGGCATCAAAGTTAAGATTTCCAGTAAGTTCACAAATTTTCACAATCACATCAACCGCTTTCTGCATGCTTTCTACAGGCACATATTCATATTTACCGTGAAAATTATGCCCTCCTGCAAATATATTAGGACATGGTAAGCCCATAAAGCTCAATTGAGATCCATCTGTGCCTCCCCTAATAGGTTTAATAATTGGGGCGATGTTTAAGGACTTCATTGCTTTCTCAGCAATATCTACAATATGCATTACTGGTTCTATTTTTTCCCTCATATTAAAGTATTGGTCTTTAATTTCCAGGGTGACGTAAGGTCCGTAAGTCTCATTTAATTTATCAGTGATTTCCTGTAATAAGGCCTTGCGCTGATTGAATTTTTCTAGGTCGTGGTCTCTTACGATCAATTCTATCTCTGCATGTTCTATTTCTCCGCTCAGGTGATGTACATGAAAAAATCCTTCCCTGCCTGTGGTTTTTTGTGGCACTTCATCTTGGGGTAACATACTGATAAAGTCGTTAGCTATCAGTACTGCATTGACCATTTTTCCAATAGCATATCCTGGGTGTACGCTCTTTCCGCCAATACTTATCTTGGCTCCAGCAGCATTGAAATTCTCATATTCTAGTTCTCCAATTTGACTCCCGTCCATTGTATAAGCCCAATCAGCTCCAAAAGCAGCAACATCAAATTTATGAGCACCTCTTCCTATTTCTTCATCAGGGGTGAAACCAACTCTAATTTTTCCGTGCTTAATCTCTGGATGCTTTATTAAATGCTCCATAGCGGTTACAATCTCCGTTATTCCGGCCTTATCGTCAGCTCCTAATAAGGTGGTGCCATCCGTAGTGATTAAAGTGTTGCCTTTGTACTGTAATAAGTCTTCAAAATAACTTGGGGAAAGCACTATGTTTTCTTCTTTGTTTAAAGTAATATCGCCACCATCATAATTTTTAATGATTTGGGGATTCACATTGTTACCAGAAAAATCTGGAGAGGTATCAAAATGGGCAATAAACCCTATAGTAGGTACTTCTTTGTCCATATTACTAGGAAGGGTAGCCATGATGTAGGCATTCTCATCTATGACCACATCTTTCATCCCAATTTCTTTCAATTCCTCTACTAACTTATGCGCTAAATCCCATTGTTTCTCAGTACTTGGAGTGGAATCGGAGTTAGGGTCACTTTGAGTATCGATAGTGATATAGCTTATAAATCGGTCAATAATATGTTGCATAATGATATTTTTTTTCAAAAGTACGGTTTATTTGGATTTATGGGAATACCATTTTTTAGGTGTTATAGTTTAAATGGGCCAATACGTTGGGATGGTATGCTCATATAGAATGATTATACTTTATTCATTGAGCGGTAAGAAAATTGGTCTTTTGGTTTAAAAATTTAAAAATGCAAGCCAGGGTATAATTTTAAGGCATAATTTCTGTTGTATATTCACAGTACTTAAAAGTTATTAATAATGTTTAGAAATATATTTTTTTCGTTCCTAGCAGGACTTGGGTTTTTGTGTTCTGTAAATGCGCAACAAAATTGTAGTTTGGGTATTGGGATTACCAATACAGATACCGTAATTCAAGTGTTTCAGTTAAATGCGGAGCAGAAGACTAAATTGGAAGAATTTCAGTCGGCAGTGAATGTAGAGATGAAACTCTTGGATGAAGAAAGAGAGAAGTTATTTGAAAGTCACCCACAAAATACACCAGAAGAGTTAAAGGTCTTGGGGGTTAAGCACCAACTTATAGAGGAGAAAATAAAAGCACTTTTTAATAAATACGACCGTAAGTTACTCGCTTTATTTAATGAAAAACAATATGAAAGATACCTTTCTCTTTGCAGAGAAGTAGCTAGGCAGCCAATAGAGAAACCTATAAATTAATTATCCAATGGGCCTGTTAATAATTTAAGGGTAAATACGGGTTTTTACTTGAGGTAGTTTGTATTTTTGCGCAAATTCGTTTGTATGTATAAAAATATCATTAGGCCTCTTTTATTTCAATTAGATCCAGAAAAAGTACACCATCTTACCTTTAATATGGTTCGTTTTTGTTCCAAAATTGGTCTCTCCGGTTTATTTAGAGGTATCTATACTATTAACGATTCTAGGCTAGAGCGTAACTTATTTGGGTTAACCTTTAAAAACCCAATTGGTCTAGCTGCTGGTTTTGATAAGAATGCCCAACTATATAACGAATTGTCCGATTTTGGATTTGGGTTTGTAGAAATAGGTACCCTCACTCCAAAACCACAGGAAGGCAACCCTAAAAAAAGACTATTCCGTTTAAAAGATGATCAGGCGATCATCAATAGAATGGGGTTTAATAATTTAGGGGTAGAAGAAGCGGTTAAGAATTTGCGAAAATCACATCGTGTTTTGATTGGTGGGAATATCGGTAAAAATAAATTGACTCCTAATAATCTGGCTGTAAAGGATTACCTAATCTGTTTAGAGGCATTGTTTAATGATGTGGATTATTTTGTGGTGAATGTAAGTTCTCCAAATACTCCTGGATTACGGGAATTGCAGGATAAAGAGCCTTTAACGGCCCTTCTAAAGGCACTAAAAACGGAGAATGAAACGTTAGCCAAGAACAGGAAAACCAAAGAGCGACCTATCTTATTAAAAATTGCTCCAGACTTAACCGATGCTCAGTTATTAGACATTATTGATATAGTTGAAGTAACTGCTATTGATGGGGTAATAGCTACAAATACTACTATTTCTAGGGATAATCTAAAATCGGCACCAAGCGTTGTTAAAGAAAATGGTGGGGTTAGTGGAAAACCTTTAACAAAGCGGAGTACGGAAGTAATTCGGTTTTTATCAGAAAAAAGTAACAAGGCATTCCCTATTATAGGGGTTGGGGGAATTCATTCTCCGGAAGATGCCTTGGAAAAGTTAGAAGCCGGTGCAGACCTAATTCAATTATGGACAGGTTTTGTTTATGAAGGACCTAGTTTAATAAAACGAATAAATAAGGCTATACTTAAAAAGTACAATCAATAGGGAAAACTTTAACTGGTTCCCTTTTTCTAATGAGTATATCATATTATTTTGCCCAATAATCAACTACTACCACATCGTCTAGGTGAGGGGTTATAATGGCGCCAAAGGCTTTATGGTCTGGGTGTGGTAAATATATGTCCCGATCTTCCTCGCTGCTGAAAGTAAGGAAGAAGCAATGCGTAAGGCCTTTGTTGAGTCCTTCTGGACTGTTGTTAAGTCCCCATTCGTAACCCTTAATCTGAGGGATTTTATTAGGTAATTCTGAAAAAGCGACTTCTACCTTTGCAATGTCTTCTGGGGAAGTTTCTTCCTTAAATTTAAACAATACTACATGTCTTAATAGGCTGTCTTGTTTTTCTATGCTCATTATTTCTTTTGCTTCTGCGTTGTTTGATGTTGTGGGATGGGAAAAACTCATCAATAATATTGAGATTAGGAAACTACTAAGGGTTATAATTGTTTTCATTTAATTTCAGTTTTAAAGGATCTGTGTTATTTTTGGAGTGTTAAACTTAGGAAGTTTTATCCTACTAATATACAAAAACCATTCAGTTTTAAAATGATTAAACCGGAAGTGACTTGAACTACGAAATACTAGTAGCATTTATGTTTTCTACTGCGGCATTGGCAATTTCTCCAGGTCCCGATAATATTTTTGTATTGGTGCAGAGCCTTACCAATGGGAAGAAATACGGTATTGCTACCGTAGCTGGATTAATGACAGGGTGTTTAGTACATGCTACCTTATTGGCTTTTGGAGTTTCTGCTATAATTAAACAGCACGAGTATCTATTCTTTGCAATAAAACTATTTGGGGCTTCCTATATGTTTTATCTTGCATATATGGTTTTTAGAGGTCCGGATGAATTGGTGGTATCAGGGGAATCAGAAAAAAATAAGAAGTCGCTGGGAGCTTTGTTTAGGCAGGGCTTTATTATGAATGTGCTGAATCCAAAAGTTGGTATATTTTTCTTGGCTTTTTTTCCTGGATTTTTATTTAGTGACACCATAGATACGGTGGTGCAGTTTTATGTACTTGCATTTATCTTTATGGGGGTTTCCTTTGTAATATTTAGTGCTATTGCCATACTATCAGGCTCTATTTCAGATTATATTACACAAAATAAGAATTTAGGTAAGATTTTAAAATGGCTACAAATAATCGTTTTTGTAGGCATTGGTATATATCTATTGATATCGGATAATTAATAGTAAAT
This sequence comes from Arenibacter latericius DSM 15913, assembly GCF_000424985.1. Lineage (GTDB taxonomy): Bacteria > Bacteroidota > Bacteroidia > Flavobacteriales > Flavobacteriaceae > Arenibacter > Arenibacter latericius. The sequence goes on from NZ_AUKX01000009.1 coordinate 89,876, forward strand.
TTGAAGTAGCTATCTTATTTAGAATGTCAAACACCGCCATTAAAATAATTGAATGTCCAAGGGATGCCATGCAAGGCATCAAACCATTTATACCTACACAGAGAAAGGTTAAGTATATACAAGTCTTGTTGAATTGCGGTTTTGATACCATCGATTTTGGAAGTTTTGTGTCTCCTAAAGCTATTCCACAAATGCAAGATACCGCTGAGGTGTTGCAGCAATTAGACCTCTCTCGTACCCAATCTAAGCTTTTGGCAATTGTAGCAAACGTAAGAGGAGCAGAAGATGCTGCCTTACATGAAAATATTACCTATTTGGGGTATCCATTTTCTATCTCTGAGAATTTTCAAATGCGGAATACCCATAAGACTATTGCCGAATCGGTTGTGACTTTACAAGAGATATTAAATATCGCGGATCGCAATGGAAAAGAGGTGGTTACCTATATCTCTATGGGTTTTGGTAATCCTTATGGAGATCCTTGGAGTGTAGAGGTTGTTGGCGAGTGGACGGAGAAATTGTCTGGAATGGGGGTTAAGATACTATCACTTTCCGATACCGTAGGTAATTCTACTCCCGATGCTATTGAATACCTGTTTTCGCATCTAATTCCTCAATTCCCGGAAATTGAATTCGGGGCACATTTGCATACTACTCCTACTAAATGGCATGAAAAGGTTGATGCCGCATTTAAGGCTGGTTGCAGAAGGTTTGACGGTGCTGTGCAGGGATTTGGGGGTTGCCCCATGGCCAAGGATGAGCTTACCGGCAATATGCCAACAGAAAAACTACTTTCCTATTTTACCGGCGCTAAGATGGACACCAATGTAAATTGGATGGCTTTTGAAGCAGCTTTTAATAAAGCATCCGATCTTTTCGGTGAATATCATTAGTGTACCCCTTCATAGACGCTGTAAATGTTAAATTTTTAAAATTTATTTAGATTTATTTTAAATAATGCTTGTGGGAATTTAATCTGAGATTATTTTTGCACCTGTTTTTAATTTACTAATTATAATCAGTCTAAATAAGCATAAGCTTTTATGAAATCGTCCATTTATTTTCTAGCATTGATGTTTAGCCTTACTATGATGGGGCAAACAGAGAGTAAATCAAATGCTCAAACTCCAACTAACAATAAAGCTGGAGAACCTCGTATACAATCCAATACAGGGGACTCGCCATTAACAATCGGAGGTTATGGTGAAATTTTATATAACCAACCAGAGGGTGATAATGGTGAATTAGATATTCAGCGATTGGTCCTTATGTTAGGGTATCGTTTTAATGATAAAACCCAGTTTTTTACAGAAATTGAATTTGAGCATGTGGAAGAAGTGTATGTAGAGCAAGCTTTTGTAAACTATAACGTGGGGAGTAATGTTAACTTAAGAGGAGGTTTAATGTTGGTTCCTATGGGAATTATTAATGAGTACCATGAGCCTACTACTTTTAATGGGGTAGAGCGTCCTGCACTAGATAATGTTATTGTTCCTACTACTTGGAGGGAAATCGGTATAGGTGTTAGTGGTAAGCTAAATAACCTATCATTAGGATACCAAGCTTATGTTTTTAACGGATTTAAATCTACTGCCTTAGATGGGGAAGGTGGTGTTTCTGGGTTTTTAAAAGGGTCTAATGGTTTGCGCGGTGGAAGACAAAAAGGAATAAAGTCTACTGTGGATAGCCCTACATTTTCTACTAAGATAGATTACTATGGCATACTTGGGTTAAAACTTGGGTTCTCTACCTATTTCGGAAAGACTCAAGCTGCAGACAATGTTGAAAATTTGGATGGTGCTAACATCGGGATAGCTATGTACGGCTTAGATGCTCGCTATACTTATGATCGTTTTACGGCAAGGGGACAGTTTATCCATGCTTCTCTTTCCGATACAGATAAGTACAATACATTAACAAATAGGGATTTAGGAAGTGCCTTGCAAGGATATTATATAGAAGGAGCCTATAATTTATTACCTGCTAACAAGGAGCAGAAATTATACGTCTTCACTAGATATGAAAATTATAACACCCATGCGGATACTGCAGGTGGATTAGTTAAAAATAAAGCCTATGATAGAACGGATGTTACTGCCGGACTAAGTTATCATATTGCACCAGGGGTAGTTTTAAAAGGAGACTATCAAATTAGAGATAATGCACTTTCGGGGGATGAGGTAAAAAACAGATTAAACTTTGGGATAGGAGTTTGGTTCTAAATCAAGAAGTATGCAGTGATGTTTACTATCTGCATCAATAGAATAAAAATTCCGATAGGGTCTCTTTATTTAGGCTGTTATCGGAATTTTTTATGTTCGTTTAAAAAGAAAGTGATTGTCAGCACTGGGTGTTAGTAAATTACCTCAGATTAGGCTGGAGAGTAATTAAAGAAAGATATCGATTATAAACTTATATAAGCTTTGTCGTAATTCGATTTCAATTAGAATAGAATATTTTCTTATGCTCAGAGGTCAGTTTATTATTAAAAATGATTCTAAATTAGTACTTTTGCCTCATGATAAACCGAATTAAAATAACGGGTCTATTCCTACTTATGGGAATACTCTTAATGGGAAGTGGTCTTCCCAAGCAGTTACAGAAAAGGGTAGAGAAGGAGATAGAGAAAGTTTTTGAAGTTGAAAACATAGAGATAAAGTCTTATCCTGTATCTAGTGAAATCAATGCATCCCTACCTACAAAAATTACGGCTGACAATTTCTTTAAACTAGAGAAAGGCTCAAGGCTTATCGGTTATTTTTATGTGGGAAATGCACCTAGTAAAACAGCAATCTTTGATTATCTAGTAGTATTTGATGCTAATGTAAAGGTGGTTCATTCTAAAGTATTGGTGTATAGGGAAGAATATGGAGGGGAAATTGGTAGTAAAAGGTGGTTGAAGCAGTTTGTAGGGAAATCTGGGAAGGATAGGGTAGATCATACTACTAATATAGATGGTATTTCTGGAGCTACTATTTCTGTACGCTCCATGACAAACGCTATTGATAGTTTGTTACAAACAATAGGAATCCTTCAAAATAAAAAACTGCTTTAATGAATTATAACGGCTTGCTAATAAATTTGCCACCTGGCATAAAGTGGTTTGTAGGTTCTTTTGTACTAGTACTCAGTATCGGTTTTTATACCGGATTGCTGTTTGTTTCCAATACCACCTCTACTTCAAGTAGTGGATTAGTTGAGAATTATTTAGGAAATGAGGAGAATGAGGAGGCAGAAATCATGAAATTTAAAAAAGGGGATAGGGAGATGTTGACAATCATTCATACTCATGTACTATCCATGTCGTTTATATTTTTTCTTCTTGGCGGATTGGTATGGATTGCTAAACTGCCTTATAAATTAAAGATGTTCCTTACTATTGAACCTTTAATTTCCGTATTGCTAACTTTTGGAGGTATATATCTTATGTGGTCCGGATGGTTATGGATGAAATATGTGGTCATGTTTTCGGGTTTTTTAATGACTCTTACCTATAGCGCATCGGCAATTTTAGTGGTTTATCAATTGTTTTTAAAACCTTCTACTGTCATTAAATGAAATAAGTCATTAATTTTATTTCATAATGTAGTATATTTGCACGCAATTAATCCCTAATTGCTATGAAAGCTCACCTAGATAAAATTGTTGGCGAAGGTCTAACTTACGATGATGTACTACTAGTACCAGCGTTTTCAGAGGTTCTTCCTCGAGAAGTCAACATTCAAACAAAATTTACAAAAAACATTACTATTAATGTTCCAATTGTATCCGCAGCTATGGATACAGTAACGGAATCTCGTATGGCAATTGCTATGGCGCGTGAAGGCGGAATAGGAGTGTTGCATAAGAATATGTCTATTAAAGATCAGGCTGAAAAGGTGCGTCGTGTTAAGCGTGCAGAAAGCGGTATGATCTTAGATCCTATAACACTTCCTTTAAGTTCTACGGTACGCGATGCCAAGGCCTATATGAAAGACTATAGCATTGGGGGTATACCTATTGTAGATGGAGAAGGAAAATTGATTGGAATTGTTACCAATAGGGATCTACGTTTCGAAAAAGATAATAGTCGTCCCATCTCGGAGGTCATGACGCATAAAAACTTAGTTACTGTTGCTGAAGGGACTTCTTTAGAGCAGGCTGAGGATATTTTACAGAGACATAAGATTGAGAAGCTTCCCGTTGTCAATAAAGACGATGTGTTGGTAGGACTTATTACGTTCAGAGATATTACCAAATTAACCCAAAAGCCCATTGCTAATAAAGACCAGTACGGAAGATTACGCGTAGCTGCCGCCTTGGGAGTTACTTCTGATGCTCTAGAGAGAGCAGAAGCCTTAGTAAATGCAGGGGTAGATGCTGTAATTATTGATACTGCTCACGGACATACTAAAGGGGTGGTGCAAGTATTAAATTTGGTTAAGAGTAAGTTTCCAGATCTAGAAGTTATTGTAGGGAATATTGCTACTGCTGAAGCGGCTAAATATTTAGTAGATGCTGGGGCAGATGCCGTTAAAGTAGGTATAGGTCCAGGATCTATTTGTACTACTAGAGTAGTTGCAGGTGTTGGTTTTCCACAGTTTTCTGCGGTAATGGAAGTTGCAGCTGCTATTAAAGGTAGTGGAGTTCCTGTTATAGCTGATGGTGGAATTCGATATACTGGAGATATCCCTAAAGCAATTGCAGCAGGTGCTGATTCGGTTATGTTAGGATCCTTATTAGCAGGAACAAAAGAATCTCCCGGTGAAACCGTTATTTATGAGGGTCGTAAGTATAAGACCTATAGAGGAATGGGCTCAGTTGAGGCGATGAAAAAAGGAAGTAAAGATCGTTATTTCCAAGATGTAGAAGATGATATTAAGAAATTGGTGCCAGAAGGTATCGTAGGACGTGTTCCTTATAAAGGTGATTTATACGAAAGTATCCATCAATTTATTGGAGGCTTGCGTGCCGGAATGGGGTATTGTGGAGCAAAGGATGTGGCTACCTTACAAGAGACTGGAAGGTTTGTTAAGATTACCTCTAGTGGTATTAATGAGAGTCACCCGCATGATGTAACCATTACTAAGGAATCTCCAAACTACAGTAGATAAGTAATCGCGTAAATGAATAAAGTATATAATTAAAAAAGACCCTATTTTTAGGGTCTTTTTTAGTTTGTGTTTGTAAGTAACGTGGTTATTTGCTTTCGCTACTATACGCTTGCCAATCTTTTTCTTTATGGATATCCTCCCCAAAATACTTGGCAATTTTTAAAAACGGTTCTGGTTTTTGGTAGCCAGGAACGGGAGACAGCATATTTATGTTCTCATCTAAAAATACCGTAGTGGGGTAGCTTAGATTGCCTTGCAGTAGCGCAGCAGCAAACTCATGGTAGCCATTCTTTCCGGAAGGGACAAATTTAAAAGTTTGACCTTTATATTCTATGGGATCTTTTTGTTCCCCATCTAGTTTTACCATATAGAATTTCTGGGACATATAAGCTGCAACTTCAGCATTCTGAAAAGTGTCCTTGTCCATTTTTTTGCACCATCCACACCAATCAGTGTAAACGTCCACAAAAATTTTCTTAGGATTTTTATCAGTCTCTGATCGTTTCACGGCCTCTTCCCAACTCATCCATTCTACAGTTTGTGCCGTACCGCTAAATGGGATTAAGGCAAGAGCGAATAAAGTGATAAGGGTGTAAACAGATTTTTTTATCATGGTCAAACTTATTTTATGTGCTTCGTCGCGTTAGTGCTGACTTCCTAACGTGAAAAACCGAGAATTATTTTGCAGTTGCTTTTTCTGTTACTGCTTTTTCTCCTACAGGGGCAAACAGATCTTTAACGTCTACCTGGTTCTTTATTAGGTCTTCAAAAGTTTCACGTTCCCTTATCAATATGGCTTCACCATTATGCCATAACACCTCTGCAGGTCTATACCTAGAGTTGTAATTACTAGCCATGGTAAAGCAATAGGCGCCAGCATTTCTAAAGCAAAGAATATCACCTTCTTTAATCTCTTTAATTCTCTTATTGCTGGCAAAAGTATCGGTCTCACATATATAACCTACTACGGAGTAATAACGTTCACGTCCTTTTGGATTGGAGATGTTTTCTATAGAATGTGTAGCTCCATATAACATGGGGCGGATTAAATGGTTAAATCCAGTATCTACACTTGCGAACACCGTAGAAGTAGTTTGCTTAACTACATTTACTTTGGCTAAGAAGAATCCGGCTTCACTCACCAAAAACTTTCCTGGTTCAAAAGCTAAAGTAAGTTCTCTTCCGTATTCCTTACAGAAATCATTGAACCGTTGAGTTAATTTGCTGCCTAATTCTTCTACATTGGTTTCAATATCCCCCTCTTTATATGGCACTTTAAAACCACTACCAAAATCAATAAATTCTAAATCTTCAAAATTCTTAGCGGTTTCAAACAATATTTCTGAAGCGTATAAGAATACATCTATATCTAAAATATCACTTCCAGTATGCATATGTATCCCGTTAACGTTCATATTGGTCAACTTTACAATACGGAGCAAATGTGGAATTTGATGGATGCTGATTCCAAATTTAGAATCTATATGTCCCACGGATATGTTGGAGTTGCCACCTGCCATAACATGTGGATTAATCCTGATACAAACAGGAACATTGGGGTGCTTACTTCCAAACTGTTCTAAAATGGATAGGTTGTCAATATTGATACGAACTCCTAATGCAGAGGCCTCTTCTATCTCTTCTAAAGATACCCCATTAGGTGTATAAATGATATCGTTAGGTTTAAACCCAGCCAATAATCCTAGTCGGACCTCCTGAATAGAAACGGTGTCTAAGCCACTTCCTAAGCTATTCATTAACCTTAAAACACTAATATTAGAAAGTGCTTTGGCAGCATAGTTTAATTGTAATTTTTTAACACCTTTAAATGCATTGGTCAATCGGTGGAATTGAGAAATAATTTTTTCCGAATTATAAACATATACCGGATCACCGTAAGTTTTTGCTATCTTTAATAGGTCAGTTCGTTCCATTTTATCTGAATTTTAAACAAATCTAGACTACTTAAAGATAGATTACAAAATTATTATAGTATTTTAGAACAATGTAACAAAATGTTATATTTAAAACAATTTTGATTATATGTTTCTGTAGCTCTATAGTTTAAACCAGGTAATTAAATAGATTAATCATGTGGTTACCTATGTTTCCTTTAGAGTCGATTTTTTTTCCTGGTGAACTAGTTCACTTACATATTTTTGAAGATCGTTATAAAGAATTGATCAGGGATGTGAAGGAAGAGGATGGGGTGTTTGGTATTCCTGTTTATATATCAGGAGCCATTGCGCTTGGCACTGAAATGAAGTTAGAAGACATAGTTGCTACCTATGAGGACGGAAAGCTAGATGTGATTTGTAGCGCTTTAAGAGTGTTTATAATTAATTCTTTTCAAAATAAATGGGGATCTAAGAAGTATGCTGGAGGAGAAGTATCACATTTGCCTTTTTATGAGGATGGTTCCGCTGAAGATAGGAGAGAAGTGGTGCAATTAGTGAGTAGGTTGTATCAGTTAATGGGGGCTGATGTTTTGGTAAATGAAACTGAAAATCTCGATTTACATATATGGGTGCACAAAATTGGCTTGTCTTTAAATCAGGAATACCGCTTGTTACAAATGACCTATGAGAGTGATCGTCTTCGGTTTCTTCGGAAGCATTTACGGAATATGATCATGGTCCTAATGCAAGTTGATAGTGCAAAGGAAATGATCGGAATGAATGGTCATTTTAAGCGTTTTGATCCGCTAGATTTTAAGAATTTTAAATTTTAATGAAATAAGTGAGTAATTATATAGGGTGTTAACTTGCTTAAAATGAGTTGGTTTAATTGTATTTCTGCACCTTATTTTAAATAAACTATAACGTTATTGTTTTCTAAATTATTTAATTAGGGTAAATCCGTTGTGTTTGCTATTTTTGCAAAGTAACAAATAGATACCTATAATTTATGAACCTTCACGAATATCAGGGAAAAGAGATTTTAGCAAGTTTTGGAGTGCGTATTCAACGCGGAGTTGTTGCACATAATGCAAAGGAAGCTGTAGAAGCTGCCAAACAATTAACGCAGGAGACCGGTACCGGCTGGCATGTAATAAAGGCTCAGGTCCATGCTGGAGGGCGTGGTAAAGGTGGCGGGGTAAAACTAGCCAAGAACCTTCGGGAGGTTGAGGAGATCGCAGGAAACATTATTGGAATGAACCTAGTGACCCCACAAACTTCAGCGGAAGGAAAAAAGGTGCATAAGGTTTTAATAGCAGAAGATGTTTATTATCCTGGAGATAGCGAGACTAGTGAATTTTACATGTCCGTATTATTAAATAGAGCTACTGGACGGAATATGATTATGTATTCTACAGAAGGTGGAATGGATATAGAGGAAGTGGCAGAAAATACTCCACACCTTATTTTTACAGAGGAAATAGATCCTGCAACAGGAATTCTTCCTTTTCAAGCTAGAAAGATTGCCTTTAACTTAGGGCTTTCTGGTACTGCATTTAAAGAAATGACCAAGTTTGTGTCTAGCCTATACAAAGCGTATATGGAAAGTGATGCAAGTATGTTCGAAATAAACCCTGTGCTTAAGACTTCAGATGATAAGATTATGGCAGTAGATGCTAAAGTATCTATTGATGATAATGCCTTATACAGAAGAAAGCAATATGCGGAAATGAGAGATCTTAGAGAAGAGAATCCTATTGAAGTAGAAGCAAGGGCTGTAGGTCTTAACTATGTAGACTTAGATGGAAATGTTGGATGTATGGTAAACGGAGCCGGATTGGCAATGGCTACCATGGATTTAATTAAAATGGCTGGTGGAGAACCTGCAAACTTCTTAGATGTAGGGGGTACTGCAGATGCCAAGAGAGTAGAAGAAGCTTTTAGAATTATTTTAAAAGATTCTAATGTAAAATGTATCCTTATCAATATTTTTGGTGGAATTGTACGTTGTGATAGAGTAGCGCAAGGAGTAGTAGATGCCTATAAGAATATGGGTGATGCTATTAAGGTGCCTATCATTGTTAGATTGCAAGGAACTAATGCTGAGTTAGCAAAGGAAATCTTGGATAACTCTGGATTAGCTGTTCATTCAGCTGTTCTTTTCCAAGAAGCTGCTGATAAGGTAAAGGAGGTTTTAGCATAAGAATTTTTAATTCATCATATATTAAAGCAGCTTCCCTTGGGAGCTGCTTTTTTTGTGCACGCTTGTGATATGTTAAATTGATGTTAAAGAAAAGAATGGGCGTAACAATTTTTTAGAGTCATCGTCTCTTATGTGTATCTAATCAATACGTTAAGTGAATAATTCATCAATTTAAAAACAATCATCATGAGAAAATTTAATGTAATTCTAGTAGCTGTAATGTTGCTTTCTTTCGGTAGTCTTTCTGCAAATAGTGGTTTAGATAATGATCCTGCTAAAACCTTGTCTCAGCAAATTAACGAGCTGTTATCTAATAATGCACTGCAAGTGCCATTAGGCGAAGACATGAGTGCCGTAGTGTATTTTACTCTAAATGTTGAAAAGGAAATAGTGGTGCTTTCTGTGCTGACTAATGAAGAGGTTTTAAAATCCTATGTAAAGAGTAAACTTAATTACATTAAGGTAGACTGCTCCGATTACGAGGTGGGAATTACTTATAAGATTCCCGTTAGGATTAAGAGTTAAGCAAAGACTGTTGTTAAAGAAAGTCCTGAAGTAATTCAGGACTTTTTTTTGTTCTTATATTTAACTGGGGTAATATCTTGATCTTGCTTTTTCTTTGGTTTGTTTTTAAAGGAAGGTTTTGTGGCAGCTTTATCTACTTGTGGTTTTGCCGATTTTGCTGGTTTTGGTAGGCTAGTCGTTGTATCCTTTGGATTTTCTTTGGTGCCTCTGTAGTGAATGACCAATCCATTTAGGAAATTCCTTAAAATCTGATCTCCACACTCCATGTAGTTGGGGTGGTCTTCCTTTCTAAAAAAGGCACCTAATTCGCTCTTGGTTATTTTAAAGTCTACTAGAGCTAAAATATCCACTATCTCATCATTTCGAAGCTTTAGAGCTACTCGTAATTTTTTTAGAATATCGTTATTGGTCATACTGTATTTTTTTGGCAAGATATTACAAAAATTAAACTCAACAGGCATCTGATTCTTATTTTACAACGGTGTTAGCCGTTTATACTAAAATATTTAATGTAATTTAGAATAAAACATTCCTCTATGAATACGCATAAAGAGAAATTAAGCCTCTTAACGGAAATGATTTCATTTGCCAAAGCAGATCGAGCTATTAAAGATTCTGAATACTCGTTTTTAGTGCAGGTAGCAAATCACCTAGGGGTAGATAAAGAAACCTTTGATGCGTTATTTCATAAAAAGGTGGAACAAGTGGTGCCTCGCTCGGAAAGTGGGCGTATACTGCAGTTTCACCGCCTGGTGTTATTGATGAATATAGATCAAGAACAAACTGTATCAGAAATTGAAAGACTCCACAATATAGGGCTCCGATTTGGATTGCCGCAAACCGCTATTGATCAAGTTCTAAAAGTAATGCACGATTATCCTAATAAGGTGGTCCCACCCCATGTATTGATAGATATTTTTAAAGCGCATTACAACTAAAGCTTAGTTATTACTACTTCAATTCTTACACTTCAAGGTGACATTGTGTCGCGAAACCTTACTTTAAAGCCGACATATAGTCATGATTCTTGCACTGGTATAGGTTTTGCAATTATCCTCATGAACAAACGAAATAATAGGTTTAATTAAAAAATAAAGATCATGAGTATAGTAAAAAGAAATAACGTTGTTTTTCCATCATTAATGAATGAAATTCTAAGGCCAGATTGGTTTGGAGGTATGGATAGCTTTAATCATAATATACCTGCTGTAAACGTAAAGGAAAACGAAACTGAGTTTGAGCTAGAAATGGCTATTCCGGGAAGAAAAAAAGAAGATTTAAAAGTAGAAATCGATAATGATGTGCTTACTGTTTCTTCTGAAGTAGAAAGTGAGGATACTAAGAATGAAGATAATTATACAAGAAGAGAGTTCTCTTTCAGTTCCTTTAAACGAGTATTTACTTTACCCGAAACAGTAGATTTAGATAAAATCGATGCTTCTTATGTAGATGGAATCTTAAAATTTGTAATGCCTAAGAAGGAAGAGGCTTTGCCTAAACCTAAAAGAGCAATTACAGTAGCATAAGTTTAGATTGAATTTCCCTGTTTTAAGGGAAGATTTTCATAGTTTGGTTGGTTAGTTGGGGAAGGCGCTTTAAGCAATTAAAGCGCCTTCCTTTTTTTTGATGCTAGTTGTCCTAAAAAAAAGACCTATTTTAGTTAGTAATAAATGGAAAGCAGAGGAAATATTCTTCGATTTTTTAAATCATTAATATAGAAGTTATGGGTGTTAAAACAGAGAAAAAGAATTGGGCAACACAATTAATCTTTTTTATTTAGTGATGCTGGCGCTCATGATTAATGATGCAATGGGTCATCCAGAAGACTTACTTGGCGGGTATAACGCTACAATTTATAAAATCAAAAATTTTATAGAATAATAGGGGATTGATTATTTCGAGCGGAAATTTTACTTTAAACAGTGATGCCTGAATTCGTTGTTAGCGTTCTCTGGATTTCCCTTCAACAGTTAAATATGGAAACTTCCACAACCAAAATTCATACACGTCAATTTAAAAACAGATTAAATGGCCAAAATTATAATAGAGCGTAAGTCGGAATGGAATAATAAAGCAAGAGACTTCGAAATTTATCTTGATGGTGAAAAAGTTGGGTCAATTAGAGATGGTAATACTTTGGAAATTGAGGTTGAGCCAGGAAGACACCAATTGATAGCGAAAATAGATTGGTGTAGAAGTAATGTCCTCGAGATTGAATTGAACGAAAATACATCGAAAGTCATTGCGCTTTCTGGATTTAAGTATGGTGCTATTATTATGCCTGTACTTTTGGGCATTATACTTGCCTATCTTATTTCTAAATATGCCTTTAATGTGGAATTGAACTTTCTTCTCATATTAACTTCTATCGGATTTTTATACCCTTTGTACTTTATTACTTTCGGAAAAAATAATTACCTAGTTATAAACGAAAGCTCATAAAAAGGGATACTACTCCGTAGACCATTGCGCAATCCTACTTAAGCAAGAAAAATCACTAAACTCCTGTCTACTAGGGGAAAGAAGCCTATCAAAGGTGATGTTTAGAATTTCCTATCTTAGTGGGCGGTTGTATAGATGGTATTTTCTTAGAGCTATCCTTTTCAACCATTTATAAAAGCCAGAACCTTAATATAGATAACTTATGAATCAAAAAATCTCTAAATCACTAATCGCTTTTTGTGCTATTGCTTTATTTATTTCTTGTAAGGAGGAAAGAGCAAAAATAGTTACGGAAAAGGAAATTGCTGAAGAATCTAAGAAAGTGAACGACTTCCTACAGAAAAGTTTTGATGATAGGGTAGATAGGTATCCAGAGTTTCAAACAAGACTTGGCATTAAAAAGGACTACGGAAAATTGAATGATAATTCTCCTGCTTTAGAAGAAGAAATTCTAAAAATTAATAAGCAGCATCTAAATTGGTTAACAGACTCGGTTAATGTAGAGGCACTTTCAAAGGACGTATTGTTAAGTTATAATCTTTATAAGCAAAATGTAGAAAACCATATTGCGGATTATAAGTACAGATGGCATAACTACCCAGTAAATCAGATGTTTGGAGCGCAAGCAGATAAGCCGGCATTTTTGATAAATATGCATCGCATAGATGATGTTAAAGATGCAGAAGCCTATATATCTAGGTTAAATGGTTTTAAAAAGTTTTTCTTTCAATTGGTAGCGAATTTAAAAGAACGTGAAGCCATTGGGGTAGTTCCGCCAAAATTTGTGTTCGATAAGGTGATTCTGGATTCAGAAAATATTTTGGTAGGTCAGCCATTTGATGATGCAATTGAACCAAGTGCTTTGCTAAAAGATTTCTTAAAAAAAATAGACCAATTAGATATAGATGCTGAGACTAGATCCAAATTAGAAACTGAAGCAAAACAAACCCTATTAAATTCGGTAGAACCAGCTTATACTTCTTTGATTACTTTTATGCAAGAACAAAAGGAAAGAGCTAATTCCGATCATGGAGCTTGGAAATTTCCCGATGGAGAGGCATTTTATAACAATGCACTTAAAAGAACTACAACGACCGATTTAACGGCGGACGAAATTCACGAAATAGGATTGAGTGAGGTGGCTAGAATTCACGGAGAAATAGAGGTTATAAAAAATAAGGTTGGTTTTGAAGGATCGTTGCAAGACTTTTTTCAGTTTATGAGAACAGATGAGCAGTTCTATTATAGTGAGGATAAGGCAGGGAAGGAAGCGTATATAAAAGAAGCTGTTCGATTAATAGACAGTATGAAAACGCGATTAGATGAAATATTTATTACCAAGCCAAAAGCAGATATTATGGTTAAAGCAGTAGAACCATTTAGAGAAAAATCGGCTGGTAAAGCATTCTATAGTCGCCCTGCAGCAGATGGATCCAGACCGGGAATTTATTATGCTAACTTATATGATATGGAGTCTATGCCGTCTTATCAAATGGAGGCCTTGGCTTACCATGAGGGTATTCCAGGGCATCATATGCAATTGGCAATTCAGCAAGAATTAGAAGAGGTACCCATGTTTAGGAAATTTGGTGGTTATATCGCATATACGGAAGGCTGGGGACTGTATTCGGAATTAATCCCTAAAGAAATGGGCTTCTATGCCGATCCTTATTCAGATTTTGGGCGTTTAGCTATGGAATTATGGAGAGCATGTAGATTGGTAGTAGATACAGGAATTCACAGTAAAAAATGGACGCGGGAAGAAGGGATTAAATATTATACGGAGAACACACCAAATGCAGAGTTAGATGCCATTAAAATGGTAGAAAGGCATATAGTAATGCCAGGACAAGCAACAGCATATAAGATTGGGATGCTAAAGATTGTGGAGCTGCGCGAAAAAGCAAAAGAAGCTCTAGGGGATAAATTTGATATTAGAGAATTCCATGAAGTAGTACTTTCCCAAGGTGCTATCCCACTAAATGTGCTGGAAGACTTTGTGGTTGAGTATATCGCTTCTAAAAATTAAAATATAATACTATGGATAAAGCGCTACAAACCATGATTGATAATATGCCTGAGAAAACAGGTAAATCTTTAGGGGAATGGAAAAAGATCTTAAAAGAAAAATCATTTACAAAACATTCAGAAGGGGTTAAGTATTTAAAAACGGAGCATCAGGTTACCCACGGTTTTGCCAATACAATTGTAACACTTTCCAAAGAAGAAAATAGTACTTCGGAAGACCTTGTGGAAAGTCAATACAAAGGCAAGGAGCACTTATTTCCCATTTATGAAAAGCTCCTAGCCTATATAAAAACATTGGGCACTGATGTAACGATTACACCCAAAAAGGGAAGTGTTAGCATTATAAGGAAGCGGCAATTTGTGTTGATTAAGCCAGCAACGAAAACGAGGATCGATCTAGGGTTTAAGCTCAAAGATAAGCCTACTACGGAAAGGCTAGAGAATTCTGGTCCTTTTGGTACTATGTGCACCCATAGAGTGCAGCTATTTGGCTTGGAAGATGTTGATGCAGAACTAAAAAGTTGGATTAAAGAAGCATACTCTAAATCGGTGTAAGAGCACTTATCGCTATCTTCACAACAATGAAAATTACTAAACTTATTTACATACCTCTAATAGGCATTATGATGATGGGACTTTTCTCTTGTGCTACTATACCCAAAGGGGCAGTAGCGGTGAAACCTTTTGATAAAGAAAGATATTTAGGCCAATGGTATGAGATTGCTAGGCTGGATTTTAAGTATGAAAGGAATCTGAACAATACCACCGCAACCTATACTTTAAATGACGATGGTACCATTAAGGTGGATAACCAAGGGTATAATACCAAGAAGAAAGAATGGACTCAAGCAATTGGGAAAGCCAAATTTATTGGAGAAGATACTATTGCCAAACTTAAAGTATCCTTTTTTGGACCATTTTATTCTGGATACAATGTAATTGCACTTGATAAGGAGTATAAATATGCACTAGTCGCTGGGAAAAGCCTTAAATACCTATGGATTTTATCTCGGAAAACCGAATTACCAGAGGATGTAAAAAATAACTATCTAAAGATTGCTGAGGGTATTGGATATAATACTTCGGACTTGCTATGGGTGGAGCACAATAAGCAGTAGTAAAGTTTCTTCATTACAGTAATTTAGACAAGCATATTACAGTTTCTAAGTATCCTTCGCCACCTTGTAAGCTTAACGTTTATTATGCTGTGAAACATATCTCAATCATGCTACTCAAAAGAGGTTGCTAGAATTTAAAGGATGGTTTAATCATAGGATTTATCTTGGTGTAGGAAATAGAGACTCTAGAAAACTAAATCTGATATACATAAAAGAATATGACACCAAGACAAATTGAAAGGATTAAATCTAAAATAAGAAGTATTAGGGCTACTCTAGTTGCCGAGAAAAGAAAATATGGTGGGTTTGACGATAGCCGTGGTTTAAGGTATATGCCCCCTGAACTCTTTATAAGAATTCAGGATTATAAAGGAGGGTTGACATATTTGAAATGGTTTGAAAAGAATTTCAATGACGATGTAGGAATGCCTCATTTTTTATTTGAATGGCTTATAATTCTTTTTAAGACAAATAACTTAAAACAAGCAGAAGAGAAAGCTTATCAAGTATATTTTTCCAATACCTATTTGTTTGATAAATATTTTGGTAGAAAGATAGTTCCCATTGAAAAATGGGAGTTTTCTAATTGGGCTATTCCAGAATTTGCAGCGCATTTAAATTATAGTTCAGACCAAAAGGAACTCTCAGATTTCACTGATTGGCTTAAAACATTCGAAAGTTCAGAACCCTTTCTTAGAAGGAAGCATAATTTTATCATGACATCTAAAAAGCTAAAGAACGTTAGTGATATAGAGACTAGAAGACAATTGTTGGCTGAGCTAAGCCAGATAGAGTCGGATTTAAATTGAAAAAATAAAGCGGATTTACATTCTTGTAAGTCTATAACGAAAGTAAAGTACATCTTTGCTTATATTGATACTCATATGGTATATAAGGAGGGTGAACGTGACTTTTGATTTGGCACATAATAAAAGCCTACTCTAAATTACAAAATCAGCACTATACGGTATGGCTAATGTTTAAATGATTAGCTCTGTGTACGACAATAAATTCTTATTAAAAAATCAATATACCTTGTATTGGTTGTGTCAAATATTATCAATAATAAACGTTGGTTAAGCAATATTGTTGTAAATATCACTATTTAAGAATAAAATCACTATTTTTAATACTGTGGTATTTTCTTACTAGTAAAATGGACTTGTAAGAAGACCTATGATTACAACCAAACCAAAATTTAGAACCATGAAGAGTATAATTGTGCTTATGTTATTTTTGTTGAGTAATAAGCAGTTGGTTAGTCAAAATAAAATTGACTTAAGAAGCGATAAGGCGTTTACTAAAGTTTTTAAAGAAATTGAAATAAAAGGTCTAAAAGCGATGGTTAAGTATGTGGATCAGATGGTTTTGGACTATGGACACTCAACCGATATCAATAAAGCCTATCATTATTATTTTGAAGAAATTAAACAAACGCCAAATAAGATTCCATTTAGAGAAGAGGCAAAATATGAATTTTTAAAAAGTCTAGACTCCCTTCAATTCTCCACTGTATGGCGATTTGAAAAAGATATTGTCATGATAAGAATTAAGGACACCGTTCACCGGAATCTTAAAAATTTCCCACAATTGTACATCAAACCATTTAGTAAATACATGGTATACCTTAGTGAAATTGGAAAAGTGGATCCTTACTACGATGGAATCCGTAGGAATTTTGAAAATGCAGGAGGGTTTTCAACTTGCGATGCTAATTGGCTTGCCAGGAATCATTCGCGTTTTGATTTCAATGTTCCTAAGAACAGAATATGGGCAGCAATTAATCTTTTGAGTCGAGAAGAAACTACTGAAATGAAATTTGATCGATATTTAAAGAATCAAAAAATGCAAGTCGCTAAATAGCATTCATTAACAACTCAAATATTAAAACCGACCCAATCATGCTTATGGAAATTGCAAAATGGGTGGTTGTATTGTTCGGGGCTTTTATAATATTAGTTGGTTTCATAATGCTCTTTAATCCACGAAAAGCGAGAGTGTTTTTAAGAAAAGCCGGCAGTAACAATTTTATTAACTATACGGAAATTACCCTTCGGCTGATTCCTGCAATAGCCCTTACAGTAACCTCTGACTTCTCTAAATATCCAATTGCATTTAAACTTTTGGGTTGGATTATGGTTATTACCTCACTGATACTTTATGTAGTTCCAAGAAAAAACCATCATCAGTTTGCAATGAAAAGTGCAGATATTCTTAAGCCAATTTATCTCCAAGTTATTTCCTTTTTTGCATTCCTGTTTGGGGGTTTGATAATTTATAATATGCTTTATTTTTAAGATTGAGGTCGTTAGGCAGCATTTAACCTTATAAAAATCAGTCTAAACAGTTTATTCTCTTAGAACTATTCTATTATACAAACAGCGCTAAACGCCTGTAGTTAGGTCTAGAACTGCCTTGGGTTGTTATTTGGTGGTTTATATTTAAACTACCTGCAGCAAACAATAACGGATTACGCTAGCTGCCTGTTTACTCCTGTTCTTGTAAAGCTTTGATCTCGTCCCGTAATTTGGCTGCTTCCATAAAATCCAGCTCTTTAGCCGCTTTTTCCATAGCCTTCCGCTTTTCTTTGATTATCTTTTCCTTTTGTTCTTGGGTTAGATATAGCATATCGGGTTCAGCGGCTCTTATTTCCGCCTTCTCAAAATGATAGGTGGAAACCGAATTTTTTGCAAGTACACTATCTAAACTTTTATTTAAAGCAGTAGGAGTAATGTTATGCTTCTTATTGTAATTGGTCTGCTTTTCCCTGCGGTAGTTGGTCTCGTCTATAGTCTGTTGCATGCTTTTGGTAATCTTATCTGCATACATTATAGCTTTACCCTCTAAGTGTCTTGCCGCCCTTCCTACCGTTTGTGTAAGCGATCTAGCGCTTCTTAAAAAGCCTTCCTTATCCGCATCCAAAATAGCTACCAGAGATACCTCCGGCAGATCCAAACCTTCTCTTAAAAGGTTTACCCCAATAAGGACATCAAAGATACCTTTACGAAGGTCTTGCATTATTTCTACTCGCTCCAAGGTATCCACATCACTATGGATATACCTACACCTAACATTTATTCTAGTGAGGTATTTTGCCAGTTCTTCTGCCATACGCTTGGTTAGAGTGGTGACTAAGGTCCGCTGGTCCTTTTCTACTCGCACCTGAATCTCTTCAATAAGATCGTCAATTTGATTTTGACTAGGGCGGACTTCAATTATAGGGTCTAACAATCCTGTGGGGCGTATTACTTGCTCTACATATACTCCCTGACTCAGTTCTAATTCATAATCTGCTGGGGTAGCACTTACATAGATTACCTGATTTTGGAGGGATTCAAACTCTTCAAATTTCAAGGGTCGGTTATCCATAGCTGCCGGTAGTCTAAAACCATAATCCACTAAATTTTCTTTTCTAGACCTATCACCACCGTACATGGCATGGACTTGTGGAATGGTAACGTGACTCTCATCTACCACCATTAAATAATCATCAGGGAAATAATCTAACAGACAGAATGGACGGGTACCAGGTAACCTACCATCCAAGTATCTAGAATAGTTTTCTATCCCAGAACAGTAGCCTAATTCCCGAATCATTTCCAAGTCAAAATTGGTGCGCTCTTCCAAGCGCTTTGCTTCCAAATGCTTGCCTATTTCCTTGAAGTAGGCTACCTGCTTCACCATATCTTCCTGAATCTGGTGAATGGCGTTTTGTAGCACATCTGGAGAGGTCACAAACATATTAGCAGGATACAGTGTAAGCTGATCATACTTTTCAAGGACCTTATTATTCAACGGGTCAAACGCCTCTATTTCTTCAATCTCATCCCCAAAAAAATGAATTCTAAAAGCATGGTCGGCATAACTGGGGAATACATCTACAACATCGCCCTTAACCCTAAAATTACCGTTTTTAAACTCGGCAGTAGTCCTAGAATAAAGACTTTGCACAAGTTGATGTAGGAGTTTTGTCCTAGAAATTACCTGATCTTGATGTATGCTGATTACATTCTTTTTAAATTCCACCGGATTCCCAATCCCATATAAACAAGATACGGAAGCTACCACTAACACATCTCTTCTTCCAGAGAGTAGGGAGGAGGTGGTACTCAGGCGTAACTTTTCAATATCCTCGTTTATAGAGAGGTCTTTTTCTATATAAGTTCCGCTAGTAGGGATATAAGCTTCTGGCTGATAATAATCGTAGTAGGAGACAAAATACTCCACGGCATTCTCTGGAAAAAACTGCTTAAACTCCGAATATAGCTGGGCCGCTAGCGTTTTATTATGAGCGAGTACTAAAGTGGGGCGTTGCACCTCTTCTACAACATTGGCTACGGTAAAGGTCTTCCCAGATCCGGTAACACCCAATAGGGTTTGGTAGCGGACATCGGACGCTATGCCTTCCCGTAATTGTTTAATCGCCGATGGCTGATCGCCAGTGGGTTTAAAATCCGAAACAACTTTAAATTTCATTTTTTAAAAATACTAAAACCTACCCAATAGCCTTTGCGCTTTAGCTAGAATTTAAGACTGTATTGATTAAGACGTTATTTGCCGAAGTATAAAGAATGATTTTAATAGACCCAAATTTTAACAGGATGGATCAAGAGTCTAATTACAAGTTGATTTCTCTTATAAATCCCGACGCTTCAATAACGCATAAGACAGGTAAATAAAAATTGCCGTCCAGCATAGCACGATTAGAATTTCATAAAAATGGATGTTGTAGTCCTTGTTAAATGTTTCTCCCATTTGTGCTACCACACTTTGCACCGCATTAAATCGGGATACAGGTTCTTTGATGAGGTTAGACATGGATTCTAGAGGAAGGTACTTCATAAAAGTGGAGGAGGCCTCGCTTCCTGCAAACCACCATACCAAAAATCGAAGGGCTAAATTCTCTATAGCATACCAAACAATTAAGAACCCTAAAGCAAAGGCCGATCGTTTTACCAAAATGCCCAAGAAAAGACAGAAGGAAAAGAATCCCAATAGTTTTACAAAATAGGCTAATAGGTATTCTAAATCTGAAAAAATTATGGAAAGCTCCGTATAATCAGAATAGAACAGCCCTAAAACTAAGGAGACCAGAAATACAAATAAGGTAGAAATTAGAGAGAATGTAAAAACGGTAAGGAATTTCGAGGCAATAAACTCCTTCTTGCTTAAGCCATCGATTAAATTTTGTTTTATAGTCTTGTTACTATATTCGTTGGCCATCATAGATACGATTACAATGGCAAAGAATAGTTTTAATCCGCCAGCAATCCAAGTGTTCAGATGCCATATATAGGGAAAGTTAAACACGCCCTGATCGGCAATATGAAACTTAACAGGGCCTATATCAAACTTTATAGCTGCTAATAACGCCATGCAGACTAGTAAGGTGAAATAGGAGATAATTAGGATTTTACTAGCCCTATTGTTCCATAATTTTATAAACTCTATTTGTAATAATCGCAACATAGTCTAGTGGTTAGTCGGTTTAAGCATGTTTTTGGGTGTTACTAGTAAGGGTAAGGAATTGTTCTTCCAAGCTTTCTTTACGTTTTACCAGATGAGAAAGAACGATCCCTTTTTCAAACAAATGCTGATTTAAGGTCTTTGCGTCCATTTCTTCTTTTAGAATAACCTTTATCACTCCATTTTCTTGCTTTATTGTGCCAAAACTGGCGTGTTTTTCTAGAAAGTCGATCAAGGCATCGGTTTGCTCCGATTTTAACTCGAAAAACCCATAACTAGCAAGCATATCGTCTACGCGTCCTGAGTATAATTTTTCCCCTTTCCTAAGAATAATTACGTGACTGCATACTTTTTCAACTTCGTCTAATAAATGGGAGGCAAGTAAAATGGTAGTGCCTTGTGAAGCGATTGTTTTTATAATTTCCCTAATCTGATGAATGCCTTGAGGATCTAACCCGTTGGTGGGTTCGTCTAGGATTAAGATTACAGGATCGTTAAGAAGGGCAGAGGCGATCGCTAATCGTTGTTTCATCCCTAGGGAATAAGTGCTGAACTTACTGTTTTTACGATCTAACAGTCCTACTAATTCCAACTTCTCTTCTATCTTATCATGGGGTACCTCCTTGATTTTACAAACTAATTTTAAATTTTGAACGGCAGTCATATAGGGATAGAAGTTGGGGCGCTCAATAATTGCTCCCACCTTTTTTAAAGCCTGATGAGTAGTAAGGTTTCCATTAAACCAAGAGAAGCTTCCGTTGCTAGGGTTTACTACATTTAATACAATGCCGAGGGTGGTAGACTTCCCACTACCATTGGGGCCTAGTATGCCGTACACATTTCCTTTTTCTATTGTAAAGGAGAGGTCATTTACAGCGGTGAGGAAACCAAATTTTTTAGTGAGGTTGGTAACAGTTAATATCGATTCCAAATTAGGTAGGTTTTCTGTGGTTTGTAGTTACTTGACGAACAACTATTGGTTTTGTTACAATGTAAAGAAAATAATGTGATTTCCAATTAAGGTTTCTCCCTATAGTTGGCGTAGAATTTTTTAGCCTCATGTTCAGTCAGAAATTCAATATGGTTGCGGATGATCCGCATGTGGTTCTTGTCAGCCCAGTCAATTGCTTAATAAATAGCCATAACATTCCCACTTAGTTTAAAGATGACAGATAATGAAGGTTTGTCAAAAATTGGATAGCTAAAGGAAAAGTCAAGAAACAGAAAAAAGTGTTTTTTAAACAACATTTTACAAATTTTTAAAGCCTTTGGACATCAGTTATTCCTAATCAAATAAAGATTAAAAATAGGTGGTATAATAAGAAATGTTGTGAAGGGCACGGTTTATGTAGTATATAGGTTTATGGTTCTTTGCAGTACCTAGTAGAGATTGAATTAGCGCCCTAAGTGAGGTCAGGCTCTACCAATGCATGGGTTGATTTGAGATTAGCGTTAAAAATGCTATTTTATAATGCAGGAAAAATCATAAAATTCGCTGTTGGATATCCCGTTTTTATCATTTTTAAATTTTAAATGAAGGATAGGTTATGTATATTGGATGTTATCATGCTAATATGCACAACAGCGGCAACTTTAAAATACGATAAATTAAAATAACACCATGTCAGAAAAACTAATGTCCAAGAAAAAGCCGGCATTCCCAGTCAGCAAAAGGTTGGACGCCTACTTAGCCCACTATAGTCGGAAAACAGAAATTCCGATTTTTTATGATGACCTTCTTAGGTTCTCTGGCTCTGTAGCGGTGTACGATGCTGATGATAATGATACCCTTTGGGTGAGGGTCTATTACAGTGAGTATGATAGGATGGAAATTGATAGTAGTCTAAAGAAAGTATACTCCATTTTACATTCCGATGGGAGTGATAGTATTTTTCCCTTTTTAAATGTGGATGCGGTAGATTTTTGCACCTTTGGTAACTCTAAACCGTTTAGGATTAGGGTTAGAAATGTCCTGAATGACAACTTCACTTATTTTTATGTAAAAAAGACAGATGCCTCTAGAATTTACGGGCTAGAGCTAGAACATATGTTGTCTCCATATAACCTAAACTTTTTGGTATATAAGGATACCTTAATAGAAGAACATATTTCCGGAATTCCAGGAGATGTTTTTATTAAGGAGTTTTTGCCAAAGTGTACGGAATCAGAAAAATCACAGTTGGCAAAGGAATTTGTAAAATTTAACGAGCGTTGTATGATCCGACTCTTGGGAGATATGCGTTCCTATAATTACGTGATTGTACCTACTCACGATTTTGATCATGTGGTGTATCGAATTCGGGCAATAGATTTTGATCAACAATGCTATGAGGGGAAACTTAAAGTTTACCGACCGCAGTTCTTTAAGGAGAACTATTTAATGGTGATGTTGGTAAAGGAAAAACTACAACGCAATTCTGTAGATCAATATAAGATTGAGGAACGTTCTATAGTAGCAAAACGGATATTGAGTTCTGGGAATAGGATTAAAAGATTGATTTCAATTAGTAAGTCAGATAAGATTTCTATCCCTGAAAACATAGAAGCGCTGTCTCAGCATATACACGATCTAACGGGAGATATTGCATTTAAGGACTGTAAATCAATGGGAGAGGTGCTATCCTTAGCATTAGATTTTGTGAAACGTAATTATGAGGACGTTAGTATGAAACAAATTTTAGAAAATAAGATAAAAATTTAAGAGTCTTATCAGGAGATTTCTTTGGACTGGTTAAATAAAAAAGGGAAGTTTTAAAACCTCCCTTTTTTATTGCCAATATTAGCTCTTTTGTTCCTTATTGAAATAAACAAGATAGTAATACATCTGTCGCTCTTCGTCCCAACCTTTTTCTACAAACTTTTCAGCAGATTCCGGATTAATGAAATCCAATTTTATTTGAATATTAGTGTCTAGGTTTATTACGTTTTTTATCTTTTTACGTGCATCGGACACTGCTTTATTGGCAATATCAAAAGAAGCAACATCCTCAATACTATATTTAGGGCCTTTTTCTTCTTTATAGTGCTTAAATTCTGGAATAAGTTCTGGATTTTCCATCACTTCGTTCAAGAAATTGGTCTCTTCAAACGAATCATTTTTAGCAAAATGGTTCACAGCTCTATTCATAAAAAGGACTTCTTGCTGCTTGTCTTCTGCTGGTAGAACCACGTCTTTAGCAAAACTCTGACAAAGTTTTAAATAGTTTTTAGTTTTAAAGTTATCATCAGATAATGGCTCTACATCCAAGAAGTTCTCTAGCCAATACTTGGCATCGTAACGGTTGCTATCTACAGATAGTACTTTGTAACCCGATTCTTTTTCAGTGTTAAAAACCAAGCATCCTTTATCTAATTTATTGATGTTAATCCCTTGTTGAACCAAAATATCTAAGTTAGCGCCATTTTCTTGGAATTGAAGGAAATCGTGCTTTAACTCACTTTTAAATATCCCAACAGCATTTACCTTCTGGTTGTCTAACATTACATCGGTAAGGTAAGTAACATATAGCTCACCGCTTTTTATGTGTGGGTGATTTGATTGATCGAACAAGTGGGTTGCTACCTTCTTAGAATTTTCGTGTAGGGAATTTGGATCCTTAAAAATATTGTCTACAATCTTGTAGATTTCGTTGAATTCAAAATCTACCTCGTTGTAAAAATGAAAGTAGTTTTCTTCTTTTTCCCTGAATGGTTTAAAGAAGTATTCTTTTAAAAGCCCGGTAGTTTCATCGTTAAGGGCGAAGGGCTCTTCGGATAAAAAAATGCCTTCACTTTTATTCTTGTTTCCCACACGGTGTATGGAAATGGTTTCAATCTGGGTAGTATATAAATTGATCATATAACTATTGTTGAGGGTTAAGTATTAGCGTACTCTAGTAATGACCGGAATTAAATCCCGTATCCATTTCTAGGGCAAATAGCATGTTTAATTAAAAGGATTAACCGGAAAATTAATTCCAATTTTCATCAAAATCTAGGTCTTCGTAGTTGTCCAAAGTATTGTCAAAATCGAATTCACTTTCGTCGGCTTCAAATTTCTTTTCTGGTGGAGAGTCTGGAATTTCACCAAAACTAAATAGAATATTTGGATAAATTTGTCCGTCTGTTCTTTCCGTAATATCGGCTAATTCCACAAAAAAGGTCCACATACTTAAGAAATCGTAGACATAGATAAGTTTCGGGGAAGCTTCCGTTACTACATCACTCAAAAGTACCTCACTCATTAATCGTACATCAGTACCACTTTCGCTCATATCAAACAAGGCAATCTCCTCATCTTGTTGCCATTCATCATTACAAGTGTAGAATGATGCCATTTCATTACCCAAGAAACCAAAGGCTTGGGTAAGGGCATTATGAAACTCTTCTAAGGTAGTAGCTCCTTCTATTTCAATATCTCTAAAGATATCCTCCTCTGCATCTAAAATTACCCTTATTTTATATATCATCTCGTCCTTAATTTTGTGGAGGCAAAGTTACGAAGTTTTCCTCGTTTTAAAAGCATTTATAACCTCCAAAGCTAAATAGGATTGAAATCCGAAAAGGAGGGAGGCTACTACTAGGTGTAAAGCTTGTGTGGAAAAAGGAAAGTCTAAAAAATACATGGCTAAGCCAGTAATCACTTCAATAAGGAGCATAAACAATACCCAATAGATTTTAGAATATCCTAAATTATAACGTGTTATTCTATAGGCAAGATATAGGTTTATAAGTACTACGATAATGGAAAAAGACCGGTGTATGTAGAAATAAAAATCGGGGTTGTTTAACCATAATTCAGGGGCATTGTCCCCATAGATCATAATCTGTTCGTCTACAAACTGTCTTACTTGGGTTCCAAAAACTACTTGTAATAAGGTGGCAAATAAAGTGATGAAAATTAAATTTCTAGCCAATTTATCTGCTTTGTTGGCTTTTACCCTATCATTTGCTAAGTGAATGATATAAAGAATTAATGCCACAATTACTAATGCCATTACCATGTGAATGGTAATCTTGGCCGGGGCAAGTACAGAGTAAACTACAGTGGCGCCAAGCCATGCTTGAAAGCCCATGGCAAATACCACTACCCAAGATAGGATGGTAATCTTTTTTTTCTTTTTCCAATATCGGAAGGAAGCTATCGCCATTACTAGGGTCCCTAGTCCAGCCAGGGCTCCAAAAAGCCTATTGATAAATTCTACCCAGGTATGTGTTGGGTTAAAGACGGCGTAGTTGTGCTTGGTATACAAAGACCAATTGTCCTCCTGAAAAGTGTCTGCTGTGGTGAAATTTGAATTGGCTACTTGTAAGGTTTCATCAACAATAATCACCTGACCTTTTTTAAACTCCCTTTGTGGTCGCCATTCCAATTCGGAGATGTCGGTAGGAGGAATGTAATATCCGAAACACTTAGGCCAATCTGGGCATCCCATTCCACTACCTGTCATCCTTACCACAGCTCCGGCAATAATGACCAAATAAACCAGTACCAAAGAAATCTTGGCAATTTTTATAAAATTATTCTGCATCTGATAGATTGAAAGCGTTCTTCAATATTACTATTTATTTATCTACTCTTTATAACTATTAAGAGATGGTAATTTTCAAAAGAATTTTCCTTTACTGATTACTGAGCGGTTAATCCCATTTCTTCTCCCTTTTTTAGCATAAGAGCATAGGCGTCATCATAATTATTGGGGATCTCCCCTTCTAAGATGGCCTCTTTTATCACTTCTTTTATTATTCCGATCTCTTTTGAAGGTTTTAGATTAAAAGCGGCCATGATTTCTTCTCCGCTCACTGGCGGTTGAAAGTTTCTAACGTGATCACGAGCTTCTACTTCTTCAATTTTTTGACGAACAATTTTAAAATTATTTTTGTATCTCCTTTGTTTCTTAGGGTTTTTGGTGGTGATGTCCGCCTCACATAAGGTCATAAGATCTTCTACATGTTCACCAGCATCAAAAATGAGTCGCCTTACAGCTGAGTCAGTTACAAAATCCTCGGAAAGGACAATTGGCCTAGAGCTCATAAGGACCATTTTTTGAACGAATTTCATTTTTTCATTCAATGGCATTCTTAATCGCTTAAATAGTTTATAGACCATTTTAGAGCCCACAAACTCGTGTGCGTGAAAAGTCCAGCCTATTTTTTTATCAAATTTCTTGGTGGGTGCCTTGCCTATATCGTGCAGTAAGGCCGCCCAGCGCAACCATAAATTATCAGTATTTTTAGCAATATTATCTACTACCTCCAGGGTGTGCCAAAAGTTGTCCTTATGGCGTTGCCCCTCTACCTCTTCTATACCTTCTAACGCTTTTAGTTCGGGTAAAATATATTCAAGAAGACCCGATTTATGTAAAATGGAAAACCCTATGGAAGGTTTCTGGCTAGCAAGGATTTTATGTAGCTCCTCCACAATACGCTCATTGGATATAATTTTAATTCTACTCTTGTTATCGGTAATCGCCTTTAGGGACTCTGGATGGATAGTAAAGTTAAGTTGAGTGGCAAATCTAATAGCTCTCATCATTCGTAAAGGATCATCCGAATAGGTGATATTGGGATCCAAAGGAGTTCTAATCAGCTTTCTTTTTAAATCTGCTACACCATCAAATGGATCTAAAAGATTTCCATAGTCATCTGGATTTAAGGAGATAGCCAAGGCATTAATAGTGAAATCTCTCCGTTTCTGATCGTCCTCCAAAGAGCCATCTTCTACTACTGGTTTTCTACTATCACGGTGGTAGCTTTCTTTTCTAGCCCCCACAAACTCAATCTCAATATCCTGATGTTTTACCATGGCAGTACCAAAATTCTTAAATACTGAAACATCGGTACTTCCAGGTAATTTTGAAGCTACTTTATGGGCAAGTTCTATACCGCTACCTATCGCAACAATATCGATATCTTTTGGAGTTCCCCTTTTTAATAGGTAATCTCTAACAAAACCTCCAATAACATAGGCGTCTATAGAAAGTTCCTTAGCCGCACTGGAAATGGTGGAAAATATAGGATTGTTTAAAGCTGCTTCTTGGTTTGTCTTCGTCATTATTATTCTCTGATCACTTTAACCGTACCATCATTTCCAAGGAGGATTATAGAAGATGGATTAGTCTTTATTTTATTGCGCTCCAAATTTACTATATAGTCCACACCTTTTAAAATCTCATCTGTGATTTCTTCAAAACAACTAGGAGTAGCTTCCCCTGAAATATTGGCTGAAGTAGAAACTATTGGCTTTTTAAACCTCTTTATAAGGTTTTGGCAGAAGGTGTCAGTGGCAACCCTAACCCCTAAGGTATTGTCTTGTGCCACTAAATTCTTCGCAACTCCCTTTGGGCCTTCATAGATTATAGTAGTAGGTTTAGTTGACATGTCGATAATATCATAAGCTAAATCCGGAACCTTAGTAATATGTTGTTCTAGCATAAAATCGTTTCCTACCAAACAGATCATACTTTTGGTGTTAACCCTCTTTTTTAAAGCGTATACTTTAGCTACAGCAGCCTCATTTGTTGCGTCACAGCCAATACCCCATATAGTATCGGTAGGGTAAAGGATTAAACCACCATTGGATAATACCTCTAAACATTGATTGATTTCGTTGCGAATGTCGTCCATAATCGTACTATAAATTATTTTTTCTAAGTTTTTTTAATTCTTTATACCTAGCATATACGCCTAAGGCATTTAGGTAGCAAATTATAATTCCCTTCTTCCCGTCTAGGATACCCAATCTTATGATATAATGGTTGAAAAATTTATAAAAGGGACGAAATATAAAATGATAGATATTGGGGTCGTAATTTTTTTGCAATTCCTCCACCGCCTTCATCTTGCCGTATTTTATCATTTTACCCTTATAATCCTCATAATTCTTATAGGAGTAATGGATCAATTTATTTTGAAGGACATCAGACTTTCCATCTACCACTAGAGTTTCATGGACTATTCTTTCTTGGGTGAAGTGAACCTTACTCTTTCTAAACAGTCTATAGTTTTTATCACTTTGCCAACCACTAAACTTTAACTCCTCATCCACAAACATAAAAGTTCTGTAAAAATAATAGGCCTCTGCCGTAGGATGTTTTGCGTTTACCGTTTGTAATATTTCGTTTCTAAGCTCGTCTGTCAACCGTTCATCCGCATCTAAAAAAAGTACCCAATCATGGGTAGCTTGTTCCATAGCAAAACTCTTCTGATCAGTATAGTTAACAAAGGGACGTATAATTAATTTTACATGAGAATGCCTCTTAATTTTTTCAATAGTCCCATCTGTACTGTTAGAGTCTACTACAATAATCTCGTCTGCAAATTTTAAATTCTCCAAAACGCCATTAATATGGATGTCTTCATTGTAGGTGATTAAGACAGCGGAAATTTTATTTGTTTTTTTACCGGTGTATATGTCCTTCACAGGCTTTCCAAATTTAGCATTCATTTTCAACCTCTTGGAGAGTGATAAATTGCGTTTCTCGGGAACTCCATGGGTTTCAATGTATTCTTGTGCGGCATCTACCATTCTTTGTGCTGACTCTCCGTCTTTATACGGATGGATTTTCATGTTAATATAGCTTCTTTCAGAGGCGTAGGGATCCTCATGTAGATTCTTAAATACCTTTTGGGTTAGTTGTGTGTAACTGTAGGAGTTGTCCCAGAGTACTTTTCCGTTATTATACCTATACGTAATTACTGGTTTGTCCATGAGTATAAACTCGTAAATATGAGGGGAGTTGTCGCTAATAAGGATATCAGCCTGAATGAGACATTTTACCATGTTCTTCTCCGTACGTATTAGGATATTGGGGGTCTTTTGAGCTAGCTTTTCATAGTCCTGAACCCAAATAGGATCCATTTTCTCCTGCAGCCCTACATAAATTACAAAACCTGTGGTTTTTGCTAAGCTTTCTATTTCTCGTATTAAATGGGGTGCCGAACTAGGTTTAGTGGAGGTTGGAGCGTATAATACAATTTTGTCTGTTTGGTGTTGTTGCAGAATCGCAGTTTTTTCAAAATCATACTTCACTTTCTCCTTGCTATATATGTCTAGTTTTGACCAGCCTGTTTCAAGGACTTCGAAATTTTGGTGCTTTTTCTTTAATAGATTGAACTTTTCAGTGAAATATGGGCCTTGAGTTAAGTAAAGGTCGAAGTATGGTCCGGTTTCATGATAATCCCACCTTTTTCCTTGTAAATTATTGAATACTCGGACTTTCACCCCTCTTAGATAGTGAGGTACTTCCTTACCCGGAACAAAAATAACATCGCTTTTAAAGATCTGTAGGTCTAAAATACTAACCGTAAAATCTTCGTCCTTAAAGGGGAAGTCATCCAATAAGTTATTTGAAATATACCAGAGATATTGGTGATTCTTTTCTTGAAGAACTGTTCTAATGGGGGCTAAAACTCCATAAGCATCGTCATTTTCACAAAATAGAATTATCCTCATTGTTGTAATGGCTTAGAGATTTTCCTGAAATTATCCTTAAAATCTGCTTTCATACATCTGGATGTAAAGAATCTATTTCGGTTGCGTTTAATTGGTCCTTGAAGGAGAATTTTTAAAATTCTTCCCAAGGTAATCTTTGTTCCAATTTTTCCCCATCACTTTTGTATTAATATACTTATGTCTAGCTGCAATAAAATTGATATCCAGTAACTTGCTAGGTTAGGAGTCTATATTGCTGACAAGAATAACACTCACCATACTGCTGCTTATAGTTTGCTAAATAGGTAGCGTAAAATAGCTTTTATTTAGCTGCATTAACTTCAATAAGGAAGAACTCGATTTGCGTGGCAAAGTTAATTTTAATTCGCTGATATATGAAATTGTAGGCCACTTTACATTTTATTAAACAGTTTGTGTTAATGTGCGTTAAATAGAAGTCTTTGCGTTTACTTATATTTATATGAAAATTACCCTGCTTATTTATGAAGATTATTTTAGCTATTATCGCTTTAGGCTTTTTCGGGTTTTTATTAGGGAAGTTAATAAAGCATAAATCCTTATATCCATTTATGCCATTTCGGTACGATTTTAGAAAGCGTAGGGATTCTTTTAGGAAAACTATGGAACTGTTAGATAAGATTTCGGCAAAAACAATTATAGAAACTGGTACGTCTAGGGAAGGGTTGCGGGGAGCTAAGAGTAATGGGGCTGCTACAATCGTTTTTGGGAAATGGGCGAAACAAAATAACGCATTTCTGCATTCTGTGGATATCAGTGAAAAATCTGTTGCCAAGTGCCAAGAGGAAATTAATAATCAAAATTTAAATGAAGTGGTGAAAGTTCACCTTTCCGATTCTGTAGCTTTTTTGGATAATTTTGAGGAGAAGGTAGATTTTATATATCTGGATAGCTATGATTATGATGATGATCCCGCAGTCCAAATTAAAAGTCAGAAACACCATTTAAAAGAGTTTATTGCTATTGAAGATAACTTGCACAGTGATTCTATTGTTTTAATAGATGACTGTGATCTGCCCAATGGTGGAAAAGGAAAATTGGTGGTAGATTATATGCTTAAAAAAGATTGGAAAATTCTCATTAACGAGTATCAAATACTGTTAGTGCGTAAAAATTTCAGCTTCTAGGAATTGCTTTAGCTGATCTGTAAATAGGGTAGGCTCAAAGTAAGAATATAAGTTTTCTGCTTCTTTTTTGCGTTGTTTTTTAGGTTTGCCTTCTAAGTGATGTGGAAGAAAATCTTCTAAGTGTACCGCTTTATTAGCTGTATTATTGGGGAAGGTCTCCCAAGCGACTTTTGTTATCCATGGAGAAAATATACTAAAGGCTGGAATTTCTAATGCTTTAGCCATATTTACAGCTCCTCCTTCATTCCCAACCAAAGCATTGCAATGAAATAGTAGTCCTAAAAAAGTACGTAGAGATGGGGCAAAAACATCCAATAAAATCATGGACTTTGTCTTTGGAGAACAAAGTTCATACACCCTTTTTACTTCCTCTATTTGAGAAGGGATATAATTAAATAAAATGTTAACCTCTCCTTGTTGGGCAATGTTATCTAGCAGTTGCGCCATAAACGGTAGAGGGTAGGTTTTATTGGGGCTGCTGCCTAAAACGTTTATCATTAAAATCGGTATGGAAAAATTCACCGATTTTTTTTCTAAAAATACTTTTGCTTCGTCTTTTTCTGACTGAGTAAGATAAATTTTTGGAGGCGGTATATCAAAACTAACCTCTGGGAAGATGGGTTTTAATAGGGAAAGCCTATTTTCAATTGCTAAACCAATCTTGGTCTCGCCAGATCTAACGTATTTATGGGTATGGGTATAAATGAATTTAGAATACCATTTCTCGTAGGATATTTTGGTGTCTGCACCAGAGAATAAAGTAACTAGGTTGCTTTCTAATTTACTGTATACATCTACCACCACATCATAATGTTCTTTTGAAATAGATTTCAAGAACTTATAAAAGGCAAGCTTACTTTCCCTGTATTCAGGTGTAAATAACACAACCTGATCAATATAGGGGTTGTTGGTCACCACTGGCACCGTATTAGTATTGATCAAATAGTGAACCTGGCTGTTGGGGATGTTCTTCTTTATATATTCACACAATAAAGTGCTAGTAAGAACATCCCCGATCATTTTTTGTTGTACAACCAGTATTTTCATGATGCAAAGTTAGCATTATACGGCAACATCGTATTCACGCAATGCATCATTTAGAGAAGTTTTTTTATCTGTACTCTCTTTTCTTGTTCCAATGATCAGAGCACAAGGAACTTGAAAATCGCCAGCTGGGAAAGATTTTGTATAGCTTCCTGGTATAACTACAGATCTGGCAGGAACCAGTCCTTTTCGTTCTACTGGAGTTTCTCCAGTTACATCAATAATTTTTGTAGAGGCAGTAAGTACTACATTGGCACCCAAGACAGCTTCTTTCTCTACACGTACTCCTTCCACAACAATACATCTAGATCCTATAAAGGCATTATCCTCTATAATCACTGGAGCAGCTTGCAAGGGTTCCAAAACACCTCCAATACCTACACCACCACTAAGGTGTACATTTTTTCCAATTTGAGCGCAACTACCAACGGTGGCCCAGGTATCTACCATGGTACCTTCATCAACATAAGCACCAATATTAACATAGCTAGGCATTAAAATAGTACCTGCAGAAATATATGCTCCATGTCTTGCAACCGCATTAGGAACTACTCTAATTCCTTTTTCGGCATAGCCTCTTTTTAAAGGCATTTTATCATGGTACTCAAAGATTCCCGCTTCTAAGGTTTCCATTTTTTGAATTGGGAAATAAAGAACCACTCCTTTTTTTACCCATTCATTTATTTGCCAACCTTCATTGGTGGGCTCTGCACATCGCAATTCTCCTTTATCTAATAGGTCTATAACTTTTCTAATAGCATCTTGTGTGGCGGCCTCCTTTAAAAGTTCACGATTATCCCACGCATTTTCTATTACTTTTCTTAATTCTGTCATTGTCGTATTTTGAAATTTAGACAAATATAGGTGCAACTTTGTAATTAACCCTTTGTTTTTACACTTATAACAATTTATGGTTTATTTTTGCGAAAAAATTAGTTTGGGAAGAATAGTAGCCTTAGATTTTGGGAAAGTGAGGACAGGAATTGCCGTAACGGATGAATTACAACTAATTGCCTCTGGCCTTACTACCGTTAATACCAAGGAACTTCTAAACTTTCTAAGGTCTTATGTGGAACAGGAAAATGTGGAGTTATTTGTGGTAGGTGAGCCTAAGCAAATGAATAACGAGCCCTCCGAATCGGAAGAGTTAATTAAACCTTTTTTGAGAACTTTAGAAGGGGTTTTTCCTAAAATTCCGGTAGTTCGGCAAGATGAACGGTTTACATCAAAAATGGCTGTACAATCTATGATCGATGGCGGGTTGGGGAAACAGAAAAGAAAAAATAAGGCTTTGATAGATGAAATTAGTGCAACCCTAATTCTTCAAGCATATTTAAATAGAAAATAGTAGCATGATATTACCAATAGTAGCTTACGGAGATCCCGTTTTAAGAAAAGTGGCAAATGACATTGATAAAGATTATCCCAATTTGGATCAGTTGGTCAACAATATGTGGGATACAATGTACAATGCCTATGGAGTTGGACTTGCAGCACCTCAAGTGGGACTTCCGATTAGACTTTTTGTTATAGATACCACTCCCTTTTCTGAAGATGAAGACATGTCTGAAGAAGAACAAAAAGCATTAAATGGCTTTAAGAAAGTATTTATAAATGCACAAATTGTAGAGGAAACTGGAGAAGAATGGGCTTTTAATGAAGGTTGTTTAAGTATTCCTGAGATTAGGGAAGATGTATCAAGAAAGGATACGCTTACTATTACCTATTTGGACGCCGATTTTAAATCTCATACAGAAACCTATGAAGGCCTTCTAGCAAGGGTTATCCAGCATGAATATGATCATATTGAAGGGGTTTTGTTTACTGATAAATTATCTACTCTGAAGAAAAGATTATTGAAAAGTAGACTTAGCAATATATCAAAAGGAAAAGTAAAGGTGGATTATAGGATGCGTTTCCCACTTCAAAAAAAAGCACGTTAAAACAATTTCTTATATAAACAAAAAGTGTAATATTTGCGCTTGAAATTTAAAATATCAGATGAGTTTAAATAAAATACTATCCATATCCGGAAAACCAGGACTTTATAAGTTATTGACCCAGACTCGTGCTGGATTTGTAGCAGAATCCTTATTAGATGGGAAGAAAATAACCGTTAGTTTTAAGAACAATGTGAGTGTTCTATCCGAAATCGCAATCTATACCTTGGAGGAAGAAGTGCCTTTAAAGGATATTTTTGAGAAGATTAAAGAAAAGGAAGAAGGCGGAAAAACTTCTATTAGTCATAAGGACGATAAGATTAAATTGGAGGAATACTTTTTTGAAGTATTGCCTAATTATGATGAAGATCGTGTTTATGCAAGCGATATCAAAAAAGTTATCCAATGGTATAACTTGTTACACGATCATGGCATAACTGATTTTGCCACTGAAGAAGAGGAAGAAGTAGCCTCTGAAGAAAAAGAATAAATCTTGCTCGATAATGGAGATTTGAATGCTGCGAGGCTTGCCTAAAAATCAATACGTTTTTTTTATTTAACGTTTTGTGGACTTGCCCCTAAGTAGTTTAACTACCCATAATAATTTAAAAAGCCTTCGTTTTCGAAGGCTTTTTTATGCTTTAAATTATGGTGATTTTAAATCTGATATTAACATCAAGATACCTTTATGGAATAAAGGTTACTAATCCTTAAGCCTTGGTTTAATAGGAAGTGTTTGTTTCTTCCATTCTATTAACTCAGAAGGATAGTACTTCACATTCATTCTATCCAAAAATGGTGTTTGATTCCCTAACCTAACCTTGTAATTTTCCCAATCTCTATTTTCTTCGGTACTCCATCCAATTTCTGCATGCCCAATAACTCTAGGGAAGGCTAAATATTCTAATTCTTCCATATTGGTAATAGTCTCCGACCAAAGTGGTGCTTCTACACCCAATATATTTTCTTTGTTAACGCCTTTGATATAGTATTCTGGAGACCAAATGTAAGCGGTGTCTACAGGAATATAGCCGGCCCAATGTAACCCGTATTTAGAAACCGTATCGTACTTCATGTCCAAATACGCCTTTTTACCGGGAGATAAGATGACTTTCATTCCTTTTTCCACGGCAATTTTGGCATTTTCTTCATTGCTCCAGAATTGAGCTATTGCTGTAGTGTCAATATCAGCATGAACAATCTCATCCCAGCCGATCATTCGCTTGTCATATTTTTTAACAATCTTATCTACTCTAGAAATAAAGTAATTAAAATCATCTTTCTTGGTAACCAAGCTTTCGTCTCCGCCAGCGTGGAAATAAGGTCCCGGAGTCATTTCAGAAATCTCCCTTACTACATCATCTATAAACGCATAAACCGTATCCTTTCTAGTATCAAAGGTGCTAAAGCCTACGTCTATTCCTGTATAAGGTTCTACTTTCTTACCATTTCCATTAAGAAAAGGGTAGGCTAAAGATGCAGCGTTGGTATGTCCGGGCATATCTACCTCTGGAATAATAGTAATGTATTGACTAGCGGCATAAGCAACTAGTTCCTTATAGTCCTCCTGAGTATAGAAACCGCCAGGACCACCACCTACTTCTGTGCTTCCACCTACTTCGGTAAGTTTTGGCCATGATTTTATTTCAATTCGCCATCCCTGATCGTCTGTTAAGTGTAAGTGTAGGCTGTTTATCTTATAATAGGCCAATAGGTCAATATACTTTTTAACATCTTTTACACTAAAAAAGTGTCGTGCTACATCCAACATAGCTCCTCTGTATTCAAAATTAGGGTGGTCTGCAATTTCTCCTGATGGAATCAACCACATTTCAGTGTCCGAAAGGGTGTCGTTACTAGTTTCAGGGATAAGTTGTCTAAGGGTTTGTACGCCTCTAAATGCCCCCTCAGCAGTAGTGGAACTCAAGATAATAGAATCTTGTAAAATAGTTAGTTCGTATGCTTCCTTATTGGATGGAGTATTCTCATCTAGTTGCTTGATGAAAATAACCCTATTAGAAGATGTATTTTGTATATCGTTTACTGCAATATCTAATTGCGTTTGCCATTTTATCTTTTCTGATAAGTATTCTCCTACCTCATGAAATTCTTCCATATTTGGAGAAGTGTGTATTACCGTATTTTGATCTAATCCAAAAGCGCTGTTTGATGCATTCACCTTTAATGGCATGGGTATCATATTTTCCATAGCCAAATCGGTTTTCGGAAAATTGATGACCTTATTTTTTTCTTGTTCACATGCCGTAATTGCTAGTACAGCCGTGAAAATCAGAATTGATTTTAAAAGAGAGTTTCTTTTCATAGAATATATTTAAGGGTAAAGTTATTATTTATTTAGTAGTGTTTGTGTTCATATATGGAGCTATCACAGAAAACCAAAGGTCGTACCCTTTGTCGTTTAAATGTAAGCCGTCTTTTATAAAAATATCTTGCTTTACTTGCCTACCGTCTAGCATGGCGTTCCACACATCGGCATATTTCACTCCATTTTCTTTACGGGCAAGCTTTTTAAATTTTCTATTTAATCTTTTGTACTTTCTTTTATAACTCCAACGGGCAATACTGGGTTTTGCAGCAATGAGGACAATCTGTACGTTATTATTTCTTTGTTTAATGTTAGATATTATTTGTTTGGTGGTCTCTATGATTCTCTTGGTCCTTGTTCCAAAAACAATATCGTTATCCCCTTCATAAATAAAAACCTTTTTAGGGTTAAAGCGATGAATTAGTTCTTCTTGATGTTGTAAAAGATCGATTGCCTTAGATCCTCCAAACCCCGTGTTTACTATTTGATGCTCGGGAAACATATCTTCCAAGTTTTTCCACATCCGTATACTAGAGCTTCCTGTGAAAACAGTAGTCTCCTTACTACTATCCCATATAGTATCATATTTTGCTTTAATTGCCTGTACCTCATTGTTAAAAGTCGTACTCCTTTGTCCAAGTACGATGGTAGAAGAGAGAAATAATAGGTAAAATAGTGGTTTCAAATTGAAAAGAATTAAAGATTATAGAGGTCAGTATTTAAATACGTATCTTTATTTATAGTAAAGATATAATATTATGGATGTTTTCAAGGGTCAAAATCTTCTAGAGTTCTCTGATCGGTTCAAAACCGATGATGATTGCAAGGAATACTTAGCTTCGATAAAGGCTAAAAGTGCTTATAAATGTACTCGTTGCAACCATACCGCCTGTCAAATCCGCAAGGACTTCGGCAGACAGTGCAATATCTGTGGCCATATCGAATCCGCTACCGCCGATACACTTTTCCATAAGGTCAAGTTCGGTGTCAGAAAAGCGTTTTTCATCTGTTTCGAGATGGCAACCACCACCAAGAGCCTATCGGCAAGTTATATGTCGGTTCGCTACGGTGTTACGGAAAAGACCGCCAGGCTTTTTATGCACAAGGTCAGGGAAGCAATGACCTCCAGCGGCAACGATCCCATGGACGGAGAAGTACACGTTGACGAGTTTGTCCTTGGCGGAAGGGACGAAGGCAAAACGGGAAGGAGCTATGATGGCAAGAAAAAGAAGGCCGTGACAGCCGTACAGCTTACCCAGGATGGCAAGGTAAAGAGAATGTATGCAATGAAGATCGATGATTTCTCCGCACGGTCCCTACAATACATCTTTGTGAACCACATCAGTCGGGAAGCGCAGGTAACAACCGATAAGTGGAGGGGCTACAGGCCCATAGCCAAAGCATATGACATCACCCAGATAGAAAGCAACAAGGGGCTGAACTTTAAAGCACTCCACACAATGATCCACCAAGTGAAATCTTGGATAAGGACAACCTATTCCTGGGTGAGCGATGATAATCTGAACAGGTACTTCAATGAATTCTGTTTTCGGATCAACCGATCACAGAGCAAGGCAACCATATTCAACAACCTTATCACCAAGATGGTGCAGGGAGAGAAAATATATCAATCACAATTAATAAGTAACTAACTACTGACCTCTA
>NZ_AUKX01000010.1 GCF_000424985.1 Arenibacter latericius DSM 15913
GATATTGTGCAGTGATGCATCGGTAATCTACAAAGGTTTTGCAATGGATCGAAAACTGGAACACCATGCCCTGAAGGGAATTATAAAACAACGGGTAAAGCAAGGCGTTTACCATATACAACATGTGAATTCCACGCACAATAGACTAAAGAAATGGATAGACGGCACTTTTTGGGGCGTTTCGACCAAATATCTTCAGCAGTATCTGAATTGGTTTAGGGTAAAGGAGCACCTCAAGGGTAGTAAGGACATGCTCCAGGCCTTTGTTCCCAAGACCGTTGAAGACATTGGAACCTATGCCAGATACAGAAATATAGACACTAGGTATGAAAAACTAATATCAACGCAAACTTAAACTAGAGCCCTAAAAAGATATAAATTATTGATTACTAGCAGCTTATTTTATATATTTAATTCATAAATTTTTCACTATGAAACCTGTAAAACACCTCCTTTCGGCAGCTATTTTCCTAACGCTATTTTTTTCTAACTCTCTTTACGCTCAAATTAGCTCCAATGTATATCATTTTAAAGAAAAAAAGAATGATGAAACTCTAACACATGAATTGAAGATAGATAACAACTATTTTGTTCATAGCACCTATAAAGAATCGCCACCCACCTATATAAGAACCTATGGCGGATTTTATACCACTGACAATAACCAAATAAAAGTAGCACTGGAATTTGATTCGGACTACGAAAATCAGCATCTCAAAACTATCGCTATCCCTTTCCGAGTAGAAAATGGTAAGCTTATTTTGGAAAACAGTTCCTCAATGACTTTTATACCGGCAAACAAAAATCCACAGTCATTAGATGGGAAATGGTTGTTTTCAGGAAGGGTGACCGATAAAGGTGAAAGCAGAGTAGATACTTCTAGACCTAGGAAAACTATGAAGTTTTTGATGGATGGACATTTCCAATGGATAGCTTTCAATACAGAAACCATGGAGTTTTTTGGCACTGGCGGCGGCACCTACTTAGCCAAGGATGGTAAATACACGGAGAATATAGGTTATTTCTCTAGGGACAATTCTAGAGTTGGTGCTACCCTTACTTTTGATTTTGAATTAAAGGGGGAAGACTGGCATCATAGTGGAAAAAGCAGTAAGGGAGACCCTTTGCATGAAATTTGGATAAGAAGGGAGTAATAATATTATAAAAAAAATGCCCGTCCATGTTTTTAAGCATGGGCGGGCAATTATTAAAATAGTTATCCCCTACTCTAATTAGGCCACTTTCTTTCCAACGATAGCAGTTTTAGCAACCTCATTAATCAAGGCTTTCCATTTCTCAGCTCTCTTAAGCTCATAATCCTCTCCATAGATTTGCTCTACAGTATAAAAATTAAGAACAAGAAGCTCATCAAGATGGGCAAAATAGGTGATTTCTACATCCAACCTTTGCAAAACATTTTCTTTTCTGGAATTGGTTTTTACCATTTTGGTTTCCATTTGGATGCTTGCTTTTTCTACTTGCCCCAAAGCCACCTCATTTATAACTACCTCCCCATTCTTCATACTGGCAAAAACTAAGATCCTCTTACTTTTGTCTATCCCAATAAATCTATTGCCCCAACTTTCCTTCGTATCAAAGCTTAGATGGGCGTCTTTTGCAAATTCTTTTATTTTATTAGAGATTGTTTTAGCCTCCCCTTTACCAGAGGAATTTAAAATTAGGAAAGGTATAACTACTGCTAGCACTAGAAGTGCAGATAATATAATCATTGAATTGTTCATTGTTCTATTCATTTAGCTTGGACACCTTTATATCCTAGAGTTCTATTTTACAGAACGTAGATACCATACTCAGAGCTACATTTAGTTTAGCCCGATGGTAATGATAAATAGGTGGATGTTAAAAGAGTCCAGATTTATAATTGTTTTGTACTATAGTACCTTCCGCATAGTAGAAGCGGTTAGGCGCATCAATAGGAATTCTATTGAAATTATTCAATTATAAAGCTAGCATTTAGAAAAATGTATGGAAGGGGTAAATAAGTGTCAGGCTATCTAAGCCTACTGTGATATCTGCTTTCTTGTAAAAGGGCAGTTGCGGTTTACTACAAACTAAAGAAAGATAGTTTTTAGCGTGCCGGGTAAGAAAGTTAACATTGGAAGGAAAAGATATTTCCGAACTACTCTCATACAACAAACTATTTGTGGAAGTAGGAAGATCCCCATACTGACGGTGATCATCTTTTTGCACCCCAAAATCGGACACAACAGTATCCTGGGGAATATCTGCTGGGGTGGCCATTACGGCCCTGCCCAGTCCCAAAAAGAAAACTAAAAATAATAACTTTAAATACGCAGTTACTTTCACACTATAAAGATAATACTATATTGTATTAACAACATGTTAAAAATCAGGTGACTACTCCATTTTTGACTCCTCCGCACCAATATCTGACTTCCCGCCTGTTTTTAGAATCAATTTTATATGGTGAATCTCCACTCCCTTATCAATTGGCTTTAGCATATCGTACATATTTAAGGCTACAATACTAGCCCCGTGCATCGCTTCTACTTCTACCCCAGTTTTGTAAATGGTTTTCACGGTCACCAACACCTGAATCTGAAGGCCATTAATAGAATAGGCAATATCGGTATATTCTATGGGTAAGGGGTGACAGTCCGGCAACAGGTCTGCTGTCTTTTTAACCCCCAACAATCCTGCAGCTTTGCTCATAGCAAACACATCGCCTTTAGGGACGGTGTTATTCTTTATAGCGGCTATAGTATCCTCTGAACTTACCTGTACCACAGCCTGGGCTATTGCGGTACGCAAGGTGTCTTTTTTATGGGTTATATC
Source organism: Arenibacter latericius DSM 15913 (assembly GCF_000424985.1). Classification (GTDB taxonomy): domain Bacteria; phylum Bacteroidota; class Bacteroidia; order Flavobacteriales; family Flavobacteriaceae; genus Arenibacter; species Arenibacter latericius. Next base: position 2,818 of record NZ_AUKX01000010.1, read on the forward strand.
TACCATACTTATTTATTTACTTTCCATTGATAGGAGTCGTCCTTAAACACCTCTTTCCCAAAAACGGGAACCTTAATTTTTATTTCTTCCACAATATGGTGCAATGCTTCAAAGACTTCTTTTCTATGTGCAGACGATACAAATACAAACAAGCATATTTCTCCAGCTTTCACAGTTCCTAAGCTGTGATAAATATGCATACAGCTTAGATCAAATTTATCAAAAGTAGCTTCCCTTATTTCATGAAATATATTATTTGCCATTTCCTCATAAGCGGTGTACTCTATTGCAGCTACCTCTTTATCATCAATAATATCTGCCCTCACCTGCCCCAAGAAGATATCATGGGCACCAATTGTAGTTTTAGATTGATGTTTGGCAATAGAATTCGCAATAAATTCAGGACTTATAGCGCCTTGAACAAATACATTTTTCTTCTTTTTCTCCATGCAAATAAAATTAAGGTGTGTTACGTTCTACTTATACCTAACCTAAGGGTTATTAACTTTTGGACAAGTTATAAATTTATCGAAGATTTACGCTCTATATCCTTAAAAAGGGTGAAAGGCAGAATGTTTTTCACTTATTCCTTCTCCTAACGGATAGCTAGGACCATTGATTCTCCTTAAAAAGAAAAAGACCGATTATCCTAAAAAGCATAATACGCTTTTCGATAATCGACCTTCTTATTTGTAATACTGTCTAGAAGCTAAATAGCAGTATTAGTTTTTAAATACGGTAACTCCATCTTTTGTAAGCTCTAGGTTATCCCCTTTTCCTCTTAACTCGTACTGGTCATTTTTATACCAGATACCGGATGCTGCTTTTTCACCTTTCAACTCAATTTGCTCACCACCATTTAGGTACACCTTAACCGTGTTTGCAGTGTTGTTGAAAGTCATATCGAGCGTTTCCCCTTTATCATTTTTCAGCGATGTGTTTACAATATCGTCGCTATGGGTAAAAACTACCTCCCCGTCTTTTAATAGCTCTATATCATTTCCTTTCCCTCTTAGTTCGTAATTGTCATTTTTATACCAAATTCCAGACGCTGCTTTTTCTGCTTCTAATTCTATAGTTTCTCCATTAAAATCTAGCGTTGCAGTTCCCTTAGAATTATTAAAAGTCATTTGCAACATTTTCCCATCATTGTCCGTAGCTGTAGTGGTAACAATATCTTCAATGTTTTTCTCAATTGTTTCTGTAGTTTCCGTTTCCACATCTCCCTTCTTTGGCGCTTCTTTACAAGAACCTAAAAACAATGCTGATAATAGTGCAAGGGTTAAAATACCTTTTGTCATTTTACTTTTTTAATTTATATGTTGTTAAAATCCTATATTTCCCTCCATTCGGGAAATCCTTCTAACATTATCCAAAAACCTTGCCAAACCATTTAATTACTAATCCATATTTCCATGTGATCCGAACTAATTTTTCATGGCGAGTATTGGGTTTAAGAGTTATGATGGAACAAGAGCTAAAGCAGGACTAACACAGCCAATTATTAATCTCCTAAAAATAAGCTTATCTTCGCGAAATGTGGATGTATTTAGGGCTTTTAGCCGCACTTTTTCTAGGGTTACACAATTTATGTAAAAAACATGCTGTACAGGGAAATGAGGTATTTCCGGTGCTCTTGGGAACTATTGGCTCGGGTTTCATTTTTATTTTGCCTGTGTTTTTCAGTTCTGTTTTTCTCCCCGAGTATAGCAAGTCAAGCGGATTCTATATTCCCTCTATTCCTTGGGAGGTCCATGGCTTTATATTTATAAAATCGGCTATTATGGCGGCGTCTTGGATTTTAGCTTATCAGGCGTTAAAACATTTACCCATAACAATTGTTACCCCTATACGGTCTGCTGGTCCCTTTTTTACTTTTATAGGTGCCATTTTTATTTATAATGAACGGCCTAACCTACTGCAGTGGCTTGGGTTTTTTGTTATTATTTTTTCTATGATTTTGTATTCTAGAGTAGGAAAGAAAGAGGGTATAAATTTTAAAAAGAACAAATGGATATTTGCTATTATAGGCGCTACTTTTTTAGGCGCATCTAGCGGTTTGTATGATAAGTTCCTTGTTCAGTATGTGGAATTAAATCCGCAAACCTTAATTTTTTGGTTCAGTTTTTATGTGATTCTAATCTTGCTTGTCATTTTATCGATCAGCTGGTTCCCTAATGCTGAAAAGCGAAAGGCCTTTAAATGGCGATGGAGTATCCCTGCAGTGGGTATTTTTCTATTTTCTGCCGATTATTTTTATTTTAAAGCCCTGCAAGATCCGGATGCCTTAATAATGCTGCTTTCTGCCATTAAACGGAGTCAGCTTTTAATTGCGGTAGTCATAGGCGGACTTATTTTTAAGGAACAGAATAAGCGAAAGAAATTGGTGCCTTTAGCTGGCGTTCTGTTGGGGGTGTTTTTGATTTTGTATTCCTAGAATGATAGCACAAACGATGCTTCTGGCATTACACAAGAGTTAATTAGAAAGCTCCACATTTATTGCGATATTTTTATTGCTACCTGTAAATGCCTTTAGTTCATCTGGCGCAATCCATTTTCCGCTGTAACCGAGCCAAGTATTCTTTTGACTATCCTCTTTCTCCATACCTATTGCGGGTTGCAAAATACTAACCGCCACTTTATTACTGTTCTTATTCTCTTTAAGATTAAGACGATCAACCACTACATAGAATCCATCTTTAGGGAACATCAATTTTTCTTCTGTAAAGTCAACAATAACTTCATTTACTCCTTTTTCAGTCTCTAATATGTAATAATCACTCAAAATTTGGTTTGAAGGTTTCCCATCTTTATCAGCTTTTATTAAATGTACTTTAAACTTAACTTTATTCTTAAGCGTACTACTAACTACTATTGATAGTTTTTTAATAAAGGGGGTATTGTCATATTCTTCCTGGTACGCGTAAAATCGAGCTAAAGAATAATGACCATTATAGTAATATTCAGTAATTTTTTTGAATTTCTTATACGAAGTGATCGCCTTAAAATGCTCATTTAGCATAGGTATAATCAAGACCTCATCTAACGCTATTGAACTTGGTATTAATTGGACTACATTTTCATTTTCTGCAATAAATTGCATCTCTTGATATCCTAAATATGAGATTAATAAAGTGTCACCAACATTGGCATGTTCAAAATAAAAATTTCCATTTGCGTCTGTTGTTGTGCCTCGTAAGGTATTTTTAATCCATATATTGGCAAAATCAATTGGAAGTTTACTTTTACTATCAGAAATATTTCCTGAGATTTGACCGTAACTATGGACTGAAATGAAAATAAATAATAAGTAGCTGATTTTTTTCATATTCGTATTAATATATTTAAGTAGAACAGACAAAACAGAAGTTTCCCAACGAAACCCTACTTAAAATTTATCTTGATGTTTTATTAATAAATTTAACACATAAATATCTCCAACCCGCAAATTACTCTATTCCTTTCTATATAATGCGGAAAGAATTTTATTTGCACTATCCGACGATATGGATCGATTAGGTTTTTTCACAAATATTTGTTGGGTAAGGGTAACGTTTTCATAATTACTATCTTCCAAAGAAGCGCTAAACTTTAATGTTTTTGGAACATTAGAAATCCTTTCCTTACCTACTACTGAAATAAGTGGTTCATGCGAAGAAACAAAGACTTTTGTTGCAGGTATATCCCAATAATCACTTGCCTTGAACTTAGAAATTCCCTTATTTAAAACTTCGTCATTATTCCACTCAAGCCGAGGAAAGTTTATTCCGAATCTGGTAAAATAGCCATCAGAATTTATTAAACAATAGGCAGCAAACAAACCTCCTAATGATTCTCCTGAAATACCTCTATCAGAATTTGTTTTATGGTGTTTATCTACAAATGGAATTATTTCTGACTTTAAACTTTCCAAAAATTTGTCCGCTCCTCCAGCTTTTAAGGTCCCTTTAGGAAATTTATAAAAACTTTCCATTCTTCTCATATCTACGGTGTCAACAGATGGCGTGAAATCGTGATATCTTTTAACAAACGAATCGTATGAAGTATTATTCTCGAAACCAATTCCTACAATAATAACGTCTTCCACTTCCCCCTCAGAACCCAATTTTTTCTATGCTTCTTTAAAGTCGAATAACCCCAAAGAATTGATAACATATAATACGGGGTAAGATACTGTATCGTTTAATGAATAACTTTCTGGAAATGATAATTCCAGAAGATAATCGTGACCCGTTATTTTAGAAGAAATAGTGTGGGTGTTTGCTGTTACGCCTTTACTCACTTGTAACGCCTGACAATACGAGGACTGACTGAAAGTTAATACTACTAGTACAGTTAAAATATAATTTAAATATTTTAGAGTATTCATTTAGATGCACCTTAAAAGTTAGTATACATTATATTTTCGTGGGTTATCCACATTATAGTCAAGTTATCCCTAGACTAAACTCCACTTAAGAATTATTAGTTGCAGCTTTCTTCTTAATAATACTATCTAAGGAAAACTTGTCCCATTCTCGCGGCAGTAAAAGCAGAGCTACTAACAGGATGGTTCTAAACAATACATGTGATAAATTCCAAATAGGCTCCGCTAATCCATGACCAAAAGTTACAATAACCAAAACGGAGGCAAGCGCATACAGGGCATAGTTTGTTTTAAGTCCTAACACCAGCAGCAACCCAGCAATTAATTCCACATAGGAAGTATAATAGGCGGTTATCCAAATAATAGACTCGGGCAACATCCCTTCAAAAGTCCCCTGAAAGAAGTCGGCCTGATAAACCTTTTCCATTCCCCAAGTAACGACTTTCCCAAAGCCTTGCATTAAGAAAATGAATCCTAATATTAATCTAACGGTAAGAACAGCAACTGTTTTATTTAAGTCGATCATAGTTATAAAATAATTCTCCTGAGGGATGATTGTCTAGCCTCCCATTTCGGGTAAAAGTAAAGGATTTAATTAAGGTCTCGACCCCTGCCTACACATTTACCAAAGGTTCCAAACACATACAGCTGCCTTCTAAATACACCAAAACCCGACCTTTACTATAGTCTTGGTAAGTATCAGCCTACCTTAAAATGGCTTATTTGGGCCGATTTATATTGATTTAACCAGAGTTATGGCTAATCTATATATATTGAATTTTGCGGTTATCACTCCTAAAGTCAGGACTCCACTCAACTTATTTTACCCTTAGGACGATTTCCATGCGGAATAACAATCGCTATATTTCTTATTCTCTTCAACAGTTATGGGCAACTCATCTGTTCCGGCATAAAACACAATAATTTCGGCAGGAGAATCCCCGTTATTTTCCCCAAAATGGCAAGAGTTTACCAGCTCTACCAAGGCATCGCCAGCTTTTAGAACCAGAGTCTCATTATCCTCATCAACCACCGTTAATTCCCCCTTTGTTAGCACACCGGCATTGATTACCGGGTGCCTATGAATATTTAACCTAGACTGTGGCGGAATGGTTATTTTTAAAATGGTAATCTTTGGTTTTCCCTCCGGATATTTAGGTAAATCTTTACCATTCCAACTTTTGGTTGATTCTATTAATGTGACTGATTCAATTTCATCCATATCCCTTTCCGTTTGAATTAATATTATTCAATATACGCTTAAAAATTGGTATACTTAGACGGATCTTCTAAAACAAACTTCTCGCTATTCCCAATAAATATATCCAAATAAGCAGTATGCGTTGCCCCTGCTAAAATAAATACTCTGTCATTTTTGGATAGCTTCAAATCATTTAGATTGGAGTACATCCGCAGGTTTCTTTCATAAAACCGTGCAATAACCGCCGCTCCTTCGTAGTTTCCTTCGGTATGCTGAGTAGCTAAAAAGTTATAAAAATCGAAGGTTCTCATTTTATATTCGGTAGTATTAATCTCTCTGAATTGCTCCTTTAACTTAAGGGTATTCACTTCCTTATAAGACGCCATCATATCCACCACAAATAAACTATCTGCCTCCTTTCTATTTGCCAATGACACTAAGCTTGGATAATCAAAACCAATCTGACTATCTATACCATAAATCCTTTCAGCTCCACTTAATCTTGCCACCTCTAAGCCTATTAGATTAACTTCTTCAGAATAATTAAGCCTTTCGTTTTGATCGATTTTATATTTGGAAAAAGTTTCTTGAATATAGTCGTTGTTCTTCGGTTCTAATTCCAGCAGAATAACTGTAGGTTTAAATTCCGCTATTTTACGAACCATTTTATCTAAGTCGGCTTTCTCCTTTGAATCTTCTAGATTTATCATAGAAGAATAAGCGTCTGATGTAAAGCTTAAATGGGCAGAACCGAAATTAAGCACTCTAATTTTATCACCCTTATGTTCTTCCACTTTAAAGGAGGAATCTATTGGTATTATCTTTTCAGTTGATTTTTGATGACAGGCAAAAGACAGACTAATAATTATTCCAAGAACTATCTTCTTCATTGGAGAAATTTGTTTTTCGTATTAACGACAAAGCATTTTGTTGAGCAAGGAAAGAAGCTATTTGCTTGATGATACCTATGCTCTATTCTTTTTGGTGGTTAAGTAGATTAGCGGACCAACAAGTGGGACAAATATAGAAATAATAGTATACACCAACTTCTCCGTAGGGGCTACTGCCGATTGAATAATTCTTCTAAGCGCTATCCATAAAAATAAAATATGCAAGAGAATTAAAAAAGGTATGAGAAAAGGAATTAGAAAAAATATATGCCCAAAACTATTAGCTCCATGAGCATAGCTCACCTCAATATTTTGATTTTCCGACTGTATTTTATTTAGTAGAACATCAAAACTATTTGACCCTTCATCTTTAACGCTATACGTTTTGTTATCACTTGTAGCTACTAGGAATAACTCATTATTTTCTATTGAAACACTATTTATTTCAGCCTTTGGAAGCACGTTCTCCAAAAATTCCGATTGTGATATATCCACGTAATCCTTGTTGCAAGAGAATAATAGTAAAGAGATTAAAATTGATAAAATTAAATACGAGGTTATTTGCATATCACTTGTTTTATGGTTGGTTAAAGAGGATATAGACAGGAGTCTTATACCCAAATTATAAATCTAAGTAAAATTATATTTTTAAGAAAGCCCTATCAAACTAAACTTAGGGCTTTTAAATATGGAACAACAATCTCATCTAAACCTCATCCATTAAGAAGGAGTCATAATTTTCAATAGCCTCAATAATCAATTCCACCGCACTTACATAAAATGCTGTATTAATATTATCGTAGGTATCGGTAGGCCGGTGATAATCTTTATGATCTTCTACCCCAAAATAAATGAATGGAATCTGTTTTTTATGAAATATACGATGATCAGAAGAGAACGTCCAATCTGCCTTTGCCACATCATTAGGATCATCATGACCGTATAGCAACTCTATTTGGGCGGACTTAATATTATCTAAAGGCTGTCTTAAATGTGGGTTATGGTATAGGCCAGCGGCATAAAGTTGAAACGCATCATTACGTCCTATCATATCCATATTAATATTGAGCGCAATATTTTCTATGGCTATGGGGAAATTATTTAGTAAATAATCGGCTCCTAAAGACCCTATCTCTTCGGCATCCACTGCCGCGAAAATAAGGGTATGGTTTGGAAATTTGTTTTTAAAATGATCTGCTATGGCCAGTAATGCTGCTGTTCCAGAGGCGTCGTCATCGGCACCATTAAAGATTTCACCATTCTTTATCCCTAAGTGGTCTAAATGGGCGGTTATTACAATAGCCTTATCGCTTTTCCCTTTAATCATGGTAACCACATTCCCGCCTGTTACCGTGGTATCTGGCACATTACTATAGTCTTCAGCCGGATTGGCAATAGGATATATGCACTGTCTAAATTTCCCTTTAAACGTATGGGGGAATTGCTGTATACTCCCCGATGCAAATGCGGGTGCTATTCCAAGCGCCTTAAACTGATCTGCAACATATTGTTGCGTTTTATAATTCCCTTCGGTTCCAAAAAACCTCCCTTGCATAGAGTCATGAGAAATCACCTTTAGATTATAGAGCAACTTTTCTTTATCTATACTTACAGTTTCGGGTGTTATTTGGGTTTTACAGGCTAGTACAAGCGCAATACAGGAAAATAAAAAAAAGTATTTTTTCATCGTGGAGATTCTCTTTGGCAATGGTTAACTCACTTTATATAATTGGCTAATGTAGCAAATCCTATTGAAACCTACCTCCTATAAAATATAGCGTTACCGCAAGGCGGGGTTAAGAAGTAGGAAGCCATTGTTCCTCCATTTAAACATGGGTATAATAAAAGAAACGATCAGGGCCGAGAACAGAAGGTACTGAGTACCTTTGGTTGGAGGAGCCAGCTGGAGCGATGACCAACTAGCTAATTATCCCCTTACAGGAAAATAGTCTTACGAACTTAACACGGCCGCAGTGTCCAGGTCGCCTACCTCCGATAGGTAAACCTTCCTAACGGCAGGTAAACTTTCCAACGACTAAGGTGTACATGCGTTGCCGGACACCTGCCTACCGGCAGGCAGGCCTTCCATCACCCAATGTGAAAACTTCTTGATTTGCTACAGGGCCGAAAAGTGAAGGTACGGTGTACCTTTGACTTTGAGGAGCCAGCTGCAGCGATGACCAAGAATTCTAATTCAATAATTTATTTCAGTATAAGGCCGGAATACCATTAAGAATGATTTTACATAAAAGTGAAGGAGTAATATTTCAAGTTAAGATGTTACAGGTTGGTACCAAACAAATCTAACTACTTAATACTTTGTACTAGTAAAAAAACTGACGACTGTTCACTTTTACTGATTACTGAGTTCATCTCACTGCTTAATACTAGAAAAACTAGCTGCTGAAAACTGAACCGTATTGTTAATTGTTTATTGTTTACTGTTAATTGATTAAAGGTTTGTAACGAACCAATCTAACTACTCACTACTTAATACTATGTACTTTGTACTAGAAAAAAACTATATGCACTTCTCATTGCAGCATAGCGCTATTCCTATTATCGTGTATGACTTAATTAACCAAAATTTGGTCTAGCACCCATTGCGTACTATCACTATTTTCATTAATCCATATCACCAGAGCAAATCCAAGAAAGGCCAATCCTAAAGAGAAAGGATAGTTAATGGAATAATTAGCTCCAACAGTTAGGGAGGACTGAGATGGTTTATTGGGGTTATAATACACTTTCACCTGGGTACCTTCCTTTAATTTTTCCAAGAGTTTATTTCGGTCCACTCCGTTGCTTCCCGAGGTACCCATGTATGGAAAAAGATTATCCCCTACTAGGGTTTGCTCCTCTCCTGGCACCTGGTAATTATATTCTAGATCTACAGTTTCTTTTATCTTCTGATTTCCATCTGAATCTTTAGATATTTTTTCCACAAGTTGAGCCTTGCTAATGGTTCCAACGGTATGATGCCATCTTTTAGCCCTATGATCTAGCACTTTTACAACTATTCCAAATAAACTGAGGGCCAATCCGATTAGTAAAGTAATTATCATCCTACAACAGTTATTTTATCTAATACGTAATTATCTGGATATCTCTTATATACAAAAATCCAATACCCAAATAAGAGGGGAAATATTAACATAACAATTCCTTCACCCATCTTTCTTAGGTCAACATCATATTTAACAAGGGCAGATTGTGCAGGATTATTGGGATTGTAGTACACTATTACCTTATTTTTATCTTCCAGTTTTACGTACAAATCGTTGTGAAAGCTGCTATCATAGTCCTTATTGCTATTGAGTCCTATAGAAGCGTTGGTATAGGTTTCCCCATTATGACTATAAGCATATTTAACGATGCATCTCTTGATTGGAAAGACCATGGCCATCTCTTCGGGCAGATCTGGATCAGGACGCTTATTCAGGACCACTTCCACGATATCTCCCTCAACTTGCTCCCATTGATAACGATCGTTATAAGTAAGGGTATTATAGGTTTTATACAAATTATACCCACCCTTCCCAACGAGGAATAACATAGTGCCAACGAATACGGTAACAAATAGGTAGACTATTAAAGACGTTATTAGGTTCATGATAATTGGTATAACCTGTTTATTAGCAACGGGAAAAGCGGTGAAAAGTTGTGCTATTAGCACTACAAGATAAAAATCTATTCCTCACCTAATGGAAAAACTAGATGTTTTTCCATAGAAAAGCATTGGTGAAAAAGTAGAAGGAGCGGGTTAAGTTTAAATGTTGAAACTATACGTAGGTTAAGGCACGAGAGGGACTCCTGTCTGCCGACAAAGGCAGGCAGGCTCGTGCCAGCGGGAAATAAAAATTTTTAGTACAAATTATATTAGTTATAGAATAACAATGTTAAAAAAACTCCGATGGTTTTAGACTACGCTCTTGCATAGCTTTACCTTCTATAATTTGCGTTTCTAAGGTTATTTCAAAATTTGAGGAATAAGTATATTGTTCGTCAGAGGTCACTTGGAACGTAAGTATATCACCATCTTTGTCCGAAATCACAAATTGCTCATCGTTATCAAAACCACCAGTAACTATACCTTTTGTTTTACGGTTGGGATTCCAGTCCCGTCCGTAATAATATTTTGTATAACATAGTGAATTTGGAATTTTTGTCATTTCATACTCGGATTTAGCCTGGACATATTCATTCCTAATCATTTTATCTCCAGTTTTCTCGATTAACATTACTATTACATCCGTTGAACCATTATTGATAATCTTTAAACTGTGCCTCGTTTCTGCGTAAACACTTTGACCATAAAGTACGTCGTATGGTGATGCACCGTTTTCTAATTTATTACCTAAATATTCTGATACTGGTTTTTCAACAACAATAGTCTCTACTTTGTCTATTATGTCTTTATCATAATCAACATCTTTTTCTATTGGATTCCGCTTTAAATAAGAGCTATATGCAAAAATTCCGGTTACGGCGATTAGTCCGAGCCAAAATATGGTTTTGGTTTGTTGTTTCATTTAGGCATTGTTTTGTTTTGAGTGTTCTCCAATGTTAGTTAAGTAACGTCTCGGCTAAAAAGCGTTACTGTCCCGCAGGGCAGCTATGATTTTTAGCTTTTGTTGGGCTCCGTATTCTTTTTAAATTCCTTTACCTTTTCGTTGTTTGCTATAAATTCATCAAATGATTTAGTAGCTCTCATCTCTTCTAATATCGGGAAGTCAAACAGATACTTTACGGGAAGTTCTTCTGAATTAATAGCTCTTGGTAATAATTGGAAAAAGGTTTCTTCATTTTCTCTTAATGCCTCTAATGCTAATTGGATTACTATAGACTTATCTGAATAGTCTTGTTTGTCAAGCTCAGATTTAACTTTATCAAGTCCTTTTTCTCTTTTCTCACAAAGCCAACAATTTAACTGCGCATAGGTTTTGGGTATAACAGGTTGTTTAGCGTCTCTTGATAGAAAAGTATTGGGCAATTTTGCTACTATCCATTTTCCTTGTTTAAGGTAACCATAGTTTAACTCCATTAAGAAATCCGCTCGCTGTTCGTCATTGGGTAATTCATTTTTCCAGAGCTCACAAGCAATAAGACTAAAAAGCACATGAATCTTATCAATAGCATTGTCAAGATATTCTTCTTCAACAGTAAGTTTATCACCTATTGACTTATCACTCTCAGGAACTTTTGATAAATAAATTGAATTAACAACACCTCCATTATGCACAAATAAATTACGTCTTTGATAGATTTCAACAAGTTCATTATTAAAATCTGACATGTAACCAAGTCCCAAACCAAGCTCGGTTTTTAGAGTATCAATCCAATCCGAAAAGCTTGAACGGAGAAGTCCTTCAATTTTGGAGTCTATTAAATACTTTTCAGCATCCTCTATTGTTCCAAAGGACTTTAACTCTTCAAGAGTCAAGGTCTTTTTCTTAATTCCTGCTACATGTGGATTTTTGTCATAAAAGAAATGGAGAAGCTGTGAATAGAACCATTCTGCTGAACTTAAAAGGCTAATCAGGGAATTTACATATAAGAGATTTTTTTGTTCGCTAGATTTCATACGAAATTCAAATGCAGCGTCAATTTTTGAAGTATCACCTTTTACTCTGAATGCAAATTTTTTATTCGTTTTAGATTCTGATTTTTGGTCTTGTTCGTCTCCATCTGAATCTTCGTCTTTAGTCACAACTTCAATTTCCCCTTCAAATATTTCTTTTAACTTTTCTTGAAGTTGATTTTTCTTCTTTTCGTCTTCCTCTTGTTGGATTTGTTCAGCAATTGCTAGTGGTTCAAAAGCTTTGTCATGTTTTTGAAACTCTGTTTTGTGATATTCGGTTAACATTGGTTGAATTAGGTCTACAAAGTCCCGTAATCCTTCAATACTACTTTTAAACCTTTCCAATAATTCTATGTACATACTATTTCTTTTTTATGTGTGCCAACGTACAGATATAGCAACAAGCAACTATCCATCCATTTTAACATTACTAATCTAGCGAAAAACTAAAAATAAAACACTGTCTACCAGTTTATTGGATTCATTCTAGATAATGAGGCGTAATTTTTAGAGAAATAAAATAACGCATTAAACAATTTAATCCCCTTCTGTTTCGGGGGTGGTTTCTACCAGTTCAACTACTTATAGCCCCAGTTTTTTATTCTTAAAGCGTATGGCTTTTATTAAATAATACGCCGTGGGAATAAATATAAGGCCTAAAATTAAGGGTAAAAACCAGGTACCAAGTCCGTCTGCATTCCCTTTTACGTTTTCAATGATTTTAAAAACAATGAGTCCAAAAACGATTACGATAATCAATTTTAAGAATCGTATCATTCGGGTTGCATTGGAATAATGTGGAAGTGCGTTTTCTTTCGTTATGGTACTCGGATAATTAAAAACGTGTGGATACTTATTCAGTACTGTCATCCCAATAAATAATATGGTAGACACTATTGGCAAAGAAAGAATATTCTCTTTGTTTCCAAATCCGTCTGCTTTACCAGCACCGTTAAAATGGATCGGTATTGTTTCTGGCAAGGAAGAATAATTGACCAAGGTTAGAACCCAAATTCCAATTAAGGCTAGCCATCCGACTAACTCAATCGCTTTGTCAGTAGTCGTTAATATCGGTTTTATTTTTGGTCGGGTATTCATCTATTTTTAAACAGTTCAAGTGCTTTTAAATATTTCTTTCCGCCAGACTTTGTTTGATCATGTAGAAATCCATTTAATTCAGGGTGATTTTCGTCAATCCAGCTAACAAGTATCACTCTGTTTTTAAGAAATCTCATAACGTCAAAGACTTCATATTCCACTCTTTCAATGCTGTTTATCTTATTATTTTTAAAACGAATAACTTCGTTCCAGATCATTGGTTCTTCGTGAAGAAAAAAGATTCTTTTATCTATTTTGGATATTCTTGCTTTGACGATTTCACCTTCCTGCTCAATTTCAAGAATTTTGTAGGTAGGTCCGAATACGGAATCCCATTCCAACCATTTTATATATCCTTTTTGAGAAAAACGCTCTACGTAATCGTCTTCATTTTCTCTTATTACAATACTATCACCCAATAAAGTAATCATTCCAGCGCTATCAGAAGTATCAAGAAACTTATAGTATTTTTTAGCTATTTCCAGTTTATCAACTTCCTTTTCAGCTGTTTTACAGGATATAAATCCAAAGATCAAAAACAATGATAGCACTATAATTCTACTCATACCTATTTCATTTTGGGTAATGCACTACAACCAACAGCTTTGGCAATAAATTACTAAACATTCATATAAGAATTAATAATCTAGGGATAATTTTAAATTTAAAGTATTGGTCGCCTGATATTATGAAGCTAGATTAGAAGTAAAGAAGTAATACAAGGCCATAGAATTGGGCAGCATAAGAACTGAAAATTGTAGTGGCAGGTGTTGCAGATTGGTAAACTTGAAGAATCTACATTTTGTAATTTAGTCGAATAAAAATACCCAATATCAATATACCTGATAAAATTAAAATCAATCTAATTGCAACAAGTTCTATGATGAGCGGAATGATAAACTTTTCTACAATAGACTGCACTTAGAAGACTTTACCCCGATAAATGAAATTCTATGGACGGGAATTTGTATCTTTATTTTGTAAAAACAATAGATAAATGGGAACCTTAGATTTAAAACAGAGCGTACAGAATTATATTGACAAGGCAGACCACAGGCTTCTTAAAATGATAAAGGCATTGGTAGAAAGCTACCATGAAGATGATACCGCTGTAGCATATACCGTTGATGGAAAACCGTTGACAAGAGCACAGTACAATAAGGAACTTTTGAATGCGGAAGATGAAATTAAAAAGGGCGAACTTACATCAGCAGAAGATTTAGAAAAAGAATCCCAAAACTGGTAATGTCAAAACTCAAAGCCGTTTGGACCCATAAGGCTAAGGCCCAATTGAAGCAGATACATGATTACCTGAAATACCAAAGGAAGACGCCTCAAGGCGCAGCGAATGTAATGGCTGACCTAATTTAAGCAAGTAAGGAAGTTACCTACCCAGAACAGTACCAAAAAGACGATATAAATCCCAATTACAGGAGAATCGTAGTCAGACACTACAAACTAATCTACAAAGAAGATAAGGGGAAGATTATTATTTTACGTGTCTTTGACACATTAAAGAACCCAGAACAACTACTGCAAGGAAACGAATAACTCCAATTCAAAATAGTTCTCGAAACACCTAACAACCAACGACCTCGAAAAAGGATTTTCAACTAATCGAGAAACAAAAAAATCCGATTATTTTAGATTAAACAATCGGATTTTTACTTTAAACTAAGTCCTAATAAGAATAACAAATTGATTAAAAGCGAGTTATTTAACTAATCTCCAAACTAAAATGGAGACATCAATGGAAGAATAATCCCCTTTAAAAATCAATGAATCCATTGCTAAATTAAGTTTTAATTACAGCTTATTAGGATCAATTACAACATGCTTGATAGATTCTCTCATATAGGTATAAGTTATATGTACAAGACCATCCGAAGATTGTATTATAGCAGGATAAGAGTAACCAGATTTAACGGGTTTTGATTCTAGTGTCAAAACTGGTTCCCAATTTTTCCCATCATTTGAAATTGCCAAATTCAACATATTTCTATTTTTAGGCTCTACACCTTCCTTAGTAGTATGATTGTAAACTAGTAATTGTCTTCCATCTTTTAAGGTTACAGCATCTGTCCCAGAGTTTGGATTTGGCAAACTAGTAGCCGTCATTTTGCTCCAAGTTTGACCGTTATCCTCTGACCAACTTTCGGATACCACATTTTGTATTGTCCTACATAAAACCTGTAATCTACCATCCGGATACGTTAATATACTTGGCTGAATAGCGTCGAACTCAACCCCATCGTTGATTGGTCCGACAACTTCCCAAGTTTTCCCATTATCTTTAGATATTTCAAAATGAACCATCCATTTAAGATCTCCATTTTCATCCTTTATCTCGGTACTAGAAGGGTTAATAATTGTACCGTCTTCCAATTGTATCGGTTTATTCTTAATTGGTCCAAGTAGATCCCCTATTTTCTCATCGTACCCCAATTTCACACCTTCTGACCATGTGTTTCCATGATCATTTGATGTCATTACCATGCCCCACCAAGAAGTTGGGTCTGGTCCTACTTTGTAAAATAATAATAATGGTCCTTCTTTAGGTTGAAAAAGTACAGGATTCCAGGTTGGGTAGCGTAAAGTATCATTTACGACACCGTCGGCAACTTCCACCGATGTGGTCCATTTTCCATCAACCAATCTACTTGTTCTTATACCCACATCTGGATGTTTTTCATGTGTCCCCGCAAAGAAAGTTACAAGCAATCCAGAAGGTGTTTCTATAATACTAGAGGAGTGACATTCTTCAGTGGGCTTATTGTCCAGCTCATATATTAATTCTCCACTTAAATATGCACCTTGACCAGGCTGGGCCAATGGCGGTAATTTATAATGACCTGTTACTTCTATAATTTCATTAGTCTCAGAAATCTGAGTTTTATCCTTACTATCTTTATTTTTACATGAAAATATGGACAAGGATAATAACGCGACTATGTAAATATTATGTTTCATACTGTTTTTTTATATAGTTAATAAAAGGCAAAGCAAATTTGCCGAAAAATTTTAAAATCTTATTAATTTATAATTTAACCAATAGGTTATTTATAATCTGCGGGATCAAAAATTGTTGAAGCAATGAATCTAAAGGGCTTTTTATCAGCATCTAAAGCATGGTTCCAATAGTAAACCATAACAATTTTCCCATCTTTTCGTTGCGCAATTCTTGGATATCCAACATCACGACTAGCACCATCGCCACTGCGCAGAGTTATTTCGTCCTTCCATGTTTCGCCATTATCTTCACTGAATCTTACATGAACCCGAGACCCAAAATTACTTCTGTATATATAACCTAGTGCCAACCTACCATCTTTTAACTTAATTAAAGCCGGTGGAGAGCCTGCACTTCCCGTGTAGGGAGCTGGATCCTTGAGCCTCTTCCAATTTTCACCATTATCTACAGACCTATAACTAGAAATTAAATCCATACCGTCCTTGGTACGAGTTCTGATTGTAGTTAACAATTCATTATCTGAGATTCTAACAGATGAAGGCATAATATCAAAACCACCCTGTTCCTCTGTGATATATGAAATAATATCCCAAGACAATCCACCATCATGTGTTCTAAAAAGGGCAACACGTCCCTCCTTTTTATTAGACTTTGCAGTAGTAACAAAAACACTTAACGTCTGTTTGGCGTCAATTAAATAATCTGTACGATTAGCAATTCCAGCTGTTTCGAGATTTGGGAAAGTAAATGCTCCCTCCCAAGATTTGCCCCTATCCTGGGAATAATAAAAATGTGTAGGACCATTATGATTATTGTGCCTTAAAAAAGTTAATATAAAATCCTCATCTGTAAAATCCTCAACGGCTTTAATCAAAGGTTTAGGCTTTTCGGCTCTATCTGGGGATATATTATTATCATAGCCCCATGCCTTCTGACCTGCCTCGAACGCATCGGTAATCTGCCAAGTTATCCCACCATCTAAACTACGAGCATACTTATTAGCAGTAGTTGATTTATCGTACGGATGTAGCCCGGCATTCTTTTCACTGTAAGATGCTTCCACAAATCCAACTAATATCTCATTATCCCAAGTCCAAATTCCATGATTTGCTGGCCATGCACCATATTTACCATCCTCAGAAAAAACGATTTCATGTCTAACCTCTACCCCGTCTGATTGGGAAAAACAATACATTCCTTGAAATATGGCAAATAACATTAGTACAGATTTCAACATCGTGAATGCAAACTGATTATTAAAATTTAGTTTCATGGCTTATTTATTTATTATTTATCAATATCACACCTATCAAAGCATTAACCTCCAGTTATTTAACTGTGTCACACCTTCAATTCTCAGTTAACAAAAATATCCCACAACAACGCTATTATTCTAAATATGAATACGAAAAAAGAACAACGATTTTACTTTACTATTAATCCGCCATACTTTTCTTGCATTCATATTTTGTTGTTAAACATTATAACTATTATTAATAACCTGGATTCTGTTCCAAAACTGCTCCAAAATTAGCGTCAATCGCTTCTTGCGGAATTGGCCATAAATTGTGATAATCTTGGATAGTGTTTCTCCAACTTTCAACAAGCCCATATTTACGAACCCTTTCTACTAGAACACCCATACGTATTAACGTCTTCCTGCGGCGCCCCTCATACATCAACTCCCTTGCTCTTTCATCAAGAATAAAGTCTAAGGACACCTGATCTGCATCAATTTCACCAGCATTGGATCTATTTCTTATAGCATTTAGATCGTCAGCAGCTTTATCCAATTCACCGTTTTTAAAGTAAGCCTCAGCTCTCAGCAGATAAGTTTCTGCTAAACGGTAAACATAAACATCTTCCTCAGTTTGCCCGCTAGTGAACTGACCTTCCCAAGGAGTACCTTCTACTTTTCTAGGATATGGATATAAATTACGTAGAGAATCCTCAGCTACAGTAATGGGCAGAACAGGTTGACCAAAATATTCGGATTCTGGATTGTTATAGAAAAATTCTCTTCTAAAGTTATGCTCTGAGTTACGTATATCCGTAGGACTTTCTTTCCAAATATCATATAACGAATATTGAGTTCCTCTTAAACGACCAACACCCCTATTTAATTCATAGGTTGGAATGTTTCTAACTCCATTTGGATCACTAAATTTATTTAAAAAGGGCCCAAGGTTACGAATACCCCTGTTTCCGCCAGATGATGCTCCACCACCTTCTGTGAAGGACTGAAACTGCCAGGTATAAATAGTTTCTAGATTACCGGAGCTTCTGTTAAAATTACCTGTAGCGAATAAATCGGAATATACATCACCAGGTTGGTCCTTGGAAACTCCAAAACGCTCCGTCATTAATTGATATAATCCAGAATCTATAACATCAGATGCGCTATCAATTGCATTTTGATATTGTCCAAGACCCAAATACACCTCTGTTAACAAGTGATCTGCTGCGGCTTTTACAATTCTTCCTTCCTTAGACTTACTTACGGTCTCTGGAAGCCACTTTGAAGCAAATTCCAAATCTTCCTTTGCAAAATTATATACTTCCTCTCTACTAGCTCTAACATAATCAAATTTTGGGGCGGCTTCAACCGACTCAACTATGGGAACACCACCATACAGATTTGCTAAAAAATTATAGGTATACCCACGAAAGAAACGAGCTTCTGCGATGATAGCATTTTTTTCAGCTTCATTGTCCCAAATATGATCTAACTCTGGTTTATTGGCATACGTTATAATTGTATTTGCCTGAGCTATCATCATTCTATAGGCCCAATTCCAATTGTTTCGCACCTCTGGGGTTACCGGAGTTAAATAGGACACCCAATTCCTATATGTAAAATACTCGCCACCTGCATCCGATCCTACATCCGTTCCTGAAAAATTGGTAGCGAAATAAGTGTTATCATCTTGCCCATATTCTTCTCTGGCACTTCTTATTAACCCTATAATGTAGGATTCAAAGCCCTCTTTAGAGCTAAGCACACCTTCATTATCTAATGATGACAAAGGTTGCTCCCTTAGAAGTTCTTCCTCATCACAAGAAGAAAGACAGAAAAGAAACCCAACTGCTAGTACATATTTAAGCAAACTTAAATTTGGTGTCATTTTGAATGTTTTCATATTCTAAATTTTATAATTATTATATTTTAAAATCCTATGTTTAATCCTAGAGAGAATGTTCTAGGCATTGGATATAAATCACTCGTACCCTGTTCGGTATATGAACCTCTATTACTTTCGGGGTCAGACCCTAACCAATTGGTATATGTATACAAGTTCTTAGCACTCAGCGAAATTCGCAGACTAGAGACATGCAACTTATCTAAAATAGATTGATCAAATTGATACCCCAAAGAAAGGTCACGTATTCTAACAAAATCTCGACTTAGGTACCAGTTTGTTTTCAATGGGTTACTATATTTTAAACCTGGTCTATTATTTGACTGATTCTCAGGAGTCCACCAACCTGCATCAATTTGATTAAAACTTCTATCAGGAACCAATGGATTTATCAAATTGAAAGGAGCATCCCATCCTAACATGGAATTCACAAAAACAGATAGGGAAAAGTTACCGTAAGTGAAGGTGTTCCTTAAACCTAAAACAAATTCTGGGTTAGTACCCGATCCCACAACCGTCCTATCTGCAGGAGTAATAGCTCCATCGCCGTCTAAATCCTTAACTCTAACAAATCCAGGCGCCGAGCCTTCTGGTATATTTGTATCACCTACTTGATAGATACCATCAAATTGATAATCGTAGAAGGAGTTTATAGGCTGCCCAATAAACCAGCTGTTAGCAACACTATCATCCTCTTTACCATCCCCGTCTAAATCTGTTCCAAATAAACTCGTAATCTTATTCTTGTTATAAGAAAAGTTTAGACTGGAATTCCATTCAAACTTATCGGTCTTGATGTTTGAGGAATTTAATAATAATTCAATACCACGATTGTTTGTTTCTCCTATGTTAGTTAGAATACTGGTATATCCTCCCATTACTGGAATACTTCTTCTAACCAATAAATCTTTGGTTCTACTGTCATAAAACTCCAATGATCCCCCAAGTCTGCCCTCAAACACGTTGAAGTCCAGGGCTATGTTTGATGTATAGGTAGTTTCCCATTTTAATGAATTATTTCCTAATGATGAGGTCACAACACCTAAACTGCTTCCTCCTCCTTCACCGAACACATACCTCTCGGTTTTGGATAAACTAAGTGATTGATAGGGGGAAATGGCTTGATTCCCAACTGCTCCATAGGACAACCGTAACTTTAATAAATCAATTTTTGAGTTATCTTTTAAGAAAGGTTCGTCAGAAATAATCCACGCAAAGGCTCCTGATGGAAAGGTCGCATATTTATGATTGGCGGAAAACACCGAACTACCATCTCTTCTAGCTGTTAGAGTAACCAAGTATCTATTTTTAAATTGATAGTTTAAACGTCCCATATACGAGACACCTTCCGTATTTTGGGCATAAGAAGAATTCTTTAAAATGGCCCCTAAGCCAAGATTATTAAATCCAAGACCATCTATACTAAGTTGATCAGCTTCTGCCGTTGTAGACTCATATTCCGTATGATTACGGCTGTAAAGCAAGGTTAAATCTAGACCATGATCATCTCCAAATTGACGTTTGTAGGTTACTATATTTTCTTGTAACCAGTCAAAATCATTTCTATTAAATTTTCTAGCACTAGTATTGTTATACTCTACTCTTTTATCCTGTCTTACATAATTGTAATCATTATTCCATCTAATATTGGGAGAGAAATTGAGTCTATAACTAATTGAACCTCCGAATAATTTCGCATTTATTTCAGCGTAAAAATTGCTAAACAAGTTATTCGAAATGTTTTCGTTGGTCGTTAAGTTTGCCAACCAAATAGGATTGGTAGCAGCCCGCTCTGAAGGTACTGGAAATTGAGTTGGTGTACCATCTTCATTATAATATGTACCGAAAGGACTTGTTCTATATGCATCGTTCAAAGAACCTTCTCTCCCGGACAAATCGCGCCTCGAATAGGTAGCATTTACACCTGTTTTAATCCAATCTGCAAGCTTAACATCAACGTTGCTACGAAAAGTCATACGCTTTTCTTCATCATTATAAATTAACCCCTTGTTCTCACTAAAGGAGGAAGAAAGGTAATAATTAACGCTTTCTGACCTTCCCGAAATATTCAGATCTATAGAATTTATAGAACCTTGCTGAGAAACTACATCCCATGGGTCTGTACTTCTTCCAGCAAGATAATTTTCCGCCTCCAGAGTGGATAAATAATCGGCAATATTTTCAGCGATTGCTTCTTGTCCTGAGGCTCTTCTCCAATCTAGTCTTCGCTCCAAATACCTCTCTGGGCTTAACAACTCTATCCGATTGGCAGATTCCGACAATCCACTAAAAACATTCACATTTACTGATGGTTTGGTAGTTGTTCCTTTTTTAGAGGTAACCAATATAACCCCATTAGATGCACGAGATCCATAAATTGCTGCTGAACTGGCGTCTTTTAGAATATCTATAGTTTCAATGTCCTGAGGGTTTATATCATTAAGGCTACCATTAAAAATAATCCCATCTAAAACTACAAGGGGAATATTGTCTCCACTTAGTGAATTCTGACCTCTAATTAATATGTTCCCTGCTTGACCGGGTCTACCATCCCCAATAAATTGAACTCCTGCAACGCCACTTAATGATTGGGTGACATTTACGTTGGGCAAATTCTTATTTGCATCGTCCATATCAATAGATGAAATAGCTCCAGTAATATTTCTTTTACTCTGAGTACCGTACCCAACTACTACAATCTCATCAAGTAAACTAACATTCTCTTTCAGCACCACATCTATCTGTGTTCTTGATCCTACAAGGATTTCTTGAGTAGCAAATCCCATATAGCTAAAAACTAGGGTTGCATCATTGGAATCGACCTGAATACTGTAATTACCATTAAAGTCTGTTATTACTCCTGTGTCCGAATTTTTGATCAATACACTGACACCTGGTAAAACTTCATTAGTGGTTTCATCACTAACCGTTCCTATTACCGTAGTTTGAGCATAAGTAAACGATATCGTAACTAAACTAATTATTATAAAGCTTAATAAGCTTTTATACGACCTTGCTCCTTCTTGATTTTTAATTAAGTAATCATGCATATTTGCGCTTTTTATTGTTAGAAATAGGTGTTTGGGCAATCTGTTTAATCATTTAAGCAAAAAGATAAAAATCATTCCGATGATAGCATATCTTGTTCAAAACTCGATGTAATTAATTTCGGTTCTAAAAATAAATTCATTTTCTTCATTTCATAATTATTTATTTGGTTAATTAAAATTGTTAGGGCTTTGCTAGCCATTTTTTCGATAGGTTGTTTTATATAAGGAATAAAGCTTTCTAGAAAGTCAAATCCTGCATTTTGATCAAAAACAACAACTTTTATATTCTTATAAAAATCACGATTATAGGCAAGCAATTGCTTTAAACCTTCCGCTGCCAATGTATTATTGTGGAAATATAGCGCATCCACATTTTGCCGCGCAAGTTCCTTAATTGCTTGTTCTATGTTTACCAAAAGTAGTTTTGGATCAATAGCCATAATTATACTATTGTCTACCAATATATTTGCACTTTTCAAGGCATGTATATAGCCATCGAACCTGTCTTTATAGTGATTTAATTGAGAAGTATTTAATAACGTTCCAATTCTTCTGCAACCCTGATCAATTAAATAGTTGGTCGCCTGAAAAGAAGCTTTAAAATTATCTATTACAACACTATTCGCATCAATTGATAAAAAATATCTATCTATTAAGACCATCGGAAAATTCCTATTTGCTAATTTTTCAATTGATTTAACGGATCCTTCCGGTGGTGCAATGATAAAACCATCAACTTGTTTGGTAAGCATAAAATCCATCACCTTTTCAAATTTTTCAATATTCTCATCCGAGGAACCAAAGATTACTGTATAGTCTTGGTGAAACGCAACATCTTCTATAGCTCTTGCCAGATTAGCAAAAAAGGGATTGGAAATATCAGCTAAAATCACCCCTATAGATCTTGTTTTATTAGTTTTTAGACTTCTAGCATTAAGGTTTGGATGATAATTTAATTCCTTGGCAGCCTTCCTAATTTTTGCTGCCGTTACAAGGGACACCCTATTTTCTTTTTCTTTATTATTTAAGACATAGGACACAAGTGATGTGGAAACCCCCACCAACTTGGCAATATCTTTAAGAGATGATTTCTTTTTCATAATTGCTTTAACGATTAAGCAATGTTATTAATTAAATTATTATAATCAAAATAATAATTGATTTTAATTATCAATATGATAGTTTTAGAGCGCAAACATCCCTTTATCTCATTTAAACTATTCTAAAACTTTCAATATGATATTAGTAACACTCCATCTATTACTACTAATTAATACACAAGTAGTTTGAAAAAATATTCCATTTTGGATTAAAATAGATGCTAATGCACTCTTCCTGATTATGCCCTTTTATATGTAACCTATCCACCATACATTTTATATTGAGAGATTTAGGAAGTGCAATCAATTCTAGGGTTAAATCCTTCTTCTAATTCCCCTAATCGCTGATACAATAGATATTTTGCATCATAAATCTTCTTATTCTTTAGGTCCGGCTCATACACTTCATCAAATCCAGGCCCCATATTATTAATTGCTTCATCCATAGTCTGATAAACACCGGAGGCAACAGCAGCATACATTGCGGCTCCCAAAGCGGGCGTTTGGGTAGAAGCAGTAATCTTAATAGAACGACCTAGAATATCTGCCATGGTCTGCATTACTAATTTGGATTTATTTGCTACCCCTCCAATAGCGATCACCTCTTCAATATGTATTCCCTCTTCTTCAAATCGATCAATAATTCTCCTAGAGCCAAAGCATAATGACTCAACCAAGCTTTTGAAAATATGGGCGGATTGTGTTCCCATTTTAAGTCCCATAATTGCTCCCTGTAGCGATTCATTCACATAAGGAGATCTACGTCCATTTATCCAATCTAGTGAAACAACTGTACTGTCCTCTACTGACAATTCGGATGCCTCCTTGGACAACTGAATAATCATGGAATCCATGAGCTCTTGCGTTAATGCTTTTTTGGTGTTGTGATCTAGGAGTTGACTCTCTTTAATTAGTGAAACTGACGCAGTTAAAACTAGTTGTGCAAACCAGGCCAAAACGTCTCCAAACGCTGATTGTCCAGCTTCCAGTCCAAAAAATCCAGGTAAAATTGAACCATCTACCTGCCCACATATTCCACTTACAAGTTTCTTACCTAAAGAATCTTTTGAAGCTATTAACATATCACAGGTGGAAGTACCTACTACTTTTACCAAAGCATTCTCTTTTATTCCAGCACCTACAGCCCCTGCATGTGCATCTATAGTTCCGACCGCGATAATTGTATTATCTGATAATCCTAGTTTTGCTGCCCATTCCTTACTTATATAACCAGCAGGCATATCAGAGGTATAGGTTTTAGAATATAAGTTATCACGGAGCGATCCCAGCGTAATGTCTAGTTTAGACAGGAACTCCTTAGGTGGCAACCCATCCCAGTCCTTATGCCAAAGTGCTTTATGGCCGGCTGCGCATCTACTTCTTTTTAAATTTTCTAAATCCAATCCAGTGAGTACTCCTGTTACATAATCACAGTGCTCCATCCAAGAAAATGCCGCCTTGGATATTTCTTTATCTTTTCGGTGTATAGAAAGAATTTTTGACCAAAACCATTCTGAAGAATAGATACCTCCTGAATATTTGGTGAAATTTTCTCCTCCCCAATTTTCAGCTAATTTGGTGATCTCTGTCGCTTCTTTAATAGAAGTATGATCTTTCCACAGAATCATCATAGCATTGGGGTTGTCTTTAAATTCAGGTAAGAGCGCCAAAGAGACTCCATCCTTATTTACTGGCATGGGTGATGAACCTGTGGTATCTACACAGATTGCTTTTATCTCCTTTGAGTAAATTTTAGAATTTTTCACTAACTCTGAAATTGTAAATTGCAAGCCCTCTAAATGGTCTAGTGGATGTTGTCTGTACAAGTTTTTCTCCGGATCACAGTAAAGCCCTTTTTTCCAACGCGGATAAACAAAAACTGATTTTTCTAATATTTCCCCATCGGTGCAGCGCACCAAAATTGCTCGCACAGAATCTGTCCCATAATCCAGCCCGATCACATATCTCATATTTCAATACTTTTTTTCTTGTTATAAATGAAGTGAGTCAAAAGAAATCCGACTATAAATATTGTAAGTGTACCCATTACTATTGTTAAATTAGTATGAAGTCTATTTTGGAAACCCTCAAAATCTGTCCCCCCTAAAACAATTGGTGAGAGGCTCATCCATCCGATTACAACAACTCCACAAAGAACACCGATTGCTGCAGCTTTACTAGGCGTTTTTCTCACCACAAAACCTAACAAAAACAATCCTAATATTCCGCCACTAAATATAGAGGATAATGCCCACCAAGCTTCTAGGGCACTTGTTACTCCATTAAATGCTAAACCCACTACAATACTTAATCCGCCCATTATAAATGAACTGATCAATAAAACTCTCATTGATTGTTTTTCGTTAGCGTTTTTGTGAATATATTTTCTATAATGATCTGACAGAAATACCGTTGCCGAGCTATTTATACTTGTCGAAACCGTACTCATACCCGCTGCAAAAATAGATGCGATTAAAATTCCGGTAACTCCTTTGGGAAGACCCGATACAATGAAATAAGGGAAGACCTTATCTGCATTTTGCGCCAAATGTAATTCTGAAGGTAATAAATCCGGGAAAACCTGATAATAGGAGAATAGCGCGGTTCCTATGAAGAAAAACAGAAGAGAAACAGGCACATACAGCAAGCTTCCCAACCATGTAGACTTTACTGCCTCCTTTTCAGTTTTCGCACTTATATAACGTTGAATATAACTTTGATCTATCCCAAAATTCTGCAAGTTAATAAACAGTCCATAAATCAGAATCATCCAAAAGGTGGACTCTACAAAATTAAATTTAAAACTCCCCAAACTAAATTTATCTGCTTCTGCGGCTATAGTAATTACTTCTTCAGGTCCATTAGGCATGGAGAACAAAATCACGAAAAGACATAACAAGGCTCCTGCAATCAAGATTATCCCCTGAATGGCATCCGTCCAAATTACTGCTTCTATTCCGCCTAACATTGCATAAACTATAACACTAATTCCAGTGCAAATGATAATAACAGGAATGCTCCATCCAAAAAGTGCATTCATAGGTAGTGCCAACAAATACATTATAGCTCCCATTCTTGCTAGTTGGGTTAATAAATAACAAATTGACGCATAAATTCTTGCCCAAGATCCAAATCTTGTTTCCAGGTAATAATATGCAGATTCGTTTTTTAAATTTCTATAAAGTGGAACAAAATATTTAACAGCAATCCAAGCCGCAAAAGGTATAGATAAACTAAATACAAACCCGTTCCAGTTAGACAGATAAGCATTGCCAGGCAGTGCCAAAAAACTTATACTACTCACAAAAGTGGCGAAGATGGACATTCCTATTGCCCAACTTGGAAGTCTCCCTCCTCCTGTGGTATATTCCAAGGAAGTCCTTTTTCTAAATGAAAAAGAAATACCAAACACCACTATGGCAGCCATGTAAACAAAAAAAACGATTAAATCTATAATTGGTAAATCCATTGATTAGGGTATGTTATAGTTGGTTTTGACAATTTGGAATTAATATATACTCATCTTATCGCTAATTTGAAAATATCTTTTTTTCAATTCTTCTACTTCTATGGTCGAAAATGGATATATGGGAGGAGCAAAATGTGCTTGGCAAAGTCCCGCAAAGGAAAGAGTTGTTTTCAATCCCTTTAAATAACTTGATTTATAACCACCCAACTGATATATATTTTTACTGATTTCCATTACAATTGCTTGAAGACTTTTTATCATTTCAAAATCATTCCTAATGGCAGCTTCATACAAGTCCACGTACAGCCTAGGAAACACATTTGCACCACCACAAACGCCTCCATGGCCACCCATTAATACGGTCTCCACCATCATTTCTTCTGGACCTACCATAAGCACAAAATCTTCTTGATCTTTAAAGAAATGGCACAATGATTGAAAATAAACAGAATGTGCTGAACTGTCCTTTAACCCAATGATACGTTCGTGTGAAGAAAGCCTAATTGCAGTATCCAATTCTATATTAAGTTTGGTATGAGAAGGCATATTGTACAGGAACATGGGCAAGGATATTGAATCTGCTAACTGGTTAAAATAAGTGTACATTTCCTGCTGGTCAATATTCATATAGAATGGAGGCGCCGCAACTACTGCATACGCCCCAGCTTTTGCGGAATAATTAGCCAATTGAATACTTTCTTCTAAAGAAACATCCGTGATTCCAACTAAAACTGGGATCCTTCCAGCTACTATATCGCAGGTCGCACTTATTAACTCCTTACGGATTTTATAACTCAGTCCTGAAAACTCCCCTGTAGTTCCAAGGATAAATATTCCATGAACGCCCCCTGAAATTAGGTGTTCAATCAGTTTCTTTACACAATCTAAATCTAATGATCCATCAAAATTCAAAGGAGTTATCATTGGAGGCACTATACCTCTTAAGGGTAAATTATCATTAATTTTTAAGTTCATTTTATAAATTTAAAAGATTTGTAAGATTTGTAGGTATTTAACATCCTCCACTCTGTTAAAAGCGAATGTACGCTCAGAATTAGATCAGTTCTTATTATTATTTAGACAACAAAATTGTCCACTGACAGTAATGCACGTGATCTTTCTCATTTATTACAGCAGAGATGAATATCACGCTGAAAACCTGCTAAAATTTAGGCATCCTTATCACTTTTATTTAGTTACCTCAGGAAAATCACCACATATCGAAGTATTGATACCTAGAGAATTAAACACGGACGCCTTAAACTTGGCAGCATTAATCGCGCTCTCCTTTGAATCTGCGTAAACCACTTGAATATGGTTGGCTTTATGTCTCCCCATCATTTGGTTTTTAGAAATTCCCGGCAATACGGCGTGCATAATGGGCCATGCCGGAGTGGTATTCTCCCACCTTCTATTGGTTTCTTCTTCTGATAAAGACACTACCTCTCCTATTCCTAAGTCGCAGTGAAGCTCGTCTTCTTGTATAAAAATTCTGCTCCATACAATAAAACCAGGCTTGCTAATCCCTTTAAGACTTCCGCCTCCTTTTTTGAAATACATGGGGGGTTGTCTTTCACTACTTGCACCAGCATAGCCTCCAATAAAATGAGCAGGAGG
The DNA here is from genome assembly GCF_000424985.1 of Arenibacter latericius DSM 15913. Classification (GTDB taxonomy): domain Bacteria; phylum Bacteroidota; class Bacteroidia; order Flavobacteriales; family Flavobacteriaceae; genus Arenibacter; species Arenibacter latericius. The sequence continues at coordinate 31,301 of NZ_AUKX01000010.1, forward strand.
AGCAGCTCCAGAAATCAAAAAGACCCATACAAATTCCAATTTTCCATCAACAAGACATTCTTCTCCCCATCGGATATCATGTAGCGTAGTTTCAGGAGAAAGACCAAGTTCTTTCCAGAGTCTAGTAGTAATCAATGCATCAATTCCAGCGCACTCATCAACTTCATTAAAATGAGGAATAGAGTTTTTGGCATAAAGCTCTTTATTGGCAGAGTCAAAAACTGGGGGACGGTCTTCATTGTTTAATAAACCTTCTACCAAATCACTGGCAGCTACCAAATCTTTTAAACCTTGTTGATATTGAATTCCAATAGTGTCACAACCATATTGGTCAGCAATTCTAATTGCGGCTATGTACATTTTACATTGCTCTAATGTTTGTTCTTTAGTGAGCTCTGTATCCGGATTGGTACCCCAGTTGAAACGCATACCTTTATTAAGTAGCCAATTCAATACATCTGTTGCTTCCGAATCGCCCACTTTTAACATTTCTGCATAAAGTGCAGATTGACTCAAGCGCTCTTTAAATATACCTAATCGATTAAGGAGTTTATCTGGAACAATGGCATTGAACATACCCATGCAACCTTCATCGAAAATTCCCATGATTGATTTCCCATGAAAAAACTCAGTTGCAAACCGCTCAGACTTCTCCTTTATATCACCATTAATTTTTAGAGTTTCAAAGGAGGTAACATGAGAGTCATCATGGCTAATCGTTCCCGTTTTTAGCCATTCATGCAATTTTGTTTTAAAATATTCATCCTTAAAATCGTGACTCCACAGCGTGCTATATTCCACTTCTGCTTTAGTTAAAGATCCATTTAAGTTTAGCATTCCCACTAAACCAGAAGATAACCCTTCCCAATTGGCCAAAGTCAATATTGGACCTTTATGGGTCATTAATCCTGGTAAAACATGATGAGAATACTGCCATACACTTTCAGCAACTATTATTGGAAGATTGGAATCAAGGTTTTTAAAGACCTCCATCCCCATCTTTTGAGAATCTATAAAACCATGTTGTTTTTCCGAATCAAAAGCATGTCCCCGCTTAAGTTGATAGCCTAAGTCTGACAAGGATGCTTCAAGTTGTTGCTCCATTATTGTTTGGAATTCCCACCCTACTTGATTGGCATCTAAACGCAAATCTCCGCTAGAAACTAGTAGTATTTTTTTTCGATTATCCATCTTTTTGATTTTGAGTTTACTTAGATACACAACAAACTTAGGCGGAATTGCCATTCGTTAATTGTTAGATTTTGCCAATAACTTATACTATCTTATCAAAACAAGATTAAAATAGCTCTATATATTGTCAATTGAATACAATCACTTACATTATGATAAAATATATACTCAAAATTTTTAAATTGCTTTCAAGCAAGCGATCAATTTAAATAAAGCGAAGTGAAACCACATTTTTACAACATACCAACTACGTCTGAGAGTTCATTTAGTGTTAGACATGATAGGAAATCAAATTTTGGTACACTATGGCATTTCCATCCAGAATTAGAATTACATTATATTATTAAAGGCCAAGGCACACAATATATAGGAGATTCTGTAAGCAGCTTTACAGATGGCGACCTCATTTTTTTGGGAGAAAACCTACCTCACACTTGGAGATGCACAGATGAATATTTCCAAGGACAAGATAATATTGAGGTGGAAGCTGTTGTTATTCAATTTTTACCTACTTGTTTTGGGGAGGATTTTTTCAAATTACCAGAAACCCAGTCCATTTCTACTTTATTTGAAAAAGCAAAAAAGGGAATGATTTTACACGGAAATACTAGAGAAAGACTTATTGATATCTTAATGAAAATTACTAAAGCCACTCAATTAGAAAGGGTTATTCATTTTCTAGAAGCACTTAAAATCTTAGGAACAACTACCGAATATGGGACTATCTCGCCTGGCTATGCAAATAGCCATTTAGTAAATATCTCAGAAATGCAAAGATTAGAAAAAATTTATACTTATGTCCTTGCAAATTATAAGGAGGAAGTTAGTTTGGAGAAAATAGCATCATTAGCACACCTAAGCATTTCTAGTTTTTGCAGATATTTTAAGGCTAAGACTAATAAAACTTTTTTTGAATTCTTGATTGAAATACGGATATCAAATGCATGTAGAGCTCTACTTGAAGATAAACTACCCATAGAAATGATCTGCTACGAATGTGGCTTTAATAACGTTTCTAATTTTTATAAGCATTTCAAAAAGATTACTGGAATGACACCTTTTGCGTACAAGAAGAAATATTACTCCACCCCTTATCTATAGAACCACATTATTTAAATTAGAGTAAATCCATAAAAGTCTAAAAATGTTGTTGTTGTTGTTGTAAGGCAAAAAATAAAGTGCCTACGGAATAGGATAGTAGCAGTGAAAAATTTCGATGATCTGTGAATTGAAATGCTTACTTCCCAGTAATAGATAAGAAACTAAAAGTCCGAATATTTTATAATAAAACATTCGAACTTATAAGTCAATTAATGACCTCCCCAAGAATCCCATTCGACTCGCCTCAGGACATGCCTCGATTCGCAAGTTACGCTTGTCGTGCTTCACACGTTTGTTCGTGACCTCACCAAGAATCGAACTTGGATCTAAAGTTTAGGAAACTTCTATTCTATCCGTTGAACTATGAGGCCATTTGCAGTCTATAATATAAAACTGCGGGTGCAAAAATAAAGTTTATTTGCCAAAAAATAGAATTAGATGCTTTAATGTTTTCAATAATTTATCGTTTTAAAAAACCATCTGTCTATAGAAGATGATTAGGAAAATCTTTTACTTCCTCACAGCATACCTGCTCCATTACCTGTTGCAGTTCTGTTTTTAAGAGAGAAATAGTGTGATCTCCTCCTTCTTTTCCTAATGCAGCCACTCCGTACATAAAGGAACGCCCCAAGAAGGTAAATTCTGCTCCACTAGCCAAAGTTCTAGCAATATCTGGACCGCCTCTTAGACCACTATCCATCATTACTTTTATTTGATTTCCGTATTTTTCGGCTATTCTCACCAAGGGTTTTATAGTAGATTCCCCAGCATCTAACTGCCTACCCCCATGGTTAGAAACGATAATCCCATCTAATCCCAACTTAATGCATCGCTCTGCATCTGCCTCATTAGCCACACCTTTTATCACCAATTTTCCTTTCCACATATCGCGGATGGGTTTTATTTTCTCTTCGTTTAATCTACCCGTAAAAGTCTGGTCCATAAATTTCCCTAACTGCGCTAAGTCGAGCCCCTTAGGCATATACGGCCTTAAGGTCTCAAAATTAGGTTGACCGTATTTTAGGGTATTCATTGCCCAACTAGGTTTCCCTAACACTTGAAGGATGTTCTTAACAGACATTTTTGGCGGCATGGCCAGTCCGTTTCTTATGTCTCGTGGCCTAAACCCAAAAGTAGGTACATCGGCCAAAATAACTAGGACAGGGCATTCTGCAGCCTCGGCCCTTTTAATAATATCATCTCTAACACTATCTTCCGTAGGATGGTATAGCTGAAACCAAGACTTACCCTCGGTAATCTCACTAATTCGCTCTATACTACTGGTACTTACGGTACTCAGGATAAAGGGAATGTTATGCTCAAAAGCGGCTTTTGCCAATATTTCTGGAGAGTTAGGCCACATAAGTCCCTGTAAGCCTACAGGTGCAATACCAAAAGGAGCGTCGTAAGTGTGTCCAAACAGCTCTGTTTTCATACTAGAGCCCGTATGCTTACTTAAATAGTAAGGCAAAAGCTCCACTTCCCTAATTTCGGAGGTATTTTTATGCAAGTTTACATCCTCGTTACAGCCCCCATCCAAATATTCGAAAGCAAATTTTGGAATCCTTTCTTTTGCCCTATTCCTTAAATCGGTTACGGAAGGGTATTTGGTATTGATTTTTATCTCTTTCTTTTTTTGCTGCATAACGCTTATATCCTATGATGTGTTTACTTATTCTTCTTTAACTGGACTTACAATTGGAAAACCTTTTCCATTAGTATCCACTTTTCACCTGGTTTTGCAAAAGGCAATGCCTGTTGGTATTTCCACATTAATTCCTCCCATTTTTCATTTTCGGGGTACTTCGCATCTATTTTCGCCTTCTTTTCGAAAGAGAAACTTTCATCGGCATCAATAATCATAAACATCCGATTCCCTACCCTATAAATCTGCATATCCTGTATTCCAGATTCCTTAATACTTTGTAGTATCTCTGGCCAAACTTCCTTATGGTAATCGTCATATGCCTTAATCAACTCAGGGTCGTCCTTAAGATCTAAGGCTAAGCAATATCTTTTCATCTGTTTAAATTTTATTGTTTTTTATTGGTCAGATGTAATTCGCCATTAAACATTTCGGTTAGTATCAACTTAATTGTTATGGCGCATTTCATATCTTTTATTTTAGACGTTATAACTATACTTTACACCAACTCTGTTTCGTACTTTTTAAATACGCGTAATCCATACCAAGCTATAAAGACAAAACACAAGAATGGAAGGATAAAGGAAAAGTTAACCTCTGTAACCCCTGCAATTCTAATATCGTCTACTTCATTACCACCTAAATCTATAATCATCCCCTGTAGTTTAGGCATTAAAGCACCACCAACAATAGCCATAACTAAACCTGCTGCTCCAATTTTGGATTCTTCTTCATTAAGACCAGTAAGTGCTACTCCATAAATTGTTGGGAACATCACAGACATAAATAAGGTAATTCCAACTAAACTATACAGGCCTATGATACCTTCTATATATATGGCTCCTAGGGCACATAATGCAGCACTTATTGCAAAGTACATCAGCAATTTCCCTGGACTCATGAAACGTAACATATAGGTACCAATAGCTCTACCCACTAGAAATAGTATAAAGGCGAGTATCTGATAGTTAGCAGCATCTTCACTAGACATTCCTATGGCCTCTGCATATTGGTAGATATAGGTCCAACACATAATTTGGGCTCCCACATATAAAATTTGTGAGACCACTCCCAATACATATTTCTTATTTTTTGCCAATCCGTTAAAAGTATCCTTTAAACTAGGAATGCCCCCTTCTTCTTTGGCTTGTGGCATTTTACTAACAAGGATTAGGAAGAATATAGCTAAGATTACCAATCCTAATATTACATAGGGATTACGAATCGCCATAAGGTCCGATGTACGGATCATCGCTTTTTTCGCTTCTGAAAGTACCGAGAAATCATCGTATTCCACCGACTGAAGTCTCTTAAGCACAAATTGTTGTGCAACCAATAATCCCAATAGAAGTCCCACCGGATTAAAGGCCTGGGCTAAGTTTAAACGCTGAGTAGCCGTTTCTGGCGCTCCCATTGCCAAAATATATGGATTAGCAGTAGTTTCTAAGAATGCCAATCCAAAGGTGAGTATATACAGTCCCAAACAGAAAAACCAAAACTGCTCCGTTATAGCTGCTGGATAAAATAACAATGCTCCAGCTGCATAGAGGGCCAGTCCAATTAATACACCCACTTTATACGAGTATTTACGAACAAATAAAGCTGCCGGCAGAGCCATACAGAAATACCCTCCGTAAAATGCCATTTGCACCCAAGCAGCCTGGGAATTGGAGAGTTCCAAAACTTTCTTGAAGGCTTGTACCATGGGATCGGTTACTGCATTGGCAAAACCCCAAAGGGCAAATAAGGAAGTGATTAAAATAAATGGAATAATCACCTTTTTAGATACTACTGGTGGCTTTTGGTCTTTCATTAGATTATTGAATGTTATATTTTACTTCTATTTTTAATTACGTATTCAGTTTTATGATATTGCTCGGTCTAAATGGGTATATCCCCCATCTACAAAGAGTAATTGCCCAGTGGTATGACTAGATCTCTTGGAAAGCAAAAAGGCCACGGTACTAGCAATCTCCTCTGAGGTAGTCATTCTTTTCCCTAACGGAATATTATCGGTAATACTTTTTAATTTTTCTTCTGGGTTATCAAAGGTTTTAATCCACCTGTCATATAATGGTGTATAGCATTCAGCAACAATAACCGCATTTACACGAATATTATATGGAAGCAGTTCTACCGCCCATTCTCTTGTTAATGCATTACGGCCCCCATTAGCTGCGGCGTAACCCGAAGTCCCCCCCTGTCCGGTAACAGAAGTTTTGGAACCAATGTTTACAATGGCACCTTCGGTCTTTTTAAGTTCTGGCAGAACGTAATGGGCCATCAGATAATAATGAGTAAGGGTCCGATTTATAGAGCGCAGAAAATCCTCATAATTTCCATTTTCTAAACTAACGTTATCATTAACACCTGCATTATTCACTAGGCCGTCTATTCTACCAAACCGCTCTATGGTACGTTCTACCGCTAATTTACATTGTTCCGGATCTGTAAGCTCAGCCAAGGCATAATAGGCCTTGCCCCCTTCTTTTTCAATCTCCACAACCGCTTCTAAAACACTCTTCTTATCTCTTCCAATAATAACAGGAATAGCCCCCTCTTTAGCGAGTAGAACACTTATTCCGTGACCAATTCCCTTGGAACCACCTGTTACTAGTATTACTTTATCCTTAAGTTGTAAATCCATTATTATAATTTAAAATTTTATTCTATGGGAATAAATACAGAATAGGATTCATCCCCTTTTTTTATCGCTAGGGTTAACACTTTTGGCAACCCGTCCTCGTGATAGATAAAGGGGCGTTCCATTCTATCTGGAATTATCGAGGTTCCATCATTTCTCTCGATATTCTTTTCCATTACCACAAAGTTATTGGCTTTTTGCCAATCCAAGCCATTTTCGGAGGTTAGCAAACCAACATAGTTGTGAGCGTGAAAAACACCATAAAACCGATTACGGTTTTCATCAAACCATATCGACATATCTTCAGTATCCATGTAATCTATTACTGGTTTCTCCTGTATCGCAAAAGGTCCAATAGGACGATCCGATATCGCTACAGCTTGGTTGCGGACAAAATTTTTATCATTTGGTTTATCACCCTTTACAACCAAATAATACTTACCATCCTTACCCCTGTCGATTGCAGGATTAACTGTAAGGGTTGTAATAGGGCCTGCTGGCTCCACTAAAGGTTTCTCCATTCTATTCCATGGGCCATTTAGTGAATTTGATACTGCCACTCCCGTTCTTTGATTTGGTCGCAGTATCTTCCAGTTAGTATGGTTATACCCTACCTTGGCTATCTCCACCAGTTCATTTTCAGTATATTCTTTACCTCCCATATTTGTAGCTATATAGTACAAATAGAATTTACCTTCAAAATATTTAATTTTAGGATTGTGTGCTGTAACTCCATCCCAATAACCAACACCCCTCCCTTTAAGCACCGTTTCTTTATATTTCCACGGCCCAGCGGGTGTATTACTGGTGGCGTGGGCAATTTCTGAATGAGTTAACCATCCTGTAAATCCATATTCTTTTTTCCAACGGGAATAAAATAAATGATATTTGCCATCGCTTTCCTTTATTATTGAACTTCCCCAATTGTAATATCCGGCTGTCTTAAAAATATTATCTTCAGAAATCCGCTTAAAAAGACCATTTAGCTTAAGATCATCCTCCTTTTCTTGAGTAAAGCCCAAGAAAAGATAAAAGCAACATATCCAGAATAATCTAAATGCCATCCGTCTTATTTATTATTTATATTTAAAACCTCATCTGGGTAGGGAATTTGCTCCCCTGATTCTTTTTTAGCTGGTATTTGCGCCTCCACTTCACGCAAATAATCGGACAGAATTTTTGCCAATTCCTTTGTTTTTTCAGGCTCCTCCTCCACTAAATTTTTGGTTTCCCCAATATCGTCTTTTAGATTAAAGAGTTCCATTCTACTATCCATATAGTAATAGATTAGTTTATAATCTCCTACGCGAGTAGTACTAGAAGCTCCTATTCCCGGTCCAGATGGCCCCCATTCATTGGGATAATGCCAAAAGAGAGGTCGGTCTTCAAAATTGTTATTCTTATTTTCTAAAGTTGGAACAAAACTAACTCCATCAACGGCCTGTACCGTTTTGTAGTTTTTTACGCCTGCCATTTCTAAAATAGTAGGATAAAAATCTTCGATGATAACTTGATTATCGGTAACCGAATTGGGAGCTGTTCTCCCAGGCCATTTCACCAACATTGGTTCACGGATTCCCCCTTCATAGGCAGATCCCTTCCCGCTATTAAGTGGTTTATTATGGGTGTTTCTTTCTCCCCCTCTAGCGTGTACACTTAATCCGCCGTTATCGGACATAAAAAGGATGATGGTATTGTCTGTCTGACCTTTATCTTCTAGGAAATCCATAATATCCCCCAAGCTCTTATCCATTCCCTCTACTAGGGAAGCATATTTTGCCTCGATGGTATCTAGCCCCTTGTCGTAGTATTTTTGCACAAATCGGTCGTCCGCCATTATCGGAATATGAACCGCATAATGCGACATGTTTAAAAAGAAAGGTTGATTTTTCTCAATTGCAGCATCCATAGCCTCCATGGCTTCCACAGTAATAGCCTCGGTAAGAAAAATATCTTCACCGTGGTATTTTTCCAATCCGGGAACTGCCCATACTTCCTTGCCTTTTTTTCCGTTTCCAAAATTCTCCGTACCCAAATAACTCTCTGGTGCACCCGCAGCGTGACCTGCAATATTTACATCAAAACCTAGGTTTAGGGGATCCTCTCCGGGAGTACCAATAGCCCCTAAATGCGCTTTCCCTGCATGAATGGTAAAGTAGCCCGCTTCTTGCAATAACTGTGGCATTGGAGTAGCGTAAACCGCTTTATTAATGCCCTCTACCGGACTCATTCCGTTTACATTCCATTCCGGAAAGGATAAGGTCTTATGATTGGTTTCCATGGGCTGCAATTGATCCTTTCGCAGCGTCCAATTGGTTACCCTATGTCTGGCAGCATTCATCCCTGTCATTAAACTAACCCGTGTTGGAGTACAAACTGCTGTAGCATAAGCTTGGGTAAATTTCATCCCCTCATCTGCCAAGCGCTCCATATTTGGAGTTTGATACAAGTCGTTGTAGGGAGTCCTCTCTGTCCAAAAAGGAACAGAGGTATCTTGCCACCCCATATCGTCCACAAAAAACAGTACGATATTGGGTTGGGCAGTTTCCATTTCAGATTTCTCCTTTGGCTTTTCTTTACATCCAACCAATAAGAACGACCCAAAAAAGGCAATTAGTAGTTTACCGCTATTCATTTAATTTCTTTTTTAATTGCTAAACGCCTCTAACACTGGTTTACCTCTCCAAAAATCGGGAGTTTTTAATCCAAGAGCATGTGCAATAGTAGCTGCCGTATCATAGGTGACTATACTTGAATTTAATTTTCCTTTAGCAGGAATATTAGCTCCATAGATTATCCAAGGAATTTCTACCTCAGCCAAGGTTTTCCCTCCATGGCCTTTTCCAATTCCTCCATGATCGGAGCTAAAAATAATTAGGGTATCGTCCATCATCCCCGCCTTCTCTACGGATGCCAAAATTTCTCCTACCTGAGCATCTACCTTTTCTATTGCAGCATAATATTCGGGCGTTCCATGCCCAATCTCATGACCTTCATTATCTGGATGGGTTAGATGTATAAAGGTAAGCGTCGCCTTATCACCTAAATGAAAATCCATCGCTTTTTCAATCGTCTCATCATCTGTTCTTCCATTAAAATCCAGATCTACCATGTTTTTTTCAAACAAATAGCCAATTCCGCCCCAAGTATAGGAAACTCCTTTTTTGGCAGATGGCATCTGTTCATCAACCAAACTAAAGATAGTAGGGTAAATATCACCTTTTCCTATAATTCTAGACGGCAACTCTGGGGTCTTGCTTCCCCATTCTGTATACCCATGTAATTCTGGACCTGACCCCATAATCATAGAAGCCCAGTTTACGGCGCTAGAAGATGGCAATACCGATCTTGCCTGTAAGGAATAGGCTCCGCCCGCCATCAACTTTCGTAGGTTTGGAAGTTTGGCCTTCTCAAAAGCATAGGCACCAAATCCATCGGACCCGATTAAAATAACGTGTTTTGCTAGGGGCTTTTGCTCTACTGCAGATTGACTGCTTTTACACGAAATTAGAACGGCAAATAAGGTTGTAGCTACCGCTATATTTTTTAGTAAATGATTCATTGGTTTGGTTATATTATTTTTAATTTTTCAGTTTCTCTATATCCAATTTAGTACTTATCTATAATTGACTCCAAACACTAGATAATACATCTCAAAAGTCAACATTGTAATTCTCTAATGAGCTCTATTTAGCCTCTTGTTGTCATTTTATTTACATCTAAGCATAAAGCAATCTACCTCTTTTGTCCGCCTTTCATTTCTTTTGCTCGCCCAAAAGAAACGAACAGGGCCGATAAACTAAGGTACGGTCCACCTTGGTTTAGAGGAGCCAGCCGTAGCGAAAGCCAGCGCGCCAACTGGCCCCTCACTTTTAATGCAAATCGTTGCATTTTCCGTTCGGTCCTAATGAATTTTTTCGACAACAAGGTCGAAAAACCATGTCCGAAACTCCGCGTCGCTACGTTCCTCCGCTCCTGATCTCGGAGCTTTCGACCACTATTCTGCGGATAAGGAAATCTGCTTCGCTAAGACTAAAAACTTCAACTACTTTTTCTATAAACGAACTTTTGAAGTCGCACTACTTTAATTACTCTCTATCACAGCTCCGTCTTCACGGTAAAGATCCACCTTACCGTCTAACAATACAGCAATTACTGTCATGTTTTCATCCAACACATGTTCGGGCAACTTAATATACTTTATACCTGGATAATGACTCCAATATACTTTCCCTATCACCTGATGGGATAGTTTAGTGCCTTCACCAACTACCCAAATACGATTGATATTATTTTTAAGTCCGCGCAAAACTACTTCTCCGCCTGGATTACCTTTCACGAATAAATACAGAATAGTTTGATCCTTAGACAAGGTGGTAGGCCCATAAAAATGCTCTTTGGGAATACCTGAACGAGTACCGTAAATGGCCTCTTTATGCTTATTGGTCCATCTTCCTAATCCTTCTAAAATAGCCACTTGCTCTTCTGGAATTGTTCCATCACCTTTAGGACCTATATCTAGCAGGAGGTTACCGCCATTACTAATGACATCGGCAAAAGTGCCAATAATCTGGTCCGTAGTCTTATAATTGTGGTCATTTTTTTGATAACCCCAGGAGTCGTTCATAGTAAGGCACAATTCCCAGAATTTATTCTCTGGCCTCGTAATAGGCATTCCTTGCTCTGGGGTAGCGTAGTCCCCCTGATCATTTAATCGTGAATTAAGAATGGTATTTGGATTCCTATCTAATAGCATCTGTCGCACTTTTGGTGCCTGCCATTCTTCTGAGCTATGTTCCCAATCCCCATCAAACCAATATAAATCTGGATTATAGGTATCAGAAAGTTCTTTTAGTTGCCCCTGATAGTATTTTAAGAATTTGTCCCATCTTTTAGGTTCATCAGCAATTTTGTATCGCATAGAATCCCGGGTAAAGTGGGTATAATCAGCATAGGACCAATCTGGCAAAGAATAATAAATCCCCACTTTTAAATTGTTCTTTCTAAGCTCGGAAACAAAGGGGGTTAGTACATCTTTTTTAGAAGATGCTCCTTTAACCGCATTAAAGTCGCCAAATTTTGTATCCCACAATGCAAATCCATCGTGGTGTTTAGAGGTGATGACCGAATATTTGGCCCCACTCTTTTTTATAAGATCTACCCAAGCGGTTGGATCATATTTCTTGGCCGTAAATCCCTTAGTTTGTTTTAGGTAATCTTTATGAGAGATATACCCATTAAAAAAGGACCAAGATTCATCTATACCATTAACGGCATATAACCCCCAGTGGATAAAAATCCCCAATTTGGCATCTTTAAACCATTCCATTTTTTCCTCATTTTGGGAAAGGTTTCCTTGGGCTTGTTCTTGGGCAAAATTTGAACTAATGGCCAATAAAAAAATAGAAGTTATCAGTTTCTTCATGTGTAAATAAGTAATTTTAATATAGTTCTCCCATTAGGGGATTAATCGATTTTTTTAAGCTCCGAATTTAACCAAACCTTTTGGTCTTTTTTCAGAATTACATTGGCATTTGTATTACCGTACACCAATTTAACCTCTGTATTCTTTTTGGACTTTAGGCCCACTCTTTCCAGTTGACCATTTTTCCATTCCAAATCAACTTCAATATTACCACGCGCTATCAAACCAGTGATACTCCCCGTACCCCAATTTTGCGGTAATGCAGGCAGTAATCTTAAAAACCCTTCATGGGATTGCAATAGCAATTCTGCTACTGCGGCGGTATATCCAAAATTACCATCTATTTGAAATGGCGGATGCTCATCAAACAAATTATCCGCAACGGAAATCTGCATAAACTTATTAATATTTTCTTCTGCAGATGCAGCATCCAATAATCGGGCATTAAAATTAATCATCCAGGCTCTACTCCATCCTGTACCTGCACCCCCGTGCTGCAAACGGAAGTCGATTGTTTTCTGAGCTGCTGCAAAAGCCTCCTTATCTTTTGAGGTGATAGCAACACCAGGGTGAAGCGCATAGAGGTGAGACATATGACGATGCCCTTTTTCTGGCTCTTCATATTCTTCATTCCATTCCAAAATCCGACCATCTTTTCCAATCTTAACTCCAGGGTAGAGACCATCCAATTTCGCTTTCACTTCTTTTATAAAGTCATCCTCTATCTGCAATACTTCTGCAGCTGCCAAGGTATTTCCAAATGCTTCAGCTATAATTTGATGTCCCATAGCAGATCCGGTGGTCATAGCGGCAGGCTTTCCATCTGCTGCGTAATAAGAATTCTCTGGGGAGGCTTCTGGGTAAGAAATCCATTTATCACTGCTTTCATCTTTTTGCAACCAGTCCAAATAAAACTCGCTTATCCCTTTTAAGTATGGATAGGCACGTTTTTGAAGAAACTCCTCATCCTCCGTAAATTTATAATGTTCCCAATAATGTTGGGCTAGCCATCCACCACCGTGAATCCATGCGCCCCAATAGGCTCTTTCTGCACGCATCCATGGGGTTGCCCATAAGTCTGTTGCGTGATGCATAACTGCTCCACGATTAATTCCATATTGTTGCTTAGCCGTAGCTCTTCCTCTTTCTAACAAGCGGTCCCCAAGATCGAACAAGGGCATGTGCAATTCTGAGAGATTAGTCACCTCAGCCGGCCAATAATTCATTTGCAAGTTGATGTTAAGATGGTAATCTGCATTCCATGGCGCCTCTAAATGATTGTTCCAAATCCCTTGTAGATTAGCAGGATTAGTTCCTGGTCTAGAAGACGATATTAGCAAATAACGACCATAGTGAAACAATTTAGCGGCTAAATCGGGGTCATCGTTACCATCTTTAATTCTCTGTAACCTTACATCTGTAGGTAGGGAATCTAGCTCCTTACCTCCTAGGTCTAAAGTAACTCGGTTATACAAGGAAGTATAATCTTCAATATGCCTGTTTAAAAGGTTTGAAAAGGTCTTCCCCTCCACGCTTTCTAGCGTTTCAGTATTTTTAACTTTATAATCGTCCGAATAAAAAGATGTATTAGCCACAAGGTAAATAGTAGCTTCTTTTACCCCTTTTAGGCTTAAAGTTCCATTATTGGCACTTACTTCCCCTGAGGTATTTTTAACTTTTAGTCGAGTTTCAAATTTTACACCGTAATTGATCTCAAAAGGTTTAGATTCTTTTTTCCCTCCGTATTGGGTCACCATTCCTAGCATACTAATTTCTTTGTCTGAAGGGTTAGAAGTAGTTACCGTTTTATGACCGTGATCTTGTGGTCGATCTAACTTTAAGTCAAAATCCATACCCTCTGCAGCTGTAGTGCTCAGATAAATTACCATAACGTCATCTGCATTAGAAGAAAATACTTTCTCAGAATATTCAGCTCCGTTACTAGTATAGCTTACTTCTGCCAAGGCATTATTTAGGTCTAAAGATCTTTTGTAGTTCTCTACATTCTTTTTCCCTTTAAAATCGATAAAAAGATCGCCCATAGTTTGGTGTGATCTTACCACTGTTTTATAGGAAAACTTGTCCATGTAGGTAGCATCTACTTCATGTGGTTTTCCTTCCCTTAGCAATTTTCTAAAATGCTCTAAGTCCTCTGGAGTTCCTTTGGAGTCTCCCCAATCTGGACCACCGGGCCACATAGAATCTTCATTTAGCTGAATACGCTCATTATTCGGATCCCCAAAAACCATTGCTCCCAATCTACCATTACCAACGGGTAAAGCCTCCATCCATTTGGCCGCTGGTTGTGCATACCATATCTCGTTGGAAGGCAAAACCTTTTCCTGAGTCTGACAGCAGTAAAATATTAACCCAACTAATGTTAGTACAAGCGTCTTAATCTGATTCATTCTTTATTTGATTATTTAATTGTTTTTTCTAATTCCCAATCATCGGTTCTAAATGCAGAAGCGGGTAATCCGGCCGAATTGTAAAGGTTTGGTATCGCCCCGTTCGTAAAGGCAAATCTAACCGCCTTTGGTTCTTCTACTTTTTTGGATGACACACTTATGTTATTGTCGTTAATTTTAGCCTTCGCTGGATAAAACACTTTATCTTCTCCTGCGATATAAAACTCAACCAATTCCTTTCCTTTTTTTATCAACCCATTTTCTGCAAAGTCAAAACTAAGCACAATTTCCTTTTTCTTTATTTCCATGGACTTATAAACGGGACCTGAATACACCAATTCTTGATTTCCATAGGTTTTTGCTAAAGCCCATTGTGCTAATCGGTATCCAACATCTTGTTTGTTAATAGGGTGGATGTTATCTAAATTTCCAATATCATTGGTGACCACCATACCGGTATTAGCTACATTTTGCATGGTATATAATTGCGCATCTCGCACATGAGCAGCGTCTGTAGCCTTGGGATCATCATACTTATATGGAGCAATCTGTACAAAATAAAAAGGAAGGTTCTTACCCCATTCCGCTCTCCACGATTTTATCATTGAACGAAATGATTTATAGTAGGAATCTGGATTAACTCTATTAGATTCTCCTTGATACCATATAAAACCTACAATATTGAATTTTGTAATAGGATGAATCATGGCATTATAAGCATAACCAGGATCATTGGGCCACCAGGCAACCTCCCTTAGTTTACTTGCAGCTTTGGTTAATTCCGCATCCTCGGTAATCAATTCTTTTTTCATCCAAACTTCTACGGGTGTTCCTCCCCAACTGGAATTAATTAGTCCCACGGGAACCGATAATTCACGATGTAATTCTCTACCAAAAAAGTATGCTACGGAACTAAAGTTTTGCATAGTCTCTGGTTTACAAACCACCCATTCCCCTCTTAATTGATCTTGCGGGGAGGCTGATATTTGTTGTGCTACCTGAAAAAAGCGGATTTCCGGGTAATTGGCATTTTTTATTTCTTCCTCCGCGTTCTCCAATCCTTGTTTGGGCGTCCATTGCATATTACTTTGGCCAGACCCCAACCACACTTCACCTATTAAAACATTGCTTATTTCCAGTTTTTCATGACCTTCTACTATTACTTTATAAGCTCCTCCTGCCTCTGGGGTTGGCAATTGAACGGTCCACACTCCTTGATGGGCTTTAGTGGTTATCTTTTTATTGTTCCAAGTGCCATATACGGTAATCTCCTCACTGGTAGCAGTAGTCCAGCCCCAAATAGTTACATCAGATTGCTGTTGCAGCACCATATTGTCTGATAATATGGAGGGGAGCCAAATCTCTCCATACATATTAGTGGTAATAAGCAAAAGCAGTAAACCTAATAACTTTTTCATTCGTTTATATTTTATTACAGATAACCAATGTTACCAAATTTTTTTAATCGATAATTGAATTAAAGCTTTCACTAATGATTCTCCCCAACACTTTATATCCTTCAGGTAGTAAATGAATTCCATCTTTAGCATATAAATCCGCTCTCAAGAACCCATTATTATCCGAAAACTCGTCGATTACATTGTAATAGTAAATCGTTTTTTGATTTCCTAAGTTCTTTATAAGAGAATGAATTTTATTGTATTTTACTCTTCTATCCGTTTTCGGATTTAAGCCGGTAGGCAAGGGTCCTAACAGGATGACTTTTGTAGAGGGAGCAAATTTTTCTTTTGCTATCATTAAGATCTTTTGAATCCCTCCTGCGATCTCTTCCGCTGTATTTTCTCCAAAATTATTTACACCGATCGCCAATACAACAACCTTAGGATTTGCAGCCTCATAGTTCCCATTTTTAATACGGTATAGAACGTGTTGGGTCCTATCTCCAGAAATTCCGGCACCGATCCAGTTTAAATCCTTAAAATAAAGTGCTGCGGCTTCCTTTCCTGGAGCATAGGTAACATTGGGTCTATTTCCACCCCAACCTTGCGTAATGGAGTTCCCAATTAGCAGTAGGTCGGTTTCTTTTGTGGCTTGGCATAGCGAATCAATATCTTTAGCCTGTGCCCACCAGTCTTTTCCTTCTATCCAACCTGCGGCCGATCTATATTCCGCCGAAGGAGAGGGGATAGCAGCAAAATTTACTTTTTGATTCGTTGCTCTAAGGATAAAATCGACTATCGGACTGGGGTTTTCCAAACTATGTGGATGATGTCCAATTCCTTCTTTGTATATGGCTTCTATTACACCCCCATGTGCTTTAATGCCTTCTTCAAATAGTTTGGTATTTTCTGCCACGGGAACCACCTCATCTGAAGCACCACAAACGTGCATCATAGGATACCCCCCTTTAGCAATAGTTTTTATCTTATGAATGGGGTTGCCTTTAAAATTGGATATATCCTTATCACTCTTTAAGTAATACACTTTTTTAAATGCTTCCCAATCTGAGGCACTCCCTTTGCCCTTACCCAACCCACCAGGCCAGCTTTTTCCATCAAGAACGGGAGCATCGGCATATACCGCTGCCACTTTTTCAGGATTCTTCTCCGCCCAATTATAAACGATTAATCCACCTCTACTCATCCCCTCCAGCACTACTTTTTTGGGAAGTCCAGCTTGGGTCATTAACTCATAAAAATCATCCCAACGTTTAACCGCTTCGGGACCGCCAAACAAATTGGCAACATCATAGTAAGCAATATGAAAACCTCTTTCCAGTAAAGCAATATCCGTTTGAGGTTCATGCCCCCAGAATCTTGCTCTCAACACCCAAGGTCTCCCGGCGGCAACTTTTTTAGGTTGTACTACTTTAGAAGGGATTCCCTTATATTCAAAATTGGTTTGTGGGTATCCGTGAAAGTTTACGGTTTCATTATTTTTTATATCGTCGGATTCAAAAATAGTTATGGGTTTGCTTTCTTGCAGCATCACAGTTTCATAAAGTCGCTTTGCAATCACTGTAGCCCCTAATGAGGAAGGGTGCACCATATCTGGTAATAATTGGGGTTGGTCTATAAAAAGTTGATACAGATCCAACACTTCGGATTTGGTCTTGTAGGCAACTGAACGAGCCTTAGGAATAATTTTATTTTTTATAATTGGATTCCAAATATTAGTAGTGTCGGATGTAAATGCAGGTAATGGCAATAGTATTACTATCCTTACTTTATCATTTACTGCTTTAAAACTTGCTATTAAATCGGTATAATCGGATTCGTATTCCTCTAAATAAACCCTGTTTTGAAGTTTACTATCGTTGGTGCCCAATTTTATAAAAACAATGTCTGGTTTAAATTCCAAGGCATTGGAATAAGCCTCTGTTTCCCAATAGGGTCTATCCCCTTTTTTTAAAAGGGTCCTTCCGCTTACTCCAAAATTACGAACCTCGTAAGAGTCACCCAATAACTCCTGTAATTGGGCGGGATAGGAATTCTTTTCCCTATTAGCTACCTTAGATCCATAGGTGATGCTATTTCCTACAGTAGCAATTTTGATTGGCTCTTGAAGCATCGCCCAAGAAGCTTCCACAAATAGGAAAAAACCTAAAACCAATATTACGAGTTTGTTTTTTCCCATTACAATAAATTATAAATAGGCTTTAAATTGAGCTGATCGCCCATCTTTTCTTGAAGCAGTAATAGTTCCTCAAAAAGCTGTTTTATTAAGGCAGCATTTTCAGGTGCTTTTGCAATATCATTTAATTCCTCAGGATCAGTTTCCAGGTTATAAAGTCGCACTACCTCCGATTTTGGATACACAATAAGTTTATATCCATCTTTCCTGATCATGCGCTGAGAACCTTTCTCATAAGTACCATAGATAGCGTTATAATTGCCGGTATCTTCCGTTTCCCTTATCAAATTCATCAGGCTATTAAATTCTACATAGTCGGGCTTTTCTACCCCTCCCAAATCCCGTGCTGTAGCCATTACATCTTGTAGGTACACATCAGCTTCCACTTTTTTCCCTTTTGGAATATCTGGTCCAACTACCATTAAGGGAACCCGAATACTATGATCGTACATACTCTGCTTCCCCATAAGGCCATGCTCACCTACGGCCAATCCGTGGTCTGAAGTATAAATGATATAGGTATTATCCATTTGACCGTTCCTTTCCAAGGCTTCCAAAATATCCTTTAACTGATCGTCTAAATGGGTGGTAATGGCGTAATATTCTTGTCGGTTTACTTTTACCGAATATTCAGTTCTTGGGAATGGCGCTAATTTCTCATCTCGTAGCGTTGGTCCGGCTCCCATGGTTTCCGCATAGGGATATTGCGGTAGAAAACTATTTGGAACAGCTATATCCTCTAGGGGATACATTTCTACATATTCTTTTGGCGACTGCCTAGGATCGTGTGGCGCATTAAAGGCGACATACATAAAGAAGGGATTCGTTCTATTAGCCGCGCTATCTAAAAAAGCTACCGCATCTTCCTTTACTAGTTCGCTCCAGTGTTTTCCTCCTTTCCAATATCCGCCAAATTCCTTTTTCCATGGTTTCCAAACCGTATCATGGACATTTAACGGTCTATTATACCCTTCGGGCGTATCAAAGGGCATTCCCCTGAGTACATGCCCCACATGGTTAAAAATGTCCTTTGGTTTTGCATTAACATGCCATTTTCCGGTCATATAGGTATCATAACCAGAAGTCTGCATTAGTTTAGGCCAAGTTTTTTCGGTTTCTTCGTCCTTGGTATATTGGTCGGAAATCTGTTGTGCTCTCCATATAGAGCGACCGCTAATGATCATTGCCCTAGAGGCAACACAAATGGCTCCATTCCAACCGCCCATATTGTAAGCATGGGTAAAAGTAGTTCCTTCTTTCACCAACTTATCCATGGTGGGAGTTATAACCTCTTTATTCCCTAAGGCATGCACGTCCTTAAAACTCTGATCGTCTGAAAAGAGAAAAATGATATTTGGTTTTTTATGCTCCTCCAATTCTGGAGTCACCTCTTTTTTCCCATCTGGTTTACAGTTGGAAAAGAGGGCACACAGAATAAGCAGTGAGAATATATTCCTTCTCATTTCATATAGAGTTTATGCGAATGCTTTTTTTATTGGTCGATTTTCATCGTACCAAGTTTTATTAAATTTAGATTGCCCTCATACAAATCCTATGAGGGCAATACTTCTAAATCTAATTATTATCCTTGGTAGGCTCTTGCTGTTTGCTTAGAGGTTCCCAATCCTTCAATCCCTAATTCAACCACATCACCTGGTTTTAAGTATTTAGGAGGATTAAATCCTAGTCCAACCCCAAACGGAGTACCAGTAGAAATAATATCCCCTGGCAATAGGGTCATAAACTGACTGATATAACTCACTACTTCCTGAATGTTAAAAATAAAGTCGGATGTAGAACTATCTTGTACTTTCTCTCCGTTCAACTTTAACCAAAGGTTTAGGTTATTAGGATCTTTAATTTCGTCTTTTGTAGCTATAAAAGGACCAACTGGAGCAAAGGTGTCACAGCTCTTCCCTTTTACCCACTGACCTTCACGTTCTGTCTGAAATTCTCTTTCGCTATAATCGTTATGCAGCACGTAACCAGCAACATGGTCTAGCGCATTTTCTTCTGAAACATAGGAAGCCTTTTTACCGATAACCACCGCTAATTCTACTTCCCAATCTGTTTTCACACTGTTTTTAGGGATAATAACGTCATCGTTAGGACCTACTATAGCAGAGGTGGCTTTAAAGAAAAGAACTGGTTCTTTAGGTACTGCCATTCCACTTTCAGCTGCGTGTTTCGCATAATTAAGTCCAACACATACAATCTTTGAAGGTCTAACCAAAGGAGCTCCTAAACGAACGCTATCGTCCACTTTAGGGCAGCTACTTTCATTTTCTTCCAACCATTTTTTTAATTGCTCTATTCCGTCAGTTCCAAAGAAATCCTCATTGTAATCCCTTCCAAAAGCAGATACGTCTAACCTAGTACCATTTTCCAATTGCACACCAGGTTTTTCTTTTCCTACCTCTCCAAATCGAATTAATTTCATCTTCTTATTATTTTAAATTACTGTTCCTTTTAACTTATTTCAATTATTTCATACAAAGCGCATACTCTCTCTTGGCGAAAACATATCTAAATACTTAATAATCAATACTATGTACTCAATACTTTGTACTTTGTACTCACTCCTCACATCTCCTCACCAAACACTTCCAATTGCTTCCAATTCTTACTTCCATAACCTTCTGGGTCGTTCTCTTGATTTTCCCCAGGCGTACTTCTTCCATTCTTAATATAGGCAACCATCAATTGAGTAAGTTCTTTTTCCACTTCCTCAAACTGTCCATAAAGATTAGTTGATTCTTTTGGATCATTAGCTAAGTCATATAACTGGAATTTAGGAAGCTCCCCAATATTTTCCGAATTTGGCTTGGGATCACTCCAACCTCCCGAACCCGGACTAAATATCATTTTCCAATTCTCTTTTCTAATCGCAAAACTTCCGTTTATAGAATGGTGTACGGTAGCCTCTCTTGTATAGGCTTCAGAATTGGCATCATTTAGTAAGGGTAAAATAGAAAAACTATCTTCTCCCTCATTATCCTTTAAATCTACCCCAACAATATCTGCACATGTAGCTAAGAGGTCGGTAGTACAGATCGTTTTATTGGAAACTGAACCCGGCTTTATCGTGGATGGCCATTTTACCATAAACGGCACTCGGTGTCCTCCTTCAAAAATATCGGCCTTGTGACCTCTATAGATTCCGTTAGGACTATGCCCTTTTGCTAGCATCTCATTAATATCTGCTGCAGGTGAACAGCCATTATCGCTCGTAAAGATAACGATAGTATTATTTTCTATACCCGATTCTTTAATGGCATCTGCCAACTGCCCCATATAAGAATCTATCAGCATCATAAAATCCCCATAGGGATTTAAATTACTTTTTCCTGCCCATTCTTCGGTGGGCAAAATTGGGGTATGTGGTGATGGGAGTGCCAAGTATAAAAAGAAAGGGTTTTCACTTGTGGATTTTTGTTTGACATAGTCAATAGACCTTCTAAAAAAATTTGGGGTAACATCCTCAAAATCGAAGTCACGCGCCGTAGGGCCTTTTCGCCACCACCCATATTTATCTTTGCTTTCGGTAACCGTATCGGGTACCATAGTAGGCATTCCATTTTCTACATAAACATAAGGGGCCATATCTAGCGACCCGCTATGGCCGTAAGAATAGGTAAAGCCTAAATCTTTGGGTGAATTCTTTACTGGTTTTGAAAAATCAATATTTTCAAAATCGTTTGGATTCCAACCATCACCAGATTCTACATTAGGGTCTTTAAGAGCCCAGTCCCATCCCAGATGCCATTTTCCAATGAAAGCCGTTTCATATCCTTCCTTTTGTAATAATGAAGCAACAGTAGTCCTATTATTAGGGATAAGCGCCTTAGAGTTCCCGGTAAGCACACTGCTTTTTAAAGGACTTCTCCAATTATACCTTCCTGTTATAATCCCGTAACGAGTAGGAGTACATACTGCAGAGGAGGTATGCGCATCCGTAAACCGCATTCCTTGTTTAGCAATAGCATCTAGATTTGGAGTCTTTATTTTACCATCAGGATTAAAAATAGCGATATCTCCATAACCAAGGTCATCGGCAAGCACATAGATTATATTAGGCAATGTTTCCTCTTTTACTGCCATTTTCTTGCTTGTAGAACCACAAGAAATTAATGACCAGGCCATTATTACCAAAATTAAACAACTTAAAAATCTACTATTCATATCCTATCAGCATTTAGATTTTTGTGTTTATTATAATTTTCTTTTCCTTTTGATCCCTAATAATGGTAAGGTTTAATTTTCCCATCCAATTATAGGTTTGGTACGCTTTCATTAGATCTGCCACCGTATCTATTTGGTGTCCTTCTGCTGCAACAATGACATCTCCTTGCTGTAATTCCGAATTTCCAGCGACGGATTCCACTTCAATGGATACTAATAAAACACCGGCGGTCTTATTTAATCCGGATGCCGAGCGTTCTGCCATAGTGGTAATGTTCTTTATTTTAGCACCCAACCAATCGAATATTGCTTCCTTATCACTGTCCTCTCCAAAAAATAGCTGAGGGTTCTCAGGGGTTTTAGCAAGGGACTTCAATTTATCATTAGTAACTCCAAACTGATCCATCTCAAAATTCTTGAATCCAATTTCCAATGCAGGAGAACTTTCTTTAACCTTATAATTCCCGGCTTCTGCATCTATGAACTGAGCCTCACCATACCTACTATTGTTATCAACTCCCTTATTTTGAGCGTATAACAAACTTTCTTGGTCCGGGAAAAGATTATAATCCACCTCCTTACCCCAAGCATCCAAACGAATATCCTTATGCTGTGTAAAAACGATATTATGCTTAAAAACATCTTCACTGTTCTTAAACCATACGTGAGGATGAAATCCGTTATTCAACATGATATTATTTTCTACGGTGCGATAAAATCCTTCCCGTAATTTGATACCTCCGTTTAAACAGAGATTGTTATAGATATGATAATTGGAAGAACCGTCATCCAAGTCTATATCCCATCCATGATCACAGCGGAATCTATTATTTCTAATAATCGTAGTCTTGATGGCATCCCATTTAGGCATCTCTGGATTATCGGTTACAATCTGATTCATCGTATTCCGATTTGGGTGCCAAAAGCGGTCTCTGCCCCAAGAATTAAATGCCCCGTGATCTCCAGATTCCAGTACAGTATTAAAAACATCGTTGTACTCAAGTATATGTCCGCCCCAAGTACCGTCCCCAATATTTATCCCCGCTCTAGGCACATCATAAATACTGTTATGGCTTACGGTTATATCCATCGCCATGGCAATTTGCACACCTGCCGTTTGCTTTTCTACTCTTCCCGTACGATGAATTAAATTATTATCTACAACAGAGTTACTAGGATAGGTATTGTTTTTTGGCCCTCTAACAGAGTCCATTTCTGCTACGGGAACAAATTCACCATACTGAAAGGATGGGGACCGTACTGCTCCGGGGCTTCCTACAAAACTAATACCCGATGCTCCCACGTTATGAATATGGTTTTCGGATAGGGTTACCTCCCTATTATAATTACTTACAAAGATGGCATTACCCCCTAGGTTGGTCAGTTCACAATTCTGTAAGCTTACATTGTATGTTCCTTCCAAGAAGATCGCTCCTCCTCTGTAGATGGTCCAATCGCTTCTTAGCAAAGGCTCATATTCCTCCATAATAGTACGTTGAGCATGTTCAAAGCGAATTCCACTTATTCCAATATCACGCACCGGATTTTCCTCAACGCCCACTATCTCTAGTAAGTGCTTTTGTTGAACCCCTTCTATTATGGCATTCGTAATATCTACTCCTTCTTTAGGCCAGTAAAATAACTTGTAATCCTCATCGAAGAACCACTCTCCTGGAGCGTCCAATTCTTCAAATACATTCTCTACCATACGATACCTATTATGCATATCTGAAGGACGGTTATTCTGATGTCCGCCAGACAATATAAGTTCGCCATTTTCATGGATCCCGGTAGAAATGTAATGGAATCCTCCCCATTCCCCACTATGCATAGCATGGATTATTGCTCCTTCGGGATTGGACCAAGTTTTAACTATTTCGGGGGATATAGCATCGGCAGCATGACCTTGCCAGTGCCCTCCATTCTCATTATAATTGGGGTAACGAGCCAATATTTGCTGTTTTCCATCCACAAAAAGCTGATCAAAAATATCCTCTTTTTGTAATTGTGCTACCCAGATATTCTCGTTATACTTTTCCCATTTAGGGGTAAGCAGTTTGGATCCTTTAATTATAGTCTTATCTGCACCTTTGCCAACTATTTTTAAAGGTCCATGTTCTGGTTTAATCCTAATTGGGGAACTTAACCGATGCTCCCCTTCCATTAGGTGAATTGTGAAAGAACCTTGCTCCCCTTCGTTTCTCAATTGAACAACGGTATTAAGTCCCTCTTCAATAGTATTAAAAACCAGTTCTCCATTTTTAGATTCACCACCATTGGCAGATATATAAATATCGGATACCGATGGGGAACAGCCTATTAAGCATAAGGCTATCATTAAAATAAATGGCACTATTTTTTTCATTTCTATTATAAAGTCATCTTACCTACATTCTTTCTACTGGGTCCTAGGTTCTCAACTATATACATTTAGACTAACCCTACCTTTCGGTAGGCAGGCTCAATCTCTTATCCAATCGGTGGCGGAGTTTATCTGCCCATGGCAGGCGTAGTCGAAGCCACATCTCAATACTCAATACTTTGTACTCAATACTTAGTACTTAATACTATCTAATCAGTCTACCAAAAAATCGACCTCAGCGATTGCTGCAACTTTACCGCCACCTGCAATTTCTTTAGACTCCACTCTGATATATCTTGTGGTAATGGCAGATTTAAAGTCATGCTTTCTTGTCACCGGATCATTTATCAGGTTTCCAAATTCAAAATCTTCTACCGCTTTCCAAGATTTTCCATCAGCACTAGATAGTATTCTACCCTGCTGAATCATTCCTTCCGAAGACACAGTTTGTGGAGTATAAGTAAACCCTTTAATAGTATACTCTTGTCCTAGATCTATATTGATATAATGTGGAGCTCCTTTATCTCCAGATTTCCAGAAAGTAGCGGGATTCCCATCAAAAGCCTTTTCTGCTGTTTGATCTCCTGTGTGGCTGTCTGCCCCCAATGATTTCCAATCCTTTTTAATTATGCCAAACTCTGTACTGGTTACGCTTCCCATTTGATCCTTTATTTGGGATACCGCGTTTATCTCTCCCGAAGGGAACATAAAGCTTTCGGTATAAATAGGGG
Organism: Arenibacter latericius DSM 15913; assembly: GCF_000424985.1. Classification (GTDB taxonomy): domain Bacteria; phylum Bacteroidota; class Bacteroidia; order Flavobacteriales; family Flavobacteriaceae; genus Arenibacter; species Arenibacter latericius. The sequence goes on from NZ_AUKX01000010.1 coordinate 56,584, forward strand.
AATCTGCTGTTGGAGTAGATCCATCCTTGGTATACCTAATTGTATACTCACCATTTAAATTCCCACTAATATCCTGACCGTGAGGTTTCCATCCAAAATCTTCCTTTTTAGGAGCAATTGTCACCATTCCATCAACATTTCTTTCTATAGTAAGTTGCGGAGGGCGCGTATTATAATAATAGGCACCAGCAAAAGAAATTGCAGGATACCATCTAGATTGCGTTAGCCTTACCCTTAGCTTATTAGTAGTTACTTCCTGGAATCTTAAAATTCTCTTATACCCAATATTAGTAGATACCGCTATTTCTTTCCACTCATTATCTATCCAAGCATCCAAAGCATGTTTTTCTACTCTTTCTCCATGGGTAGCAATCGCTTCTTGCAGCACAAATCTATTAAGGGTAATCGGATTTTTTGTGCTTATGATTATTTCACTATTCTCCTTATCGAACACCTCAAAACTTTCCGTATTCGCATCCAAGATATTATTAGGGCCATCTGAACCGTCCAATAAATTATTGGTATAGGTTTCTTTTATTCGTTGCCCTACCTCTTTTAATACTCTAACATCTTCCGGAGAAAATTTCCCTTCCCTATTTGGGGGAATATTTAGTAGGAAGGTAGAATTGCCACCTACTGATCTCTCGTAAATATCAAAAACATCGTCTGTACTACGCACCTTCTGATCGGTATCGTCCCTATAAAACCAGCCTTCTCTTATAGAAGTATTGATTTCTGCTTGTTGATAATGCAAAAACTTAGCGTTATAGAGTTTTTCACGACTTCCTATATCTTCAGCAGTTATATCATCAAATCTGTTTAGGTTTGCTGGATCCTCCAGGTACGGAATAACATTCCACTCGGTATCTCTAGTATCTCCTGCCTCATTACCACACCAACGAATATCCTCTTTTCCGAAAATTACCGTTTCTGGCGCCAATGTTCTTATCAATTCTTTCCAAGCTAGGTAATTATAGGTCTGTCCTCCCTTGCGTTTCGGGTGAGCACCGTCAAACCATACTTCGTGTATTGGACCGTATTCGGTTAATAGTTCAAAAAGCTGATTTAAGAAATACTCGTTATAATCATCAACCTTAAAAGTAAAAGTGGTCTTATTTTCAAAAGGCCTACCTTCTACTGGTCTTGGAATGGTGCGTTCTGTATATTCACTTAAGTTTCCATAAAGTCCTTCCTCATTTTCTATCTGATACAGGTCTGCTGGAGACAAATACACCCCTAATTTAAGACCGTACTTTTTACATGATTCTGAAAGTTCCCTTAACACATCACCCTTACCATCTTTAAAAGGAGTAGACATTATCCCGTGATCGGTATACCTACTTTGCCAAAGCACAAATCCGTCGTGATGCTTTACTGTAAGGATTACCTTTTTCATTCCGGCATCGCTCATGGCCTTAACCCATTGATCTGTGTCCAAATTTTTAAGATCGAATATCTTGGGATCCTCCATTCCATTCCCCCATTCCATTCTAGTAAAAGTGTTTGGGCCAAAATGGATAAACGCAATAAATTCGTTTTTTAAGGCCTCGTACTGGTTAGGCGTAGGAACTACATGCGCCGCTTTTAAAATAATGGAATCCTTGGTATCTGTATCCTTCACAGGAATAGTACTGGAAACTGGCATTATCAAAGCATCGAACTTTGGTTTTTGAGCACAAGCCGATAAAAAAACTGCTATGGCTAAAAATTGAAATATTTTATTCATTTTATTATTCTTTCACTTTTCGTTGATCGAAATTATTACCAATACGCACTCTGGTTATGCTATCAAATTGAGCAATCACCGCATTAATATATCTCCAAATTGACACATTGACTCATTGGTACATTGGTACATTCACTAATTGGTACACTGGTTCACTAATCAATTGCTACATTAACCCAATAATCCTATCCATTCAATTTTATAAACCCTCCATCAATCGGGAAATCGGTTCCCGTTATAAAGGAGGCTTCATCTGAACATAGGTACAAAGCTAAATTGGCAACTTCCTCTGGTTTACCCATTCTACCAATAGGCTGGGTTTTAGAAAGTTTCTCAAACATCTCTGCTTCCTTTCCAGGATAGTTTTTTCCTATAAATCCATCTACAAAAGGTGTGTGGATTCTTGCAGGAGAAATACTGTTACAACGGATACCCTCTTCTAAATAGTCCTTTGCTACAGAAAGTGTCATAGTTAACACTGCACCTTTAGACATGGAGTAGGCGAACCTATCAGATATCCCAACTGAAGAAGCAATAGAGGCCATATTAACAATAACTCCACCTTTCTCCTTCATCTTTCCTACTACAGCATGCATACAATTATACACCCCTTTAATATTCACATTATAAATCCGATCCATATCATCTTCGGCCGTTCCCTCTAAATTTCCAACGTGGGCAATACCTGCATTATTGATCAGAATATCTATATATTGTTTATCAGCTATGGCATCCACTATTTGCGCAACCTGCTTTGTATTAGAAACATCACAGGCATGGAATGTTGCATTGCCTCCCGCGGAAGAAATCTCTCCTACCACTCTATTTCCATTTTCGGCATTAAATTCCAAAATATGCACATGAGCCCCTTGAGCAGCAAATTTTTTGGAAATAGCCTCGCCAATACCACTAGCACCGCCAGTAACAATAGCTGTTTTATTCTTTAAACTAAAAAGTGTCATATTCGTCAGTTTAATATTCGTTATTACGTATTTTATTACTGCGCTTTTTCCGCCGCATCTTGCTGCCAGATAACACCATTTGGAAAACTATAATCTTCCAAAGATTGCTCTTTCATGGTTATACTATATCCTGGCAATGAAGGAGGCATATAAGCTCCGTTCTTAATCACTACTGGGTCGTAGAAATGTTCGTGCAAATGATCTACATATTCAATTATTCTATCCTCAAGAGTTCCGCTAATCGCAATGAAGTCGATCATAGACAGGTGTTGCACATATTCACACAATCCCACCCCACCAGCGTGTGGACATACAGGAATTTCAAATTTTGCTGCCATTAAAAGAATGGCCAAAATTTCGTTCACTCCTCCAACTCTACAGCTATCTATCTGGCAGATTCCCAAAGCCTCAGCTTGCATCAACTGCTTAAAAATCACTCTATTCTGACAGTGCTCACCTGTAGCCACTTTTATAGGATCTACGGCCCTCGCAATTTTAGCGTGACCTAGTATATCATCTGGACTAGTAGGCTCTTCTATCCACCAGGGATCAAACTTTTTAAGTTTAGCCATATTCTCTATAGCCTCATCTACATCCCATTTCTGATTAGCATCCATCATCAGCCTTAAATCTGTACCAATTTCTTCACGGATAATGGCAGCACGGCGCATATCGTCTTGTAGATCGGAACCTACTTTAATTTTCATATGCTTAAATCCGGCTTCTTTCGCCTCCCTACAGAGACGTCTCATTTTATCATCCGAGTACCCTAACCACCCTGCAGAAGTAGTATAGGCAGGATAACCATTTTTAAGCAAATAGTCTATTCTTTCTTGCTTGGTAGCCTCTTTTTCTTTTAGAAACTGTAATGCCTCTTCTGGTGTAACAGCATCTGTGATATAGGTGAAATCGATACAGGACACCAGTTCTTCTGGAGACATATCTGCCAATAATTTCCATAGTGGCTTTTTCTCCATTTTAGCATAAAGATCCCAAACAGCATTTACCACAGCCCCTGTTGCCAAATGAATTACTCCTTTTTCTGGCCCCAACCATCTAAGCTGACTATCTCCAGTAATCATCTTCCAGAAAGCACCCATATTCTGGATAAAACTTTCCATAGATTTTCCTTTTACCAAGGGAGCAAGGGAGTGAATTGCTGCAGCACAAAGCTCATTCCCTCTACCTATAGTAAAGGTTAGCCCATGACCTTCCAATCCATCTGGATGGTCGGTTTTCAAAATTACATATGCAGCGGAATAATCTGGATCAGGATTCATAGCATCTGAACCATCCAAAGATTTACTAGTTGGAAATCGAACATCTTTCACCAAGACATCCGTAATTATTGTTTTACTCATTATTTATCATATTAGAACAACAAAATTAAGACTACCCCTACAACATCTCAACCACAACAAGACTCATTTTCGATACTTTTTTAACCCTAAATAGTCTTTAATCTTGTTTTTGAGTATGAAGCTTCACATATTCAGAAGGCGACATACCCATAATTGATTTAAAGTGGCGGTTAAAATTGGAGATATTATTAAATCCAGATTCATAACAAACAGGGGTGATGTTATCCCGATTTTCTATTAGCAATTTACAGGCGTAACCTATACGTATCTCATTAAGATAACGGGTAAATGTTTTTCTATGCACCCTTTTAAAGAACCTACTAAAAGCGGAAGGGTTCATCTTAGCAATTTCTGCCACATCTTTTGACCCTATAGGCTGATTAAAGTTTTTGAAAATATACTCATAGATTTCATCTAAACTTTTATTATCGGTCTTATTAAAGGAATTTAAAAAACCTGGACTAGATAATAGTTGATATTCCTCATGAGTAGCAAGTAGGTGAAGCACCTCTAATAGCCCAATGATTTTATGAAAAGGATCCATATTAAGTAGATCTTTAATTTTCGTTAGCACACTATTATCTATATTAACGAATTTAATCCCTTGCCTCGCTCTTTTTATTAATTGAGAAATGGGCTTCATTTCTATAGCCTTTAAAAATTCCTCCCCCAAAAAGTCTTCTTTAAAATGAACAGCGATTGCTTCTGCAGTCAGACTAGCATCCTCATCAAAGTAAACCTCATCATTGAGCCACATATGGGGCAGATTCTTCCCTAAAAGCACTAGCTCACCTTCCTCAAATTTTTCTATTCCATCTCCTATAAATCGCGTTCCTGTACTCTTTACAATGTACACCAACTCCAATTCGGGATGATAATGCCAAACTTTTAAAAAATGAGAAAAACTATTCTGTGTAACAGTAAAAGAACTATTCTGCAAACTAGCCCTATTAAGTAAATGTAGCTTCATAATAAGATTTGAGTAATAAACTAAAACAACTAGACCATAGCCAACAAATATACTCGATTTTAATGGTATTTCTTTATAAAGCAAAAAAAGTATTGAAATATTACCATATATTAGTTGCAATACATGGAAAATACAGAATACCTTCGACCATTCCCATTTTTATGTAAGCTCTTTCTTATAGAGAAAATTGACTGTAAGAGTAGTTAATTCATAAAAGAATGAAGGCTATGGAATCAGCTTTATATAAATCACAAAAACTTTTCAATTGGGATTATAATAACATACAAAAGAAACACAACTAGCTATACTAACTTAAAAACACACGTACAAAATGAACTGACAAAGAGAAAAAACAATAAGATCACTTTCACTAAAAACCGAAGATTGTTGAGATAATTCCAACAAAATAAAGTGAGCAAAACAAAAAAGTTAACCAACTAAACTTATTAAAAAATGAGAACAATAAACTCAGCGGAGCCCTTCCATTCGGATTGGCCTAGTACGTATCATTTAAAAATGAAACTGACCGCCCTTTTACTTATAATTTCACTATTTAAGATTCAGGCCAACACCTACACCAAAAATTCGAATTCCACATTAGATCCTAAAAATACTTCCATTCCACAACATTCAGTTAGCGGTACCGTTACGGATACTCACGGGGATCCACTTCCAGGGGCGAACATTGTAGAGAAAGGAACCACCAATGGGGTAACTTCTGATTTTGACGGTAATTTTTCGATTAACGTTACAAATGAAAATGCAATTCTTATTGTTTCGTACATTGGTTTTGCTTCTAAAGAAGTTCCTTTAAACGGACAAAGCACCATTTCCGTAAACCTTGAGGAAAGCGCTTCCGGACTAGATGAGGTGGTCCTAATTGGATACGGATCTCAGAAAAAAAGTGACCTCACCGGTGCTGTGGGCTCCGTAAAGGCCGAAGAATTAGCAGAAAGACCTGCAGCCTCATTAAACCAAGCCATGGCCGGTAGAGTATCTGGTGTAAACGTATCTTCTGGCTCAGGGCGACCTGGCGGAAGAACTACCGTAAGAATTCGTGGAAATACATCAGTAAGTATTGCAAACACCCCTCTCTATGTAATTGATGGTGTTATCTTAAGTGCTGCCAGCCTACCTAATGGCAGTACACCAATAGACTACATGAACCCCAATGATATTGAATCTATCGAGGTTTTAAAAGATGCATCGGCAACAGCTATTTATGGTGCAAGAGGCGCCAATGGTGTGATATTAGTAAGCACAAAAAAAGGCTCTAAAACTGGACGCACTAATGTTAACTATGATGTAGATTTTAGTTTAGGAACCTTACCAAAAAAATTAGACCTTCTAAATTCCGAAGAGTTTTTACTTGTTGAGGAAATAGCCTACGCCAATGCTGAAAAGTTTGATCCTGATGGATGGGCAGGTGGAAGATATACCGATCCTAGATTAAAGAGGACAGACCCTAGACTTTTTGACAGTAATGGGAAACCCCTCTACGATACAGATTGGCAAGATGAAACCATTAGAGATGCCTTTATCCAAAACCACCAACTTTCATTTACCGGCGGCAATGAAAACTCTAATTTTGGACTATTCATGGGTTTCCGTGATGAAGAGGGACTACTCATCGAATCATGGTTAAAGCGATATTCAGGAAGGTTTACTTTAGATACCGATGTTAATGACTGGCTAAAAGTTGGAGGTAGCCTAAGCTATAACGACCAAAACGAAAAACAAGTAGACGAACTTGGGGGTGGTGGTATCACTACAATGCGACAAGTTTTTGAGGCCTTACCAATTATACCTGTTCGTTATGAGGATGGCACTTGGGGGTCTAACATCGACTATCCTGGAATGGAAGGTGGCGGTAGCCCCGTTGCAGTAGCAAATGACCGTAGGTACTTCTTAAAAACCCAGACTGTTCTGGGTAATTTCTACAGTAATATTAAATTTAATGACAACCTACAACTACGCACCACTCTAGGAGCTAACATCATTAATCAAAGAAACGATTATTATGGCGGTAAAGACCTTAGATACATAGCCAGACCAGACGGTGCTGCACATGTGAATAATGCTCGTTATAATTCATGGCAATTTGAAAATTATTTGACCTATAACAAAGACTTTGATAGTGACAATTCGCTATCGGCTATGCTTGGTCTTTCTTGGCAGCATATTGATGAGTTTTCTGCAAGAGCATCTACCCGTGGATTTGCTGATGACTTTTACGGATTTAACAACCTTGGTGCAGGATCTAAACCTCAGGCGCCTTCTTCTAGTAAGATTGCATATGGATTAAACTCTTATTTTGGACGTGTTAACTATAACTATAAGAATAAATATTTGTTGACCCTTACTGGTAGAGCTGACGGATCCTCTAAATTTGGTCCAGAAAATCAATTCGCTTTTTTCCCTTCTGCTGCACTTGCTTGGAGAGCTTCTGAAGAAGACTTTTTAAAGGAGTCCTCTACCATTTCTAACTTAAAAATTAGAGCTAGTTATGGTTCTACAGGTAACTCCGAAATACCCGCTTACAGAGCATTGGCCGGTTTAACTAACGGAACCGTAATTTTCGGTGGTGATCGTGCGGCCTATACCGTTCCAGGACGTATGGCAAATCCTGATTTAAAATGGGAAAAAACAGACCAAGTAGACGCTGGTATAGAATTGGGACTTTTAAATAATCGTATTGGACTGGAAATAGATGTATATAGAAAATTAACGACAGATATGCTCCTAAATGCACCAGTACCTTCTTCTAGTGGTTTTTCTAATGTATTTAGAAACGTTGGTAGTATGGAAAACAAGGGTATCGAAATTAGTTTAAATACAACCAATATAGATAACGAGATTTTTGGATGGAACAGTAACTTTAATATTTCCATTAATAAAAATGAGGTTGTTGAACTTTCTGGAGGTTCCGATATTTTCTTGGGATCCACATTAATTCGTGTTGGTGAACCTGTTAGTACTTTTTACGGATATATTGATGAAGGGACATGGAGTACCGATGAGGCAGCTCAAGCAGCTATATATGACAGACTGCCAGGAGATATTAAATACCGCGACCTTAACAACGATGGAGCTATCAATAGTGATGACAGAACCATAATCGGAAAAGGTATTCCGGACGGTTTTGGAACCTTCTCCAACACCTTCAGATATGGCAATTTTGAGCTACTGGTAGACTTACAGTTTCAGTATGGTAATAGTGTTATGTACAGGGACGAACATTCGGCTGAGGACCGCCAAACAATTGCCAATAGCTTTAAGACCGTTTTAAATGCATGGACTCCAGAAAATCAAAATACACATATTGCTCAGATTAGACCTATTGCTGCTGGGTATGACACTAATAATGATTCTGGAAAATTAAAGGATGCTTCATTTTTAAGAGGAAGAAACTTAATGCTATCCTATGTATTTAAGCCTGAAGTAGCAAAGCGATTACACCTAAATCGCCTAAGATTATATACCTCAGTTCAGAACTTTTTTGTAGCAACAAGCTACCCGGGTTATGACCCTGAAAGCTCTAATGGTGGTGGAGCTTTTGATCAAGGATTCTCCCTTTATGATTATCCGAGACCTCGCACCTTTATGCTAGGATTAAATGTTGGACTATAACGATATAAAAGATAAAAAAATGAAAATCTATAAAAACTTTATAAGAGCTATAGCTGTGGTAACCGCATTAATATGCACAACAGCATGTAGTGATTTTTTAGATGAAGAAGATGCGTCTAACTTCACAACCGATACCTATTTTACTACGGCTGAACATGCAAAAAGTGCTGTTAATGGTATCTATCAGCCTTTAATTCCAATTACCGAAAGTGGATTTGGCGGAGGCCCTTGGTTAATGTTAGAATTTGCTACAGGCTTGGCCAACACATCTTTAGGGCAGGCTACAAACATTTATCTAGTAAAGGATTTAATTAACAATTCGGATAATGGGTATGGAAATAGCTTTTGGACCCAGTATTATACAGGCATTTCTAGAGCAAATCTTGCAATTGAAAAAATCCCTGAAATTAATATGAACGAAACCCAAAAACAGAATTATCTTGCTGAAGCTAAATTCATGAGGGCATACTATTATTTTGGCTTAATTAGAATGTTTGGAAACATTCCACTTATTACCAATTCTGTAGACTTGAGTTCGGATCAATTATACCCTGAGCAAGCTTCTCCTGAGGCAGTCTATGATTTAATTATTAGCGATCTAAAAGAAGCTGAGAGCGCTAGTTTACCATGGAGAGATCCGTCTGGAAGGGCTTCTTTGGGAGCAGTTAAAACTCTATTAGCAGATGTTTATCTAACTATGGCTGGCTACCCTCTTCAGAAAACAGAGAATTATGCGCTTGCAGCTGCCAAGGCTAAAGAGGTAATTAATTCTGGTGAGTTTAGACTTTTCGATACTTATGATGAGCTGCATGACCCATCAACTAAAAACACTGGTGAATACATCTTTATGACCCAATTTGCAGCCAATATTCAATCTGGTAATTGGCAACCAGCAATTTTACCATATAATTTAGGGATTTCAGCTTATTCAGCCCAAACCGGTGGTATCTTTTCAACTAATGAGTTTGTTGACTCTTACGAGACTGGAGATAAACGAGCAGAAGAGAAGCAGTTTTACTTTACAAACTACTCTTTAGAAGCAGACCGAAACGATAGTATTAATCTGGGAGCACCTTATCTCTATAAGCATTTTGATATTGAGGCAAATGAAGCGAGCGCACAATCTGACTTAAATTGGACTATTTATAGATATGCCGATGTATTACTAATGTATGCAGAAGCCGCAAATGAAGCTGAAGGCGGACCTTCAACAGAGGCCTACAATGCAGTTAATAAGATTAGACAGCGAGCTGAACTTGCCGACTTAGCAGGGCTTTCACAGGATGACTTTAGGACAGCTGTACGAATTGAACAAGTACATGAGTTAAGTTTTGAAAACCAAACTTGGTTCGACATGGTTAGATGGAGAAAAGCGTATAACCCTGAAACTAATGAGTTGAGGGATTTTATTGGTCACAACTTCTCTTATTTACCAAATAAAGCTTTGACCGAGAGAGAACTTTTATTTCCGATACCTACATCAGAAATGCAAAACAACCCGAATCTCGAGCAAAATACGGGGTATTAATTACAACCAATTAATTCAATAACCATTGATAAGGCATGGATAGATAAACACTATTCATGCCTTTTACATTTCAGCACTGTTTACGATTAAACACCCCCAATTAGCAACTAATTTAAATAATGCTGATTATACTTTTACTAAACTTCTAGGAAGCCACAAACAGTAAAAACCTCATTATGAGCAAAAAACGTATCAGCATCGGTACTTATAGAGGTAGCACACCTCCGTTTATTAATCTATATTGCACTATCTGCTCTTCCTAATAGAAAGAGCTGCAAAAAAATAAGATTACGTTTTATCTATATTAAATTGGTCCTACAAAAAGAACCAAGTACATTTTGAGTTAGTTTGGAAAATCCGGATACCGTCTTAATGGTTCCGGATTTTTTATTTTAATAATTTATTCCTCACATAAAAGACTATTTTTTTACAAAATTCTACATCTATATTTAAGCACTCTAATGCTTAGACAAACACTAAACGACCTCAGTAAAAAATAATATAAAACATAGCATTTGTATTAGTTGCTCTTTTCTTGAAGGTTAGGTATATTGGCCCTCTAAAAATTGAATGTCATAACAGAATAAATTTTGTTATTTTACTAGATTAAATACAAAGGAAGACCCCAAATTTCTTAACCCGATCCAATGAATTATAGATTTCTATTTCCTATCCTATTTCTAAGCTTACTAGTAAGCTGCAAGAAGGATGTTATATATACAGAACTGGACCGTATTCCCAAGTATGAACTTAAATTTGATCATCTAGCCTCCTCTTGGGATGAGGCTATTCCCCTAGGAAATGCCACGGTTGGGGCTCTTATATGGGAAAAAAATGGCAAGCTGCGCTTTTCCCTGGACAGGGCAGACCTCTGGGATCTACGACCTATGGAAAATTTAAATTTTCAGGAGTACGGATTCAATTGGGTAAAACAACAGTGGGAGAACGACACTTATAAAAATGTACAGGATCGTTATGATGTACCATATGACCACTTACCAGCCCCCTCTAAAATCCCAGGTGGCGCCTTAGAGTTCGACATAAGTGGACTTGGTGAAATAGATTACGTGAAGTTAAACCTAGCTACTGCCGTATGCGAAATTAAATGGAAAAACGGAGCCACACTTAAAACTTTTGTACATGCAACCGAGCCTTTAGGCTGGTATTCTTTTGAAAACGTAAACAGCGACCTAAACCCTACTATTATCCCCCCACCATACGTATCCTTACAGCAAGAAGGAAATGAGGATCCGGTAGCGGGACAAGATCTCCGTAGATTAGATTATGAAGGAGGAAGGGTCACACAAAGAGAGAATACCATTACCTATGACCAACAGGGATGGGAAGACTTTAAATTCCAAGTACACACCCAATGGGAGCCCACTCCTACCCACCTAAAGGGCAGCTGGAGCATCAGCACAAAAAATTCCACATCGGATGCTTCTAAATCTGCAAAGGAAATAGTTACCAATAGCCTTAAATCAGGAATGCCTAATGCTTTGGAAAGTCATACCAATTGGTGGCATAATTTCTGGAATCAATCCACCATTAGGGTTCCAGATCCCATTTTACAAAATCAATGGTATATGGAAATGTACAAATTTGGTTCAGCAGCAAGACAAGGGGCACCTCCAATATCCTTACAAAGTGTGTGGACGGCAGACAATGGGAAGCTACCACCATGGAAAGGCGATTTTCATCACAATGCCAACACCCAATTAAGCTATTGGCCTGCTTATTCGGGGAACCACCTGGATTTAGAACAGGGTTTTATAGATTGGATGAGTAACCACAAAACTGCTTTTAAGAAATATACCAAAGATTTTTACGGCACAAAAGGGTTAAATGTTCCCGGAGTAACTACTTTAACGGGAGAACCTATGGGCGGGTGGATACAATACTCCTTTGGTCCCACCGTCGGAGCCTGGCTGGGCCAGCATTTTTACCTGCATTGGCGCTATTCAATGGACCGAGAATTCCTTAAAAACAAAGCTTATCCGTGGATTAGGGATGTAGCCATCCATTTTGACGAACTTTCGGTTATGGACGAAAATGGCAAAAGGAAACTCCCCTTAAGCTCCAGTCCCGAAATTCGCAACAATACCCGAGATGCTTGGTTTAACGATATCACCAATTTTGACCTTTCCCTAGTAAGGTGGACCTATACTCATGCTGCTGAATTGGCAATGGAATTAGGTCTAAAGGAAGAGGCCGATAAATGGAATACCACCCTAAAAGAATGGCCAGATTATGCCATTGATAAAAACGGACTTATGGTATCCCCAAGTCTACCTTATAATGAATCTCATAGACATTTATCACATCTTATGGCGATCCATCCTCTTGGACTTTTAGATGTGTCTAACGGCGAAGCAGAAAAACAGATTATACAAAACACAATTGACAATTTAGACAAAATAGGATCTAGCCAATGGGTAGGATATTCTTTTAGCTGGTTAGGGAGTTTAAAAGCACGAGCCTTGGATGGAGAAGGAGCTGCTAAGGCTTTAAAAGATTTTGCAACAGCATTTGTACTACCCAACAGCTTTCATGTTAACGGTGACCAATCGGGTACAGGAAAATCTAATTTAATCTATAGGCCATTTACCCTAGAGGGTAATTTTGCTTTCGCTGCCGGATTACAAGAAATGCTAATACAAAGTCATACAGGCACTATAAAAGTATTTCCGGCCATACCAAAAAAGTGGGACAATGTAAGTTTTAGCAAATTACGGACAGAAGGCGCTTTTTTAGTTTCTGCCCAAATGAATTCTGGGGAAGTAAAATGGGTGAAGGTAGTCTCTGAAAAAGGAGGAGAATTAAGACTTAAAAATCCCTTCTCCACCCAAGGCCTTATTTCGGAACCGGATACAGATCTCCAATGGGAAGGCGATATCATGATCCTTAATATGAAACCGGGACAAGAGGTACAGTTTAAACTATAGGGTCTATTTTGTGGGAAGCGAATTACATTTAACACCTATTAATGAACTACTTAGCATAGACAGTCCGACCATTTGGTTTGTTTTGATTGCTGCAGATTTTGCCGACAGCAATGATTTAAGTCTATTTTTTCTCGAAAACATCCACGATTAGCTTATAATTTAGTAACTATCTAGCCTAAAGATGTGATTCAATTGTGCATTACACATTAGTATGTCCATTATCGAAATAATCGAGGCCAGGACTAATTATAAGACCCTCACTCTTGGGAAATATGAAGAATAGCATCTCCCTGATTCACAATTGGGGATTGGTTGATACATATAACATGGCCGGTAGCAGCTGCTTTTATACTCCGTTCAAAATTTCCAAAGGGATCGGAAACACTTCCTAAAAGATCGCCTTTTTTTACTTTGGCACCCAAGGCAACAAACGGATGGAACATTCCGGAATATTTGGCCCTAACCCACTGGGAGGATTCAATAGTAACAGGACTAAGGGACTTCCGCTCCATAAGGCTTAATTCTTCGGTGAAATTTCTCATTCCCAGATGGTCCATCACCCGGAGCGCACCTGCAATCCCGGTCTGGGTAACCATATCATTTATATCCAAGGATTTTCCCCCTTCAAAGAGCAATACCTTCTTACCCATTTTGGCCATAGCTTCCCGAAACGATTTCTCCCTGGTATTTGCCAATACCACAAATGGGGCGCCAAATACTTTGGCCAATTCCATACTTTCTACATCGTCCTTGTTTATCCTGGTCTGCGGTGCATTAAATCGGCTTTCCCCTCCCGTATGATAGTCGATACAATAATCTGCCAAAGGGGCTATTTCTTTCATAATATGATAGGCGAACCTACTGGCCAAAGAGCCGCGTGGGCTTCCGGGAAACACTCTATTGAGGTCCCGCCCATCGGGGAATTCCCTTGTTTGGTTTAGAAACCCGAAAATATTTACCACAGGAATACAGACGACCGTCCCAACTTCTGGTCTGTTGTATTTCTTGGAAATCAAAAGGCGGATAATTTCCACCCCATTCACTTCATTTCCATGAATCCCCCCAGTAATCAATAGAACAGGCCCCGGTTTCTTACCTCGTTGCACAATAATAGGAACCTCAATTTTTGTTCCTGTATGTAATTTTGCGATATCCAAATTCAGCAACATCCCCTTACCCGGTAAGATGGAATGACCTAATAATTCAAAATTAGTGTTCGGCATGTCTTTCTACATATTTTATAATAAGTCCGGCTATATCTTTTCCGGTAGCGGCTTCTATACCTTCTAAACCAGGGGACGAATTTACTTCTAAAATTAGTGGTCCCCTAGAAGATTGTAGCATATCCACTCCTGCTACACCAAGGCCCATAACTCGTGCCGCTTTTATGGCTGCGTTCTCTTCCTCATCTGTAAGTTCTATGATATTAGCAGATCCGCCACGGTGTAAATTAGACCTAAACTCACCTTCCTTACCCTGCCTCTTCATAGCACCTACCACTACGCCGTCTATTACAAAAGCCCTAATATCGGCACCTTTTGCCTCTTTTATAAATTCTTGGACGATCACCCTAGCTTTTAAACCATTAAAGGCTTCTAGGATAGATTCTGCAGAATTCCTATTCTCTGCTAAGACTACACCTAGTCCCTGAGTGCCTTCCAATAGTTTTATAACCACAGGCGCACCCCCTGCATTATCAATAATAGTAGACACATCCTTGGAATAATTACTAAATACGGTTTTTGGCAACCCCAGACCCGCCCTAGACAAAATCTGAAGACTTCTCAACTTATCCCGTGAGCGCACTAAAGCTTGTGATTCCACCGCAGTAAACACCTTCATCATTTCAAATTGCCTTACCACGGCGGTACCATAAAAAGTGATGGAAGCACCAATACGTGGAATAACACCATTTACATTCAATAGTTCCTCCCCCTTGTAGATTAGACCAGGTTTCTTTTTCTCAATAACTAGGTCGCACTTACCATGATTAACAACCAACATTTCATACCCTTTTTTTTCACCCGCTTCCACAAGCCTTTTGGTGGAATATAAATTGGGATTTTGGGATAGGATTACAATTTTCATATTTCTATTAATTAGTATGTTTTTTATAATGGAACCATAGAGATCGTAAGTACCACTTGAATTCTATTTTTTTCCAGATTTTAATATACGGCAAAAGCTTTAATTAAATCCATATCTACTCTTATATTATAGCGCGCACTTCTCTATAAAGGAGATTATAGTTGATTTTTAATATTACATCTACTTAGAAACTTTTACTCCTAAAACTACTATTTTAGTTAATAAACTATTTTTATAGTTGTACAACTGCAAAAATAGTTATAACTTGACCTCATCATTAGGATTTAATGAATAAATGGTAGACTAACACACTGTAGGAATATTAAAAACACACGGTCTCACGTGCTTTATTAGAACACCTATAATCTTAAAATTATGGCACAATGAAAAAACTGACAAACAAAGAGGAAGAGGTAATGAAAATTATATGGGACTTGCAAAAAGCTTTTGTAAAAGATGTCCTTGCCCAGTTTAAAGAAGACAAACCACATTACAACACCCTTTCCACAATTATCAGAAATCTGGAAGAAAAGGGTTATGTAGCCCATAATGCCTATGGAAACACCCATCAATATTATCCTGTAGTGGCCAAGGAAGCCTATAGGAAACAATTTATTAGCGGGGCCATTGAAGATTACTTCAATAACTCCTATAAGAGTTTAGTGTCTTACTTCGCTTCTGAAGATAAAATAAGTGTGGAAGAGTTAAAAGAAATAATAAACCATATAGAAAAAAATAATTAATGGAAGATTTCATTCTATATCTATTAAAAAGCAGTGGAATTCTGGCATTTTTCTGGTGTTGCTTTAAACTTTTTCTAGAAAAAGAAACTTTTTTTAAATGGCACCGGGTTTATCTAATATCAGGCATTTTTATTGCATTGCTATTTCCACTGTGGACCTTAACAGAAATAATCCTAGTAGATCCATTGCCCCACACGCTTACGGAAACACAAACTTCTGAAACAATAATCCTACCTGATGCTACTACAGATTGGCGGACAGTTATCACCACTATTTATGCAATTGGGGCTATGGTATTCTTAGCACGCTTTGGTGTACAGCTAATTTCTTTAAATAAACTTATACGGAAAGGAACTATTATTAAAACAGATGGAGTTACCATTGTAGAGACTAAGGAAAACACCTCTCCCTTTTCTTTTTTTAATCTTATCGTATATAATCCTAGTCTGCACCAGCCTAAGGAATTGGAAACGATTATTGCTCATGAAAAAATACACTGCCAAGAGCGCCATTCAGTAGATATAATATTGATACACCTATTATCTGCGCTCCAATGGATAAATCCATTTGTATGGCTATATAAGAAAAGCCTATCCCTTAATCTAGAATACTTAGCCGATAATGGAGTCACCAAAAACATGTCAAGTCCAAAAGAATATCAGTATCTCTTACTTAAACAAGCTGGTGTTAGTTCACCGTATTCATCAATCATCAATCCATTTTTCACATCATTAATCAAAAAACGAATAGTTATGTTAAACAAAATCAAATCAAAGAAAATCAGAGCTTGGAAATTCAGTCTAGTAGTACCTTTTCTCGCCTTCTTTCTAGTTGCTTTTAACACGAAGACGGTCACCCAAGTAAATCCGAATTCTGTCCAAGAGAAAGGTGTCACCAAAGTTGAATTTACCATTGATAAAACCAGCACTGCCAAAGACTTGGAGCAAATCTCCAAAACACTTAAGAAAGATTATGGAATTGAATTAATATTTAAGGACATATCCCGAAATGCAGAGGGGTTCCTTACAGCGATCAACTCATCATTTAAGTCCGAAGGTGGTGGCTCCGGCTCCAGTTCTACTTCTAACGTGGAAGGCATCCAACCTTTCAGTTTCATTATGGAAATCAATGGTGACGGGAGTTTTGAATCATTTGGATATAGAATGGGCACTAAAGAACAAGGGGGTGATGAAAAAACAAGTAATCAAAGTAGTATCCCTCCGATAACCAGACTCTTAAAAAGCTCTCTTACACAAGATTCCACATTAACCGACCCACTTTATATAGTAGACGGAATAGAGGTAGCCGCCAACTTTAAGGCCACCGATATAGATCCTTCCGAGATACACAGCGTCAACGTTCTTAAAGGATCTACCGCTACTAATAAATACGGGGATAAAGCCAAAGCTGGGGTTATTGAGATTACCACTAAAAGTTTTCACAATGCACGGACCCCATTGAAAAAAACAGAAAAAAACAAAACTGTTTCTACCTATCAGGTAACTATTAATGTTCCGTTATATATAGTAGACGACGTGGAAAAAGAAGCAGGTTTTAATTCCAATGATATCCCCGCAAGTTCCATTGAAAGGATAAATGTTACTAAAGGGGAAGAGGCCATAGAAAAGTTTGGCGAAAAAGGGAAGCATGGAGTGATAGAGATTACTACTAAAAAAGATTAAAGCATACACTTTTCAAAAAATAATATAAATGGCAACTTCGAAAGGGGTTGCCATTGTTTTTAAAACTCATTCTTTGTTTATTTTCACCCCTAATTTATCCATCCTAATCTTTTTAATACGTGATTCATTCTCCAACACATTATGACCAGAATATAACATCTGCTTATTAAACGATATTATATATCTTTAACAGTACCAATCCATACCACTATGAAATCATTCCTTTTTATATTAATCAGTTTATACTCAATGACCAATTTTGCCCAGAACACCATTCTTCCCCTTTGGCCCAATAAAATTCCAAATGCCATAAAGAATAATGATTCAGAAGAAATAGTAAGTGCAGACATTGTAAGGATATCCAAAGTTCAGAATCCGACCATAGAAGTGTACCTCCCCGCAAAAAAGAATGCTACAGGACAGGCGGTTTTAATATTCCCGGGTGGAGGATATGGGATCTTGGCTTATGATTGGGAAGGAACGGATTTTGCAAAATTATTAAATTCCAAAGGCATCGCTGGTATAGTAGTAAAATACCGCCTACCAAACTCCAAATGGGCAACAGACATACATCATGTACCCTTACAAGATGCCCAACGCGCTATACGCTTGGTGCGCTCCAAAGCAGAGGATTGGAACATTAACCCCAACAATGTTGGTATAATTGGATTCTCAGCTGGTGGACACTTGGCTTCCACCTTAGGCACGCATTACAACGAGGAAGTGTATTCCAAACGAGATGCAATTGACCAACAAAGCGCACGACCCGATTTTATGACCTTAGCTTACCCCGTTATTACCATGGGAGAAATAAATACGCACGGGGGATCTAGAAAAAACTTGTTAGGTGAGAATCCATCCCAAAAGATGATAGATCACTTTTCTAATGAATTGCAGGTAACCGCCGATACTCCGGCCACATTTTTGGTCCACGCCACGGATGATACCGCAGTGCCGGTAGAAAATAGCCTTCTTTTTTATTCGGCACTCCGTAAAAACAAGGTCGCCGTAGAAATGCATATTTATCCTACTGGCGGACATGGCTTTGCTTTGGGATTAGACGATCCACAGCTCGCTAGTTGGACAGACCAATGGATAGGTTGGTTGTCTGGACTAAAGCCTTAAATAGTGCTAGATAGTTATGTTTAGGACTAAGCCTGCCTACTGCAGACAAGCTCAACCACACAACTTGCGTATAATTTTTATCCCATAAAAACGCTATTAAACTTTATAATTGCATAAAATCCTCTTTCAGAACTTTTCGTAAATAGAACACCAACTCTTCTGCATTTTCAAGGGTAAATACTAAAGGTGGTTTAATTTTAAGCACATTATGATCGGGACCGTCGGTGCTCATTAAGATACCGTGCTCTTTCATTCTATTGGCTAAGTAATCAGTTTGCTCAGCCAAGGGTTCCATAGTTTTACTTACCAATTCTATCCCCAAGAACAGCCCCTGCCCTCTTACATCCCCGATAATTGGAAAATTGACTGCTAATTCCCTCAACTCCGCCTTTAAAAATTCACCTATTTCATAGGCATGTTCTTGTAACTTTTCTCGTTTCACCACCTTTAACACCTCTGCGCCAATGGCACAAGAAACCGGGTTCCCACCAAAGGTGTTGAAGTATTCCATACCATTAGCGAATTTTTCTGCTACCGCTGGGGTACAAGCTACTGCCGCCAGAGGATGTCCATTTCCTAAGGGTTTCCCTATGGTTACAATATCTGGGACAACATTGTGCAATTGAAAACCCCAAAACGTTTTCCCCATACGGCCACAACCCACTTGTACTTCATCGGAAATACAGAGTCCGCCTGCTTCCCTCACCATCTCATAAGCCCGGGTTAAAAACCCTTCCGGTAGTTCTATCTGTCCCCCGCAACTAATGATAGGTTCAATAATGAAAGCCCCTATATTCCTGCCTTTAGCATGAATTTCGTCAAGCTGTTTTTTTACTTCTTCTGCATAATTTGCAGCGGTATTATCCCCTCTATACTTCCCTCTAAATGCATCTGGAAGAGGAAAGATATGGGTATGCTCTGGAGCGCCCTGACCTCCTTTTCCGTCAAACTTATAAGAACTGATATCGATACACATATTAGAATTACCATGATATCCCACTTCAGAAGCAATAATATCTCGTTGCCCTGTGGCAGCCTTTACCATTCTAATTGCCAATTCATTAGCCTCACTCCCCGAATTCACAAAATGGAGTACACTCAATTCTGGAGGTAATGTTTCTAACAGCTCTTTGGCAAGTTCATTAATATTTTCATGCAGATACCTACTGTTGGTATTAATCAATGCCATCTGCTCTTGCCCAGCTGTTACCACCGCAGCATGTTCATGCCCTACATGCGCCACATTGTTTACCGTATCCAAATATTTTTGACCATATTGATCCATTAAATATTGACCAGCACCACGAACCATTTTAATAGGAACTTTATATTGCAGACTAAGGCTTTTCCCCAAATGTTCTTTTCTATAGGCGATGATATCTTTATTGGATACCTCAGCATTATGCTCTAAAGCATCTGACTTAAATAAAAGATTGGGGTCAGGACAGATACTTGCCCAAACGGAGCGTTGTTTAAAATAAGCCACTCCTGGGAAATCCTCGGTATTCTCTAACAGGGAAAGCATCACCTGGAAATGCAGATGAGGCACCCAGTTCCCATTTTCATGGACCTCTCCCAAAACGCCAATCTGTTGTCCGCTAGTAATTCTATTACCCAACTTATGTTTGGTAGTACTTTCTATAGATAAATGCCCATAAAGCGAATAAAATTCTAATCCATCTACCTTATGTTTTAAAATTACCAGTCCCCCATACTCCTTTTCACCAGCATCGTTTACTGCCACTACCACTTCTCCATCCAATAAAGCATGAACGGTTGTAGCTGCAGGCAACCAGAAATCGACCCCTAAATGTATAGTGCGACTCTCCCGACCCTTATTTCCTATTTTATCATAGGAGGATGTTGTATATACGGGACGGGGTTCTAAATACCCACCCGCCAATATTTTAGAAGGATATTGGCTTTGTAATTTATTGATTTTGTATTGAAAGTAATCTAGATCATTATAATCCTTTTCGTGGCCTAACCAGGTACTAGAAACACTTAAATCTATAGGATGAATTTCATTAAGTCCTAAATAGGGAAACAACTTCTCTAAGGAAAATGTTGTTTTTCTGGCCCATTTTGCAAACCTGTTTTCTTGGGGATGCGCGGTATACCCACAAGCCTCCCTAAAACTAAAATGGGCATAATCTGCGGGGATATATCGCCATTTTTTTAGTACCTCCCAGGCTGGTGTTTCACTTATTAGCAAATAAGTATTATCTGGCTCTTCTATTTTGTTGAGGGCGCTTTTGGTTACTGATATTACCAACCTCATAGCAATGGCCATGTACAGATGCTTCAGCTCCTTTTCTTCTAAAGGAAACGTTTGGTGATAGCCTTTAATAATAGGCAAGGCCGCTTCTAAGGGGTCGTTATGACCCATAATGGCATAGGCGCAGGCAATGGCCAAGTCATTAATTATCTGTGTGTAAACGGCATCTCCAAAATCGATTGCCGATACCACCTTGGGATTCACTAAATCCTCAGAAACTATTACATTATTGTCATTAGCATCATTATGCACTACCGCTTTCCTCAACTGTACATATTCTGGTCGCGCATTTTGAAACTGTTCCTGAAAAAAGGAAATAATCTCTTTGTCTTCGTCATCAAAAAGATGTAGGTGAGCGGTTGTCCAATATCCTTGGGCCACATCCCAAACAAAGTCCCGTTGCGCTTCCTTATGATTAAAACCTTGTAACGCATAGGTAAGCCTTCCACAATGTTCCCCCAGGCTATAACGCAAATCGTCTAACTGCGGATTAACCCCACTCCACACTCGCCCTGATATCCATGTCAAGAGTCGCACTTTCCGCATCTGGCCAAAATCGTCCTTAATTTCCGATATCGCATTGCCAGCTACATCGGCAATGACCCTAGGCGAGATTAAATCTTTACCATGGATTGCAGCATACTGTAATAATTGTTGTTGAAAATCTAGATAACCCTCATTTTCTCCTGGACGGGATACTTTTAGGATATATGATTTTCCGTCTTCTGCTTTTATTTTAAAATTAAAGTCGACCTCCCCAGGAAGGGATTTTGCGGAACCTTGGACATTAAAAATTTCGAAGGCAATCTTTTCTGCCTTCTCTGTGGTTATATGTAAATTGCTATAATCCATTAAACCTAGTTTTATTATTGGCGCCCCAATTTTATATACTTGTACCTTAGGCTCCTTGCCATCTAAGGCTACCGTCTATAAAAGAGCATTTAAATCTACACTTTTTAAATCTAAAGAAGGGAGATAATAGCGGTAAATAATTAGTTCTAGAAATAGGGTAATGATGAATTATTCTAATAAAAGATCTTGATAGAAAATATATTTAATTTCTTTAAGTTCCTTAAAATTAGACATAAAAAAACGCCCTAAAAGCAGTCTATTGATTTAGGGCGTTATTGGGTAATGTGTATTTTATTATTTCACCAAAGCTTCTTTTTTGGATGTTTCTTTCTCCTCAACTTCTTCAGGGGCCGCAAAATATCTTTCAAAGCTATCATCCATTTCATCTATCCAATTGGTATGATGATTATCGGCCATCGTTCCTGTCATTACCGATCTAAAAGTTTGGTCTCGGTATCCTAGGATATTCTCGTCCTTATCTTTTAACCATTTCTTAAAGTGAGCAGCTACCGTATCCAAATCAAATTCAGGGTAATCTGTCATACTAATAAGATCTCTAATATAATCCGTTTGGAAATCTATCTCATCATCATGTGTCTCCAAGGCGAGAGACTTGTCTAACCACTCTTTAAAATCTTTAGTACGCTCCTCTTTTTCAGGGAGTGGCAACTTACCTAACATAATATCTCTAGCCACCCAAGCCTGTGCATCAAACATATTAAAAGTGTAGTACTGATCTTGCATTCCCAAATAAATCAACCTAGGAAGATCATTAAAAACAACACCCTTATACAAATGATCAGGGAACAGACAGTTATGGGTCTTTAGTCTCATTTCATCTGGCAAGAATGGGAATTTATGCTGATAACCGGTACACATAATAACGGCATCAAAACGTTCTTTGGTACCATCACTAAAGTGAGCTACATCTCCTTCAAAGTGCTTAAGCAATGGAACTTCCTTAATCCCTTCTGGCCAATTAACACCAATTGGGTTGCTTCTATATGTAAGCGTCACAGAATTGGCGCCGTGCTTATGGCACTGTACTCCAATATCCTCCGCAGAATAACTACTTCCCACCAAAAGGATATTTTTTCCTTCATAAGGATCTGCTCCTCTAAAGTCGTGCGCATGCATAACAATACCTGGGAAGTCTTCTAAGCCTTTATAATATGGCATATTTGGAGTGGAATAATGTCCGCTTGCCACTACTAAATAATCAAAAATCTCGGTATATGTTCTATCATTAACCAAGTCGTCCAAAACCACAGAAAACTTTTGAGTTTCTTCATCAAAGAACACCCAACGAGCCGCGGTATTAAACCTAATATGTTTACGGAGGCCACTTTTCTTTACCCTTCCTTGAATATAATCGAAAAGTACAGGTCTTGGGGGATAAGAGGATATAGGCTCTCCAAAGTGCTCATCAAAACTATAATCAGAAAATTCTAAACATTCTTTTGGACCATTGGACCAAAGGTATTTATACATACTGCCGTGTATAGGCTCTCCGTACTTACCTACTCCGGTACGCCATGTGTAATTCCATAATCCGCCCCAGTCACTTTGTTTTTCAAAACAAACTATTTCAGGAAGTTCTTCTCCTTTAGTTGCTAGGGAATCAAATGCCCTTAACTGTGCTAGACCACTAGGTCCGGCTCCAATAATGCCAATTCTTAACTTCATATATCTATCTTTTTTCGTTCCAATTCCCAAAGAAAAGTGCGCACAAAAGTATATACCTCTAAACCTCGGTATAAAAGAATATTACCTTCGCAAAGTGCTACTTTCCTAACTTTAATTTTGCTGGCACCCAATATAGAGCTCTCGGGTGGTAGAGGCGTTGTTTTATAATAAAACTAGGTACTTGCCTCCATGCTGCCGTAAATGCAATCTAAAAAAAAATAAAAAGGTACTTTCAGATGCAAAAAGTATCCTATTTATTTTTCCCCTTTAAATTTTTGATGCTGCAAAAGTACGATTTTTTTGTCAATTTTACAAAAACCCGACCTAAAGTGCTGAAAATCAAAATAAAAGAGTCCTGGATCAATACAATAATTGAAGAGTGTGCAAACTTGGCATTACCCAATAGGATCTTGCTAAATCTCTAAAATTTAAATCATTATCAAAATCTTATAAACAGATTAAAAAATAAAAGAGCATAGGAAAATTAGTGCATTCTATCTTCAGTAACATAAGTTACAATCAATTACTTGCCTATAGCCTAAATTTGTAGGAACATAATGAAGTTTGTCTATATTTTATTCGTTGATTACATTCAACAACTGCAAAGAGGCATGACTTCATCAAAAATAATATAACATGTCATTTTTAGCTAAACTATTCGGATTCCAAAAAGATGTATCTGATAAAATTGAAATTCTAGACCCAAAGGCATACTCACAAGCTATCACAGATAAAAAAGTGCAATTAGTAGATGTTAGGACTGAAGAAGAGTTTATTAGCGGGCATATAGATAAGGCCGTAAACATAGATATCTTTAACGCCACCAATTTTATTAAAGCGTGTGAAAAAATGGACAAGGATAAACCCGTATATCTCTATTGTCGTTCTGGTGCAAGGAGTCAGAAAGCAGCTAGAAAATTAATTGATATGGGCTTTGAAAAAGTGTACGATTTGAAAGGTGGTTTTATGAGATGGAAATAAATTTCATTATCATAGGCTCTACCTCATGTTTAATTAAAAAAAACCGATTATAAGAAATTATTCATCACACTATGGAATCAACAATTACAGTACAGAACATAAAATGTGGCGGATGCGCTAGCACTATTACCTCAAAATTATCAGAATTAGAAGACATCACAGATGTTTCAGTAGACGTAGTTTCTGGAACGGTGTCCTTTGAAACTACCAACAAAGATGGAATTCAGGAATTAAAAAATAAATTAAAATCGTTGGGGTATCCTGCAGCGGACGAAAAGAATGGATTGGACCAAAAGGTAAAGTCCTTTGTTAGTTGTGCAACGGGTAGATTTAAATAAGGTTGGGAGGGTTCTACTTCCCAAGCATATGACCTAGCGACTTTTGATTTATATACTGACAAAATAAGAAGTTAACCGTTCTTAACAGTATAATTAAAACCCATTATAAGGGATAGTAATCCCCACGATAAATTTGTAATTTTGTACCAAATTAAGGGATCTATGACTATTCATAATTTAGGGGAAGGTAATTCTTTGTTAAACCAGTTTGTTGCCGAATTAAGGGATGTGGACATCCAAAAAGATGCGATGCGTTTTAGAAGAAATATTGAGCGCATAGGGGAAATCCTTAGTTATGAATTAAGCAAAACCTTAGACTATCAACAAAAGACTATTACTACCCCATTGGGAACCAAGGAGATGAGCATACCCAACAATGATTTGGTATTGTGCTCCATTCTTAGGGCTGGTTTTCCCTTACACCAGGGAATCCTTAATTATTTTGACATGGCTGAAAATGGATTTATTTCTGCTTTCAGACACCATCCAAACGACGGGGACGAATTTGAGGTTGTGGTAGAATATTTTGCCACCCCTTCTTTAAAGGATAAAACATTGATCTTGATAGATCCTATGTTAGCTACAGGCAGAACCATGGAAAATGTTCTAAAATGTCTTGAGAAGTATGGCATCCCCAAACAGATACACCTTGTATCGGTCATTGGTTCCAAAGAAGGAATAGCACACGTGGAAGAGGTATTCCCCGATAACACCCATTTATGGATTTCTGCCGTTGATGATGCATTGAATGGTAGGGGTTATATTCTTCCTGGGCTTGGCGATGCTGGTGATCTTTGTTATGGGAGTAAGCTATAGAGTAGAAGCTAATTAAGATATAAAATTACACTCCTTAAATCAAAATAAAATACCTGGGCTCCCCCAGGTATTTTAAAACTAACAAACTCAAACAAAACAAACTTACTTTTACCATGGCTTAGAAACGCCTTGTAATATCCAAGGCTTAGACCACGGTGTATCGTTTTCTATATATCCTGGAACATCATCTGTGTGCGAGGTAGTCTCCAAGCTATTTAAGGCAGAATAATAATTTTCTCTATTTAGGGTACTATTTGAAGTTGGATACACAAAACGTACTGGGATTACGGTAGATTTTGCAAAAGGACCTGTTTGAAGATCAGGTAAACCTGTACGTCTCCAATCCAAATATGCTTCCGATGCCGAACTAAAATTGGCGATCCACTTTTGTTCCATAATTTGCTCTAGGCTACCATCAAAAGCTACAGCAGGGTTGCTTATATAATCTGAATATTGATCACCTATTCCCCATGTTTCAAAAGAAGCTTCCACTCCTTTGTTATAGTTACCTTCAGCATCAGAACCCCATCCTTTTAATGCCGCCTCCGCTTTAAGAAAGCATACTTCCGCGTATGAGAATATTCTAGCCTTAAGATTTGGTCCTTTTACGGCATCAAACATTGGATTCATCAAAGATACATGTGGATTTCCCCCTCCTTGAACAGGGTTTGGGTTTAGATTATAGGTATAGGGTTCGGACCCTTGATAAGACACTGGAATACCCACATAAACACTATTAGTATCTATTAAATTTAAGCCAGCTTCACGATCTGCATACCAGGTTGCAGGATCAAAAATCTTAAGCCCGTTGGGTGCCAGCGTCTCTTCGTTTATATAGCGAACACCATCTACCACCGTATCATCGGCACCACCAGGCACCTCAGAGGCTGGTACTACTTTAATAGGAATTTCAACAGCATCAAACCAAATGGACCTTCTTGGATCATCCAATTCGGCCAATTTATAGGTAAATGTAGTACATGGTTTAACCCTAGTAAAGCTAGAAGGAGAACCCTGCTGTCCATTACTAGGCTGGGAATCGAATGCTCCCGTTCCTAAATAAGGTATTGCACATTCCTCATCTACACTAGAGATTAAAGGTTTTGCTAAGGTAGCTTGTACTCCAGTACCTGCAAATCCAGGATCTTTTTCAGAGAACCTCATATAATATCTAAGAGCCAAAGAGTTAGCATATTTCATCCATTTCTCTGCATCTCCTTGAAAAAAGATATCCTGCGTAGCTCCAAATACCTCTAGGTTCCCCATATTGGAGGAAAGCATGGCCGAAGCTGCTTCAAAATCAGCAATAACCCCTTTATAAACAGATTCTTGGGTATCGTACTTTGGTAAAAGAATTTCCCCATCACCTTGTAAGGCCTCGGTGTAGGGCACATCTCCGTAGAAATCTGCTAGAAGAGCAAAATTATGTGCAATTAGGATTGTCGCCACCGCTTCATGAAATTTAAAATCCAATTCTTTGGCTCTTTCCAAAGCTAATTTAGCAGAACGTAAATTATTGTAATAGCCATCCCAACCACTACCAGACCAGTCGTAATTATTATTTCCCCAAGCGTCTTTTTGGGTATACTGTACAAAGGCAGATAACGGATCGCTATACCCTTTATTCCCAATATCCATCGCCGTATTAGCCATTACATCCGTTAATAAAAAACTCGGATTAGCTTCATCTAGGTTTAACCCATTGGGGTTGCTATTTATATCTGTAATGTCGTTGTCACAGGAAGATGTGGACAAGAGGCACACTACAAACATCAGTTTTAATAGTTTATTTATAGAAGTCATAATTATATCGTATTTAGTATTAATTGCCTTTATTTAGAAACTTACATTAAGTTTAAAACCAATTGGGATTGCCCATGGATTAACATTAAAACGCTCTATACCTTGCTTAAACTGAATACCACTACGACCCTGGGTAGAAGATTCTTGCTGGAAAGCCATTTCTGGATCAATTCCTATATCTGCTTTAGTCCACAACATGATATTTCGGCTAAATAAAGAGATAGCTAAATTTTGCAGTCCTATCTGCTGAATAGCCTTATTAGGCACAGTATAGGTAAGGGAGACTTCTCGCAATTTTATAAAATCGGCATCGAAAGTTGCTGTTCTTGCAAAATCCCACCCATAATGATCTTGGTATCTGGTATATACTGTCCCTGGCCCTCCTAAATTCTCTGCTACGGCAACAAATTTTCCATTATCGTCATAATCTCCTTGCACTCCTGGCATAAACACTCCATCATTCAGTGTAATACCACCTTCGGTTACCGGATAGCCGCCCGCATCTGCTGTTGGCCCACCTACTAAAACGTAGAACTCCCCATTTTCAGAAAGGTATTTATCTGCATTGTCTTTTAGGAATGATGGCACATCGCCCACATTACTAAAATTATAAAGCTTGTCTAACCAACGTTGGGTGTGCATATCGGACTCACCATACCTATGGGTTTGTGAAATAAACTGACCTCCTTTTCTCCAGTCGAAATTCATAGAAATAGACCAGTTTTTATAGGAAGCGGAAGTGGTCATCCCAAGGTTAAAGTCGGGATTAAAGTTACCTATAATAGGCGCCACCCTCTTACCATCTGCATCCTCTAATGTTCTATCGCTATCCTCAAAACCAGAATCATCTATAATTGGCCAACCATGGTAAGGCGAACTAGGATCATCTACACGAACTAAGGCACGGTCAATAATATTACCAATTTCCTCTCCTAACCAAGTGATTGCTCCTCCTTTTGCATCTTCCCAAAAAGTAACCGAGTTCATTCCGTCTACCAGTTCCATTACTTTGGTACGGTTACGTCCAAATACAAATCCCATATCCCAGTTCCAATCGGCATTACTAACTATCGTTCCACTTAGTCCAGCTTCTACACCATTACTCGTAATTAGTCCCGCGTTTATAAATCTAGATCCGTAACCCGATGAAATGGGAGTGTTTACAGGGAAAATTTGATCTTTGTTTTCGCTTTCGTAATAGGTAAAATCCATTCGAAGTCGATTATTAAAAAAGGCCAAATCGGTTCCTACTTCCCATGAATTTTGGGATTCCGACTTTAAATCTGGATTTAAAAGGGTTCCTGGAACAGACAGCATGGATCCGTTACCCCAAGAATTGCCACTATTTAAAACAGGCTGCAAATTATAGGGATTGGTATCATTCCCTACCTCTGCATAACCGGCACGTAATTTTATCAGAGAAATGTCCCCTGCTAAATTTAGCGCCCTATGAACCAATAAACTTGAAGATATAGAAGGATAGAAATAAGAATTATTGTTATCTGGAAGCGTACTAGACCAATCGTTTCTACCAGTTGCATCTATGTAAAACATATCTTTAAATCCCACGCTCACTAAACCATATAGACTATTCACCTGTCTTTCACTCTTATAGGAAGCATAATTAAGGTTGTCTGGAGCTATATTTGTTAATGTAAAGAGTCCAGGAGCTAAGATACCAGATCCTCTATTTTTTGTGGAATTAACTACGGAAGATGATTTAGTAGATCTTTTATTTCCACCTACAGAAGCTGAAAAATCCCAATCCTGATATTTCTTCGCATAAGTAAGCAAGAAATCAACATTGATTTCATTGCTTAGGATATTCTGAATACCATAGGCTCCGTTAATATCTCTCGTATATCCTTTAGACATTTTGGTTTCTCTAACTTCATTTATCTCATCAAAATTGTAGCGCGCCATGGCAGAGAACTCATCCGTTATTTTCCATTCTGCCTTAACATTCCCATAAAATCTATTCCTCTCAAAACTGTTATTTACTTCATGTGCTAAGAAATAAGGGTTATTCCACTCCGTATCGGTTGGATCGTCCCCAAAAGCAAAGGGAGAATTTTGGCGAAAGCCTTCATAACCTGGCAGCCAATAATCCTTCATTTGTCGTACATCTATATGAGGAGCAATTTCATATAGTGCTTGGATCGGATTTGCTCCCCGGTTAGTTGCAGGCCTATTGTCGGCTCCAGATTTTGTATAATTTAGGCTAGAGCTCACCTGTATAGCATCGATTAATTTCAGAGCAGAATTTAAACTGATACTGTGTTTATTAAGATCTGAATTTGGAATAAACCCTTTATGCTTTAAGTCGGAATATGATAACCTATAATTTATTCTTTCTGTATTATCCTGAATAGATATATTGTTGGTTGTAGATACAGCCGTATTGAAGAAATTAGACGCATTGTCATAAGATTTTAATTCCCTTGGAACTGGAATCCCACTTGCTATTTCTTCTTGAGAGTAAGGCCAGTGAATTGCTTTTATACCTTGATCTAATGCCGGACCCGCCCATGCAGAGGCAGTTTCTCCAATAAGTATTGCGCCATAGGTATTAGCGGGAAAATTATCTTCGGTAAAAGGTCTAGACCCCGCAGCAAACTTTCTATGGGTATCCAAATAACGGTAAGGAATATCAAAAACAGTGCTAGAATTAATGGTAACTCCGAGTCCTTTTTTTGCTTTCCCTGATTTAGTGGTAATTAAAATAACCCCATTCGCAGCCCGCGAACCATACAAGGCGGCTGCACTAGCTCCTTTAAGGACCGTCATACTCGCTATATCATCGGGGTTGATGTCGGAAATGGCATTTCCATAGTCCACTCTATTCTCCCTTCCTATTTCACTAATATTATTCACGGAACTAATAACTGGTGTTCCATCTATTACAAATAGTGGTTGGTTGTCACTCGATAAAGACGAGGCCCCTCTAATATTAATATTCACAGTAGATCCAGGACCTCCAGTGGAATTGATAGCCACCCCAGATACTTTACCGGAAAGAGCATTCATGGCGTTTTCTTGAGGGACGTTATCTATAGCATCGCCACTAACTTCACTCACCGCATATCCTAAAGATTTCTTTTCTCTAGAAATACCAAGTGCTGTTACTACCACCTCATCTAACTCTTCCGAAGAGGTTTCCATTATCACATTAATGGTAGTTTGGTTTCCTACGCTCACCTCTTTATCTTTCATTCCCAGATATGAAAAAGCAAGTATGGCATTTCCGCTGGGTACAGTAATGCTATAGTTTCCATCAAAATCGGAGGTTACTCCAGTAGTAGTTCCCTTAATTACAACAGAAACTCCAGGCAGTAATTCTCCCGTATCACTACTGATAACTCCTGTCACCTCTTGCTGCCCATACATGAAGGAAGTCATCATGCCCAACAGAAGAAGCAATAAGATTTTAAAATTATGTTTTTCCATATTCTAGTATTTTAACGGTTTGGTTAATTCTATTTCTAACAAATCTATCTCATTATTAACACTATACTGCATTACATATTATTAATTATACAGTAAATCTTAACCTATTATGAGTATATATTAAATAAAATGGATTTTATTGTTAATTTAATATTACCAACTAAACAGCTAATCCATTAAACTATAGATAGAATTTGATAAGAATATTACCGTTGAAAGCACTAGAAAACTTCTAAAAAACCCCTAAATGTGATTTCCAGATAATGGATAATAGTAGGTAGACCTGAATTTAATCAAATAAATCAGGGAGGGGGGCATTCTATTATTTTAGAGAATATGTTTTAAATCTTCAATTTGGGATATGGTATATGTGGCGCTGGGCACTTGTCCAAATCCGTAATCAGCAAAGACAAATGGTAGGTTATTGTCTTCTGCCGCCAAATAATCCCCTAAGGTATCGCCAACATAAAGTGAGTTACTTAATCCATTTCTTTTTATAAGCATTTCAATATTCATAGCCTTAGATTTGCCTGTATTACCGGAGCATTCAAAATCTTTAAAATAATGCTCCAATTTATGATACTCATAAAAAGCTTCGATATAACCAGCCTGACAATTACTGACTATGAATAGCGAATACTTCTTGCTTAAGGCCTTCAATGTTTTTTCTAATCCAGGATATAAAACACCGCCAACCTCCTTGATATCCTTAACCTCCTGTTCATAGCAACTGTTCATAATTTTGTCTTGCTGTTCTGTTGAGAGATAGGGAAAAAGCTTCTCTCCCACTAAACTATGTTGCATCCCCATAATACCTTGTATATCTTCCTTGGAAACAGGATTTTTTATACAATCGAATCTATTGAGGGAGGTATGCCAAGCTTTAACACTCATGGGCATGGGATCCCAAAGCGTACCATCTAGGTCAAAAATGATATTTTCTAAATTACTTAATAATCCGTTAAGCCCCATTTTATTGCCATCTAACTTAAATTTACTACCTCACCCGTTTTGGCAGAGGTATAGGCTGCATCCACAATGTCTAGCACCGTTTGTCCTTCAACAAGTCCTGGAACAGGTTGTTTTCTATTTTTAATACAAGATACAAAATGTTCCATTTGGCGAGTATAGATTATTTGATCGCAGTGCTCATCCCTTTTAGGAAGTTCTGGCACTGTTGTAATAGCATCTTCTCCATTTTTCATTTTTAAATATGTGGGAAAGAGATTGGCATATCCTTTGGTCCCAAAAAGGCTGGTACTAGCTTCTGGTCCATCCATGTGGGGATGCCACCATCCGCTCTCAATAATACTTTCTGTCCCATTGTCCCATGTAATAATCAAAATACCGGTATCATCCACGTTATAATCACCAAATTCTGTAGAAATCCTAGCATATACCTTAATGGGCATAGGGTCTCCTAAAATGTACCTTACGGCATCAATGGCATGTACCCCCATATCTGCTAAGGCTCCGCCCCCGGCCAATTCCTTCTTGGTAAACCATCCAGAAGGCCCCCAATTTTCATGTATTCCAT
Source organism: Arenibacter latericius DSM 15913 (assembly GCF_000424985.1). Classification (GTDB taxonomy): domain Bacteria; phylum Bacteroidota; class Bacteroidia; order Flavobacteriales; family Flavobacteriaceae; genus Arenibacter; species Arenibacter latericius. The sequence continues at coordinate 89,082 of NZ_AUKX01000010.1, forward strand.
ATCCTTTGGTCTTAAAGATTTTACCTAATTTCCCAGATAACACGGTCTCCTTAATATACTGCATATCAGCATCAAATCGCCACATATGTCCTACCATTACCAATTGGCTTTGCTCATTGGCCACTTTCGCTATTTGCTTCCCTTCATTTCCATTTATCGCCATAGGTTTTTCCAGAAAAACGTCCTTGCCTTTTTCTAAAAATGCAATGGCATAGGGCGCATGAAATTGATTAGGGGTGCTAATAATAACCGCATCTAAGGTATTATCTTCTACCAAGGAAGCAATATTGTTATAGGCCTTCTCAATCCCATATTTAGTAGCAAACCTCTCAGCATTCTCGATGTTTTTTGAAACCACGGCGACTATTTCCACTTCTGGTATTGTCTGAAGACCGCGGGCGTGATAATCTGCGATAAAGCCTGCACCAATAAGGGCTATTTTAATTTTTTTCATTTTTTTTGATTTGCTTGTATAGCAAAGTGACTTCACGGTTATAGCTCAATTTAATTCATTAAAAGCTTTTAGCATTCTAGACAAACGATCGGTCAGAATAAAATTGACTCCTAAATCTAATAATTCCTTCACTCTCGCTACTTCTTCGGAATGATAATAATTGATGTAGACCCTATTATCTTTTAGCCTTTTTATATCTGTATACATATTTATATCATCGCGATTATTTTTTAATTGAATAAATGCAAAGCCTTTTTCTATGGGCTGATCAATATATTCTGTACGAGAGGACATTCTTTCCACATTACAGATCATAATTTTTGGACTAACTTGCCTTACTCCATTAGCCGCCCCTTTTTCGCAAGCAATAATAGCCTGATGGATTCTATTGGCCGCAATCACAACTTCTGCCGTTGCATAACCCAATAGTTCATCTCCTTTTAAATGGATGTTAAGCCAAATATCCTTAGGCATTATATGAAGCACCTCCTTTAAGGTGGGAACCTTTTCCCCTTCAAATTCTTCAGATTTCCATTTTCCTGCATCTAGGTGTTTAATTTCTTTAAGAGTTAAATTTCCTACTCGTCCCCAGCCATTGGTTGTCCTATTCACTGTTTCATCATGCATGATCACCAACACTTTGTCTTTGGTCAACTGAACATCAAACTCAATCATCTGCGCTCCCAATCTAATAGCTTCTTCAAATGCCGCTAAGGTATTCTCAGGGTGGGTTTCACTGGCTCCCCTATGGGCGCAGATACCTTTATCTGGCATATCATAGTTTGCTTTGCTCCCTAATGCATCTTGTGCAGAAATAAAGGTGGGATACACAAATAGCAATAGAACAAGAATGAGCGTTATCATCCTGTTAAACATATCGATTTTAATAGCTATCAAGGTTTCTATATTTGGTAAATGCTTAATCCATTAATTCCTCTGCATGGGAGTAGATTTTTTTTATGGCCAATGCTATTAAATCCATATCTGCCTTGGTTCCCATCAGCACTTTGTGGTGTACACAAACAGATTCTTCTTTAAAAATACGTTCACAAACGGGTAGTGAAAATCGCTTGGGATCAATAGCCTTCCAATAGAATTCATCTAGCTTATGGCGGGCTGGTTTGGTATGTGGCACATATAAGGAGCAGTTATTTAAAGGTTCATAGCTAGCATCTACCACAATTCCTAATTCGGCCTCCAACGCACTTCTAAATTTCTCTATGGGCAGGCCCTTAAATTCATCTTTATGATATCTAAAGGCGAAATTAAAATATGCTTTTTTGGTTTCCCTTATATCTCGTTTTATAGGAGAAACCCCATCAATATCCTCCAACAGGGAATTTAAATACTCCCCATTAGCATCTCTATTGGCATTCTGAGCTGGTAGGCGTTTTAGACCTTCTATTAAGATGGCGGCTTGAAATTCAGTAATTCTAAGATTCCCAGACTGAATAAAGTTACCATCATCGTCCCCATAATCTCCCGCTCCCTTATCTACTTCTTCCAACATAGTTTCTTCTGGTCTACGCCCGCAATTCCTCAGCGCATCTAGTCTTTCTGCTAGTTCGGGATTATTAGTGGTTACAGAACCCCCTTCCCCAGCCGTTAAATGCTTGGAAAGTTGATAACTAAAACTTCCTATATCCCCAATACTTCCTGCTTTATTCCCATTCCATTCCCCACCGTGCTTATGGGCGCAATCCTCAATTACATACAAATTATGTTTCTTGGCAATTTCCATAACGGCATCCATATCGGCAAAGGCACCATACAGGTGTACTGGAATTATAGCCTTTGTCCTTGGGGTGATGGCTTTTTCTATTTCCTTTGGATCTATACACCAGTTATCCTCACTTACATCTACTAATATAGGGGTAGCATTAACATCTATTACCGTAGCTGCTGTGGCCTGCCAGGTGAGTCCGGGTACTATAACCTCATCTCCTAGTCCAACCCCCAATGCTTCTAAAGCTATTTGCATGGTTACCGTACCATTCACCGTACAGATGGCATGTTTAACTCCAGTATATTCCGCAAAAAGCCTATTAAATTCGGTTTCTTTGGGACCGTTATAAGACCACACCCCACTATGTAAAACTTCTAATAAACCCTTTTCTTCTTCCTTTCCCCACACCGGCCATTTTGGCCAGGGATTTTTGATGGTATCCCTACTAGGTGTTCCCCCATTTATTGCTAGTTTTTTCATGTTCTTTTAGATTGATGTTATTACTACATACCTTACTATCCTAAGATATCAACATTATTTTAAGTTCCACCCTTCTACCTTTAATTCTGCTTCCCCTTTAAAGGTATAAGTAGCAGAAAGGAGTCGTTCTTCTCCGGGCAATAAGCTTATAAAGTTATCCTCCCAAAAAATGGGGAGAATTAAATCCCCCGTGGATTTATCCACCATCTTAAGATTTATTAAAAAGGCAATATGATTGCTACTGTTTTTTAGTTGAACCTCAATGTTTTGATTTTTCCCGTCTTGACTAAAATGATGCGTCTCAAATACTTGGACTTTTGGCAAGAGGTTTAGTTCTGTAAGATCTGCATATTCTTTGCTAGGGGTATGAAAGGCAAAATCCCCCAAGTCAGCCTCATAATCTAACATCTCCTCTTTTTTGGATAGCCAATAAAAGTTATTAGCTATTTCGTTAGTCTCAGTATCTAATAATCGTAAGTCAACGAAATAAGTAGTTGATAAGCTCGTAAATTCCTTCAATTTAAAAATGGATGCCGATGAATCTGCCTCCAAGGAAAGCGGCACTTTTTCATTTAACACTAACTCTGAGTTTATGGAAAACACCCTAATATGAGCCTCTAGATTTTCTACTCGATACCGATGATCATTTACAGCATAAATGTGTTTATCTCCATAATTATAGATAAGATTTAATGGGGAACAGGCTTTTTTAGTGGCGTAAAAGGCGGCAGTTGGATTTAAATAATAATCGTACAATTGCCAATACATTTTGGGCCAAGCTGCATTCAGCATCCACTGAATTAACCCCGTGCATCGTTCTTTATACACCTGAAAAGCTTCAAACATGGGTCTCATTAGCTCATAATTCATCGCTTGGGCCTTCTTATCAAATTCCGTTAGCGAATTTGGAGTTCCATATCGTTCGTTGATAGCTTTGGTAAACCGACTTAAATCAGAAAACTCGTATCTCCCACAATGGTAATCCCAAACTTCACTAATTGGCCATAGCTGGTCTTTAGGGATCATTCTTTTTAAACTTTCTAATTGAGGAACCTGGGCTCCAGGACCTGTTTCTGTATTAAATCCATAGGCACCCCCAAATTGGGTATCCGTAAACCAATATACCGGTGCCGTATAGGCATAGGGACCTAACATTTTTACTCCTGAAGATCCGCTAATCTCACTAATTACGTCTTCACTACCCACTACATGTTGGTCGCTCCCCACCCCGCCAGTAGAATTTAAATAAGGCCGGGTAGGATCATATTTAGCAAAGGTATCCACGTACTTTTGCTCCAGTTGGGTAATGGGCACCTTATCACTAGCTACTGTCCATACAAAAATGCTAGGATGGTTACGCAGCCAAACCACCTGATCTTCCCACGCTTGGGCAATATGTGCGATGTCTTTGGGTTTATAAACCCCTCCAAAACGTTCGTTCACGGGCACTCCCATATGAATTTCATGCTCCCAATGACAGCTCCATCCTACCATCAGCAAAATCCCATGTTGGTCACATAGGTCATACAGTTTATGGTCTTTTCCCCAAACCCCTTCTAAACGGATGCAATTAAGGTTCATATGTTTTACATACTTAACTTGGGCTTCTATATTTTCATCGGTATCCATCAGAAGCATATCATCTGTCCACCCACCTCCTTTTATCATAACTTTTTCACCGTTAATTTTAAAGCCACGATGCGTATCGTCTAACCAATAATCTTCTACTTCTCTAATTCCGAACATTAGGGTGGCGGCATCCACAACGCTATCTTCTTGCACAAATTCCAACTCCAAATGGTATAAGTTTGGTTCTCCCATTTGTACTGGCCACCAAAGTTTTGGGTCCTTAAAATTGAGTTGGGGAAATTCATCACTTGATAAGATGACCAGCTTCTTTTCTTTGGGAGCAAGGATAACTTCTTTTTTAAACGAAATGGATTCTATAGCCCCAATAAGCTCCCCAGAAATAGTAATATCGGAATAGTTGGTTAATTCCGCTGAAACGGTAAGATTGGCTTCTTCTAAAGTTTGAAGATTGACTTTGGTCTGCACAAAAGGTTTTTCAATCTGCACCCCGCCATGAAGATGCAAGGTCACGGGTCTAAATATGCCCATATTTCCATCTGGGGGCGCAGGATTCCAATCTACAAAACCAGTACTGAAATCTCCGGGTGTTGGTGGAATAACCTCAATTGCTAGTATATTGGTCCCACTAATAATGTAATTACTTATATCAAAAGAAGTAATCCTAAAGGCTCCATCAATATCCTTGGTATTGGCTATAAGATTACCATTTAGCCACACATTAGCTTTATAATTAAGCCCGTCGAAAGTTATATTCGCGAAATTTTCGGTTTGTTCTTTAGTAAATTCAAAATTAGTAGCATACCACCATGGCACCTTAAAAAGTTCAGTTGGAATTCGCTTTAAATTTTCCCCATAATAAGGATCAGGATATGTTCCATTAGCGACCAAAGTACTTAAAACAGTTGATGGTACTTTAGCAGCGATCCAGTCCTTTGAAATAGAGAAGGTCGTAGAAATTTCTTCTCCCTTTTCCAAAACTTTATTTGAACTCTGGATTCTCCAATTATCGGACAACGCAATTTTACCGGAATTATACATTTCACAGAACTTATTATTCTTTGTTAGCCTTTAATTTCTTTATAATATTTCTCGATCTCCATATCATACCTCCTCCTATAGCTATTAGCAGTAATCCAGCAACCATATCGGTCATATGTTGAATAAAGGTGTCCGTAAAAATCATGGCAAAAAGCACTATCACCCCAAAAATGAAAATGAAAACCCCTAGGGCATTGTTAATTTGGGCAGATTTTATTCCAGCATCTATTTCATTTGGTTTCATATTTTATTTAGGATTAAGGGGTTAAAAACTATAATAGATCGATGCCAGTATTGCCAAAACACAAATAGACCACAGTTTTAAATTGTTATACCAATGTCGGTCTTCCTTCGCTATACCCTCGTAAACATACTCGGTGGGTAACAATAATACCAACACTCCAATAAGCCCATACAAGCTAAGGAATATCATTTTTGCCGTTTCTTGAGAAACACCGGAAAGCCAGTCAAAATTGAACATGTTACACAGTTTTATTTTTTACCAAAATTTTAGAACTAAACACCAAGCCTTGCAGCTGCTCATCGGAATGTTTCTTTGTAAGTAAACTAACCGTCATATTTATGATAAAGCTTAGTAAGAAGGACCACCAAGAAATATATAGGAAAGGGTCTTCAATAGTGAAGAATTGCTCTTTAAACACATTTAAGTAAATAGCAAATCCAATTCCGATTACCAATGCGGAAAGGCCGCCCCATTCAGTAGTTCTTCTCCAAAATATTCCCAATAAAAGAATAGCGAATATGGGGCCTTGGAAGTAGGACATAAAGGTCTGAATGGCAACATAAATCCCAGGGAAATCACTACTAATAGGTGAGGTAGCCACCCCAACTACCAATAAAACTAGAGTTGTAATTTGCCCCACTTTTAGATAATGTTTATCATCTGCTCCTTTTTTAATAAAAGGTTCGTAAATATCCTTGGTAAATAAGGTGGCCGTAGAATTTAATAACGAATCTACGCTAGACATGAGTCCGGCAAAAAACGCGGCGAACATAAGTCCGACTAACCCAGGTGGTAGAATAGATTTAATCATCATGGGCAGCGCTTGATCCCCGTCTAGCAATCCGGGATGTACCACTACAGCCATAAGACCTGGAAACAATACCAAGATGGGAATAAACATTTTTAAAGCAGAGCCAAAAATCATACTCGCTTTTGCATGCCATTCATTTTTAGCGGTAAGACAACGCTGTACTATAGATTGGTTACCTATCATATATGCATTGGCCATAACAAAGGTGAGTCCAAATAAAATTCCTGTCCATGGAAAGGGAGATTTTGTATCCTGTGGTTGAATGATATCAAAATGGTTTCTGTACTCTGGTCCCATAGTGCTTATTTTTTCAACCATATTATCCCAACCACCAACTTCGTAAAGACTGAGAAAAACCAAGGCAAAACCTCCAATGAACATGATTATAAACTGAACCACATCGGTCATTATAACTGCGGTAATTCCACCAAAATAAGTATATAGCCCCACCACTCCAGCAGTAGAAATTATAGAAATCCATATGGGCCAACCCATAAGCACGTTTAATAATACCGCACTTGCCCAAAACAGAACCCCCAAATCCAAGGCAAAAAATAGAATCCATGTTACCGAAGCAATGGTCCTTACCTTTTGGTTATACCTTCTTCCCAAATATTCAGGAATGGTATACATACCGCCACGCCAGAAATAAGGAATAAAAATAAATGCAGCCAATAACATTGCAGGCACAGAACCTACCCAATCAAAATTACCTACAGAAACACCGTATCTATAAGCTTGCCCCGAAACTCCAACAAAATCTAAGGCACCAATATCCGATACTACAATAGACATCCCAATAGCCCAAAAAGGCAGGCTTTTACCTCCTAGAAAATAGTCTTCGGAGCTATTGACATATTTTTTGAAATATAGCCCTAGTAATAACATACCTATTATGTAAGCTATTACTATGAAATAATCGATTCCTGCTAACATACACCGCTATTTTAGTATTGAAGTTGTTTTTTAGCGAACAGAATTCATTTCTCCAGACCACCATAATTTGACCTACATCTACCTCCTTTCTGTTTTCCAATCCTAACAAAGGAAAAAATATTAAATATGAATCTCTTAGCATATATTACTCAATACGCATTAGATATTGTCCCAATTGTATATTTTATTGAATTATTATTATAAAATGAGTTAATATTATTGCATAGCTTTAAATCAAGTTTAATATTCATTTAAATTGGAGAAGCATGGGTGAAAAAATAAGATGGGGAATTTTAGGTACAGCAACCATTGCAGTAGAACAAGTTATACCTGCCATACAAGAGAGCAATTATGGCATATTAGGTGCTATTGCTTCCCGAAATATATCTAAGGCTAAGGAAGTTGCAAAGCACTATTTAGAGGTAAAAGCATATAGGGATTACCAGGAATTGTTAAACGATCCCAATATTGATGTCGTTTACATTCCTTTGCCCAACCACCTCCATGTACCTTGGGCTATAAAAGCAATAAAAGCTGGCAAACACGTTTTGGTAGAAAAACCAGTTGGCACCACCAAAAAAGAAGGGGAGTTACTACAACAGGCTGCTCAAGAGCATCCTCATTTAAAGGTGATGGAAGCCTTTATGTACCGATTTCACCCTCAATGGATAAAAGCGAAAAAGTTAATTACCGAAAATGCAATTGGCAAGGTGGGTATTATAAGTTCTTCGTTTTCATTCTTTGATGATGACCCAAATAGCATCACCAATAAGAAGGAGTTTGGTGGCGGAAGTTTACGAGATATAGGCTGTTATTCCCTTTCCCTCTCTCGTTATATTTTTGAATCTGAACCTATCGCTGTTTCGGGGGTACTGGGGTTGGACCCAGTAACAAAAGTAGATCTCTTTGCGAATGGTATTTTGGAATTTAAGGAGGGGACTTCTACGTTTTTTAGTTCAATCCGACTTACAGATCATCAAAGCACACAAATTTATGGCACTGAAGGAAGCATAGAATTTCAGCTTCCTTTTAATCCGCCTATAAACCAACCTTCAAAAATCTGGATCCATAGGGAAAATGGATCAGAAACCATCACCTTTAATACTTGCAATCAGTACACCTTACAAATAGACGCCTTTAATCTGGCAATAATAAACAATACGGATGTACCTACTCCCTTACAGGATGGCATTAATAATATGGCGGTATTAGAGAAATTGGAAGAAAGTCATGAGATAGGGGGAAGGGTTTTGCTGTAAAGTAATGCCCACTACGGAATATTATTTACCCAATTTTTCAACCACCTAGATTTGCCTAAAATCGATGCTTATCTCCTGCTATGCACCCACCTGTTTCGTGAGTTTATTTACCGCCAAAGCAATGGCTCCGTCCCCGGTAACGTTACAAGCGGTACCAAAACTATCCATTGCGATATACAAAGCTATCATGAGCCCTTGCATTTCTTCATTAAAACCTAGCATAGATTGAAGAATACCTATAGCAGCCATTATAGCACCTCCAGGCACACCAGGAGCAGCCACCATAGCTATACCTAGCATAAATATAAAGCCTGCAAAAAGAGTAAAAGTAAATGGAATTCCCTGCAAAATCATTAAGGCCATGGCACAGGCGGTAATTTTCATAATACTACCAGAAAGGTGAATAGTTGCACATAAAGGAATTACAAAACCTGCAATTTTTTTAGACACCCCATTTTTTATAGCCTGTTCTAAGGTAACGGGAATTGTTGCTGCTGAGGATTGTGTACCCAAAGCCGTAAAATAAGCTGGTAACATGGTCGCCAATAATTTTATAGGATTCTTTTTTGTAAGTAAGCCAGCAATAACATATTGTATGGCTAGTAAAAGAATATGCAAAGCAAAAATGACCCCTATAATCGTTACAAATACAGAAAGCACGGAATATACCTTTCCATTAAAAGCCATACCTGCAAAGATTCCAAGAATATATAGCGGCAAGAGAGGAACAATTACCTTCTCTATCAGTTGCATTATAATGACCTGAAAATCCTTAACTACAGCACCTAGGGCTGATTTCTCCTGATAAGATAGGCCAAGACCAATTAGAAAAGCAAATACCAAGGCCGTCATTACATCTAAAGCAGGTGGAATGGTAATACTAAAATAAGGCAATAGTTCTTTTCCCGTTTCTGTAATACTCGCGGCATTTGCTGCATGGGACTCTAATAATGTTGGGAAAATTCCCGCCGCAGCAAAGTAGGTCATAAAACCCGAAAAAAGGGTGGAGCCATAGGCGATAGCGGCAGTTAATAAAAGAAGCTTCCCCGCTCCCCTACCTAAATCGGATATAGCAGGCATAATTAGCCCCATAATAATTAAAGGGATGGAGAAATTTAAAAACTGTCCAAAAAAAGCATTAAAAGTGGCAAAGATTCTGTTAACAGATTCAGGTAAAAAAAGTCCAAATACAATTCCTAGAACAATACCTAAAAACACCTTAAATAGCAGGTTAGAAAAAATTCGTTTCATAGAAGTAGATTACTTAGAATAAGGGGCTACAGTTATTTCTCCCTTAAGGCAAAGCCACTAAATGGACTCTATTTCACAACAGTTGAACACCCTAAAGGCACGGAAATTTTGCTAATATACAACCTAGGATAAATAAAAGCATTACGAAGATTAACAAAACTTTATCTGATTTAGTTCGTATTGTTACGAACTAAAAGTTATTTTTGTATAAGGATACTATAATTAGGTACTTTAAGAGCACTACTATTAACACTAAGTATACAAGACTAAAATCCAATCTCTAACACTTTTTTTCTCCGCTGCAGGAGGTTTAATCTAAAAAGACAATAAAGCAAATTTCTACAGGATATAAACTCATATTAATATAAAACCATCTAAATCAATCCAATATGGAAACAATGTTCTTAAAATCGATTAAAAAAGCCATTAAAAACTGGTATATTCCACTTCTTGTAGGAATATTTTTTATTATCGTTAGTATTGTTGCATTTACAGCTCCCTTAAGTTCACTACTTACTTTGGCTATTTTATTTGCTATGTCCTTTTTATTTGGCGGAGTATCCGAAATTATATTCTCCATTGTAAACAAGGATCAATTAGAAAATTGGGGATGGACCCTAGGTTTTGGGATTATTACTTTTATCGTTGGTATCCTATTACTTATTAATCCGGCTCTTTCTGTTAGTACTATAGCTTTTTATATAGGGTTTATAATTTTATTCCGCTCCATTGCAGCTATCAGCTTGGCTATGGATATTAAGAGATATGGTAGTAAGAATTGGGGAGCACTTTTAGCCTTAGGTATCTTAGGTGCTATATTCTCATTCATCCTACTATGGAATCCTTTATTTGTGGGAGTGAGTGTTGTGGTATTGGTAAGTCTAAGTTTTCTTTTTGCCGGATTATTTAGCATGTATTTCTCCCTTCAGTTAAGAAAACTCCATAAACATACTAAAACCATATCATCAGATTTAAGACAACGGTATGAAGAATTATCTGAAGACCTCCGTAGAGAGTGGAACAATCAGTAATTAGCACAGAAACTGCCTGTAACGAAATAGGGAGGGCAATAAAATAAATATCCATAGTCTTCCCTATTTCTATTTCTTAACTCAACGAGAGTAAAGCACCTCATGGTTACTAATCAATTCCCTATTTAGGCACTTCTGCATCTTTCCGGAATTTGGGATTAACATAGAGTTTTCCTTCTTTTAATTTCTGCCAATACACCTTCATATCTGCACTTATCTCTGGTGCAAGAATATATAATCCAATAATATTAGGGAAAGACATGGCTAAAATCATCATATCTGCAAAGCTCAATACAGCACCTAGACTCACTGAAGCTCCTAATACTATAAACACCAAATACAATAATTTATATACCAGTTCTAATTTTTTACTACGACCAAAAAGGTAGGTCCAAGATCGCATTCCGTAATAAGACCAAGACACCATAGTAGAAAATGCAAACAGCAATACAGCTACAGCCAACACCATCGGAAACCAAGAAACTACACTTCCAAAGGCATCAGATGTTAGCTCTACACCACCCAAGCCAGAAACCTCGTGTTTTCCTGTAAAAATTAGTACTAAAGCCGTCATAGTACACACCAACATAGTATCTATAAAAGGTTCTACCAAGGAGGTAAATCCGTCGGCAATAGGATGGTTAGTTTTAGAAGCACTATGGGCAATTGCAGCAGACCCTACACCTGCTTCACTAGAAAAAGCAGCTCTTTGCAACCCAATAATCAATACCCCAATAAAACCACCTTTCATAGCCTGCGCAGAAAAGGCGCCATCGATGATTGAGCGAACTGCCCAACCAAGGTTTTCTATATTAGTTCCAATTACTACCAAACAACCTAAGACATAAAGTATAGCCATAAACGGAACTACCTTACCTGTAAATTTGGCAATACTCTTAATACCTCCAATTATCACGGCTCCAACGAGGAGGGCAAAACCAACACCAAACCAAAATCCATGTTCTTGTAAAAAGGGAAGTTGTTCGGATACTATTTTAAATGCTTGATTAGATTGAAGCATATTACCACCGCCAAAAGAAGCTCCGATACCTAGTACTGCAAAAAATCCTGCTAAAAATTTTCCAAGTTTTTTTAAGTTTTGCTTCTCCAATCCATAGCGCAAGTAATTCATTGGCCCACCAAAAATTCGACCTTCCTCATCTATAAATCTATATTTCACCCCCAAAGTACATTCTGCAAATTTTAAAGACATGGCAAAGAAACCGGCAGTAAACATCCAAAAAGTAGCACCTGCTCCTCCTAGAGATACAGCCACTGCTACCCCTGCAATATTCCCTAAACCAACTGTAGCTGATGTAGCGGTTGCCATCGCCTGAAAATGAGTAATGGTACCTGGGGCATTGGGATCATCATATTTCCCTTTTGCTAAATCTATAGAGTGTAAAAACCCTCTAATATTAACGAACTTTAGTCGGAAGGTAAAGAAGATACTTCCTAGAATTAACCAGATAACAATAAATGGAATGGTACTAGTTCTTGTATCTCCATTAGGGTACAATAATGGTTTAGGAGTTTCATATTCAATTTTGGCCAAATTAATTGGGCTCGTAGAAAGTCCATCTCTAGTATCAGCAATAAGGGTTCCTTCCTCTATAATATGTTCTAAAACACCATTTGCATTAGCATAAATCAATAGCTCCTTATTGTTTTTTCCTTTTAAAAGAGCTAGTTTTTGTCCTTTATCCACACTTTCTCCTTGTGACACCAACCATCTTTCTAGCGTATAGTTTTGCTTAATGGTTTCTTGTAAAGGAACGGATACAGCACTCTTATCATTATAAACTACTGGATCATATATTCCCAAAGCTGCAAATGGATCCCAGAACAAAATGGCACCCAAAAAGTCTACTGCCGGCTGCACGTTACTATTAAATACTTCTGTAATGGATGCTGCCTTTATTCTAAATGTTTTGGAAACCGTATTCCCATCAGCATCTGTAACACTTACAGTATGGTCCATACCTTCTATAAGTCCCGAGGCCTTATTCTCATCTAAGCCAGTCTGGGGATTACTCCATTTATAAAGATACGGTGCTTTACCCCCTGTTACCTTCACCTCAGCTATTCCATTATTTATTTCCTTAGACGGATTGGTTAGCGCTATATCAACTGCCATATTACCGCCAGAACCACCTGGGTCTTGGCCCATAAGGAAGATTGTTATTAAAGAGAATAGTAACGTGGGGAAAAATTTGTTTTTGAACATTAAATAGTTATTTCTATTTCGTTTAAATTTTAAAAATCCCCAATTTAACAATAAGAATAGGCCCTCCCAAGAATTTTACCATATTTCTCCGAGAATTACCTAGGCAAAACCAGTGTAAATACAGGCGATTAACCCGGTTACACCTAAGTCAAACACCCATGATTTACACCTTATAATGCACTAATGTTCAATAGATTGCGTAAACAATTCGAAGAAACGTAACAGCTCCTAGAAAAAGGAGCTAGGGACACCTCTTAAACAAATACTGATAAAAACACACTTTAACATTAAAAACGCAATCCCATACAAAAATTGAAATTTGAATTAAAATTGAATGTCATGATAAAGAATCTTAAAATGGTTGAATTCTACCGACAACCTTATTTTCTTTATTATTTTTAGAATCTAGGTTTAAATTTGACTCATTAATATTATATAGATTATTTTTGACTTTATATCTACCGTCCCAGCCAGCAAGACGAAAAGACCAAAATATAAATGCTTAAGAAAACGCTCCCAAAAACAAAATACCTATTTAATAAAAATGAAATGCTAGGGCTTGTATTAATAGCCCTACAAAAAAATGTATTAATCCTGGTCCTTCTATTCCTTTGGGTTGCACCCCATACTACTGTCTCCCAGGACAAGAAACCTAAAGTAGCCTTAGTTTTAAGTGGTGGTGGTGCAAAAGGAATTGCACATATACCTACTTTACAGATGTTAGACTCCCTTGGTATTGTGCCAGACTTGGTTGTAGGGAATAGTATGGGAAGTATTGTGGGCGCTCTATACGCTATGGGATATTCTGGGGATAGCATTGCCAACATTGCTAAAAATGCAAGATGGGACGACTTAATAGGTGGTGGTGTATCTTTAAGAACCGTTAGTGCAGAAGAAAAATTTGAGTTTAGGCGTTACCTGGTAGAGTTTAATTGGGCGGATGGCAACTTAAAGTTAGGCAACTTCTTGTTGAACGATCAGAATCTAAGAGACTTTATCTCTACACTTACATACCCCTCTTACAATACAAGTAATTTTGATGAGTTAGCAATTCCCTTCCGAGCCGTAGCCACAGATATCGTAAATGGCAAAGAAGTGATATTAGACAGAGGATCTTTAGGATTTGCCATGCGCGCTAGTATGTCTATTCCAGGAGTTTTCTCTCCCGTCCGCTATAAAGAGACGCTATTGGTAGATGGAGGATTATTGAACAATTTCCCAGTTGATATAGCAAAGGATATGGGGGCCGATATTATTATTGGAAGTGATGTTGGAGGAGGCATGGCCAGCAAAGAAAAACTTAATAGTTTTACCGCACTTATGTTTCAGGCAGGGATGATGACTAGCAATTTAAAAATCCCGCAAAACAGGGAGTTATGTGATATCTTAATTGACCACACTCCTAACCTAACCTATTCTACGGCCGACTTTCTAAGAAGCGATATTATATATGAAGAAGGAAAAATAGCGGTACACCGGAATATGAATAGCTTAATTGCCCTTTCCGAACGTTTAAAAAAATATGAACAACGCCCTCATCAACTCCCCGTTGTGCAGAAGCGCGTAAGCTTAGACAGTGTGGTTTACCATGGAATAAGCGATAACAACTTGGCTCTTGTTAGAGCCCGTACCAATATTAAAGCCCATAAATCCTATAGCATTTCAGATATAATGGACGGTGTTAACAGGGCAATGGGAACTACCATATTCAGTCAGATAACCTATAATCCTATTGTGGATAAGGATTCAATACAATTACATTTACATGGAATTGAAAGGTCTCAACATCAAGTAAAGGGGTCCTTACACTATGATGGGGACAATGGGGTAGGCGTAATTGTAAACTATACCGGCAGAAACATTATTGGTAATGCTTCCCGCTCACTGGTGACCCTCGATATTGCTGATCAGCCAAAATTTAGAATTCAGCACCAAAAAAACTTTGGTCATGACCGCGACTGGTGGTGGCGTTCAGAAGCTTTTGGACATAGACTAAGACAGAAAGTATTTGTTGGAGGGAAATATGCCGATGATATAAGCTACCGCTATTTTAATTTTGACAATCAATTTAATCGAAATTTAAGTTCCTTGCGGAGTTATGTTGGATTTGGGCTTAAGTTTCATAACACACGCCTAAGCCCTACGATAGATTCTGATGTTAAGGACAACGTGCTCCAAATTAACAAGTATAAGAACAGTGATACTGAACTATATGCCCATTACCGTTATAACAGCATGAATGATGTGCACTATGCTACACATGGTGCTATTTTAAAAGGGTATTTAGGTAGATCATTACATAACAGCTTAGAAGTAATCTCATCTGATGTAAATGTTCCTGATATTAACGGATCTACTAATGAGTATACTAGGATAGGGCTAGATTACGAAAAAAGATTCCGTGTAAACGATAGATCGGCAGGTATTTTAGGTCTATCTGGACATTTTATCTTTGAAGATGTACAATCTCGTGATGACTTGTCTTTTTCGGAATTGGGTCTTAACTCCAAATACTTCATAGGAGGAAATAGCAATAACCCCGGCAATGATAATTTTGTTTTTCCAGGGTTACACCAAGGGGAATTAAGTGTAACACAGTTTGCAAAATTGAAGTTGGGGCTACAAATAAATGCATTAAACAAAGTTTACATTACACCTCATATAGATATGGCTTCTGTTGGTTTTGGCAGGTTTAAAGACTACCTAGAAGATGCTTTTATACCAAAGGGCGATTGGTCAGAATCTATTGAACCAAGCATCTTAATGTCCGCCGGGACCACTTTCTCCTACAACTCTATTTTAGGACCTATTAATTTTGATGTGTCTTGGGTAAATAGCACAGATAGAGTTCGGTTTTTTATAGGTATCGGTTATCAATTTAATGTTTCTGACTAAACAGGGAGCTTTCAGCAAAATACTTATAAAACCCTTTATGCTGTTAAATAGGATAGATAAAATTATGAGGTAAACTAGTATTTCCGTAAATTGATTTGTTTAACCCAACCAGAACTCACCAATTTACGCATCGGTTCTAGTGAATTGAAGAAGAACACCATATAAATATACCATGAGAAACCACCTTTATCTACCAGTTCTACTACTTATTCTCCTAGCTAGTTGCGGCAACCCCTTCACCTCTACTGTTTCGGAAACTATAAAAATTAATTG
The DNA here is from genome assembly GCF_000424985.1 of Arenibacter latericius DSM 15913. Classification (GTDB taxonomy): domain Bacteria; phylum Bacteroidota; class Bacteroidia; order Flavobacteriales; family Flavobacteriaceae; genus Arenibacter; species Arenibacter latericius. Next base: position 105,297 of record NZ_AUKX01000010.1, read on the forward strand.
TACCCCTGCAAACATCGATTCTAATTATGAGAAAATTCAACCTATCATAAGCGCTATTGATAGAGAAGCAGTCAATAGTGAAATAATTGAAAACTTCCCTGAATTAAAGAAATCGAACTATGAGATAGTTACTTTAGGCACCTCAAAAGTCCATAAAAGTTTTAAAATGGAAACTAGTTCTAATAGTAGCACCTCTAATGACCTATACTATGTTCTAGTACACATAAGCATTTCTCATAATAAAGCAGCTACTGAGTTAGCTAAACAAGCGGTGGAATTTTATAAGGAATATGTAAAAAAGGAACTTCAAAAGAATAATATTGATGTTGGGTAGGTTAGAATTATTCTAATGAATAATAGACATATTAAGACTCCTTGTTTATTGGCTTCAATTTAACCCACAGTACATTACCTCTACTTATTTATAGGCAATCACGATATTGTTTACATAATATTTACCTTCTTTAATTGTTATGGTAGCACTAGCAGGAATCTCAACTATTAGGCGAGAGTCTATACCGGGTATTTCTATTTTAGAGGATTTAGTCACGTTTTTGGCTACTATTTGATGAGAGATTGCATCGTAAAGATCAACTTTCCCTAAGGTTTCGCATTCATAGCTTATAAATTGCTGTTCCGGATGTGGATTGTATATCAAAAAAGTAGGATAGGCCTTATCGCTATAAAAATCGGTTGCTAGACAGTTCAATTTTAAAATTTCGGGTACATCTGTTTTTTCTATAATGGCAGCTGCAATACCAACATGTCCGCTACCGTAAACACTAAACTGAGAAACATCGGGGTTTCCTTCTATCCAATGCGGACCATCCCCAATTGCCACTGGAGCCGATATATGCTGATACTCATCAAAATGAGCCTCTTTTATTAATCCCTCATAAGCTATAACGCCCTTAGTATGGTCTTTTCGCTCTGGTATAGTCTGATGATCATCGGGCATTTCATAAGGATAGAAAAATTTAAGTGCATTACTTGCATTCAACATCCATTTACCCACTGCATTAGCATAACGCGGATCATACCGTACCATAGGCACCAATGGCCACATGGTGTCGTATGTATTCATTAGAAAGGCAAATCCCCCATGATCTACCGTACTGCCTACTAGGCCAGAGATGTCGTACCCGTTCCAATTATCGACCAATACACCCCAACCTTCTCTACATACGGAAGTACCATCAAAGGTCCATTCCATTATTTTTTTAGTTTCATAATCAGTCCCTTGCTCCGCATTTAAACGGGCGGACACATAGGCTCCAAAAGGCATTAAAATTTCATAGAACCTATTTTCTTTCTGGCTTAGAAGCGCTTCTGTAGCAGTTTTAGCACCTTTTAGATATTTTGCATCACCAAACTTTTTATACGCGGAATATAGCACATAGGCATGTCCGGCTGCTACATCTTCCTGGGTGCAAATCCAACTCTCTTTAGGTTCCATGGTGGAATAATCAAAAAAGGAGTAGGAATAATTACCAGCTAGAATAGAATCGGCCACATAGAATTTATCAGCAATAGACCGTTGTAGACTTTTAAAATCTGGTTCATTGGGATAAAGGTCTGCAATTGCATAAAATAGGACATTAGGATAAACATCGTACCACCAGTCTCGGGCGTAGCCACCTCCTAACATGGCAACTTCAGGACTAGTATTGTTCATCATAATGTTCCAATTTGTTTCGGTATTGAAATAGTTTTTCAACATACCTACATAATTTTCACCCTCTTGCTGGGATTTGTCGATTCCCACCAAACTGGCACCCAAAACAGTTCCCATGGTGGATAGCGACTCGTGAAAAATACCTTTATAATGGCTTTCCCCTTGTCTGATATCACCCATAGCGGTATACATCCCAAAGGTTTTTTGATCAAAATTCTTTCTGGAGTCGTCCTTCCAGACTAAAGGCCAATATTCACCGGTTTGAGAGTAATCAAAAGCAAGGGAATCAAAATCCATAGCCAACGCCTTAAAGTCCATTATTTTGAATGGCGTGGGAAAATTGGGCATGGCATCTATGCGTGCCAAGCTAATTTGCATCACAGGTTTAGCACTCTCCGTAATTTCTTTTTTATCTGCTTTGCAAGAACCTAGTAATAGCACCAGATTCAATATTCCCCAACACCAAAATCTATTCATTGCTTTCCGGTTTAACTTGTTGCATTCCCCTTGCCAATGAACAAGTTACAACTAATAAATTGAGGTTTTATTAAAGAAAGTTAGACAAGTAACGGATTAAGTGTAGAAGTTGGGTGTAAATAAAATCTACAGGTAGTTGTAATTGAAAGATCTTTATTATTCTTACCTAATTCAATACTCCTTTTCAGTGGCACTAAACTTACCATTTACTGCTATCCAAAATCAATAAAAGTAAAAAGCTATTACGAAGTATGAGGAACAATCATAAGAACCCAGCTGTTTCATAAAATAGGCTATAGAGGTGCTAAAAAACTAGTTGTTTAACTTTATCCTTAAGCTTTTGCTTAATGTCTTTTGGATACGTTCTTTTACCGTGAAAAATATTAGCCATTTCTTCGCAAACTTGTTGTCCGTATTTTTTCAAGAATAAGTTTCTAATGGTTTTCTGTTCGTAAAACCATTTAGAAAGCCAGAGAGCAGTTTTAAGTTCTGGTATTAATTTTGCGTCTAATTTCGCTTCATATAAGACTGCTGCTAACTGTGGTTCCTTATCTGCCTCGATTATAGCTTCAGCAGCTAATTTCCCACTATAAATTGCATTAGAGATTCCTTCTGCCGTAATAGGATCTGCAAATCCAGCTGCATCTCCAATTAGGAAAACATTGTTTTTAACAAAACCATCGGTACGTGGAGAAACAGGGATTTGAAAACCGTGTTGCGACTCACTAATTATGATATTAATTCCCAAGGTTTCCAAATAGGATTGATAATATTTTTTTAAGTTTATTTTACTTCTTTTGGTAGTAGCAACACCAATGGAAAGGTGTTTCTTTTTTGGGAAACTCCAGGCATAACCATAAGGAATAGCATCAATATCAAAACGAACAACTTTAGAAAGACGTTCAAAATCTTCATCAGACACTTCAACCTCATACTCTAAAGCGGGAATTAGTTTTCTAGTATCCTTTAACCAGCCAGCCATTTTAGCAGTTGGACTTAAAGCACCATCCGCAGCAATTACAAAATTGGTAGTTATTGTTCCTTGTGATGTAGTTAAGTATACTAGATTATCATTAAATTCTAAAGATTCTAATTTATGATTCTCTAACAAAGTTACTCCCACTTCTTTTGCTCTCTCCGTAAAATGCTTATCAAAAGAATCTCTCATTACCATGGTAATGGTAGGCTCTTCCCTATGAGTCTTAAATTGCAGTTTCTCCCCTAAAACGATGTCTACCGTGTAAAACTCTTTATCAACCACTGCCTTAATATCAAAGGGCAAGCTATTTCGCCCTCTAAACACTAGTCCACCTCCACATGTTTTGTAGCGTGGTAAAGTTTCTTTTTCTATGATTACTGTTGAAATACCTGCTTTAGCAAGGTGATATGCGGTTGAAGCACCAGAAGGACCGCTTCCTATTATTGCAACATCAAAATGTTTCATTCTACACAGGTTTAGAATCACAAATATAATATAAGCTCTTTCTAGAGGGTAAGTTGTTGGAGGAAATTAAAAAAATAAGGGGAAGAATTTTTCCTCTATAAATTAACTCAACTATTTGCATAAATATTCAAATATCCAGAAATTGGACATAATTCAGAATAGGACCCATATTTTTCCATGATTCACTACCTCAAGTTTAAATTTAAACAATGGGTAAACAATCCAGATTTGTAATAGGGAACCTCGAGATTTTATATGGGTACCGAATAGTGTACCTCTATAGGGGTGAATTTACACCTTAAACCACATACAATAAACTCATATAGAAAATAGACAATCTCGTCAAGAGCCTGTATACAAAGTACTATAAACAAAAAAACCCAACCTATTTTCATAAGTTGGATTTCTATTTTTGTCCCTCCTCTTGGGCTTACCTCGACTTACGCTCGGCACAGGCTTCTCGCCCAAGATTTGTAAAATAAAAAAAGCCACTCGTTTGAGTGGCTTTTCGTCGCTATTGCTCCTCCTCTTGGGCTCGAACCAAGGACCCTCTGATTAACAGTTGGTCTGAGTATGGTCTTAAAAACATTCAAATGACCTTAAATGCCTCATTATCAGTGTTTTTTATTATATTTAAGTAAATTAAAGACCATTAAAAACCAAAAAAAGCACGCAAAAAGCACGCAACTAAATTTCCATAATATCATGGCCACAATTAAGATAACCTTCGATAAACGGGACAACTCCAGATCTAAAGATAATAAATTGCCGTTGGTATTAAGAATTGGGCACGCAAGAAAAACACGCGATATTCCCTTTAAGCTACACTTAAAAGAAAGTCAATATAATATTTCAACCGGCAAAATCACGGGGATACTCAATGCAACAAGGCATACTAAACGTATCCGTAAAATTTATTCCGAGGTAGATCTATGGATGGATGAACATAAGGGCGAAATAAGACATTGGGAGATTAAAAAATTGAAATCGGAAATAGAACGGATATTTTTCAATAAATCCCCGTCCCATTCAATACTGCATCATGGAGCAAGGTATTTGAACAGACTTCGACTTGAAAACCGTTTCTCAACAGCCAGTACTTACGAAGATGCCCTGAAAGCTTTAATTAAATTCAGAAAAAGCCTCAATAATCAAGACGATACGGCTTCAATTAAAACTCTATTTAAAACGGAAGATAAGAAGTTAAAGGTATTGGAAAAGTTTAATGACTTGGATATGGAAATAAAAGCTATGGACTATTCCTTCTTAAAAGACTTCAAAGCCTATATGAGTAATCGGTATAAGTCAAAGAATACACCAGCTCTTCATCTTAGAAGCTTACAAGCTATAATGAACGACGCAGGAAAGACATATTACGAATTAAAAGACCACAAACCGCTATCAGGTATCAAAAAGCAAAGTCATGAAAATGCTCCAGCTCCTCTTAGTTTTGAGGATATATCAGCTATCCGAAAATTGAAATTAAAGGCCCGTACTCCTATTTGGGATACTCGAAACTTCCTGCTTTTCATGTTTAATAATATGGGAATGAACCATTATGATATGGCGACAATTAAGCGTTCTCAATTTGAAGATAACCGTATTAAATATTACCGTAAAAAGACTCACTACCAAGGGGATTATTTTAGTGTTCTCCAAAATGATGAAGCTCTAAGAATAATTGGGTATTATTTTAACGGTCAAAATGAAGATGAATACCTTTTTCCCATTATACCAAAGGACACCTTGCCAGAAAATCTACATAAAGTTAATAATGGAAAGGTCAAAATTTTCAATCGGTATGCGAAACGAATTGCAGCCCTTGCAGGAATCGATAAAAAGATTACCACCTATACTATTAGGGATACTTGGACAAACATTGGCTTGGATTTGGGTATCGATATCCGTAAAATTTCTTCAGGACTAGGACACTCAAGTGTTCAGGTAACTGAAAAGCATTATGGAAAAAATGTATCGCAAAAAGTTCTGGATGAAATCAATGCCATCATTACCCAAGAACATCGCTCATAACCCTCATAGCACCACTCACTTTATAATTCATATTTTACAAATTGATTTAACCCTATATTCAACCCACGAAAAGCAACACCTATTTTACTCACGATAGACTTATTTGCGCTCACATTTATTCAAGAGCGCTTAGTTTTATTGTATATTGCGCTTAAATTCTACAACTTATGTCAACCAGCGCTCATTTTTCATGTCATGCACCCATTTTTCAGGGAAAGACAGTTCCCGAAAAAGGAACCATTGTTGGATATAGTGCCATAATTCAAAAGTTAGGACTGAGAATTCCGATGCCTAGCCAAATCGCTTTGGTCTGTCTCCAAAACAAAAGATATCAAACTCCAGAATGGAACGTTCTACCCAACAGCTATTTACCAGATGACCATAAACATCTTTCAGAAATAGAAGCGTTATATAAGCAATTGGTGTTTTCTCTTAAATATGAAGGAATCAATCTCTTATTTTTTAGCTTTTTGGCTAAACATTATTCCCAGGACCAACTAACGGAATTGGTCAGTATAGAACCAACCGGACAATACAGCAGACGTATCTGGTTTTTACTGGAATGGATACTAAAAAAACAATTTTCCACAAAAAAAGATCTAACAAAGAAAAGTTATGTTCCTTTAGTGAACGAAAACCTGCAATACACTATTGAAGGGGTGAGATCATCGCGCCACTTAATTATCAATAATCTACCTGGAACACCTGACTTCTGTCCCCTCATTTTTAAGACCAAAAAGTTAGAGGATTATATCGCCTCCAAATTGTCGGAACGTGAAAAAGAATATCTAAAAGGGATCCGCAAAGACATTCTCCAACGAGCGTCCGCTTTTCTTTTATTAAAAGATTCTAAAGCTTCATTTACAATTGAAGGTGAGAGCCCTCGGAGCAAAAGAGCCGCCCGTTGGGGGCAAGCAATTGGGCAGGCAGGTTCCAATGACCTTAGCGAAGAAGAATTTATCCGACTCCAACAAATCGTTATTGAAAATCCGAGATTTATCGATATCGGATATAGAAAAAAAGGCGGTTTTGTAGGAGAACATGACCGTACTACGGGAGAACCGATTCCAGATCACATCTCAGCAAGGTGGCAGGATATCGAAGTTTTAATCAAGGGGCTTTTAGAAACCAACAGTCTCTTATTAAGGTCTAATATGGACCCAGTGTTAATTGCAGCTTCAATTGCTTTTGGTTTTGTTTTTATTCACCCCCTACAAGATGGAAACGGTAGACTACATCGTTACCTCATTCATCATATACTGGCCAAAAAGCAATTTTCGAAACAAGGTATAATATTTCCCATATCCGCTTCCATACTGGACCATATCGTTGATTATCAGAAAGTATTAGAGGACTATTCTCACCCGTTATTGGATTTTATTGAATGGAAAGAGACCCCCGACCACAATGTAGAGGTCACCAATGACACTAAAGATTATTACAGATACTATGATGCAACCAAACAGGCTGAATTCTTATATGATTGTGTAGAAGATACTGTTCAAAACGTCATTCCTAAAGAAGTTGCCTACCTCCAAAATTATGATGACTTTAAGAGGTATGTGGCCGATGAGTATGAAATGCCAGATAAGATGATATCTGTACTAGCTCGTTTTCTTGAACAAAATGAAGGTAAACTTTCACAAAGAGCACGAAAAAAAGAGTTTATACAACTAAGCGATGAAGAGACTCTTCATATTGAAAAAAAGTACAAGGAGTTCTTTATTTTAAAATCTTAAAATCTCACCCCTTTTCCATCTTACTGTCTGTTATAAGTGTTCTCCATTGGGAATAAACTTCTATTTCAAATTGTTACTATTATTTCCTACATCGAAAACCAATTCCCCTTGTACTTGGAATAATCCGTTAGCTCGTCCCTGAACCCGTTATAGGCTTCTTCCTCTTGGGAGGTGGTAGGGCCCATGAGCGTATCTAGGGCATTCCAACCTGTCTGGAGCATCCTGGCCTGTGCTCTTCGGTCCCGCTCTGTGGCAACGGCCACCAAGGCCTCCTTGAATCCGTTTGCCATATGATGCTCCACTAGTTCGGACGGCAAATTGGGTAATACACCTTCCAATACGTAACTATACGCCGCTTGTTTATAAAGTCCGCGATCCATTAAGTGCCCCATCCAAAGGCTTTTTAAATTGTCCTGTCCTTTGGCTATTATATTGTTCAGGATGATGGACTGCCTGGCCATGGCACTAGCAAGCTCAGGAGACGATTGCAGGTAGTCCTGCATTTTCGTTGAAAGCGATACGGTTACCTTATACTTGGAATACAACGAGCCCACCCGGAGTTTTCCTTCCTGCTCTTCAAAATAAATGGAGTGTCTACCTTTGATGGCACTAATTTATTAAGTCCGTAATAAGTATATTTGAGTTATGGCAAAACAGTATGATAATGAATTCAAGGTTATGATAGTTGATCTATTAAAATCTGGATTAAAGGCAAAACAGATTAGTGAGGACTATGGTCTGAACGATGGTATGATACGTCGATGGAAAAGGGAATATGAAGCTAAATCGGGGGATTTTGACAAGAAAAGAGAGGTTTCCCCTCAGGAGAAGGAACTCAAGGCCTTGCAGAAAGAGCTGAGAGAGGTCAAAATGGAGCGGGATATATTAAAAAAGGCGGTGAGCATCTTCTCCAAGAGCGACACGTAATATATCA
>NZ_AUKX01000011.1 GCF_000424985.1 Arenibacter latericius DSM 15913
ATAGAGGTCAGTATTTAAATACGTATCTTTATTTATAGTAAAGATATAATATTATGGATGTTTTCAAGGGTCAAAATCTTCTAGAGTTCTCTGATCGGTTCAAAACCGATGATGATTGCAAGGAATACTTAGCTTCGATAAAGGCTAAAAGTGCTTATAAATGTACTCGTTGCAACCATACCGCCTGTCAAATCCGCAAGGACTTCGGCAGACAGTGCAATATCTGTGGCCATATCGAATCCGCTACCGCCGATACACTTTTCCATAAGGTCAAGTTCGGTGTCAGAAAAGCGTTTTTCATCTGTTTCGAGATGGCAACCACCACCAAGAGCCTATCGGCAAGTTATATGTCGGTTCGCTACGGTGTTACGGAAAAGACCGCCAGGCTTTTTATGCACAAGGTCAGGGAAGCAATGACCTCCAGCGGCAACGATCCCATGGACGGAGAAGTACACGTTGACGAGTTTGTCCTTGGCGGAAGGGACGAAGGCAAAACGGGAAGGAGCTATGATGGCAAGAAAAAGAAGGCCGTGACAGCCGTACAGCTTACCCAGGATGGCAAGGTAAAGAGAATGTATGCAATGAAGATCGATGATTTCTCCGCACGGTCCCTACAATACATCTTTGTGAACCACATCAGTCGGGAAGCGCAGGTAACAACCGATAAGTGGAGGGGCTACAGGCCCATAGCCAAAGCATATGACATCACCCAGATAGAAAGCAACAAGGGGCTGAACTTTAAAGCACTCCACACAATGATCCACCAAGTGAAATCTTGGATAAGGACAACCTATTCCTGGGTGAGCGATGATAATCTGAACAGGTACTTCAATGAATTCTGTTTTCGGATCAACCGATCACAGAGCAAGGCAACCATATTCAACAACCTTATCACCAAGATGGTGCAGGGAGAGAAAATATATCAATCACAATTAATAAGTAACTAACTACTGACCTCTAAAAGATTAATTTAGAATAATAGTATTTGCTAGCCAACAAATTTCGACCGAGAACGTAGGGGGTACGCTGTTGGTGCTAATCAGGGTAATTTTGGTGAAACTTACTAGTAGTAAATAGTTCTTGACTCATTTTAACGAACTCCTTTAACGTTCATTTCTAGAGTGTAAACAGAATTCATCGCTGTGATAAATAATGTTTTTTGTTCTTTTCCTCCAAATGTAACATTGGCGGTCCAATTTTGATCTATAGGAATATGATGAATTTTCTCACCTTCTTTATTAAAAATAATTACTCCTTTTCCGGTAAGGTAAACGTTCCCCTTGTTATCTAGCGTCATTCCATCTGATCCCAAATTGGTGAATAGGGTTTTATCGCTCAAACTCCCATCAGTATTTACCCTATAAGAATAGGTTTTGTTATCGCCAACATCCGCCACATAAAGTGTCTTACCATCGGCGCTTCCTATTATCCCGTTTGGTTGTTGTAAGTTATCAGCAACTACTGTTATATTCTTCTTGTTAGGAGATAAGTAATACACCTGTTGTTTTTCTAATTCCATTTCGGTTCTCGTCCAATAATCACGTTGATAATAAGGATCGGTAAAATAGATACCTCCCTTTTTATCTACCCAGAGATCATTGGGACCATTTAATTTTTTGCCTTTATAATCATCTATTAAAACGGTAACTTTTTTATTAGGATCTATTTGCCATAGCTGATTCTTATCATCGGCACAGGCTAGGAGATTCCCCTCGTTATCAAAATATAGGCCGTTAGACCTTCCCGACGGCTCCATAAATACGGAAACAGAATTGTCAGTGGCAGACCATTTTAAAATACGGTCGTTTGGCTGATCGGTGAAATAGACATCTCCATTGGGAGCCATTGCAGGCCCTTCTGTAAAAGAATAGGTGTTAGCAACTACTTTTAGTTCCGCGCCATCGGCAATTAGTGGGGTTTCTTGAGTTATACAGGAAAAGCTTATCAATAGGGAAAATCCTATAATGAAATTTAAAACTGAATAGGGTGTAGTGGTCATATTATGATTAATATTTAAGGAGTTTATAAGATGAATTTAGACTCAATTTTTAGTAGGATAATTTAATCCAATTGGTAAGGAAGAGAACTTAGTTACTAACCCATTACCTCTCGCTTTACGGTTATTTGACTAAAGTTAGCTAAAAAACTCGGGATTTGGGACGACACATGCCGTGGGGACTTTGTATTTTTGTGCAAAAGCTATTTTATGAATTCCAGAGAAACCCAATTACAGGCCTTTGATCGATTGTTGACAATTATGGATGAGTTGCGAGAGCAATGCCCATGGGACAAAAAGCAGACTATGCAAAGTCTACGACATCTAACTATTGAGGAAACCTACGAATTAGGAGATGCAATTTTAGAAAACGACTTAGAAGAGGTTAAGAAGGAGTTGGGAGATGTGTTATTACATATTGTTTTTTATTCGAAAATTGGTAGTGAAACCAAGGATTTTGATATAGCTGATGTGGCTAATGAGATCTGTGATAAATTGATTAATAGACATCCACATATATATGGAGATATAGAAGTTCAAGATGAAGAGGAGGTGAAGCGGAATTGGGAAAATATTAAGCTTAAAGAAGGGAAGAAAAGTGTCTTAGAAGGAGTTCCTAGAGGATTGCCCGCTTTAGTTAAAGCCAACCGTATTCAAGATAAAGTAGCTGGAGTTGGATTCGATTGGGAGAAGCCAGAACAAGTTTGGGAGAAGGTGAAAGAGGAGTTGAAAGAATTTGAGGAAGAAGTAAACAATAATGATCACGATGCAATGGAAGCCGAATTTGGAGATGTGCTATTCTCTATGGTTAACTATGCCCGATTTTTAAAAATAAACCCCGAGAATGCCTTGGAACGAACTAATAAAAAATTTATAAAAAGGTTCCAGTACTTAGAAGAAAAGGCTAAAGAGCAAGGAAAAGCTTTAAAGGATATGACTTTGAATGAAATGGATGTGTTTTGGGAAGAAGCTAAATCAGTTTAACCTATAAATTCAAATTTCTAATTGTTTAGGTTAAGTCGTTATCAGCACGCTGCCTTAATGGTCTCCTGAGATTACATTGTAAGCCCGCCTATAAAATTATTTTGATTAATATATTCTGGTGTTACCCCTTCTACTGTAGATGGGAGTAGGTTGTAATAGAAATATATTTAGGTGTTTTCAATGCGCTATTGCGAAATTATACACTTGAAAACCGAGGAGGATGCTTTATCTTTGCACCTTAAAAAAATAAATCTTGCTACAGAAATATACAAAGGAGTTTAAGTATAACCTGATGCTTTCCTTTCCAGTTATTTTGGGAATGCTAGGGCATACTTTTGTTCAGTTTGCCGATAATATTATGGTGGGGCAATTGGGAACAGCAGAATTAGCTGCAGTCTCCTTGGGGAATAGCTTTGTTTTTATAGCTATGTCACTAGGAATTGGATTCTCTACTGCTATTACCCCTTTAGTAGCGGAAGCCGATGGGGCTAACAATACAGCAGATGGAAAAAGCGCATTAAAACATGGATTGGTCCTCTGTACCATTATGGGACTTGGTTTATTTGGGGTAATTCTACTAGCTAAACCACTAATGTTTATGATGAAGCAGCCAGTGGAAGTAGTAGAATTGGCAATGCCTTATTTGGATTTAGTTGCCTTTTCTCTTGTGCCTATGATAATTTTCCAAGCGCTTAAACAATTTTCTGAAGGTCTGTCACAAACAACCTATCCCATGTATGCCACGGTAATTGCAAACGTGGTTAATATTGTACTGAACTACTTGCTTATTTTTGGAAGTTTTGGTTTTCCAAAAATGGGGATTGTAGGTGCTGCAATAGGAACCTTAATTTCCCGAGTGGTCATGGTTGTATTTTTGTGGATGCTTATAAAACGAAAAGAGAAGTTTAAAGAGTACGTAACCGGTATTAATTTTAAGGTGATAGAGAAAAAGGTGATGAAAAAAATCATTTCTCTTGGTTTTCCTTCTGCCCTACAAATGTTTTTTGAGGTGGCTATTTTTACTGCAGCTGTTTGGATTAGTGGTGTTCTTGGTAAAAATGCACAAGCAGCTAATCAGATTGCACTAAACTTAAGTAGTATGACCTTTATGGTGGGAATGGGGCTTGGTGTTGCTGCTATGGTAAGGGTAGGGAACCAAAAAGGGTTGGGCACCTTTAAAGAACTTAGACGAATTGCCCAATCCGTTTTTTTGCTCACCTTTTTATTGGAGGTGGTATTTGCTATTTCTTTTATTCTTCTAAAAGACTGGTTGCCTACTATTTATTTGGACGTTGGTGATACAGCTAATTTACAGGATAATACGGAAGTAATAAAGTTGGCAGCACAACTCCTTCTTGTTGCAGCATTTTTTCAGATATCAGACGGAGTGCAAGTAGTTGTTTTAGGAGCTTTGCGAGGTTTACAAGATGTTAAGGTGCCTACTATCATTACTTTTATAGCATATTGGCTAATTGGTTTTCCAACTAGCCTTTATTTAGGGGTTTATACCTCTCTAGGTAGTATGGGAATATGGATTGGATTATTGGTGGGACTCACCGCATCTGCTATAATGTTGTATATTCGATTTAATCATTTGACCAAAAAATTAATAGAGACCAAGGAAGCTTTGGTCTAAAGAAACATATAAAAAACATTGGTGTATTCTTTCCTTAATGAGGAGAGGTTGCATGTAATTTAAAAATAAAAATGCTTATGGAATTCCCTAAATTTTTACTAGGTGATAATACTGATTATCCTACTGCTATTTTTGTAGTTCATACTGAATACCCAAGATTTATCATCAACTTAGAAAATGATGAGGTAGAATGGTTAGAGGACTTCACCAAAGAAGATGAAAAGGAACTAGAAGAAGAATCTGTGAACTTAATTGAAGCTGCAACAGCCTTTTACGATAGGGAAGTTTCTAGATACGAAGAATAGAAAAGATGTTGGAAGAACTAGTGAAGTATGACAAAGAGTTGTTTCTCTTCCTCAATCATTTGGGAAACGCTCAATGGGATGGTTTTTGGCTATTTATAACAAGTAAGTGGAGCGCTATACCCCTTTATATGTTTTTAGCTTATGTTACTTATAAGACCTTTGGTGTAAAACAATTACTCCTAGTTTTGGTCAGTATTGCAGTCCTTATATTGGCCACCGACCAGTTAGCTAACTTCTTTAAATACGGAGTAGGTCGTTTACGACCTTGTTACGATTTGGAAATAGGGGATGCAGTACGTTTGGTAAAGGCTTCTTGCGGTGGGCAATTTGGATATTTTTCCGCCCATGCTGGGAATTCTTTTGCGGTAGCTACTTTCTTTACCCTTTTGCTAGGATCCAAATACAGAGCTCTAGGGATATTTTTGGTGGTTTGGGCCATGGTAGTCGCCTATAGTAGAATCTATATTGGAGTACATTTTCCTTTGGATATCCTTACGGGAGCAACTATCGGGTTAGGAATGGCTAGCCTCTTCTATTACTTATTTGAAAGAATTAGGGTAAGGTATAAGCTCTAATATAAAAATTTCCTTACTGTTTTAGTTAAGCAACATCGATTCTAAAACCATGCGGTTAAGAGTTATAAGAATTCCAGTACCTATTTTTTTATACTTGGTTCTATTCGTCGCTTTCCTTCTTTTTCTTTTTAAAGATCCACTGATTTAGGGGGCCTAGAAATATTAAGAAAAATATTAGTCCAAAGGCAAACTCGTACACTTCCCAAGTCCTATCTGCCGGATTAAGGGCTACAAAAACGGTAGCCAATAAAAAGGCGATGGTATGGTGCCATTTCACTATAGGTACAGCAAAGTTATCGGCTAAATTTTTAAACCAAGTTTGTTTACGATATAGGATAGGGGATACAATAAGGTAAAGAAACATTACCACAAATAACAATTGGCTAAAAATAAGCTTGTTAATTTTCTTTTCTCCCACTACTAGGTTGTGTAAGTTGGTTTCGCCCTGGGCGTTATTTTGTAGGAAAAACTCACTAGATTCTACCTCGAAAATGCGTTGTCCCCAAGAAATTTCTTCTCCAGCTCCAAAAAGGAAGAGAACTACAAAAGCAAAGGTGCCTATTCTCCAAAGTGATTTTTTATAATTCCATAACGAAATTAGGTGATACAAAGACAGCATAGATATTCCGAAAAGCATTATAGCAGTAGCCCACTCTACGGTTCCATCTTCTTGGGCAAACTTAGTGTTGAAATACGTTTCATCTGTTATGCCTAAATAAAGTCCGAATAAAATAATTAGGAGTAAAATAGTGTAAGCTATTTTTTCAAATTTTGTCAAAAGATTCATCATTGTTTTTTTACTATATATAAATTGTTTACCAATCTGTCTTTATGTCCCTTGCTATCTGGATCTGCATACGAATTTAAATCGAATTTCCTCTTTAACTCATAAACATATCCAGTACCAAAGATACGTTTAAATTCAATTTCATCTACTTGAGCAACAAGTACGCCAAAGGTCTCTTCCTCAGGGATTATAATATTATTTTCTGCTTTTAGGTCTGGTAGACTGCTTCCAAAATCCCATATCATTTCCGGAGATACCTCTCCAAAGCTATATATTGTAATCCCCTTATCCAACATGTTAGTCTTTAAGTTTGCTATGGGATAATACGCTGTGTTTTTTTTGACTCCTCCGGCTAAAGGCATGGCCAATAGCTTTATGGAGGCAATTAACCCGATAGACAATAGGAAGCAATGAAAAACTTTCCGTTTTCCAAGAAAAATAAAAGTAAAGATACCTATAGCCATAAGAACTATGGAAGAGATAATATAGTAAACCCAATATCCATCTATGCTATTTAATACAAAATAGATAGCTATGGGGAATGCTATACCAATTACCCCCACAATCCCAAAATGTAGGTTGATAGGGAACCTTTCTTTGGCGCTTAATTTTGTTTTAAAATGAGTGAAAATGTACGAAAAGTAGATCCCTATATTAAGTGCTAATGGAATTAAAACGGGAACGAGGTAGCGCGACTTTTTTTCCGGAATGATGGAAAGTAACACTACAGCGATAATAGTCCATAAAAAGGTGAGTTTATAAACCTGTTTGTATTTAACACGTTTTATTAGGTAGGGGTAAAATAGACTTACCAAAGCAGGGATAGTCCACAATCCGCTTTGTACAAAAAAGCTCCAATAATAATAGAAGGGCCTTACGTTATAGCTATGCCAGTTGGAGGTCTCTTTTTTTGTGATGGCTAGGAAAGCATCTGGGTCTGCAAACCGTACATAGACAAACCACCATAAGCCTACACCAAGAGCTATTACAATTATTAAGAGCGTTGGAAGAACCTTTTTACCTTGCCTAAAGCCTTTGTACTTATATACTATGCCGTATGCTAAAAGGAATGGTAACAGGAGCCCGTAGAAGGAAATAGGACCTTTACTCATTATAGATAGCCCTATAAAGATACCTGCAAGTATACTATTTCTCCATTGATTGTGCAGTCCATTGAAAAATGGATAAAGAAAATAAATTCCCATTAACATAAAACCATGGGTATAGATATCCCAAGGAGCCTCCACGGTGATTCCAATGATATAAAAAGAGGTTAAGAGTACCAAAGCACTTACTAGTGCGTCTAATTTATTGTTCAGTAGTTTAAGGGATAACTTATAAGCGGTGTAGCCCAATAGAATGGCCATTAACATAGTGGGGAAACGAAGCGCTACAACGTTATTTATTCCAAATATCCATCCGAAAATAGCGGTAATCCAACTGGGTAACGGAGGTTTTTCATATCTTGGAAGTTCATTCATAGTCGTTAACAACCAATTCCCATCAATAACCATTTCCCTCGCAGTAATAAAATTTCTGGCCTCCATAATACTTACAGGGATAACCCCTAAATGAAAAAGGAAAATTGCAGATCCAGTTAAGAGAAGGACTAAAACGGGATTATTTTTTATCCAATTCATTGTTTTCATTTTTTAGGATAAATAAATTTCTTAAATATACGACTAGTCCCAAGCTATGTCCTACAAATAGAACAGGGTCTCTTCTAAATATCGCATAGGTTAAGATTAGGGAAGCCCCTATTAGACTAAGTAGCCAAAATCCAAATGGAAGACTAGACGCCTTCTTTTTTTCGGAGTATAACCATTGATATACAAATCTAAAGGTGAAAATTAGTTGAGCTATACTTCCTAATAACAATAGCCATAGTGGAATATTCTCATTTTTAAAGAGACTATCTATATCGTAGGCGTTATTGTTATACCCATAAACAGTAATAATTACTGGAAAAACATATAGAAAAATTCTGAGAAATTTGGGTAGTTTATACCATTCACCCTGCATTTGAATGTTTCTTATATAAATAAAATAAGTAATTGCTTGGCCCAACATTATGGCAAAATCATCACGTAGCCATCCGTAAACGAATAGTAAAAAAGAGGCTAGGAGGCTAAGTTGCCAAAAAAGCCTTGGCGTAATTACCTTTTTATTTTTTTCAGAAATTATCCATTGGACCAGCATCCTGCTGGAAAAAAGAATTTGGGCTAAAAAACCTATCGCATAAACTATCCAATCTGTCATTTACCCAATTTTCTCCACTTGGTAGTTGATATACTTTTTCTTCATCCATAAATAGGCGAAGCAATCTATTAGCGGGCCAATTAGTCGATTCCATAACCCATATTTTGCTGTTCCTGCCATTCGTGGAAAATGACGTATGGGGACTTGTAATATGGTTCCTTCTTGCAAAAGTATCATGGCCGGTAAAAATCGGTGTAGACCATTAAACATGGGTATTCTTTTAGCGTAATCTGTTTTTATCACCTTTAAGGGGCAGCCAGTATCGTCCATACCATCCTTGGTAAAAGTACGTCTAATGCCATTGGCAATTAAAGAAGAAGCATTCTTCACAAAAGAATCTTTTCTGTTCTCCCTAACTCCTGTGACTAAGTCATAAGGACCTATTTTTTCTAATAGTAGGTTAAAATCTTCAGGGGAGGTTTGTAGATCAGAATCTATATACCCTAACAGAGGAGTATCCACATGATCGAACCCAGCTTTAATTGCTGCACTCAATCCCCTGTTTTGTGCAAATTTTAAATATTGAAAATCCGTATTACGATTGCAGATAGCTTCAATAATTTCCTGACTTCTGTCCTTGGATCCGTCGTTTACGAAAAGTACTTTTGCCTTTTTAGTGCAGATTGTTAAGTAATCTCCTAGTTCTTTTTCTACACGTTCCAAATTGTCTTCTTCGTTGTAGACAGGTACTATTATAGTGAATTCATAAGTCATTATTCCTGGGCTATGTTAATCTGAATCTAACATTTAATGGGTCAAAGATAATAACTTTGCAAAGCTATATGGTATTAATTATATTCCTTATTTATATAATTGTAAGTTGACTAATCTTCTTTGGAAAGTTTAATAAGTTTTTCTGCTGCAGAAAATGGAGATAATTTACCTTCTAAAACTTGGGAAGTCATCTTTTCCATTAGTGGCCCTATTTTTTTGTTCTGATAAAAATCTTGTTTAAGGAGGTCGTCAATCGTTTGTAATAACCAATATTTATTTTGTTCTTTTCGGTTAGAGTTGAAGTGTCCATTATTCTTGGTTTTTTCTGCAAATTCCTTAATCACTTCCCATATTTCCTCAATACCGGTGTATTCTGTGGCAGAACAGCTAAGCACCTTAGTTGTCCACCCATTTCTTTTAGGGGGATATAAGTGTAACGCCTTAGAAAATTCCATTTTTGCTTGTTTAGCTTGTTCTAGGTTTTTTCCGTCTGCCTTATTGATGGTAATTAGGTCTGCCATTTCCATAATTCCGCGCTTAATTCCTTGTAGCTCGTCCCCAGCACCAGCTAGTTTTAGTAATAAGAAAAAGTCGGCCATTCCATGTACTGCGGTCTCGCTTTGTCCTACCCCTACAGTTTCAATCAATATTATATCGTACCCAGCTGCTTCACACAATACAATACTTTCCCTTGTTTTTCTAGCTACTCCTCCCAAAGAACTACCGGCAGGGGAGGGGCGTATAAAGGCATTAGGGTCTCGTACTAATTCTTGCATACGAGTTTTATCGCCCAAAATACTTCCTTTACTGATGGAGCTAGATGGGTCTACTGCTAATACTGCAACTTTTTTCCCTAATTTGGTAAGGCTCCTTCCAAATGCTTCTATAAATGTACTCTTACCAACACCGGGTACCCCAGTGATACCAATGCGAATGCTTTTGCCGCTATGGGGTAAACACCTTTCGATAATTTCTTGAGATGAGTGGCTGTGTTTTTTATTACTGCTTTCTATCAATGTGATGGCTCTTGCCAATGCAGAGATATCTCCTTTTAAAATACCAGTAACTAATTCTGAGGTAGAGGGAATATTCTTTCTAAAGGATTTTATTTTAGAAATATTAGTTGTTCTGAAATGTTTGTCTGTATTCAACTTAATGATGAATTGGTAAGCTTACTTTAGTTTGATCCCATAATAAGCTTAAATATACACTATCGCCTTGATCAAATTGTATGGTGAAGCGCTCAATAGGAGCTTTAAGTTTAGTAACAGGTGCCGTAACTTTTACTACATCCCATAGAGGCTCTCTTGTGGTTTCTTTACCGCCACTTAAAATAGTTACGCCCCAATCCGGGACTTCACTATTAAAAATTATCTCCCAACTAGACTCGTTAGGAATTGTCCATAGGGAATAGGTGCCTGCAGCCAAATCCTTTCCTTCTATAGTTACCTTTGTAGCGGTAGTAAAAGTAGTTGGTTCATTGGCGCCGGTCCTCCATACAATGCCATAAGGGACTAAGTCTCCAAAAATAACACGATCTTTTTTATATGGGCTGGAATAGTTAACAATAATATCCATCCCATTTTCATTATAGGTAGCTGTTCTTTCGGGACTGTGTTTTTTGGTCTGTTTTATTAAATAAGACTTTCCTCCTAAAAAGAATGCTAGGACAAGTACCGCAATAATTAGCAATAACCATTTTAAGAATTTCATAATTAGTAGATTAGGTGCTGTTAGTACTTCCTAAGTTACAAAACCAAATCTATATTCTGTTTCATTATGATAGGATTCTCCTGGATTTAGAATGCTATTTGGGAAGTTTGGTTGATTGGGTGCATCTGGATAATTCTGTGTTTCAAAACAAATTGCCGCAAATTCGGGCGGGGTATAAACTACCATTGAATGTTGATTGGTTATTACCTCCATAGTTATACCAGACTTATTGGTGGCTAATTTAGTGTTGTAGGGTAAATTGGTATCTAATACAAAAGGGGTGTCTAATTGTGTTTCCCCTATTTTTCTTTGGTGTAAGAAGTCATAATCGCTTCCTTTTACCGATACTACTTCTCCTGTAGGCATTAGCTTGTGATCTAGCGCTATAAAATCTGAGCAAGGCATTTGTAAATCGTAATGATTCAGTTGCTCCTCACCATCTAAATTAAAATAGGAGTGATTGGTAAGGTTAATAGGGGTAGACTTGTCCGTAGTTGCTTCATGGATGATATGTAAAGAAGCGCCTATCAATTTATAGGTAAGCGTAACGCTGAGGTTGCCAGGATAACCTTCTTCCATGTCCTTACTAAAATAGGTGAGGGTAATATGGGGGTTTTCTCCTTCGTGAACTTCTTTAATGTTCCATGTTTTTTTTCCAAACCCTTCTTTTCCACCGTGTAGATGCACTCCATTCTCGGAATATAGGGGGTAAGATATCCCATCAATAGTAAAGCTACTATTAGAAATCCTACCTGCATAACGACCAATACATGCACCAAGAGACTTATTGTCTGTTAAATATTTTTCGGGCTCTTCAAAGCCAACCACTACATTGGTGTCTTTTCCATGTTTATCTTTTAGGACTAGTTTCTGAATAATTGCCCCATATTCTAGTACCGTAAGGGTAATATAATTGTTTTGTATAGTTGCCAGTTTCAAGGTTTTTCTTTTTTAATTAACGATAAAAATACTCTTTTTTATGAAAAAGGAAATTACCTCCTATCCATTCAGAAAACGTAGTTTAGTTTCTAAATCTTAGAATGAGATACGCTTAAAGAGTATTTTCCCAATTACTGCTTAAAAAGTAAATTTCAGGAGGTTTACTACTAAATAAAAAGGCGAAGTAATTTCTACTTCGCCTTAATGACTTGAAATATGTAAGTTAATTAAATTTTTGGTTCCCAACCTTTTTCATATTCTCTTGTCCAGTGGGACATGGCTTCAGGATCATTCTTTATTTTTCCTGTTGTTGTGTCTATATTAATAGTTCTTCCCACATCCTGTGCAATATTACCAAGATGGCAAAGCATCGTAGATATACTGGCATCGGTAATAGGGGAGTTCTGAATCTTGTCTTCCCTAATCGCATCAAAAAAGTTATGTACGTGGTTCACGTCTAATCCTCCCATCCCTTGGGTATTGGTAGTGGCACTTTCAACACCTTCTTCCACCTTTTTAATCAGACTTCCGTCTAAATTGTACAATTCATAGGCGTTTCTAGAAAGGGTGATTGTTCCCTTACTTCCATATATTGTGGCGCCTCTTCCCGGCTGATCGGGTTTTATTACTCCACGACTATGGCCTGTCCACGTGATAAATTTCTCGGCCCCATATTTAAAAGTCACTTGTTGGTTGTCTACAAATTCCCAGTCATCTTGATAGGTATACTTTCCACCAAAGGAAGTTACGCTATCTGGCAAATCTACTCCTAGTGCCCATCGGCATACATCTATTTCATGTGTGCCATTGTTATGTAGTTCACCTGTTCCCCAAGTTCGGAACCAGTGCCAATTGTATGGGTGGATATTATCGCGAAAATCTTCTCTTGGTGCTGGTCCTTGCCATAAGTCCCAATCCAATGTTTTGGGAACGTCTACCTTATTTCCGATACCAATAGACCCTCTATTGTTAGAATAATAAGCCTCCCCTTTATAGACTTCCCCAATAATCCCTTCTTTAATTTCTTTTACCGCCAACATGGAGCTTTGTGCTGATCGCTGTTGGTTGCCCATCTGAACTTTTTTACCGTATTTTTTTTGTGCAGCTACTAGTAATTCATTTTCATGTGGATTGTGACTACAGGGTTTTTCTACATAAACGTGTTTTCCTGCTTGTAATGCCATAATAGCCATAGGAGCATGCCAATGTTCTGGAGTAGCAATAAATACCGCATCTACATTTTTGTCGTCTAGTATTTTTCTAAAGTCTTTTTCCACTTTAGGGACGTATCCGATATTCTTTTGACACCATTCATTATGCTCAGCAATTATCACGTCATCTACATCACAATTGTATATTATCTTGGCATTAGGATCTTGGTGTATGGCCACTATATGTGCTTTAGCCCTGCTTCTAACACCTATTACTGCAACATTTAATTGATCGTTAGCACCTAAAATATTTCCGTATCCCATTTGGGGT
This sequence comes from Arenibacter latericius DSM 15913, assembly GCF_000424985.1. Taxonomy (GTDB): domain Bacteria; phylum Bacteroidota; class Bacteroidia; order Flavobacteriales; family Flavobacteriaceae; genus Arenibacter; species Arenibacter latericius. The sequence continues at coordinate 13,391 of NZ_AUKX01000011.1, forward strand.
AGGACTAGACCACCCAAGGTAACAGCGGCACTTCCTGCTGCCGTTTTTTTAATAAAATTTCTTCTAGTATTCATTTACTCTTGGTTTTTTATACGCTTGATTTTGATATTCTTAAAAGATACGTGATCACCGTGATCCTGAAGAAGGATGTGACCCTCATCGCTTTCACCAAAATTTGGCCATTTTACATATTTACTTTCTGCTACCAATTTGCGGTATTCAGGGCTTTTACGTTCATATTCTAACACCTTTGTTCCGTTTAGCCAATGTTCTACATGATTGTTGATTGACTTAATATGTGCAGTGTTCCATTCCCCAATGGGATTAATGGGCTTATTTGGATCTGCTTGGATAAGGTCGTACAAGGAGGCTACTGTTCTGCTTCCTTCATGATTGCCTTGGTTAGCGTCAGGGTGGCGGGCATCATCTAATATTTGGTATTCCAGTCCAATAGAAGATCCAGGTCCTTTGTTGAGGTCCGTATTCACATAATATTTAATGCCACTATTGGCACCTTCGGTAAGTTTAAAATCTACCTTTAACTCAAAATCTCCGAAAAGTTCGGTGGTTACAATATCACCACCTGCTGCCGACTCCTCACCGCCAGAGGCTAATACGTTTAGTACTCCGTCTTTAATTTCCCATCCTTTTTCAGGAAAGTTATCTAGTCTGGCGCCTCGCCATCCATTAGTGGTTTCTCCATCCCATAGCAATTCCCAATTGTCCTTAGCTTCATTTACTGTAAGCTTGTTTTTGGTGATTATAGGAGTCAAGGGCGAATTTGTGGAATAGGTGTCTAGATCTTCCGTAAGGATTCTTATATTTTTCCAAATAATAGGAGTGCCCTCGGTCTTATCTTTTCCAATGCTGTGTACTTGAAGGGCTATAAAGCCACTTGCCGTTTTATCATCTATTAAATAAGCGGCTGGTACTCCGTTGATCCATGTTTTAATAGTATCTCCAATAGCTTCTATTCTATAGTGATTCCAATCATTTTGTTTGAATGCTTTTTGAGCTTCAGGATTATTCTCTAAGGTGTTTAGCCATCCCCGTCGACTTTCGTCATATATGCCTGCGCTCCATGCTCTTTTAGATGGGTCTATTTCTATCTGATACCCGTGTACTCTACCATTTTTATAGGTCGGAATACTATTGCTCCTGATTTGAATACCAGAATTCATGCTAGAATCTACTTTATATTCTAGTTCAAGAATAAAATCGGCATACATTTTATCAGTGGCTAAAAAGGAATTAGGAGTTCCATGGACCGTAGTCCCTATAATAGTCCCATCCTTAACGGTGTAATTGGCCTCACCTCCCTTTTGGTTCCATCCTTTTAAAGTGGATCCGTCAAAAAGAGCTACCCAAGGGGTATTGTCTTTTTTAGACTCTGAGCAAGAAATGATTAATAGGGTAAATAGAGTAATAGTAGTAACGAAAATGTGGTTCTTTAAATTAGATTTCATTGTATTGGAATGAATGGTGGTTGATTAATTTATTTCTTCAACTTAGAAAGATATAAAAAAGTGCGAATTATTCCTTATATGCTTATTATGGTTTTATACCTAAAGCGCTCATTTTTAATAAATGATATGGATGAAGCAGTCTATTTTAACAATTCAGTAAATTTTTGTTGGAATTTTTTTAGTCTGGGAATAGAAACACTTTTAATATAGGGGTTGTCTGGGTGTTTTTTTTCGTAATCCTGATGGTATTCTTCTGCTTTATAAAAAACGGTATGGGGTTTTACCTCTGTAATAATTGGAGAGGAGTATATCTCCTGTTCTGTTAATTTAGAAATATATTCTGTTATGATTTTCTTTTCGGTATCCGTTTTGTAAAAAGCAATAGATCTGTATTGTGGACCTTTGTCCGGGCCTTGCCTATTTGGTGTGGTAGGATCGTGTGATCCAAAGAAAACCTTTACTAGGGTTTTAAAGGAAACCACTTTTGGGTCGTAATACACGGCAACGGTTTCTGCATGGGAAGTTTTACCATAGGCAACTTCTTCATAGGTGGGATTGGTTTTTTTTCCACCTGCATAACCAGAAATGGCTTCTTCTACCCCTTTTACATGTTCAAAAATTGCTTCTACACACCAAAAGCAACCACTCGCAAAATAGGCAGTTTCTAAGTTTTGTAGGTCTTGAGGAGGAGGAACTTTTATGTGGTTTGTATTGCTATTTCCTTTGTTATTAGATAAACACCCCATAGTAAAAAAACTTACTATCAATAATACACATAAGCGTACTATGGGCAACTTCTTGTTGTTGTTTTCAATCTTAATCATATTATTAAATTATTATATAAATAAAGTTGTTTTAGAAATCTTCAGTTAAGTCGTATAGAAATATGCTGTATGTACTATTCTGAATGGTTTTTTTTGGTAGCCATAAGATAACAAATTAAAGCGCTAACTAAGGCTGCCGGTATATGCAAAATGAATTTATCAGCCTTTTATAGAACACCTCTGCCTACTGTTTTCTCTAAGTTAATTAATAATAATTAGTGTTCTGTATTTAGTTATTTAACTGATTATAAATTAATTAGGTCGATAATTTTTAGTGCCTGAGTATTATAACTGATATTTTACACACTTTATCTGACGTTTTGTTGATCACCGAAAAGTTATGCCGATTAACGGATTAGATCTCATAGTGTACACAATAGGGCGTTATCATTGCACTACAATATTCCAAATTATGAAGGCGTTTTTAATTTTTATTTTTATTCTTTTTGTCGGTATTTCTGTTCAAGCTCAAAGTACAAGTGATAAAGTTGTTTTGGTATCTAATTCAATGGAGGTTGAAGTTGGTAGTAAGGTAGAAGCTATAACACAGAATGCTGATGAGGTTGCACGAGTATATAAATTTAAAAATGCTAGGATTATGAAGGCGTTGTCTTTTAAAACGAAATTGGATAAGTCCAGACTAACGTAATCAATATTGCTTTAACCTCTTTCTTGAGTAGTACAACACCTTGGTTTAATATAGTTTTCGCAATGTTATTTGACTATTGTTTTTGGGTCGGGAATAAATTGATGTTTTACTTCAGAGAAGGTTACAATATAATAAGTTCCTTTTTTGGAATGATCCCTATTAATAGTTCCTTGTAGTTGTCTTACTAAATTATGTATTAACTTAAGTCCTAACGTTTCCGAGTTATTGAAATTTACATCTTTAGGAAAACCTGCACCATTATCTCCGATAACCAGTTCATAATCTAGCTTGTTTAGCTTTTTTATTTCAATATAGATTTCCCCATGTCCTTTATCTTCAATTCCGTATTTCAAGGCATTGGTAATTATTTCATTAATTAGGAGCCCCAAGGGAATGGCTGTATCGATTCCTAATTTTACGTCTGGAATAACAATGTTTAGAGTGATATTGTTTTCTGAACCTTTGAAGGACTTTATTAAATAATCTCCCAGTTCACGGACATAGGAGCTATATTCAATTTTTGAGAGGTCTTTTCGCATATAAAGCATTTCGTGAACCATTGCCATAGAAATGACTCGATTTTGGCTGCTTTTAAGAATATTCTTAATTTTTTTGTCCTCCGTGCTTCTAGATTGAAGACTAAGGAGACTAGATACAGTTTGAAGATTGTTCTTAACCCTATGGTGAATCTCTTTAAGTAAGGTGTCCTTTTCCTTGATACTAATTTCATTATCTTTTTTGATCTTATGTAGGTCACTATGTGCTTTAAGAAGGTTTTTGCCAACAACACTTCCAAGCATATAAACAGAAAATATGATACTGAAAAGGCTGAAAAGGTTTCTACTTTCAATAGGGACTACGTTTGGGGTAAAATTAAATTCTGCTACACTTTGAGAATAGATTAAGACAATGATTAAGATATTGAGGTTTAAATAAACCCTTCCGTAAGTTTGAGTGCTTATATATCCTGTAAATACGATAATTGCTAAAACAAAAATAAACGGACTATTTATACCGCCACTGAATAAAGTAATGGCTATGGCAGTAGCAAGCCCCATTATAGAGCTTATATTATAGGTGAGATTTAGAGATCTATGTTTAAAATAAAAGTAGGTGTTCACCAAGTTCAATATTCCAAATGAAATAAATAGATAGGGAATAATTTGGGTTATACTAAGGAACGTAATACAGAGAATCCCAAATATAATGGTAAGTAAAGATGAGATATAGTTAACCCGTATAGTTAGTTGTACCTTATCCTTTAATTGATGTATTTCCTCAAGGGGTCTGAGCATTTTTAGTAATGGTTGTTTTTGGTGGTTATGTTGTGTAATAATACCTTTAGATTAAAGAAGCATATAGCTTATATCTAATTATTTAAACTTATAAATTTTGTCAAATTCATAAATAGGAAATTTGATAATTGATAAGTTTTCATTTTAAGCCTTAGCATGGTGAGGCGTGTAAAATATGGGGCAAAAAACTAGAACACCGATTAACCTTATATAAGACTAAGGATATTCTCGTTATTTATAAATCTATAAAAAAAAGCGCGACAATTCTAAAATTGTCGCGCTTATGTGGTCAAAGCTGTTTATTTGTTGATTGATTACTCTTCAATCAACACCCATTCTCCCTTTATTAATAGGGGTTCGGCCTGCTTATATTTTACCGTTTTGCTTTCGCCAGACATTACATTCTTTATAGTTACTCGTTCATTACGCCCAATCTTAGCCTTTTCCCTAACTATAGTTTCTGTAACTTGTGGTCTACTAGACTGGTTTTGTCCGACAGCCCTGTTCTGAGCTGCCATCTCATCACTATTTGGAATCTCCTCCTTAGAGGTTTTTAAGTTTTCCTTAGGTCTGCTTATGTTTCTAGCCTCTTGGATCTCATTACTTTGATTAGGTAACTCTCCTTTGAATAAAAAGGAAACAATTTCTTTGTTTACTTTTTCAATCATTTGTTTAAAGAGCTCAAATGCTTCAAACTTATAAATAAGCAAAGGGTCTTTTTGTTCGTGTACTGCCAATTGGACTGATTGTTTTAATTCGTCCATTTTTCTAAGGTGAGTCTTCCAAGAATCATCAATGATGGCCAAGGAAATATTCTTCTCAAAATCGGTTATCAATTGTTCTCCATTGGTGTCGTAAGCCTGCTGAAGGTTAGTAACTACATTCAGGGACTTTATACCATCCGTAAAGGGAACAACAATTCTTTCAAAGTTATTGGCATTGTCCTCATACACGTTCTTAATAACAGGAAATGCAATGGCTGCATTACGCTCCATTTTATTTTTATAATGCTCGTAAGTAGCCTTATAAATGATATTTGACAATTCCTGTACTCCCATATTTGTAAACTCTTCTTCGCTGATAGGAGAGGTGATGGAAAAATATTTTATAAGTTCAAACTCAAAGTTCTTGTAGTCGTTAGCCCCTTTGTTGGTTTCTGTGATCACCTCGCAGGTATCATAGATCATGTTGGCAATATCTACTTTTAAGCGCTCACCTTGTAGGGCGTGGCGTCTTCTTTTGTAGATAACTTCCCTTTGGGCATTCATTACGTCATCATACTCCAATAGTCTTTTACGGATACCAAAGTTGTTTTCTTCTACTTTCTTCTGCGCGCGCTCAATAGATTTGGTCATCATGGAATGTTGAATTACTTCTCCTTCTTCCAATCCCATTTTGTCCATCATTTTAGCTACTCTGTCCGAGCCAAATAAACGCATCAGGTTATCTTCCAAGGAAACGTAGAACTGCGAGCTTCCTGGATCTCCTTGTCTTCCAGATCTACCTCTTAACTGTCTATCTACCCTTCGAGAATCATGACGTTCTGTTCCTATAATAGCTAGACCGCCTGCTTTCTTAACTTCGGCGCTTAACTTAATATCTGTACCACGACCCGCCATGTTGGTGGCTATAGTCACTACCCCAGCATTTCCTGCCTCAGCAACAATATCTGCCTCTTTTTTGTGCAATTTAGCGTTAAGGACATTGTGAGGTACCTTTCTTATGTTTAACATTCGAGAAAGTAATTCCGATATTTCTACGGAGGTTGTTCCAATCAAAACTGGCCTTCCAGCCTGGGATAATTTGGTAACCTCTTCAATAATGCCGTTATATTTTTCGCGTTTGGTCTTGTAAATTAAATCCTGTTTATCGTCTCGAGCAATTGGTCTGTTAGTAGGAATCTCTACAACATCTAGCTCATATATTTCCCAGAATTCGCCTGCTTCGGTAATAGCAGTACCCGTCATTCCCGAAAGCTTGTTATACATTCTAAAATAGTTCTGTAAGGTTACAGTTGCAAAGGTTTGGGTCATTGCCTCAATCTTTACATTTTCCTTAGCTTCAATAGCTTGGTGTAATCCATCAGAATACCTACGGCCATCCATAATACGACCGGTCTGTTCGTCTACAATCATCACCTTATTGTCCATGACTACGTATTCTACATCCTTTTCAAAAAGGGTGTATGCTTTTAAAAGCTGGTTCATGGTATGGATTCTTTCGCTTTTAATGGCAAAATCCTTAAACAATTCTTCTTTTAGTTCTGCTTCTTTATTAATCTCAAGATCTTGACCTTCAATTTTAGCAATTTCATTACCAATATCTGGCATCACAAAGAAATCCTTATCTCCTTCACCAGAGAGGTATTCCACTCCTTTTTCCGTAAGTTCTATCTGATTGTTTTTCTCATCAATCACAAACCAAAGCTCCTCATCAATTTGGTGCATTTCTCTGTTGTTGTCTTGCATGTAGTAATTCTCAGTCTTTTGCAGCAACTGTTTAACACCTTCTTCACTTAGGAATTTAATTAGAGCCTTATTTTTTGGTAATCCCCTATATACTCTTAATAGAAGAAATCCTCCTTCTTTGGTATTGCCTTCGTGAATTAACTTTTTTGCTTCGGCCAAGACTCCAGTTAAAAATGCCTTTTGCTTACTTACAATATCCCCAACTTTTGGTTTAAGCTCGTTAAATTCGTGACGATCTCCTTCTGGCACTGGACCAGAGATAATTAAGGGAGTACGAGCATCATCTACAAGAACAGAATCTACCTCATCCACAATGGCAAAGTTATGTGGTCTTTGTACAAGATCGGATGGGGTATGGGCCATGTTATCCCTTAAGTAATCAAACCCAAACTCGTTATTGGTACCGTAGGTTATATCTGCATTATATGCTGCTCTTCTTCCATCAGAATTTGGCTGATACTTATCAATACATTCTACAGATAGTCCGTGGAACTCAAATATAGGAGCCATCCAAGCGCTATCTCTTTTTGCTAAGTAATCGTTCACGGTAACCAAATGAGCACCATTCCCAGTAAGGGCGTTTAGGTATAGGGGTAGGGTAGCCACCAAAGTTTTACCTTCTCCAGTTTGCATTTCTGCGATTTTTCCTTGGTGTAAGGCAATTCCACCAATCAACTGCACGTCGTAGTGGACCATATCCCAAGTAACTTCTTTTCCTGCAGCATCCCAGGAATTTTTCCAAATTGCCTGCTCTTCACTTAAAGTTACATAGTCCTTAATGCCAGATAATAACCTGTCATTCTCGGAAGCCGTAACGGTTAGAGTTTCGTTATTTGCAAACCTTTTGGCTGTTTCCTTTACAACGGCAAAAGCCTCTGGAAGTATTTCATTTAAAGTAGCTTCAGAGGTTTTGTATATTTCTTCTTTTAACTTGTCTACTTCTCCATAAATATCTTCATTCTTATCGATGTCCGTGGAAGCTTTTACCTCTTCTAAAAGTGCGTTTATCTTATCTTGGTTTTCTTTGGTCGCCTCCTTAATCTTATTCTTGAAAAAGATGGTTTTCTCACGAAGCTCATCGTGGGAAAGTTTTTCTAACTGTGATTCAAAGGACTTTATTTGATCTACCAAGGGCTGCATGCTTTTTACGTCTTTCTTGGACTTATCGCCTACAAATGCCTTTATTATGGAGTTTAAAAAATTCATAAAATATATTATTATTAATGAAAAGTCCTATTGCGGACTTTCGTATATGTGCTTGCCTATTTGCTAGGTTTAGTAATAGCATTAAGCAATTTCAAATTTACGTAAAAAAAAAGCCTCTTATGAGACTTTTTTGTTGTAATTCCGTTAATATTCTAATATTCGTCTTCGTTCCAAAGGTAATCTTCTTCGGTAGGATAGTCGGGCCAAATTTCTTCAATTGACTCATAGATTTCCCCTCCTTCTTCTTCCATAGATTGTAGGTTCTCGACAACCTCCAAGGGGGCACCGGTTCTAATTGAATAATCTATCAACTCATCTTTGGTTGCTGGCCAGGGTGCATCACTTAAATAGGATGCTAATTCTAAAGTCCAATACATCGCAATAGTATATTATAATTTTTGCAAAAGTAATTTTTAAAGTGTAATGTGCAAGTTATTTCGCTTGAAATATAACTATTTTATCAACATTATGTCACTTTTTTTGATTTTTTTCAAAAGCTAGTTAAATTTTATTGTTCCTTTTTCTCAGGAATCCATAAAACTTCTTCTGCTTTAAGTTGTTTGGACAAGTTTCGTGCCAACACAAATAAAAAATCAGAAAGTCGGTTAATATATGCCATTAAGGTAGTATCTACTGCTGATGTCTGATGAAGTTGTGCTACTAAGCGCTCCGCTCTACGACAAATTGTTCTAGAAATATGACAATATGACACGGTAGGATGACCCCCAGGAAGTATAAAATGAGTCATAGGAACTAAGCCTTGTTCCATACGATCAATCTCTACTTCTAAAAATTCTAAATCACTCGAATTTATTTTGGGAATGTTTAGGCGGTCTTTTCCATTTTTTAATTTTTCCTTTTTAGGATCAATGGCTAACAAAGCTCCAATGGTAAAAAGCTTTTCCTGGATGGTTTTTAAAATTTCTTTACTTATGGGATCTATTTTTTGATCCCTTATAAGGCCTATCCACGAGTTTAATTCATCTATTGTCCCGTAACTTTCTATCCTAATGTGATGTTTGGGTACTCTGGTTCCGCCAAATAATCCCGTTGTACCATCATCTCCCGTTTTGGTGTATATTTTCATTATAATAAGTTATTGTTGTAGATAGAAATGTAAATATCCTTAAAGGTATAAGTTAAACTGGATTTGGAACGTTAAACCCATTGTAGGTTTGTTGATGTGTAATAAGGGTAGTGTTGCTTAATTTTCTTTTTCTTCCCTTGATTTATTTCGGTTTTCCTCTCTGTAGCTCTCCATGAATTTTCTTGATTTTCTATCCTTATTTTTCTTTCTGGTCATACCTTGAGTCATAAAAAACACGATTGCTAATGCTGCCAGAACGATGTATATTGTATAATCCATTATTCAAATTTAGGAATTTCTTGTCAGAAGTGTGAAGGTAAGGGGTTATACTCTAATTTTAAAATCTTCCTTGGCCTGCTCTTTTCTAAAAAAAAGTAAACCTCCATAAAACATATCTATGCTTACAGACACTTTTTCTAGTTTTTTTAAAGTTTTCCAATAGTCAGTTCTATTCTTATCGCTATAGATGTGTGGAATATAAATAATGCTATTGTTCTTAATCTCTGGGTTGTTTAATACGTATTGGTCTAGGGTTTGTTGGGTAAGGGTTTCCAAGTAAATTAAATCAGGCAAACTGTCAGAAATAGAAATCTCTCTTAACGTAAGTTGCTTATTGATTTCTTTTTCATCCCCTACCAATTGTACTTGTTTTAAAGAAAAATAATCTAATGTTTTTAATAAGATTGCAAGGCTTTTAGATGTTTTGTAATAAGGTGGTTTGTAAAGGCTTTTGGTAATAAAACTATATACAAAAGGGGAGTGAACACCGTGTTGATTAGTGGCGCTTAGCCAAAATTTTATTTTTGAAAATAATCTATAGCGCATTTCAGTATTTTCCGCTTTAACTTAACCTTAAATTATTTATGTAATTTTTTTAACCTGATCTTACAATGAAAGTTCAAACCAACGCTCTGTTTTCTTGTCTATTTCTTCTTCTATTTCACTTAGCTGAATGGAGAGTTCGGTGATTTTATCTCCAGAAAGCGTAGCATCTGTGAACTTATTTTGAATTTCTATTTTTTTAGCTTCTAATTTTTTAATATCCTTTTCTAGTTGCTTAAATTCCTTTTGCTCTAAATAGCTTAGTTTTTTCTCCTTGTCAGGCTGATTTCTGTTGGGTTTAGACTCTTTTGGTTCGCTTTCTTTTTGCTTTGCAGCTCTATTATCCTGTTCTATGCTATCCTCATAGGTTCTGTAGTCAGAATAATTACCTGGGAAATCTTCAATCTCTGCATTGCCTTTAAAAACAAATAAATGATCTACGATTTTATCCATAAAATAACGGTCGTGAGATACTACCATGAGGCAGCCAGGGAAATCTAAGAGAAAACTTTCCAAAACATTTAGGGTAACTACATCCAAATCATTGGTAGGCTCATCTAGGATTAGGAAATTTGGATTTTGGATAAGTACTGTACATAGGTAAAGACGTTTACGTTCTCCTCCACTAAGTTTTTCTACAAAATCGTATTGCTTTTTCCGATCAAATAAAAAGCGCTCCAGCAATTGTTGGGCAGATATCTGTCTCCCTTTTAAGAGTGGAATATAATCTCCATACTCTCTGATGACATCAATTACTTTTTGTCCTTCCTTTATTTTTATACCGCCCTGAGTATAATACCCAAATTTGATGGTTTCCCCAATAATAACTTTACCACTGTCTGGTGTATCTTTTCCTGTTATGATGTTTAGAAAAGTAGATTTTCCCGTTCCATTTTTTCCTATAATTCCAATCCGTTCTCCTTTTATAAAGTTGTAGTTGAAATTATCTAAGATGGGTTTGTCAGGATAGGCTTTAGAGACTTTAATGAGCTCTACAACCTTGCTTCCCATGCGCTCCATGTTAATTTCTAGTTGGATCTCATGCTCACTTCTACGCTTGTTGGCTCTATCTTTTATGTCTTGGAAATCGTCTATTCTAGACTTAGACTTGGTGGTACGTGCTTTAGGTTGTCTACGCATCCAATCTAACTCCTTTTTGTAGAGAAGTTTAGATTTATGCTGTTCTACTGCTTCCTGCTCTATCCTAGCTTCCTTCTTTTCTAAATAATAGGAGTAATTCCCTTTATAGTTGTACAATTGTCCATTGTCTAACTCTATAATTTCATTACACACTCGCTCTAGGAAATACCTATCGTGGGTCACCATAAATAAGGTGAGGTTTTCTTTAGCGAAATACTGCTCCAACCATTCAATCATTTCTAAGTCTAGGTGGTTGGTAGGCTCATCTAAAATAAGAAGGTCTGGCCTATTTATTAATGCATTGGCCAATGCTATTCGTTTCTTTTGCCCTCCAGATAATAGGCTTACCTTTATAGATAGGTCTTCTAATTTTAACTTAGATAAAATTTGCTTGTATTGGGTTTCAAAGTCCCATGCGTCATAGCGTTCCATTGCCTCAAACGCCTTTTGGTATGCATCTGTATCCTCTGGATCTGCTAGGGCATGCTCGTAGTTCTGAATTACCTTTAGTACTTCGTTGTCCGAAGCGAAAATAGTTTCTTCTATAGTTAAATTTGGATCTAGGTTAGGCTCTTGTTCTAAAAAGGAGATTCTTATCCCTTTCCGCATGTTAACTTGGCCAGTATCGGAAGAGTCTCTGCCCGCAATAATATTTAATATGGAGGTTTTACCACTACCGTTTTTTGCGATAAAGGCAATTTTTTGTCCCTTGTTAATCCCAAAAGAGATTTCTGAAAAAAGGGTCAACTCGCCAAAAGATTTGGAAAGGTTTTCTACAGTGAGAAGATTCATTTATAATTTTATTTTAAACGGGTTGATTGCTGAAAATAGTTCCATAAAAAAAGATATCTTATTCCAAGCATAATAAGTAACGGTGCTATTAGTGGGGAAAAGGATTGAATATTAAAAATCCATAAAATCACTGTTAGTACCAGCATCGCCAATAGCAATATTAAATATTTGGGAAGCCATGAAGCCTCCGTATTTTTTTTAAAGAGTATAAAAGCAACTATGGTGTTCAATGGGAAAACCCATAGTATATTAAAGTTATATACTGTTGCTGTATGGTCAGTAAAGAACCATAAAAACAGTAACAATATTCCTGCTAGTCCAGTTATGATAAACAATCCAAAATCTAAGACTCGACTTCTTACTTTGTTTTTATAGTTTAAATAGGTGATGATAATAACTAATAACAATAGTGATAATATCCAAAATAGGGGAGTGGTAATAAAGTTAGTCCCTGCTTTACGTTCTTTAGGATTAATGATTGTTCGCTCTTTACTCACTAGTTTGGAACGGCCTAAAGTGGAATTGCCTAATTGTTTCATCACATAATCGGGCAAAAACATATGTTCCTTGTTAGAGGCTGTTTGGTCTATAACCGAACCTAAGGCCAGATCTATCCCAAAGTTAGACCAAGAATTTAAGGTTAATTTTTGATGTAGCAATTCTCGAAAAGTGTATTTTTCCTCTAATTGGTCTTCAAAATGCAATTTGGTGCCTAGAGTTTCTTCAAGGACATCTCCAATTTTGGTTGCACAGTTATTGTAAAAGAAATCGTATTTATAATCCCTGTTTTCTGGTAGGTGATTAATTTCAAGGAATTTGTATAGTTTGTTTTTTTGAGCAAGATCAAGATCCAGCTGCTGTTCCTTAACCCATCTGTTTTCTAATTCATAGGCATATAAAAAGTAGGGTGTTTCCTGCTTACTGAGGGAATAAAACAAATTGCCCTTGGCAAAATCCACATAAAACATTGGGGGGTTAAAATCAAAGGTACCATAGTTGTAAACTACATCAATTCCTTGCACGGGATCTTGTACTCTAAAAGCGCTATGACCAAAGGTGGTATACAGATCGTCACCAGCCCCACAAGTGAGTACGCTTATTTGTGCATTGGGAGATATCTGGCTCTGTTGAGCACCACAGAATATGGAAATACTGAAAAAAAATAAAAATATTTGATTTTTTAACCACATATTGTAATGGGAGAGGTTATTAGTAGCCGATAATTGTCGCAAATATCGAATAAATAAAAGGATTTAAGAACACCGGGTGGCCGGATTATAAAAAAGTACATATATTTTAACAGCTTTTTTTAATAAGTGGTATTTTTACCCCTATTTACCTATCTTGGTTCTATATGATTTAAAGATCCTTGTTACGGTTAGGTACAATATTTTACAAAAGAAATCTAAATCTATGAAAAGGCATATACCAAACTTTATTACTTTGTTAAACGTACTTTGCGGTTGTATTGCAACTGTATTTGCGGTGAAAAATCAATTGGAGATTGCAGCCCTTTTTGTTTTTTTAGGGATTTTTTTCGATTTCTTTGATGGCTTGGCAGCCCGAGCCTTAGATGTTAAAAGTGAATTGGGATTGCAGTTAGACTCGTTGGCTGATGTAATTACTAGTGGATTAGTTCCTGGAATTGTAATGTATCAATTGTTGAGTATGGCTATCCATGGGGGGTGGAATACCGGAGCAACTTCCGTAGTAACGGAAACATTTACAGAAAGTATTTCTGAGATGTCATGGTTCCCTTTCTTGGGATTTTTAATCACTATGGGGTCCGCTTATCGCTTGGCAAAATTCAATATTGATGAAAATCAAACTTCCTCTTTTGTAGGATTGCCAACGCCCGCAAATGCCATGTTAATATTGTCTTTTCCGCTGATTCTTAGGTATCATAATAATGACCTCTTAAATGATATTATCCTTAACGATGTCTTTTTAATAGTCACAACATTGTTGAGTACCTTTTTATTAAATGCTCCTATTAAGTTGTTTGCCTTAAAGTTTGACAATTGGAGCTTTAAGGAAAACGCGTTGCGATATATCTTTATCGTAGTGAGTTTAGTGCTGATATTAACCATTAAGTTTATGGCTATCCCAGCAATTATATTCCTATATGTATTAAGCTCTATAGTAATTCAGTTAGATAGCAGAAAAAAAGTGGAATAGCTGTTATTCTTTAAAGATTTCTTGCTAAGAGAGATATTTCCTAGGAATAATATTAGCTAAATATGCTAAGGTCTAAGTGAGTATTTTAGTAAAGGGGCGGCAGACTATAAAAACTATTAAAAATCTAATTTCTTTTTACGGAGTTCAAAGTTTTGTCCCAGATATACTTTACGAACCATTTCATCAGCAGCCAAATCTTCGGGTATACCGGATTTTAAAATTCCACCTTCAAACATTAGATAAGAGCGTTCTGTAATAGCTAGTGTTTCTTGAACGTTATGGTCCGTAATTAAAATACCTATATTCTTATTTTTAAGTTGAGCTACGATTCGCTGTATATCTTCAACGGCTACCGGGTCTACCCCAGCAAAGGGTTCGTCCAATAAAATAAATTTAGGATCGGTTGCTAGTGCTCTAGCTATTTCAGTACGTCTTCTTTCTCCCCCAGACAATAGATCGCCCCTGTTTTTACGAATATGACCGAGGCCAAACTCTTCAATAAGGGATTCCATTTTCATCAACTGTTCCTTCTTACTTAATTTGGTTAGCTGTAATACACTCAGAATATTTTCTTCAATACTTAGTTTTCTAAAGACGGAAGCTTCCTGAGCCAAGTAACCAATTCCGTTTTGGGCCCTCTTGTACATGGGGAATTTGGTGATTTCCATTTTGTCTAGAAATATTTTGCCACCATTAGGTTTAATCAAACCTACGATCATGTAAAAAGAGGTTGTTTTTCCGGCTCCATTTGGCCCTAGTAAACCTACAATTTCACCTTGATTGACTTCTAAGGAAATTCCTTTAACTACTTGTCGTCCTCGGTAGGACTTCATTATATTTTCCGCTCTTAGCTTCATATTTTCTGTTGCTATTCCTCAAAACTAACGCTTATCTTATTCAGGGAAAAGAAATTGTAGATTTTTTAACCTTGTAATTCTTCTAGTGCTTCCCAATATTCATAAGCTCTACGTAGGTGTGGTACAACAATTGTACCTCCAACCAATGTAGCAATCCCTAAGGTTTCCATCACTTCTTCCTTAGTGGCTCCCTCATTATGTGCGCTTTCTAAGTGATACTTTACGCAGTCATCACAACGTAATACGGCAGAGGCTACTAAGCCTAAAAGCTCCTTAGTTTTAACGTCTAAGGCTCCAGCAGCGTATGCATTAGTGTCTAAATTGAAGATTCGCTTTATTAATTTGTTATTATCTCCCAAAATCTTTTCATTCATTTTGGAGCGATATTCATTAAACTCTTTAACTTGATTTGGCATTGCGTTTCATTTTTTTAGCTTCGTTTCTTAAGACTACTTTTGAAATATAGATGCTTACCTGATATAGTATCAGTATGGGGATTGCTACAATAATTTGACTCGCCACATCGGGAGGAGTAATAACTGCTGATAGGATTAATACTACTACCAAGGCTATTTTACGGTATTTGCGTAATACCTCTGGTGTAACTAGTCCAATTTTAGTTAAGAAATAGATAATTATAGGAAGTTCAAATATTAATCCACATGCTATTACTGCTGCTCTTACCGTTGAGATATAGGAACTTAGGTCTATTTCTCTTATTACAGTGTCGCTAATAGAGTAACCTCCTAGGAAGTTAATAGATAGCGGTGCTACCACATAATAACCAAACAATACACCCGTGAAAAATAGAGCAGAGGCTATAAAGATGAAGCCTCTTGCATTTTGTCTTTCAGAATCATAGAGTCCAGGAGCTATAAATTTCCAAAGCTCATAGAGCACATAGGGAAACCCTACAATAAAACCTGCCCAAATAGAGGTCCAGATATGTGCAGAAAACTGTTCAGACATCTGTCTACTTTGCACTGTAAACAACGGCTCGGCACTACAAAAAGCCTCGCTAAAACCTAGCATCTTAGATAGGTTACAAAAAACTTCATAAGTTGGGAATTCGGGCATCATTGGCCCAAAAATTACGGTGCCAAATATGAAGTCCTTCATTAAAAAGGCGATACTCCCTATTATTACAATAGCTAAGGTTGCACGTATTAAATGCCATCTTAACTCCTCTAAATGGTCTAGGAAAGACATTTCATCGGGGGTCTTTTTGTTTTTTGCCATTATAGTATTCCTTCTTTTATTAAATTATGTAAATGTACTATTCCTTTGTAATTGTCTCCATCCACAGCCAATAATTGCGAAATGCCTTTAGCCTGCATTAGTTCTAAGGCTTTTATGGCTAAAACATTCACATCTATCGTTTTTGGGGTGCTGCTCATAATATCTTTAGCAGTTAAGCCGTAGATGGTATCAAATTTGTTTAACATGCGTCTGATATCTCCATCGGTCACGATGCCTACAATCTTATTATTCTCCATGACAGCAGTGGCACCAAGCATTTTTTCTGAAATTTCTACAATTACAGACTTTACATCGCTTGTTATATCAACTTTAGGAACTTCGTTAGTAGTGGCTAGATCGCCAACGGTTAGGTAAAGTTTTTTACCCAATGCTCCTCCAGGATGGTATTTTGCAAAATCTTTACTACTAAACCCTTTTAGTTCTAATAAACATATCGCTAGAGCATCTCCCATTACCAATTGTGCTGTTGTACTAGTTGTCGGGGCCAGATTATTGGGACAGGCCTCTTTTTCAACATAAGTATTTAGTACAAAGTCTGATTGCTGTGCTAAAAAGGAATCTGTATTTCCGGTCATCCCTATTAGCTTGTTATTCCCGCGTTTAATTAAAGGAACTAGCATTTTTATTTCCGCGGTATTACCACTTTTAGAAATGCAGATTACCACATCGTTTTCCTGGATGGTTCCTAGGTCGCCATGTATGGCATCTGCAGCATGCATAAAAATAGCAGGGGTGCCAGTTGAATTTAGAGTAGCAACTATTTTTGAGGCTATAAGGGCACTTTTTCCGATACCCGAAATAATAACCCTACCTTTGGAGGTGCGTATGCATTCAACGGCTTTGGAAAAATCATCGTTTAACAGTGAGGAAAGTTGGTTTATTGCCTCTGCTTCGGTTTCAATTGTCTTTTTCGCTATCGCCAGAATAGCATTATGATTGCTCAAAATAATGTTAAATTATGTTGTGAAATTTCTATCGTAAAAGAAAGTATTATATTTAAAACTGTAAAATTACATAAACTAAAGTATATAGGATATATTTAAATATTAAGAATTTATTTCTGGACAATATTTAATTTTAATCTGAAAAATTACTTAACTTTTGGTGTGGTTGCCAAAAAATATGATGAAAATGGTAAAGTACGGAATGAGTATTGAAGATGTTGATTTAGCTGCGTCTCTAAAGAAGTATTTTGGGTTCTCCCAATTTAAAGGTTTACAAAAGGGAGTAGTAGAAAATATAATACAAGGGAATAACACCTTTGTAATTATGCCCACCGGAGGGGGAAAATCCCTGTGTTATCAGCTACCTGCATTAATGCAAGAAGGAACAGCGATTGTGGTCTCTCCATTAATAGCCTTAATGAAAAACCAGGTTGATGCCATCAGGGGGCTTTCAGAAAATGCTGGGGTAGCTCATGTTCTTAACTCCTCTCTTACCAAAACTGAAATTAAACAGGTTAAGAAAGATGTTAGCGAGGGAGTAACTAAGCTATTATACGTAGCTCCAGAGTCTTTAACTAAGGATGAGTATGTTGATTTCTTACAAGGTGAAAAAATTTCTTTTGTCGCCGTGGACGAAGCACATTGTATTTCTGAATGGGGACATGATTTTAGACCAGAATACAGAAATCTGAAATCCATTGTAAAAAGATTAGGGGATGGGATTCCTATTATTGCGCTAACCGCTACTGCTACCCCTAAGGTACAGGAAGATATAATAAAAAACTTAGGTATTGGAGACTCAAAAGTCTTTAAGGCTAGCTTTAATAGGCCTAATTTATTTTATGAGGTGCGCCCAAAAACCCAAAATGTAGATGCAGATATTATTCGTTTTGTAAAACAAAATAAAGGGAAATCGGGAATTATATACTGCTTAAGCCGTAAGCGAGTAGAAGAATTGGCCCAGGTGTTACAGGTAAATGGAGTTAGTGCAGTGCCTTACCATGCCGGATTTGATGCTAAGACCAGATCTAGGCATCAGGACATGTTCTTAATGGAAGATGTAGATGTGGTAGTTGCTACAATTGCCTTTGGAATGGGAATAGATAAACCCGATGTACGCTTTGTTATCCACCACGATATTCCTAAAAGTATAGAGAGCTATTATCAGGAGACAGGTCGCGCTGGTAGAGATGGTGGCGAAGGTCATTGCCTGGCGTATTACTCATATAAGGATATTGAGAAATTAGAGAAGTTTATGTCTGGCAAACCCGTTGCAGAACAAGAAATAGGGAATGCTCTTTTACAAGAAGTTGTTGCCTTTGCAGAGACCTCAATTTCCCGAAGAAAGTTTATCCTTCATTATTTTGGAGAAGAGTTTGACGAAATAAATGGAGAGGGAGCAGATATGGATGATAATTCTCGTAACCCTAAAGAAAAACAAGAAGCCAAGGATAATGTTCTTAAGGTGCTTCAAGTTGTGACTGGCACCAGTGAGAAATTTAAATCTAAGGAGGTAGTAAAGGCCCTAACAGGAAAGAGTAATGCTTTAATCTCCTCCCATAAAACCGATGAAAAAGAATTTTTCGGAATCGGAAAGGAAAAGGATAAAGGGTATTGGATGGCGTTGATTCGTCAGATGCTAGTAGCCGGTTTATTGAAAAAGGAGATAGAGCAATATGGAATTCTTCATGTTACTCCTGCTGGGAAAGAGTTTGCAGAAAATCCTACCTCGTTTATGATGACTATGGATCATGTGTACAATAAAGAATCTGATGATGCTATTGTAAGTGCAGCAAAAGCAGGAGGGGGAGTGGCAGATAGTAAGTTGTATGCAATGTTAAAAGACTTAAGAAAGAAGCAAGCTCATAAGTTAGATGTCCCTCCATTTGTAGTGTTCCAAGATCCATCATTAGAGGATATGGCCTTAAAATACCCAATAACCGTAGAAGAATTGGTTAATATAAACGGAGTAGGGGAAGGGAAGGCTAAGAGATATGGGAAACCATTTTTAGAGTTAA
Source organism: Arenibacter latericius DSM 15913 (assembly GCF_000424985.1). Classification (GTDB taxonomy): domain Bacteria; phylum Bacteroidota; class Bacteroidia; order Flavobacteriales; family Flavobacteriaceae; genus Arenibacter; species Arenibacter latericius. Next base: position 32,397 of record NZ_AUKX01000011.1, read on the forward strand.
TTGCTTCTTACGTTGAGAATAATGATATAATAAGACCCGATGATCTTGTTGTAAAAAGTACGGGTGCTAATTCTGCATTAAAACTATATATTATTCAGAATGTTGACAGGAAACTACCTTTAGATGATATTGCTTCCGCGAAAGGATTGGAGCTAAATGAACTGATAAAGGAAATGGAACAGATTGTATTTAGCGGTACTAAATTAAATTTAAGCTATTGGATTGATGATATTCTAGATGAAGATCAACAAGAAGAAATCCATGATTACTTTTTAGAAGCTGAATCTGATAATTTAGAAGACGCATTAAAAGAGTTTGATGGTGACTATGAGGACGAGGAGCTCAGGTTGTATCGACTTAAATTTATTAGTGAAGTGGCCAATTAGGCTGTGTTCACTATGCTGATATAAAAAATCCCCGCTTATTTAAGTGGGGATTTTTTTATATTTCTTAGTTTCTTCAATTTATTGTACAGAGGTTTCCAATAAAGTAAGTTTCATTTTATCGGCATCTAGTGAAGCCATTGTTCCTATTGGAAATGTAAAGTTATGATCTATATGACCAAAGGTAAGTCCGTATACGGCAGGAACATTTAAAGGGGCTATTCTATCCATTATAACCTCTTTCAGGGTGAAAGTTGTGGGGGCTGGAATGCGATCACACCCTTTAAATACCCCTAAGGCAAATCCAGCTGCTTTATGGAAGGTTTTGCTGTGAATCAATTGAGTAAGCATTCTGTCTATACGGTATGGTGCTTCTTCAATTTCTTCTAAACAAACAATGGCGTCTGTAAAGTCTATTTCATCGGGAGTGCCAACTAGCGCACTTACCAAAGTAAGACTTCCACCAACTAGTTTTCCACTTACTTTTCCAGGGCAGATAATATATTGGTCATATTCGGGTTTCTTAAACTCGGAATTAAGGGGGTATACTTTATTTTTTAGAGCTTGTTTTGCTCTAGTATGCATTACCACTCGCTTTAATTGAGCTATACTATAGTCATCCGTGATTGTGCTTCCCACTGGTCCGTGGAAGGTTATTAAGCCTGTTTTTTGATATATCCCGTTTAAAAGAGCTGTGATATCACTAAAACCGATAAATGTTTTTGGGTTATTTCTAATAATATCATAATCAATCATGTGCATAATGCGGGTACATCCGTACCCTCCCCTTGCACAAAGGATACCATCTATCTTAGGGTTTGCAAACATTTCGTTTAGGTCTGCAGCTCTTTCCTCATCTGTATTGCTAAAGTAACCATGATTGCCTAGAATTCTATCTGTATGATAAGGGATAAAACCCATTTTTATCAGTGTTTCCTTGGCTTTCTCTAATACAAATAATGGGATGGCAAAACCTGGAGCTACTAACCCAATAGTGTCCCCTTTTTTTAGTGCTTTTGCTTTAACTGATGATATGTGAGGTGCTGGTGTAGATGACTGAGATAATAATATAGATGGGGTCATACACGCCATTCCTACCCCAGTGGCTTTTTTTAAGAATTCTCTTCTCTTTTTCATAAAATTGGGAATATGAGCTAAAATAACAAAATTCCATAAAAAAAGGGGGGAGATACAAAGGTATCATCCCTCCCTAATAAGTATTGTGAGCTGTAAGCTTATTTAACTGGTTGATTGTTCTTATCCCCCGACCGTCTTAATTGTCTCTGAATTTTTTTAATTGCCGATTCTATAGATTTTTCTGGCTCTATGATATTATATTCTCCCCAAAATTCTGGATCGGAAAAGCCCGTTGCCTCATCATTTAATATAACCGATGATTTTAATCGATTTTTAAACTTTGGAATATCACCAGTGGTATTCTTTTCCCAATCCGTTACAGCCATTTCAGAGGTCATGCTATAAACAGAGTTAAACAGTTTGTCGTCCCAATTAATCTTAAATACCAATAACACATTACTATATCCATAGTACCATTTCCCATTCTTCTCCCTGTAATCTACTCTATAAGCAATATCTGTGGGCCACACATTTGCTTTTGCTGGCTTTTTACGGACAAATAATCTAGCAGCTTCTTCCTTGTTAGTTATATTTAAGGAAAATACGGCACTGGTTAATACTTTTCTTTCTCCATCTATATATAATTTACCTTGATATAGAGGTGCGGTTATGGTTTCTTTTTGCTTAAAATTTATCACATAGATTAGGCTGTTATTGATACGGGTATAATTTTCAAAACTAAAATTATAATCATCAAAGGTATCATCGCTGAAAATGTATTGGGGGTATTTTACCAAATCAACAAACAAGGTGTTAAATGGACCTCCCTGCAATTTCAAGACCACTGTATCTAATTTACTGTAATCCGTGCTTTTTCTAGATTTGTATAATGTTATGGCATCCCTTCGGTCTGTGTTATAAGGAGTTTTGTAAATATTGACAACCGCTTCAGATAGGGATACGTTCTTTCTTCTTTTTTTAATGGTTTCCCTGTAAAAGGCCGTCATTATAGTAGGTTCATCAAAGTAATTGTCGCCTCTTCTCTTTAAGGTTTCCCATACCAAAGCTTTGGCATCTTTGGGAATAGCAACACTTACTTCCGGCAACTCTATAGCTGAGGCTTCCAAAGCAATCCTATTTTTATTATTCTTTAATTGAGTTAAAGGGATTTTTGTAGTTCGGTATCCTAAAAATGAAATGATTACGTTACCCTGTGTAATGTCTTTTGGGATTTTTAACGAAAAGTCGCCCTCAGCGTTGCTTACGGTGGTAATATTAGAGTTTTCCAAGGAAATATTGGCTAATACCAAAGGTTTGTTGGATTGACTATCAGTTATAGTACCCTGATAGATGGTATAGGAGGTTTCTTGGTCCTGAATGTCTTGAAACATAGTGGTAGCCCATAGTTGATGAGTTGTTCCTAGAAACAACAACACCTGAAGTGTCACCACTATTATTCTTGTTCTTATATTTATGGTTATTTGTTGCATAGAATACTTTTTTTAAAATCAGTATTGTAAAATGTCGAGATTTGCTATCTAGGATTTGAGTCAATCAATTTTGCTTCCCTTCATTGATATTAGTTGATAAGGTCTATTGATTGTATCCGAACACAAGAGTGGAGAGATTGAAGATTAAGTTATCGCCAATGTCCTAATCTGGTTGTTTATTTTAGTATTACTCATTCTTACGTTATAACGAGTATTTTTCCAGATTTTAGTTAAAGTTATATTGCTTAAATGAGGAAGCTTCCTATTTCTAAGATAATGAATTTAAGTGAATTACCCTAAATTTATTTAAACTTAATTATGGAGGGAAATGGTAGCTATAGTACCATAGTTCAATGAGAAGGAGGGGAGCATAGCTTACCTATTCCCATTCTTCTAAATTTATTAATCAACCGAAGATCAAATTCTTAGGACGCAGCGTTTAAGGATCTAAGTTTGTGTTTTAAGGGTTTAATTTTCTTAGATCAAAGATGTCTTTTCTTCTGTCTTTTAAATTTCTGACACTTCCAAACTGATTTAATTCTGTTAATAGATCTAAATCTAGATCAACTATTAAGATCATTTCGGTATTTGGCGTAGCTTCTGCCTTAATTCCATTGGCGGGAAAAGCAAAATCACAAGGGGTGAATACCATGGATTGTGCGTATTGGATATCCATATTGTGTACCTTGGGTAAGTTACCTACACTCCCTGCGATTGCCACATAACATTCGTTTTCTATAGCTCTTGCTTGGGCACAATTCCGCACTCTAGAGTATCCGTTTTGGGTATCTGTTAGAAAGGGAACAAAAAGTATGTCCATCCCTTCATCGGCAAGGAGTCTGCTTAATTCTGGGAATTCTGAGTCGTAACAGATTAGGATACCAATCTTACCACAGTCTGTATCAAATGTTTTTAATTGATTACCACCCTGCATCCCCCAAACCCGTTCTTCATCTGGAGTAACGTGTAATTTTTCGTATCTTTCTTTAGTACCGTCTCGTTTACACAAATAACCTACATTATAAAGCTTGCCATCCTTTACTTCTGGCATGCTTCCCGTAATAATATTGATATTATAGGATATGGCTAATTCGGAGAATTTCTGAACTATGGTAGAGGTGTGTAAGGCTAGATTACGAATAGCTTCTGGCTCTGATAGGTGATTGTCTTCAGCCATCAAAGGGGCATTGAAAAACTCTGGGAACAACGCGAAATCTGAACGATAACTAGAAACAGAATCGATAAAAAATTCCGCTTGTTGAAGTACATCTTCCAAGTTTTTGTATGGCCTCATTTGCCATTGTATTAGACCTAATCTAACTACCCTTTTATTGGTGGAAGGTTTTTTATTTACTTTTTCATAATAAATATTGTCCCATTTTAATAGTACAGCATATTCATTGGATGCGGCATCACCCTCCAAATAATGTTTTAAGATCCTAGTAGGATGAAAGTCATTTGAAATTTGGAAATTAAGTACAGGGTCGTGAATCTCCTTACTCTTCACTTTTTCTATATACGCTTTAGGAGTAAGCGTATCCATATATTTGTGGTAGTTGGGTATTCTTCCGCCAAAGGCAACCCCTTTTAAATTTAGGCGTTCACATAGATCTTTCCTATAATCATAGAGTCGTCTTCCTAATCGCATACCTCTATACTCGGGTTTTATAAAAACGTCTATACCGTATAATATATCCCCATCCGAAGAATGCGTGTTAAAGGTGTAATCTCCGGTAATCTGTTGGTAGGTATGTTGATTGTCAAAATCGTTATAATTAATAATAATGGACAGGGCGCAACCAGCAATTTGGTTATTCACCTTAATAACTACTTGCCCTTCTTGAAACCGCTTAATTAGCGTTTCTATCTGATGCTCTCTCCAATAAGAATGAGGCATAGTAGTATAGGACGCAATCATAGCGGACTTTAATTCCTGATAGTCATCCAAGCTTAAATAGGACAGTTCTATGTTCTCTATATCCTCTATGTTTATTTTATTGTCCATTATTTATTTGTAGTAAGGGGAATGTTAGGGTTTTGGTGTTTTAGTGGAAGTATTAACCATGGTGGTTATTTCCTGTAGTTCCTTATCGGTTAAATCGCGCCAAGTACCTACAGGTATATCTAACTTAATGTTCATAATGCGTATCCGTCTTAAGGAGGTTACGTTGTAGTTGAAATACTCACACATCCGCCGAATTTGTCTGTTTAGTCCTTGGGTTAGGGTTATTTTAAACTCAAATTTACCAAGCTTCACTAGCTTACATTTTTTGGTCATTTGGCCTAAAATAGGAACCCCATTACTCATGTTTTCCAAGAATTCTTCGGTAATAGGACGATCTACGCTAACGATATAATCTTTTTCGTGATTATTGCTAGCACGTAAAATTTTATTTACAATATCCCCGTCATTGGTCAATAGAATTAGCCCTTCACTAGGTTTGTCTAACCTTCCAATTGGAAATATTCTACTTGGGTAATTAATGAAATCTACAATATTGTCCTTTTCTCGTCTTGTATCAGTAGTACAAACAATACCGATAGGCTTGTTAAACGCAATATAGACAGGTTTGGCCTGTGGTTCTGAAATGAGTTTTCCGTCTACACGTACTTCGTCTCCCTCAGAAATTCTAGTGCCCATTTCCGGTACCTTGCCGTTAATAGTAACCTTACCTTGATCTATTAGTTTGTCTGCTGCTCTTCTAGAGCAGTAGCCCATTTCACTTAAATATTTATTTATTCGTGTGCCTTCCTTCTCTTTCATATCCGCTCCTTAAGCCCAATTTGAGTATCGGGTTTTAGTGCCGAAATATACTGAAATAAACTTTTATAAAGGATAAGATCACTGCAATAAATTTATTGACTGCTATCGACTGTTTATAATGTATTTTCCAGTTATTTTTTTAATGGATCTGAAATTTCCATATACATTTCTTTTTCTAGCTCTTCGTCTAATTTTTCAAAAAATAACATCTCGGCATAAAATTGCCAATCGAAGTTCAAAGATTGATTTGCTAGATGTACATGGTGATCCTGATCTAGAATATAATTTTCCGGTTTATTGAGTATTCTAGTTTTTCGATATACATTTTCTAGCTCTTTTCTAAGGGAATTAAATCCTGACTTCAATTCCTTTAGTTTTTCGGAAGAGGCAATAATTTCATCTTGATTTTTTGCACTGTCATACTCCGCTAATGTCAATAATATTTTAGGACTATACTGGGCTAATTTATTTACCTGCTCGTATACTTGTAAATTATAATCGTTTCTAAGGGCCTTAGATCTAGCTGCGGTGATCTTTTTTGCAATACTGTCTGTTAATTCTATATACTGAGCTGCTTTTTCCAGTCGGTCTTCATTAGCAATACTCCATGCTCCTTTATCGTTAATGTTTGGGAAGTCCATAAGACCGTCTTCCATAGGGTTTTGCATGGTTTTTAAATAGTTGCGTTTGTTGCCTTTTAATAAGGCATTTTTCCAAAACGCTACTGGTTCTTCCAAATCGCTTATAAAAGCATTTTCAGTTGCTGCTAGGGGGTAACCATATTCTCTTTGCCTAAAGGCAGATTTTATCTCTTCGTTACTGCGTTTATCTCCCGTCCATGAATATTCGGCAAAGGCTAAAATTCCACGCATATACAATTCAAAGTGAGGGGAGTCATCATCCCAAAGTGTTAATAATAAACCTTTGGAACCACTTTCTATAGAGCTAACAGCAAAGGATCTAATATTGTCCATATTACTGTCGTTTTGTGGCATTAATACCCATCGTGTCTGGCCAGCGGTAGCACCCATAACTTCCATTCCATGATCCGTAAACCATTGCATGGCTTTTATATTGCCTGGAGCTTGGGGAGTTTCGTAATTCCATCGCATATAAATACAGTTCTTTGGAAAATCATCCAAAAAGGCAAGTAGTTTATGTTCGTTCTCTTCCCAAACCTTTTCTACTTCTTCTTCGGTCATTTCTGGCTTAAACATAGGAGCGTACACGTCTGCCTGTAATAAGGGCATGTCGTCCCAGAATATTGGAGTCCTATTATGCTCTTCAGCAAATTTAGATACCTTGTCTAACCAGATTAACTGAAGTTTTAAAGCAGGTTCTTTACTGTCTCTTCCTGTAGTATGTACCTCGTCTCCCCCTACATGAAGGTATTTTCCATGAGGAAAGGCCTCCATAGCGTCTAAATATAAGTCAAACTGAACCTCATAAGTTTTGGGGTCTAAAGGGTTAAAAGCCCAATCACTATTTGGGTTGTCACGTAAGTCGTGATATTCTGGATGCTTTAAAATAAAGGAAGCGTGACCAAGACCTTGTACTAGCGGACTAATCTCTATATTTCGCTCTTTAGCGTAATCACTAATTTTCCTCCATTCTTCAATGCTTAGAGCATCCTCGGAGGCGATAGTAGGTTGTCGTTTAAATTTTAATTTATCTTCTATTTCTAAGATTATTCCGTTTACCTTATAACTAGCAAGTTTGTTCATTAAACCGTAGTAATAATCCGTTTTTTCCAAGTGATGCTTTACATCTATATGTACGGCCCTATAAGATAGTTTTGGGTAATCTGTAATTTCACATAAGGGTAGATTTACTTTTTGATCCTTGGCATCTTCATATAACTGCTCTAGGGTAGCAAAAGCATAAAAAAGTCCGGCTTCATCCTTTGCTTTAATATCTATAGATTCTTTTGCTATAGAAAGGGTATAGCCTTCAGAGGGTATATCCATAGCGGCATCTATTTGGTAGTTGAGATGCGATTTCCCCTTGTTATCGTCTTCTTTTAAAGGTAGAATGCCACGGGTAAGTATGGGTAACGTTTCTTGGTTAAGGCCTGCATGCGCTATCTCCATGGATGGAGAAAAAGTGCTTACTCCAGTGATGTTGAATTCTTGTGGTTGTGGTAGTAATTTAAATTCGCCCATTTTTTGCTCTTGAGAAGAACAGGCGAATAGCAAAATAGTAAAGGATAAAAGAAATAGAAATGAGGTGTTTTTCATGGTTTTAAAATAGGGTGATTATTCGTTGTTTTTTTATCATAATTTCCAATCATGGAACGCGTATGAAAGAAAAACCTTAAATATATAGAATAAAACAAAAGGTAATAGATAAGGGGGCTATAATAGCGTATTATGTTTCAGGTTTAACAAAGTTGCCCCCTAACGTTTAAACGCCAAATTGCTCTAGATGATGGTTAAGGTGTTTGTAAAAGAGATTGTTCCATTCTGACTTAGATAATTTTCCAAAAGAATGTGATTCTTTTTGATGAAAATATTCTTCTCCTAGTTTCTGGGTTTTTATAAGGTATTCCGTTAATCGGCTTTTTTCTTTTTCAAAATCTCTTTCATCAGCTATTATAAACGCTGGAGCCGTCCTGCTATTTTTCTTGTATGGCTTTTCATTGACTACGGTTTGCTTTACAAATAGCTTTAGCATTAACTTCATCAATCCGTTGGGCTGAGGATGTTTGTCTGTGTACACCATTTCATAAGGTACGTTGCAATGGGCTAGCATTTGTGCTACGTTCATCTTACCCCATTTTGGAGCTGTGGTTGGGGTTAGCCTATTTACTCTACTTATGATTTCTTCTGTAACTTTAGAATCAAATATATTCTTCATGATACTTTGGTATTGACGTCCTTATCTGGATAGGATGATCCATAAATGAATTGGATGTAAATATAGTTTAATTTGAATTGAGCCGATTTAGGTGAAAATAACTATTGCTAGAATATTCTATCTATTGAATGTTCATTTCCCCCACTTTATATACGAGGAGCTTATAATTTTCTTGAAAGATTTACTCGATAATCGAGATTTAAATGCTCCGAGGCTGTCTTGCCCGAATCTTCCAGGCAGGCCTCGAAATCAATCCGTTTTTTTCTTTTAATTCCTTGTGGGCTTGCCCCGAGGTAGTTTACTTTAAATTTATCCATTTTCCTGTCCGGGCACTTTCTTTAGCAGCTTCCAAAATTTCTACTACCAACATATTATTCTCTAGCGCTGGGAGATCGTGGTCCTGTAGAATAATCTCGTTATTTATAACCGCTACTAATAAGCTGAAGGGATCTTTATACGGATTGCTAAGTGGTTTTAGTCGCTCCTTTTGTTCAGACTTGTCGTTTTTATATCTAAATCTCATGTCAGTGCTATTGTCACTAATAAGGTACCCTGTATTACCATACACCTCCATGTCTTTTCTAGAAAAAGGCCAATTCCAGGAAGCTTGAATTATACCTTGCATTTTTGGATATCGCAAAATAATAGTAGCCTCATCATCTACCTTCGGATATATTTCGGGTTTCATGGTTTGGGTCAATGCCATTACTGCTTCCGGTTTTTCGCCTTTTGTGAGCCAAGTAATTAAATTGGCTCCGTAACAACCGAAGTCTGTTAAGGCCCCTGCACCGTTTAATTTTGGATCGGTAAGCCATTTTAAAAACTCTTTGCTTACCCCAATCTCTTTAGGGCCTTCATGGCCGTCATGAACCACAATTTTACGCAAATCCCCAATTTTATTGGATTGAACCATCTCATTCACCTTATGGTTAGAAGCATACCAAGTTGTTTCATAGTTGGTGAGGAGATGAATATTATGTTTTTCGGCTAGCGACTTCATTTTTAAAGCGTGATCCATACTAACTGCCAAAGGCTTCTCTACCATTACATGGATTCCTTTAGGAGCACAGGCTTCTACCACGGAGAGGTGATCATAAATACTGCCAAATGCGGCAACAGCTTGTGGCTTTACTTGGGTGATCATCTCCTCCAAAGTGTTAAATACTAGGTCCATAGAAAATCCATAGTGTTTTGCATGTCTTGCCACTAGCTCTTTATTGGGTTCTACAATCCCAACAATCTCTATATCCCCTAAATCAGGCCTGCTCAGGATCCAATGAACATGGTCATGGGAGAGTCCGGCTACTCCAAGCTTAAGTGGTTCCCTTGAGGACTGACCAATTATGGACATTGGGTTTAGATAAAGTAGTATTACAAGAATATTAAAGCTAAAAAGCTTAGAAATTTTCATAGTACAATGCATTATCCTATCAGTCGTTTTATCCATTTTAGTTTGCTTTTGGTATGGGGGTGATATTTTAGATTCGGTTCTATCCATGTAGCTTTGTCTAATATTCCTTTATAATGTGAGAATGCCCTAAACCCATGCTCTCCATGGTAAGCTCCTATACCACTATCTCCAACCCCACCAAAGCCTAAATTACTGTTGGCAATATGCATCACGGCATCGTTAACAGCACCTCCGCCAAAGGAAATCTGATCTAATACTTTTTGTTTTGCCTCACTATCTTTCGTAAACACATAGCAGGCCAAGGGTTTTGGTCGCTCTTTTATTTTGGCAATAATAGCATCAAGTTCATCATATTCGATAACCGGAAGTATTGGTCCAAAAATTTCGTCCTCCATCACCTCGTGGTCAAAAGTTATATCGGTTAAAATGGTAGGTTCTATAATTCGGGTATCAGTGTTGTATTTCCCTCCAGTGTATATCTTATCGGCATCTATCAAAGAAATTAGTCGCGTTACGTTGGCATCATTTATAATTTGCACATAGTTATCCTCCTCCACTAAGAACTTGGATTCTTCTATTTCCTGTTTTGCCATTTCTAAAAATTGATCTTTTATAGATCGATGAACTACAACATAGTCTGGGGCGATACAGGTCTGACCAGCATTTAGGAATTTCCCCCAAATTAACCGCTTTACCGTGATCTTAAGATCGCAATTTTCAGTGATTATAGCAGGACTCTTACCTCCTAGTTCTAGGGTTACGGGAGTAAGATTTTTTGCAGCGGCCTGATACACAATTTTACCTACGGGAATGCTTCCAGTAAAGAATATCTTATCAAATTTTTGATTTAAAAGTGCTGTTGTTTCTGGAACACCACCTTCCACAACCTTAAAGAAATTTGGGTTAAAATTCTCGTTAATCAGCTTGGCCATGGCATTACTGGTATTTATGGGAAGCTCGCTTGGTTTTAACACAACCGTATTTCCGGCGGCAATGGCAGCTATTGCAGGGGCAAGGGATAGTTGATACGGATAATTCCATGCGCCAATAATTAAACTTACTCCCAAGGGTTCAGGAATAATATACGATCTTGCGGGAAGATTGGCTAAATTGGTCCTAACCCGCTTTTTCTTAGACCATTTTGAAACGTTCTTTATAGCTTCTTTAATATCGTGATAAAGCAGGCTGATTTCTGTCGTATAGTTTTCAAAGACCGATTTTTTAAAGTCCTTGTAAATAGCCTCATGAAGAGCATCTTCATTTTCTCTAAGTACAGACTCTAACTTTCTTAATTGAGTAATCCTAAATGCTACCTCTTTGGTAGTATTAGATTGGAAGAACTCCCTTTGAAGGTTTACTGCTTCTTGTATATTATCCATAATAATTGGTCTGGTTGTTTTATATCTATTGCACCATGAAAAGGGCGTTCACAAAAAAAAGCTTCCCATTCTCCCAAAAGCCTCGGAATAAAGGATTGTCTACCATATAGATAACCTGTCCCTTTCCGTGGTTTTCTACTCCAAAAACTAGTGTTTCCTGTATTTCTTTTAATGCCTCACTTCCCGCAAAACCAGAAACAGGAGAACTATCTTTTTCTAAATAGGCCACACTACCTGTATCTAACTTTTCATAGGCTGCTTTCCCAAGCTTAAGTGAAAAATAATGATCGGGATACCCATATGCTAAAGGGTGTGTTGGGTCTACCTTGGTTTTAAAAATAGCCCCAGTGATAGTGTTTTTTATGTATTCTCTTTCAGAATCGTCATGTAGAGGATAATTTTCTAAGCTATCCTTCTCAATTTTCTTTTCCTTTATTGCAAAACCTTTTTTACCACTTATACCTTTTATGGCCCCTTGCATAGCTATTATTTTTCCGCCTTTTAGGACAAACTGCTTTAAACTAGCCAGTTTTGAGTCATTAAAAAAGTTGCCATACCATCCATTAGGTAGAATTAGTACATCGTATTCGGATAGGTTAACACTACTGTAGTATTTAGAATCTAAAATTGTTACCGGGTAATTCAATTGTTGCTCAAAGAAATGCCAGATTTCACCAAATTGCAATGTGCTTGTAGGATCTCCAGATAAAATGGCAATCTTGGAGTCGGTGATCATAGGTACAGAGCTAGAACCAAAATCTTTTCCTTTTTCTACAAAACCAGATTCGGTAGCGGTAAGCTTAATTTGATGCTTTTTTGAAACAGCTTCTAATGAAGTTACAAAAGTCTTGTGGTTCTTATTATCGGCTGTAGTGATGATTAAACTCCCTCGATTAAACGCCTTTCCATTCACGGTAAACGGATGGTTGGCATAACGGATTCGTATATTTTGTTTTATAAGTTCCGATAAAAATCGAGCGTCCTTCATACTGGTCCAATCTGCAATATAGGCGTAAGCATTTTTAGGCAAGTCATTAGAGGTGTTCCAAGAGTCTGAAGAGTGATCCTTAGAGCCTATCTTTATCAATGTTTTTGAGGCTATCGCATCTAAACCGTAAGCATAGGGTAAAGACCAAGCAGTAATGTCATAGGTAAGAGAATCGCTTAATTTGGTTTTAGGTTCCATAAGTACTTTTGCCATGGTTCCTTTAGGTTGGTCTGTAGAGACTACCATATTTTTGGATGAGGTTTTTTTAGAGGTTGTTTTTCCTGAACCGTAATCATATCCTTTAACAGAACTATTTTCTGCCCAACCATAATTAATTTCGTGTAATTGTAATAAGTTGCCCAAGGCTTCTAATTTGTCAGGATCTCCGCTTAGTACGTAGCTCTTATATTCGAAATCATTATTTTGAAAGAATTTTTTAAACTCCTTATTTAATAGGGCTGTATTTTGGGAAGCTATCTCTACAGTAGAGAGGCCAGTTGTTAAATGATGTGATATACGGTCCTTTAAGGTAAGGGTGTCGCCAATACTAGTTTTTATTGCCAATCCGGCGCGGCCACTACCGCCTTGCTCATAGGTCATTCCAATGCTACCGTTGTAAGTAGGGTAGGTGTCACCATAACTAGGATAGAGTAGGTCAAAAATCTCTTTGGTGAAATAAAACCAACCCTTAGCGTCGAAATATTTTGCGTTATTTTTCCCGATAACCTTTTGGAAATTGCGTTGAAAATCGGTGACTACCTCATGATAGGGTTCGGCAGCAGGAGCAAAGAAATAGGGGTTGTCTACACCCTGTTCATGAAAATCTACATGAATATGTGGGAGCCATTGGTTGTATATTTTGATACGTTGCTGACTTTCTACTTGGGTTAACCATGCCCAATCTCTATTTAAATCGAACATGTAGTGATTAGGTCTCCCGTTTAACCATTCTTCGTGATGCTCTTTGCTGTTTGGATCTACGTTGTGGGGAGTGTTTTTGTTTTGGTAATACCAATTAACATATCTATCGCGTCCATCCGGATTAATACAAGGATCTATAATTACTACAGTGTCTTCCAAAAAATCAGACTTTTCGGTTAATAATTCATAAATGGTTTGCATGGAGGTCTCTGTACTAACACTTTCGTTGCCGTGTACATTATAACTAAGCCACACAATGGCTTTTGTTGGTAACTCTCTGCCTTTAGTGTTGTTTATATGTGCTTCTCTAATAGACTCCAGATTGCTAATATTTTCTGAACTAGAAACATAAGCTAATATTAATGGCCTTTGCTCATTAGTTACTCCATATTCTATTAATTGCACACGGTCTGGAGCATTGGAAGCAAGGTGGTTGTAGTAATCTACTACTCTGTGATGCCTTGTAAAGGCCGTGCCTAATTCATATCCCAGAAATTGAGAGGGCGATTTAATTTCTTGGGCAATTGCTACTGCAGTAATCAAAAACAGTATAGAGAATAGTAATCTTTTCATTTAGAATTAAATTTATTGCTAGTAATCAAATCTAAGGAATAATGCTGATATTATTATCTTGGTATAAGGATATAGCTAGATATGTGAATTTCATGGCAGTGGCAAACTCAAATTCCTACATTAAAATGGGAAATTAAACTTCTTAACGTATTTTTAGGACGTGAAAAAAGGGGTAACCCCTATCTTTACCTAAGAAATTACCAATATTTTATGGACATCAAAGGCATACCCTTTAAAAAAACCGGTTATTTTTCTGACTTAATATGTGATTATTTGGAGGGGATTCCAGCGTTGGATCCCTTTTATAATAGAAAGCCTCAGCTGGCCGAATTTAAGGAGCAAATTAAGGAGAAATCTAGTTTTTCCTCTGCAAACAGACAGGTATTGTCTGCCGTGCTAAAAGAGCAATATCAAAACATCAAAACCTCCAGTACAACAGAAACCAATATTTTACTGTTAAAGGAAAAGTCGACTTATACCGTTGTTACGGGGCATCAATTAAATTTATATACAGGTCCTCTGTACTTTTTATATAAGATTATTACCACTATTAATCTTACAAAAAAACTAAAGCGTGAATTTCCAGAAAATGATTTTGTCCCTATTTATTGGATGGCGACCGAAGATCACGATTTTGAAGAAATTAATTTCTTTAATTTCAGAGGGAAAAAACTTCAATGGAACAAACAAGCTTCGGGAGCAGTTGGCTCTTTAGATACAGATGGCTTACAAGCAATATGTGATGCTTTTTCTAATGAAATAGGGAAAAGTATAAACGCCAACAAGCTTAAACAATGGTTTGAAAAAGCCTATTTAGAGCATAACTCTTTGGGTGAAGCCACCCGATATCTTGCTAATGAGCTTTTTGGTGAATATGGACTGGTGATTTTAGATGGGAATGATCCGCAACTAAAAAGCCTCCTAATTCCGTATGTAGAAAAGGATCTTTTGGAACAAACCTCCCATAAAATGGTAGATAAGACCATTGTTGGATTAGAGGAATTAAAAGGAAATTATGGAATTCAGGTTAACCCTAGAGAAATTAATTACTTTTATTTGATAGATGGGGTGCGCGAGAGAATTTTAGAGCAAGACGGGAAGTATTTTGTTAACGACACTAAAATCCGATTTACAAAAGAGGAGATTCTAAAGGAATTGATGGATCATCCGGAAAGATTTTCACCTAATGTTCTCACTAGACCCTTATATCAAGAAGTTATACTTCCTAATCTATGTTATATTGGAGGAGGAGGTGAACTGGCTTATTGGTTACAGCTAAAAGCCATGTTTAACGAAATGGAGGTGCCTTTTCCAATGCTTTTACTTCGTAATTCTGCCTTGGTGATTACGCAAAAGCAATATGAGAAATTGGATAAAATGAATATCTCCATTGCAGACTTATTTTTAGATCAAAGCAGTTTTATCAATAAGAAAATTCGGGAAATTTCTAATATAGATATCGATTTTACCCCTCAAAAAGAGCATTTAATAGAACAATTTAAAGGTCTTTATGAATTGGCAAAAATTACAGATGCATCATTCTTAGGAGCAGTAAAAGCTCAGGAAGTGAAGCAGCTTAATGGGTTAGATCATCTAGAGAAACGACTATTACGTGCACAAAAAAGAAAATTAGAGGATCAGGTGTTGCGAATGACCGAAATTCAAAATCAGCTTTTCCCTAATAGGTCCCTGCAAGAGCGCAACCTTAATTTCTCAGAACTCTATTTGGAATATGGTGAGCGGTTGATTCCTTCTTTAATAGAAGCGCTCGATCCTTTGGCGGGAGACTTTACTATTATAATGATGGATTAGTTAAAGACTACTTCACAACTCATTTAAGACTAACAATTAATTAGGATTTTATTCTTTTAAAATATTGCAGATTATGTCCATGCACAAAGTAGATTTTGAAATGGTAGAAATGACTTTAGATGTCATGAAATATGCCATAGGTCGACTAACACACCCTTCCCCGGAATTGGGAAAACCAAAAAACGAAGCAGAACTAAAGGCTTTGGTAGGGGAAACAATTACGCCCTTAGGAATTGGAGGGGAAAAGGCATTTAATTTGTTTAAAGATGTATTAATAAAGGCTACTGTGCCAATAGATCACCCTCGGCATTTGGCATTTGTGCCAGCATCTCCTACCAAGGCTGCGGTGATGTTTGACCTTGTTACTTCGGCTTCCAGTATTCACGGTGCCTATTGGATGGAAGGGGCTGGCGGAATTTTCTGTGAGAATGAGGCTATGAAGTGGTTGGTGTCATTAACTGGCTTACCAGAAGGAGCGTTCGGAGTTTTTACTAGTGGAGGAACAGCTGCCAATCTTTCGGCTATGGTAACAGCAAGAGAATTTTGGAGGAAGGATCCTAGTAATAGAGGCAAAAAAGGAATAGTAATTACGTCTAGTGGAGCTCATTCTTCGGTAAAAGCAATGGCTAAGGTTATAGATTGCGATGTGCTATTGGTAGAAACAGAAGAGGAAATGACCTCTAAGGCGCTTAAAGAAAAAATAACAAGTTTAGATCCGCAAGAGCGTCAACGTTTATTTGCTGTGGTGGCAACAGGCGGTACTACCAATGCGGGGATTATAGATGATCTTTTTGGAATTGGAGACCTTTGCCAGGAGGAAAATCTTTGGTTTCATGTAGATGCAGCCTATGGAGGAGGAGCATTGGCCTCTAAAACGGCTAGGTCACTTTTTAAGGGGTTGGAGAAAGCTGATAGTATTACTATTGATCCTCATAAATGGCTTTTTTCACCTTATGATTGTGGCGCAATTCTATATAGAGAACCAGAGCTAGCCAAGGAAGCGCATTCCCAAGAAGGTTCTTACTTGGAGATTTTTAATGATGACGGTGCTCGCGGTTTTAATCCTTCTGACTATCAGATTCAGCTTACTCGTAGGGTTAGAGGTTTACCATTGTGGTTCTCCTTGGCAATGCACGGTACAGATAAATATTCTTGGGCAGTGGATAGGGGAATAGAATTGGCGAATTTAGCTGGAGAACTAATCACCAAGAATCCATTAGTTGAATTGGTGAGGGAGCCTAGTCTTTCCTGTGTGGTTTTTAGGAGGTTAGGGTGGTCTTCGGAGGACTATACTAAATGGACCTATAAAAATCAACGCGAAGGTTTTGCTTTGGTGACTCCTACTAAATTTAAAGTTCAAGGAGAGTATGAAACGGTAGCTCGTTTTTGTTTTATTAATCCCGCGACTACTGAAGAGGATATAAGTATGATCTTAGCTTCTATGGAGTAAAACTGCAATTAGAAGATTAGTAATTAAGGGACCAGAAATTCGCTCTCCCATTCGCTCTCCACCTTGGAAAATCGGACTCGGGTATGGTTAGGGCGACCCAATTTTAGGTACTCCATTTTATGAGGGAAGATCTCTACAATGCAGAAGTGATTGTCTTCGGAAAGGTATTCTAGCTTGTCGGGGTCGTTTATAATGGTCCCTGGGGATTTACTAGTGGTATATTCTTTTTTGGAAAAATCTGGAATTGAACTCCAATGCACTTCCTTGGTAGTTGTATCGGAATTATAAGTGGCTATTCCTTCTATTCTTAATTGGAGTAGTTTTTCTGGGTGATAAAAGATAAGGCTTACCTTTTTGTTTTCTTTTATGTGGGTTATCTTTTTAGAGCGTTTGTCAGTGTAGAAAGTAATCTTTAAATCCTTATCTACATCGCGCATTACCACGGTTCGCAATCGGGCTACATGATCTAATCCAACCGTTGCAAAAGTAAAGAATCTAAAAGGATGGCCTTTTTCTTTGGGACCCCGTTGTAATTCCTGTCTAATCTCTTCTAAATAAACCTTACCCATGATGCATAATTATTAGATAAATAAAGGTAAAAAGAAATATTGAAGTGAGGTGGTTTTGGAACGTTATAACTATAAATAACCATTGTCTCTAAAGGTCTTCTTAGGAAGCTGTATTAACAAGCCTCAATATTTTCCTAGTTATATTGTTATAATTAATCTATAGAGATGTAAATTAAATGGGTATTTTTGGGCCGGATTTATGAAGTAATTCATAAATATCCTTTAAACATGTTTTTCAAAAATTTTCAATTTACTATTTTTGCCCATGCAAAATAACGTCCTCATTTTAGATTTTGGTTCCCAGTATACGCAACTCATTGCCAGAAGGGTTAGGGAACTTAATATTTTCTGCGAAATTAAACCATATAATAAGTTACCTGAAGATTTATCGGTCTACAAAGCGGTAATCCTTTCTGGGTCACCATTTTCTATTCGCGCCGAAGATGCTCCGCATCCAGATCTTTCGCAAATAAAAGGTAAGAAGCCACTCTTAGCAATTTGTTATGGTGCTCAATACTTGGCACATTTCAATGGCGGGAATGTTTCTCCTTCTAGTACTAGGGAGTATGGTAGAGCTAAGCTTTCATTTATTGAAAATAATGAACCTTTCTTTAATGGAATTGCTGAAGGGAGTCAGGTATGGATGAGCCATAGTGATACTATAAAAGAATTGCCTACAGGCGCTACTAGATTGGCGAGCACACCAGATGTAGAGAATGCTGCATATAAAATAAATGGCGAAGATACCTATGCAATTCAATTCCACCCAGAAGTGTATCACACTACAGACGGGAAGCAATTATTGGAGAACTTTCTTGTGCATATTGCCGGATTAGCGCAAACTTGGACGCCCGACTCTTTTGTAGATTCAACAGTAGCTGAGCTTAAGAATAAAATAGGGAACGAAAAAGTAATCCTTGGACTTTCTGGGGGAGTAGATTCTACGGTAGCAGCTGTGCTCTTGCATAAGGCTATTGGGAAAAACCTTCACTGTATTTTCGTAAATAACGGATTACTTCGTAAAAACGAATTCCAAGCTGTGCTAGATCAGTATCATGGGATGGGGTTAAATGTAAAAGGAGTTGACGCTTCGGCACGCTTTTTGGATAATCTGGAAGGGGAGAGCGACCCAGAAACTAAAAGGAAAACCATAGGAAGGGTATTTATTGAGGTTTTTGATGACGAATCCCATAAGGTGGAAGATGCTAAATGGTTAGGACAGGGTACAA
This sequence comes from Arenibacter latericius DSM 15913, assembly GCF_000424985.1. GTDB lineage: Bacteria > Bacteroidota > Bacteroidia > Flavobacteriales > Flavobacteriaceae > Arenibacter > Arenibacter latericius. The sequence continues at coordinate 51,299 of NZ_AUKX01000011.1, forward strand.
TTTATCCCGATGTGATAGAATCAGTTTCCGCTACAGGAGGACCTTCTGCAACTATTAAAAGCCACCATAATGTTGGTGGATTGCCAGACTATATGAAGTTGAAAGTAGTTGAGCCCTTGAGGATGTTATTTAAGGATGAGGTGAGAAGAGTAGGTGCTAGTTTAGGAATAGATAAAGAACTGTTGGGAAGACATCCTTTCCCAGGTCCAGGACTAGCTATTCGTATCCTAGGTGATATTACTCGTGAGAAAGTAGAAATTCTTCAAGAGGTTGATGCAATCTTTATTAACGGTCTTAAAGAATGGGGACTTTATGATAAGGTATGGCAGGCAGGAGCAATACTCTTACCAGTAAATAGTGTTGGAGTAATGGGTGATGAACGTACTTATGAAAAGTGTGTAGCTCTTAGAGCTGTTGAAAGTACAGACGGAATGACAGCAGATTGGGTGAATTTGCCTTATGAGTTTTTACAAAAAACTTCTAACGATATTATCAATAAGGTGCGTGGAGTGAATAGAGTGGTGTACGATATCAGTTCTAAACCACCAGCAACTATTGAGTGGGAATAGAAGGTTGTACAGAAGAATAAATTTGTGTTAATCACGTTTAGAAAATAGTCTTGAGTTGAGTTTAATCTATAAAATCCAGGATAGTGAAATTAAATAAAAAAGCAATATTATCAACATTTCTCATGCTATTCATTGGGGTGTGTGCAGTTGCCCAAAAATTCACCACCCATTCTGTAAAGGAAGGGGAGACCTTGGAAAGCATTGCAAAACAATACAAGGTTTCTGAACTTGGAATTTTAAATTATAACAAGGAAGTAAAAAAAGGTCAGGCTATTAAAGCTAACACTATCCTGGTAATTCCCCTTGTTAGTGACATCAATGAGAAAAAAGCTGTAGAACAGAAAACAGAGGTTGGTGTAAGTGACCTATTGGAGAAGCTAGATGGAGAAGGAGAGAATGTAGGTAAGCAAGAGCCTGTTGGATTTATTTCTCATAGGGCAAGAAGGAGGGAAACCTTATATGGAATTGCCAGAAAATACAATGTTACCGAAGATGATATAAAGCGGTACAATAGGGAATTGTATTCAGTGCAATTGAAAAGAGGTATGACTCTGAAGGTTCCTAAATACCGAAAGGCAAAGGAGCCAGAAAATGTTCATGTGGAAGAGAATTATGAGGTGTACACAGTTCAGCCTAAAGAGACCAGATGGAGTATTGCACATAAATATGGAATTACTCAAGACAGTCTTTTAGTCTTAAATCCCGACTTATCTAAAACTACGGATCACTTGGCAAATGGACAGGAATTGTTGGTACCTAAACTAGTAAAAGGAAAGATTAAAGATCAACAAACCCAATTGTATACTTCCTATACTGTTCCTCCAAAACAAACTTTATATAGTTTGCAGAAGAAGTTTGATCTTAGCTCCGAAGAGCTTATGAAGTTAAACCCAGAAATTAAAGAGCGTGGTGGTTTAAAAGAAGGTATGGTTCTTCAAATCCCTGTTAAAACAGCTAATTCTGGTGTGGTTAATACCGAGAACTTTAATTTTTATGAGGTAAAACCAAAGCAAACCGAATTTTCCCTTACTAGGAAATTTGGAGTTACATACAGAGAATTGTTAGATCTGAATCCAGATTTGAAAGATGGTTTGAAAGCTGGGATGGTATTAAAGCTACCAAAAGGTCAGACTGGTAATTTTGATGTGAAAAACGCACTTATTTTAGATAAGATTAATCTGGTAGATAGTATAAATCCTCTTAATAAACCTAAGGTTATGTTCTTACTACCGTTTAGGTTTGATAGATTGGATTTAAATGATACCGAAGGGGTGTCTAATGCTATAAGAAAAAGAAAGGACGTAAAATACAGTCTTGGTTTGTATTCCGGAGCGCTGATGGCAATAGACTCGGTAGCCAAATTAGGAATATCCGTAGACGTAAAAACTTTTGATACAGAACTTAGTTTGAATCGTGCAAGAAGTATAATGCAACAGGAAAATCTAAATGGAGTTTCAGCTATTTTTGGTCCATTAGATCCTGTTTCTCTTAAAGAAGTAGCATTAATAGCAGCGAATTACAACGTTCCTGTAATTGCACCTATGACTGAGGGTAGTGATTTAAGTTTGAGTAATGTATATTTTACTCTTCCTTCTAAGAAGGTGATGAGAGAGCAGTTATTAGATTATATCTCGGATATTAGGACAGATCAAAAAATAATAGTCATTGCCGACTCTAAGAGTAAATCCACTGAAGCATTGTTATTAAGACGATTTCCAGGGGCTAGTACGGTGACTTTAAAAGAAGACAGAACCTTGGATATTAATAGGCTTTCTGCTTTACTATCCGAAACATCTGATAACTATGTGTTTTTGGAGACGGAGCAAGCCACGGTGGTGCATCATGCAGCCTCCTTGCTAAACTCTTTGGTTAGCGGCAAGAAAAAAATTAAGCTGTTAACAACGGATAAAAACTCCGCTTTTGATAATGAAGTGGTCTCTTATTCTCATTTGTCTAATCTAAGATTTACCTACCCTTCTCCTGCGCGTAGATTCGATGGTAAATCCAACTCCTTTACCAAAGCTTATAGTGCTAGGTTTGGATCAGAACCAGATGAGTATGCAATAAGAGGTTTTGATATCACTTATGACTTGCTATTAAAACTTGCCTATAAAAATAACTTGGCAGATGCTTCCAAATTAATTGGTGGTACAGAATATACTGGCAACAAATTTAATTACGCTAAAAATTTTACTTCTGGATATTTTAATACTGCCGCCTATATATTAGAGTATAAAAATATGGAAGTCGTAGAATTAAAAGAAGAATAAAAATGACTTCAAAAGTTACCTATTTAGGAGACCTTAGAACTAGTTGTGAGCATTTGCTATCGGGAAATAGTTTTGTAACAGATGCACCTCTAGATAACCACGGGCTAGGACAGGCTTTTTCACCTACAGATACCATTGCTACAGGATTGGCAAGTTGTATGTTCTCTGTTATGGGAATTAAAGCTAGAAGTCTAGAAGTAGATCTTGTAGACTCTACAGCTGAGGTGACAAAGTTTATGGAGGCAGATCCTAGAAGGATAGTAAGAATTGATGTGAAATTTAAACTGCCTAAAAATATTTCTGAAAAGAACAGGAAAATTTTAGAAAATACCGCAAGGACTTGCCCCGTACACTATAGTCTTCATCCAGATATCGTTAGAAATATATCGTTTCACTGGGAATTTTAAAAGTTATTCTAGTTTTCATCCTTTTGCTGTGTAAACCTTACTTCCACTATTAGCAAATGGATGAAAACTAATCCATAAGAATTATGGTTGTCATGGTTCTTAATTAAAGAATAACTTTCTCTTGGCTTTGATGCTTAGAGTATTTTTTCCTGTTTATTTCCATTAAATTATTCGCTTTTAGAAATAAAAATACGGTAGATGCCGGTTTTTAAGAAACTCCTTCTTTCATTTCTTAAATTTGAAAGGCTATAAATGCAACTCCTAATATACTGCTGCTTACCTATTAAATGCAGCATTTTTATTAAAACGAAATATCTTTTTACTTTGGGACATAAGAATGCTCTTGAACTTGTTTGCTGAGACCTTCAGGTGATTATCGATTTGTAATCGCATTTTTTTATTTTGTTTTTCAAAGGTTTTTTTTATTGTGGGGATTTATAAAATAAAGAAGGTGGTAGATTAAGAAAGGATAAATTCCCTGTAAAATTTATTTCACAATTGGTTGGCTAATCTGAAGGTGGTATATTTGGATATATTATAAATTATGAATGTAGCTCCAGATAAAAGAAAGTTAATCGAATTGGCCCATTACAAGATGCCATTTGGAAAATTTAAAGGGAGGTATCTAGTAGATCTTCCAGAGCCCTATTTAGTGTGGTTTCAGCAGAGTGGATTTCCTACAGGAAAGCTTGGCGATTTGCTTAAATCCATGCTAGAGATTAAAATAAATGGATTGGAAGGGTTAATTCGTAAAATTCAAAAAGATTTTCCAAGGTATTAACTATAAATTGTGATTGCAATTTGTATTTTTGCTCGCGTTAAGAATTCAACCTAACGCTTCATGTCACAAACTAAATATATTTTTGTAACCGGTGGGGTTACCTCATCCCTTGGAAAGGGGATTATTGCGGCCTCTCTTGCCAAATTATTACAAGCAAGAGGTTATAGAACTACGATTCAAAAATTAGATCCATATATCAATGTGGACCCAGGTACCTTAAATCCCTATGAGCATGGGGAATGTTATGTGACCGATGATGGAGCCGAAACCGATTTGGATTTGGGCCATTATGAAAGATTCCTAAATGTTCGTACTTCGCAAGCAAATAACGTTACTACAGGAAGAATCTATCAAAGTGTGATAGAGAAAGAGAGGAGAGGCGAGTTTTTAGGTAAAACCGTCCAGGTGGTGCCTCATATTACTAATGAAATTAAGGAGCGAATTCAGCATTTGGGTAAAACGGGAGATTATGACATCGTTATTACCGAAATTGGCGGTACTGTAGGTGATATAGAATCTTTACCCTATATAGAATCTGTGCGTCAATTGTTATGGGAGTTGGGAGATAACAATGCTATTGTTATTCATCTAACCCTAGTGCCATATCTATCTGCTGCAGGTGAGCTTAAAACGAAACCGACACAGCATTCCGTAAAGACACTGATGGAAAGTGGGATTAAGGCCGACATCCTAGTGTGTAGAACAGAGCATGATCTTTCTGATGATATAAAGGCAAAATTAGCCTTATTCTGTAACGTAAAGCGAGAAGCTGTTATCCAATCGATAGACGCGTCTACTATATATGATGTTCCGATTCTTATGCAAGAAGAGGGCTTGGATACAGTAACCTTGAAAAAATTAAACCTTCCCGATGATGTAGTTCCAGATCTTACTCATTGGAACCAGTTCTTAGAATGGCATAAAAATCCTAAGAACGAAGTTACGGTTGGACTGATAGGAAAATACGTGGAATTACAAGATTCTTATAAATCCATTTTAGAGGCTTTTATACATGCAGGATCTGTAAATCACGTAAAAGTAAAAGTAAAGTTCATTCACTCCGAACATTTAAAAGGGAAAGCATTAGAGAAAAAACTAACAGGACTAGATGGTATTTTGGTAGCACCTGGTTTTGGAGAACGTGGTATAGATGGAAAGATAAAGGCAGTTCAATTTGCACGAGAAAATAAGATTCCATTTTTAGGAATTTGTCTTGGGATGCAAATGGCTGTGATAGAATATGCCAGGAATATATTGAAGTTGGAGGAAGCGAATTCTACTGAGATGGATGAGAATACGCCAGATCCAGTTATCAACATTATGGAAGAGCAAAAAAATATTGAGAATAAAGGCGGTACTATGCGTCTAGGTTCTTGGGATTGTGAATTAACCAAGGATAGCTTAGTCCATAGTATCTATAATGAGGAAAAAGTAATCTCTGAACGCCACAGACATAGATATGAGTTTAACAACAAATATAAGGAGCAGTTAGAAGCTGCAGGAATGGTAGCTACAGGAATAAATAAGGAAACTGGATTGGTTGAGGTAATTGAGATTCCATCTCATCCTTGGTTTCTTGGGGTGCAATATCATCCAGAGTATAAGAGTACCGTAGCTAATCCTCATCCTTTATTTGTTGGATTCATAAAGGCAGCATTAAAGCATCAAGAAGAAGGAAGCACAATAATAGAATAATAATAAGATTATGTTCCAATAGTATATCGATTGCTGTTGGATATATATTTGCAAATTAAAATACTTGTTTCTAGCTGGACAAAAAATTTCTAAATAGTCAAAGGATCAAGTAAAATAATACGATAGATGGAAGAAAAAAAAATGGATATTAATACCATAATTGGCTTTGTGCTGATTTTTGGTATCCTTGTTTTTATGTTTTGGCAAAATCAACCAACTCCAGAAGAGTTGGCTGCGAAAAAAGCTGAACAAGAGCAGGTAGAGGCTGCTAAAGCGGTCCAATCCGAAGCAAGTGAACCTCTTGCTACTGCACCAATTCCTGTAGATGCTAATGACTCTATAGCTGTTGCAAAATATAAAAGCGCAATGGGTGCGTTTGGTTATACTTCGCCTAACGAAGGAACAACGGTCTTAGAAAACGACCTTCTTTATCTGGAAATCAGTAATAAAGGAGGGCAGATCGTAGAGGCCACTATGAAGGATTACGTTACGTACGACTCTATTCCTGTTTATCTTGTAAAAGATAACAATGCTAGTTTTGGTATTTCTTTCTCTACTTCAGATAATAGGGTGTTGCATTCCAAAGATTTATTTTTTGAGCCTTCCCTTACTACCTCTGGAGATACTCAAATATTATCTATGAAAGCCAAGGTGGCTGCAGATAAGTATTTGGAGTATAGATATGAAATGAGACCAGATGAGTATTTGGTTGGATTTCAATTACGTTCACAAGGGTTAAATGGGGTGATTAATAATAGTAACCCAGTAAATTTAGATTGGAAATTAAAAGGAATACGCCACTCTAAAAGTGTGCAGTATGAAAATAGATATACCAGGCTTACCTATAACCATGAAGATGGTAAAATTAGTAAACTCTCTGAAGGAAGTTCTGATGAGGAGTTGGAGAAGGATGTGAAATGGTTATCGTTTAGACAGCATTTCTTTAGTTCCATGCTTACAAATGCGAATAATTTTGAATCTGCTAAATTAAGTTCTATTAATTTGGTTGAAGAAGAAAGTCGTACTCAAGGGTTTACTAAAGAATTTGCTGCTGAAATACCTTTAAAATTAGAAGGCGGAGAATTAGCCTATAACCTAAATTGGTATTACGGACCTACGGATGTAAAAGTTTTGGCTCAATATAAAGAGTTAGGCCTAGATGACTCTATTCCTTTTGGTTGGGGAATCTTCGGGTGGATTAACCGCTATATGTTTACACCGATTTATACTTTCTTAAGTTCCTTCTTCCCCTACGGAATCGCAATTGTAGTTATGACTATTTTAGTGCGTTTGGCAATGTCTCCGGTTACCTATAAGTCTTATTTGTCTCAGGCTAAAATGAAGGTTTTAAAACCTGAAATTACCGAGCTGAATGAGAAGTTTAAGGATAACCCTATGAAGAAGCAGCAGGAAACTATGAAACTTTATAGCAAGGCTGGGGTGAGTCCTATGAGTGGGTGTGTTCCTGCATTATTGCAAATGCCTATTTTCTACGCATTATTTATGTTCTTCCCAACTTCCTTTGCCATGAGGCAAAAGTCGTTCCTATGGGCAGATGACCTTTCTTCCTATGATGCAATCGCGCATTTACCGTTTAGTATTCCATTTTATGGGGATCACGTAAGTTTATTCCCAATTTTGGCTTCTGTAGCTATATTCTTTTATATGATGATGACTACAGGACAAAATATGCAGACCCAACCGGGAATGCCTAATATGAAGTTTATATTGTATCTATCTCCGCTAATGATGTTGTTTTTCTTTAACAACTATGCAAGTGGATTGAGTTTGTACTACTTTGTGTCTAACCTTATTACCATCTTTATAATGTTAGCAATTAAGAACTTTATCCTTGATGAGGATAAGATTCATGCTCAAATTCAGGAGAATAAAAAGAAACCTAAAAAGGAAAGTAAGTTCCAAAGAAAGATGAGGGAAATGATGGAACAGGCCGAAGAACAAAAAAAGCTAGGGAAGAAATAATTTACTATTCCTTTAAAAAGCAAAAGCTCCCATTTTCCAATACTTAGTTGGATTTTGGGAGCTTTTTGGTTTAGTTTGGTAACATTTGGGACTGTAAAGATTCACATTAAATACAGTTCCTCAAACTAATAGTTGTAAAGGGATTCTTTTTGTAGGTTAACCTAGGGGCTTTTGATGTTTGGCTCAATTTTTGGGAAATCATTAGAATTATATTTTAAGGCAGCCAATTGGCAATTTTGTATTTTTGCATAATAATTAAAGGTGATGAAAAAGGTAGTAGTAGGACTTTCAGGTGGAGTAGATTCTAGCGTAACCGCATATCTCTTAAAAGAACAAGGATATGAGGTGATCGGGCTTTTTATGAAAAATTGGCACGACGATTCGGTTACTATCTCTAATGAATGTCCTTGGTTAGAGGACAGTAATGATGCTCTTATAGTGGCTGAAAAATTGGGAATCCCTTTTCAGACAGTCGACTTAAGTGCTCAGTATAAGGAGCGTATTGTAGATTATATGTTCCGTGAATATGAAATGGGAAGAACCCCAAACCCAGATGTACTGTGCAATAGAGAAATTAAGTTTGATGTGTTTATGAAAATTGCCATGCAACTAGGTGCCGACTATGTTGCTACGGGGCATTATTGCAGAAAGGGGACTATAATTAATGAAGACGGATCGGAAACCTATCAGCTATTGGCCGGTGCCGATGCTAATAAGGACCAATCCTATTTCTTATGTCAGCTTTCTCAAGAACAACTGGCAAAAACCCTTTTCCCTATCGGAGAGCTACAGAAATCTGAAGTAAGACAGATTGCAGCAGAAAATGAATTGATTACCGCCGATAAAAAAGATTCACAAGGACTTTGTTTTATTGGAAAAGTAAGGTTGCCAGAATTTTTACAACAAAAACTAAGTCCTAAAAAAGGTGTTATTGTAGAGGTGCCTTCAGTATTGCCACAATTAAATAATGAAACTCCCAAGTTTAATTCCAAATTGGAGGAGCTAACTTTTTATGCTCAAAAACCAGTTTATCAGGTATCCGATGGTAAGGTAGTGGGCGAACACCAAGGAGCACATTATTTTACAAAAGGACAACGAAAAGGACTAGATGTAGGTGGAACTAAGGAACCTTTATTTGTCATAGAAACTGATGTGGAAGAGAACGTTATTTATACAGGGCAAGGTAAGAGTCACCCTGGACTATATAGAAAAACACTCTTTGTAAACCTAGAGGAGCTTCATTGGGTGCGTACAGATATGGCTTTGAAGGTGGACCAATCTATGGAGGTTATGGCTAGAATCCGTTACCGTCAGCCTCTACAGAAAGCCACGCTATACAGAGTAGATTCCGGTTTATATGTAGATTTTGAGGAAAAACAGTCCGCTATGACAGAGGGGCAGTTTGTAGCTTGGTATATTGGTGAAGAATTAGTAGGTTCGGGGGTAATATCTTAATAGTCCATAACTTTTTCATCTAATGATGAATTCTTTGGACAGTTATGTTATGAGATTTTACCGTTTCAAACGGATTTAATTTACAAGGTTATTTATTCCAAAATTCGGGCAATTAATGCAGAACAGAATCACTACGCTTTTTAATATATCCTATCCTATAATTCAGGCAGGTATGGTCTGGGCCAGCGGCTGGCGATTAGCCTCTGCAGTTTCTAATGCAGGTGGTTTGGGAGTCATTGGCGCTGGGTCTATGTACCCCGAAGTGCTTAGGGAGCATATTCTTAAATGTAAGCAGGCTACAGACAAGCCTTTTGCCGTAAACGTGCCTATGTTATATCCAGATATTGATAAGCACATGGATATTATTGTGGAGCTAGGGGTAAAAATTGTTTTCACTTCGGCAGGAAATCCCAAAACCTGGACTAAGTTTTTAAAGGATAAAGGCATTACTGTAGTGCATGTAGTTAGTAGTGTAAAGTTTGCTCTAAAAGCAGAAGAAGCTGGGGTAGACGCCATTGTTGCAGAAGGGTTTGAAGCAGGAGGTCACAATGGAAGGGACGAAACTACTACACTAACGCTAATACCTGCTGTTAAGGAGAAAATAAACATACCTATTATTGCTGCTGGCGGAATCGCTACAGGAAAATCAATGTTGGCAGCTATGGTATTAGGAGCCGATGGGGTTCAGGTAGGTAGTAGGTTTGTGGCTAGTGATGAGGCTTCATCTCATCCCGATTTTAAACAAAAAGTAGTAGAAGCCGGTGAAGGAGCTACCAAGTTGACCTTAAAGGAACTTGCCCCCGTGAGAATGCTTAAAAATAAGTTTTTTCACGATATTCAAGATGCATATGCTAAGGGGGCTACCGTAGAGGATCTTAAAACTTTATTGGGACGTGCTAGAGCGAAACGTGGAATGTTTGAAGGAGATATGGAAGAAGGAGAATTAGAAATCGGCCAAGTAGCAGCTATCATTCACGATATAAGACCAGCGGCAACTATTGTTCAGGATATGATTACTGAATTTAGAGAGGCGCAAAAAGAAGTTGCTAAGTTTTAAAAAGCTATCAAATAACTACCTTATAGATTTATTGCAAAACGCGTATGGTCACCAACATCTGACCAATATGGCGCTGACTGTGTTCTGCAGCATGAAATAAGAGACCGAGAACTGTAGAGGGCAATTTTTTACGACCTACCGTTCGGGTCATAGTAAGTTCAGATTCTGGTAATTGTTTGAACATATATAGTGCTTGCTCTACCTTTTTATCAAAATGCCCTACTAAATCGGAAACCCTTATGCTAGGATTTGGTTCTCCTTCCTGTTTTAAGTATTCAAATTGTTGCTCGGAAAGTGACTTCTCCTGAGTATAGGTCATCATCCGATCTAAGACCCCTGTTAAATGCTGCATATGAAACCCTACTGAAGCACAGCCCGAAGGTTTTTCCCATAGGAGGTTATCCGGAAAATTGGCTGTATAATGTGTTAATTCCTTTCTAGATTGCAATAAGGCATGGGCTGCAGGTTGCAATAGGGGAGGTATCCCTTCAATAGGACCTCGTAACCAATATTCAGGTTCTGTTGGAGTAATCATTTTGGCAATAGGTTTTATTCCGAATCAGTAATTGCCGAAATCCGATCTACTACGGATTTAGCCTTTTCGACTTCCTCACTTTGAACATAGATTTCTTGAACTCCCTGCATGGCTGAAGGAAAACCTGCTAATCGTCCAGATTCCGACTCGTCTTTTATAACGGGTGTTATGCCAATTTCTATTAGTTCTGCTTTAATCCTATTTGAAATAAGAAAGTTTCCAGAAAATATTTTTATATAATCCTTGTCCATAGTTTCCAGTTTTAATGTTCACTTAAAGTTAACAAATAATAAGAAACAGTATACGCAATTATCAATTTATAATTATTAGGAATTACAGGGTAGATAGGAGGATCTATTTTTCAGTTTTAAGGAGGTCAATATCTTTCATCAATCGTTTCACTTCTTCATCAAGAGTGCCATTGTAAATTCCCCTAATCTGTTTTTGCTTATCTACTAAAACAAAATTTGGGGTGTGGATAAAATCTTGAAATCCGCCATCTCCTTCATCCACTGCCGCAAAAAAGCTTTTTCGTGCCAAATCGTAAATATGCTTTTTATCCCCTGTAGTAATATTCCATTTGGGTTGGACTGCTCCATTTTTACTAGCATATTCTCGTAATACAGGTACACTATCTAATACTGGAGTTACAGAAAGGGAAAGTAGCTTTACTTCATTGTCTTCTAAAAAGAAATTTTGCAACTTATTCATATTATTGGTCATAATAGGGCAAATACTAGGGCAGCGAGTAAAGAAGAAATCTGCCACATAAATTTTATTCTGATAATCTAGGTGGGTAATGCTATCTCCATTTTGATTGATAAGACTAAAATTGGCCACAACATGATTAATAGAATCCCTTTGTTTGCTAAGATCCACTAATTCTGAGTTGAAGTCTGTGGGATTGTAGATGGGGAGTTGATTCTTTTCCGCTGTTAAATTTTTACTTATATAAACAAGTAGTATTGCAATAATTAATATTGTTATACTACTTGCAAACCTCCTGTTTCCCATGCTTTTCGTCTTAATTAGCTCATTAAAAATAAACTTCTATAACATTATCATATTTAAAGTACAGAGCTGTTAATAGTTAAGTCGGCATACTGCCATGCGGCATCAAATTCTTTTTTTATGTCATTGGCTTCTTCCATTTTGTTCTGTGCCTTTAAACTGTGGTACAATCCAATAAGGGACCACCCGTTTTGGCGAAGTGCATTTAGATCTTCTTTATAGCGCATCTCTGCTTCTTCATATTTTTCGGCTTTCAATAAGACTGCGCCTAAGCTTTGTCGTACAGGGATATGCCAAGGAGCAGGTTCGCTATAAATTAATTGATCCTCAAAGTTCACCCCTTTGTTTAAATGTTCTATTGCCTTAGTTAGATTTCCTTCGGCAGCGGCAAGTTCACCGGCTACCACTTCGTAGGCCACTTTAGCTATAATAGAAGAGGGGTTGGTATAATTAGCAATGATTTTTTCTAGTTCGGGGTTGTTCCGCATTTTATTAAGTGCATCTAATTCTTCTTTAGCTTCTTTTAAGTTGTTTTTTCTTATAAAAGCGATGCCACGTGTGTAATGCCAAATAAGTTTAAGGTGCGAATATTGATCCCCAGGATAAGGAGTAGTTAAAATATCATTCCATTTTCCAAATCGGGTATACGCTAAAAGTGGGGTGGAAGCGAAATCTTGTAAAAAATGTAAGTTTTCTAACTCCCCAACGGGGACTTTTTCGGTGGTTTTTTTAGCTGCGTCAATTGCAGTTTCGCTATCTCCCAATAAGCTGGCAGCTGACCATAAGAAGTGAAGGTTATGTGGGTAGTAGCCTAGGGGATACATTCCTTGAGCATAACATTGTGAAATATAATCTTCATCTGCTAAAATCGCCGCTTTATTGACTTCTACGGCATCTTTATATCTGCCAACACGGATATAAATATGAGAAGGCATGTGTACAATATGGCCTGCTGCTGGCATTAATGATCCCAACCTATCTGCACTTGGAACGGCAAGATCTGGATGTGGAAGCTCTACCATATGGATGTAGTAGTGATGTGCCCCAGGGTGATTAGGATTCAGCTTCATGGCATATTCCAAGGCTGCTTTTCCCTTTGGGGTATTGGTAGCAGGGTAGCCCTCACTATCCCAGTAGTTCCACGGAGTAGTATTCATTATTGCTTCGGCATACATAGTTTGTACGTCTGCATCTTCTGGAAAATTATCTGCCACATCTGCCATAGCATTCATATAGGCTATATTGAGTTCCGCAATATCAGCTGATAAATCATTACTGTATCTATGTGTTAATGCGGCTATTAAGGCTTGTTCTTTTGGAGAAGCACTAGCAGCTAGTTTTTTAGCCTTCAATAGTGCCTCGTACGATCTTATTTTTCGCTCATCATTTGGTAAAGCATCATTAATGTTGGGGCCTAATACATAAGCCTGCCCCCAATAAGTCATAGCCGATTTTGGATCTAGTCTACTTGCTTCCATAAAAGAACGGTGCGCCTCTGCATGGTTAAATGCATAAGCCAACTTTAGCCCCTGATTAAAGAAGGTCTGTGCTTTCTCTACTTTGGTGCTTATGCCAAAATGGTGATTTCCTAGGTTTTCAAATAAAGGTGATATCTGTTGTGTAGTATCTACATTGCTCAGCATAAATTTTGCTACCGTACATTTCATAAAATATAAAGAAGCTTGTTGAGGCTTAGCGATTTCCATAGTTCCTTCATTTGTTGTTTTGGGCTGGGTCATTAAAATGAATAAAGAAATACATAGAACGAAGATTACGATTAGTTGTACGGACTTTGTTTTCATCGGATTATATTTAGTGGTTAATGGAGGTTGTATGCTTCTTATAAGGGAACCTTTTACGCTATTTTAAACAGTTGGTAAATCCCCGTTTTCCAGCCTAAATTGTCTGCTAGAGTTCAGTATTTAATATCTATGTTACTATTCTGTTACCTACTGTACCTAATTGGTCAAGTGCTTTTATAGAAATGGGACACTGTAATGTGGCAGAACGATTAAACTGAATTATGCCCACTATTATTTGGTTTCACAATTGAATTTCTATAATTGACGCCCATATAATAGTATAACAATGGACTAATTTTAATTTCTAAAATAACTTATGGGGAAAGCTTTTTTTTGTTTAGGAGGGATAGATTTTGATGTGGAAACCAAAATAAAATTGGTATTACATACTCTTAAAGATAGTTGATTTTGATTTTATCAACAAAAATAACTCTGTAAAATACTGCAGATATGCACTGTGAATAGGGGCTATTATTGAGTGTTTTGATTAATTATAGCAGTCCCCTTGCTTTAATTTCTAAGTACTTATTGATAGTATTTATTGTTAAGTTTTCTGGTTTGGTAAGGATGGTCTGTATTCCATGTTTGCGAAGCTCGTTTACAATGAGCTTTTTTTCATATACAAACTTCTCGGCTATGGTTTTTTCAAATATTTGTTGGGTGGTTTGAGCTTTTTCAGCTACAAAGTGATTGAGTTCTGTATTCTCAAAGAAAATAACCACTAATAAGTGTTGTTTTGCGATGGCCTTTAAATAGGGGAGTTGTCTTTCTAAAGCATCCAAGGTCTCAAAATTGGTATATAGTAATAGTAAGTTTCTGTGGTTAATATTTCTTTTTATATCTGCGTATAATAGGCTGTAATCACTTTCAACAAAATTGGTCTTTATATTATAAAGAGTTTCTAAAATAAGGTTCATTTGCGAGCTTCGTCTATCTGCAACCACCCTATTTTCTATCTTGTTGCTAAAGGCAAACATGCCTGCTTTATCTTGTTTTTTTATGGCAATATTGGAAATTACCAAACTGGAATTCACCGCATAATCTAATAGGCTAAGCCCTTCAAAAGGCATTTTCATTACACGTCCCTTATCTATTATAGAATATATGGGTTGAGATCTTTCGTCTTGAAACTGATTTACCATCAGTTGTCCCCTTTTAGCCGTTGCTTTCCAATTAATATTTCGGATGTCGTCGCCTTGTACATAGTCCTTAATCTGCTCAAACTCCATGGTATGGCCAATTCTCCTTATCTTTTTTAGACCATATTCAAACAGCCGATTCGTAAAGGCCATAAGATTATATTTGCGTAATTGAAGGAAAGAAGGGTACACCGGCACTTCCTGTTGGTTGCTAAATGTATATTTTTTAGCCACTAGTCCTAGAGGAGAGCTAGCAAAAACATTTAAATTCCCAAAAGCATATACCCCTCTTTCTGTGGGGCGTAGCTGATAAGTATATCGTTTTTTCTTTCCCTTTCCTAGTGAGGATAGAATTCTAAAATCCCGTTTTTGAAATTGAAGGGGAAGCTCATCTATAATTTTAATCCCTACAGGAAATAAATAAGAATTAGAGAGCGAGATTTCAATTTCATTCTCATCTCCGTTCGATAATTTTTCTGGGATTATACGCTGTCCCAAAAGCACTCCTTTTGATGCAAACAGGAGGAGGAAATCGACCATAGATGCCAAAACAAAAACAAAAAACAACAGTTTAACCACTCCCATCAGATCAGGAAAGATAAAGGACAATAGAAATCCTATTACAATTCCTGTAAGGACGATAAAAAATCGTTTCTCTAAATAGGTGTTTTTAATTATGCTTTTCAAAATAGACTGCTGTTTTGGAAATAAATTTCTTTTACTCTTTTACCTTGGTATTTCCATGGTTTCAATGATTTGTTCTATCACCTTATCAGGAGTAAGTCCCTCCATTTCCCTCTCGGGTGTTAATATTATACGATGCCCTAAGATTGCGGGGGCTACCTTTTTTATATCATCTGGTGTAACAAAATCGCGTCCGTTTATAGCCGCCATAGCCTTGGAGGCATCCATAATAGCAATAGAAGCCCTAGGGGATGCTCCAAGATATAAATTGGCATTTACCCGCGTATTATTCACAATGCCGGCTATATACTTCATCAGATTTTGTTCAATTATTATTTCCTTTATGATATCCTGATAAGCGGCAATCTGTTCGGCAGTAAGGATGGGTGTTATTTGATCTTCTGCCACCTTATTTTTTTGCTGGTGCTTGTTTTCAAGGATTTTAATCTCTTCTTCCAAGGAAGGATAGTTGACCTTTATTTTGAAAAGGAATCGGTCTAATTGCGCTTCGGGCAATCTATAAGTACCCTCTTGTTCTATGGGGTTCTGGGTGGCAAAGACTAAAAATGGGGCTTGCATTTGATATTCTTTTGAGTCTATGGTGATTTGCCGTTCTGCCATGGCCTCAAATAAAGCAGCCTGGGTTTTCGCTGGAGCCCTATTTATTTCATCGATCAAAATAATATTGGAGAAAATGGGACCTCTTTTAAACTCAAATTCTGAGGTTTTTACGTTAAAAATAGAGGTTCCTAAAATATCACTAGGCATTAAGTCTGGTGTAAACTGAATTCTACTAAAATTTACGTTCATTGTTTTTGCCAAGAGTTTTGCGGTAACCGTTTTTGCCACTCCTGGTACCCCTTCAATTAAAGAATGTCCGTTTGCTAGGATAGAAATTATTAAAAGCTGAATCATATCTTGCTGACCAACAATTATTTTTCCTAGTTCGGACTTAATTTGGCTCACGGAGTTCTGTAATTCTCCTAGGTCTATTCTATTTGTAAACTCCAAAGGATTGCTGCCTTCTTCTTTTGTTATTTCTTCCATGCTTATTTTTTAAATTGATCTATTTTTTTATTCAAGCTGATAAGATCTTGCTCGGTGTGCTGATTTTTATTTTTTAAGTGAATTAGTAGATCGAGCATCGCCTTGGTTTCGGAAATAGATTTTCCTGATCTGCCCGATAGGTCGCTCACCGCCTTATCATTTAATTGTTGTGTGTTTATATAAAAATGACTCCTTAAATATTCTAGAAAGTAATTGATTTTCTTTGCAATTAGGTCACTGTAATCTTTATTTTCAAAATAGATTCCCCCTACAGTTCTTGCAAAATCGATGGAGGAATTTTCTAAGGGCTTTATTATTGGAATAATACGTTGTTCCCTTTTGGCTTTAAAGAGCACAAAGATTAAAATTCCGCTTATGCCTAAATAGTAGGCCCATTTTAATGCAGGTTGATTTAGGACAAATCGCATAGGGGAATCTATAATTACCCTCCCTGCTTTCTTATAATTATCCCAATAAACCGTTGCGTTCTTTAAATAAGAAAGCGAATTGCCAACATAATCTTCATTGCCACCAAGCATATAATAATTGGTAAAGGCCTGTGGGGTAGTATTGAGGTAAAAATTACCTTCCCCAAATTTCACACGGATAAAATTGGGGCGCTTTACCTTATTTCTGGTGGACACTTCCATTATTCCTTTTTTTTCTAGGAAAGAAATATGTCCTAAAACCGTAGTGTTAAGAGTATCTACAGAAGTGAAATGGGTATTATAAAGTCCACGAGTTAAAGAGTAATCTACTTTTGGGAAAATAGGATTCGTCAGCTTAATTTGCATAGTATCTTCTTGGATAGTATATAAGGACTCGACCTTTATGTTTAAGGTATCCGAAAGATAAGCCCCAAAACTAGTGGCAGCAATAAAAGCATCATTTCCAGATTGCACGTAGCTAAGGAGTTGGTTAGTTTCTTGCTTATCCAATTCTAGGGAGTTGTTTATTAAGAGGTAATTGGTAGTATTGGTGCTGTCTATAGTAGATAAGGTATTGTACAAACTTTCATTTACCGTAATAAGCTTTTGATCTGGAAATAATTGTGGCAATTCTTCAAAGAGAACATAACAACCAAAGGGTATCTTATCGCTCTTGGTGTAGGAAGGGCTCCAATTAACCGGTTTCGGTCGTACTATTTCCGTTACAATAATACCCAACAGCACGGCAATAAATATCCCGACGATGATTTTAGATCGCTTATCCATTGCTGTCAAGTTTATTAATTAGGTCAAATTTAACTTGAGCGGCTACATACCTTTGCTCATCAATCTCTTGTTCCCCGTACCATACATAATCATATAAATAGGAAATCTCCTTAAATACCGATTTAATGTCGGGTAGGCTTATTTCATTCTGGTAATCCTGATTGGTTTTTTCGTACTGCCAAACAATAATTTCCTTTTTAGATAACGTTTTTAAGGCTTTTAAATACTGGTAGCGTATGGCGGATCTATAGTTGTTTTGGGATAGTGCAGTTGCCAATAAGGTGTCTAAATCAATATTCTCTATGTGTTCTTCGGATAGGTCTAGATTGCCAAAGGAGGTTGCTTTCTTACTGAAAATAGCAGATGCTTGTTCCCCTGTTAAAAACCGAACCAAAAGATAAATTGCTAATAATCCCAGTAGGATATATATAATAATTTCTAGCACGTGTGCGGTTCCTGAGGGAAGATCTATTCCAAATACCCTTTGTAGCCAATCTGATAGCCATGTGAAAAACCGCGCTAGCAGGTTTTGAGATTCTCCATCGCCAACATCATAATTAAAGTTATTCCCACTATACCGTTCGTTTAAATCTCTTTTGAAATTCCGTGGAACAATAGGGGTGTTGTGATCCTCGGCTAAGGCAAGGGTATCCCTATTCCTCTGAGAAAATCCTAAGGAATAACTAAATAAGGCGAAAAGAGTATATCGTGTTTTTATCAAAGGTCAGAGCTTCCTATTTGGTCTATTTTACTTCTAGTATGTAGGTTGTGTGTTTTTTCGTGCAAGGAATAATATAAGATTCCGTTTACAAACTGTGATAAGCATTGCGAATATACCATTAGTATTAGCAGTACGCAGGTACCTAGCGTATATACTATAGTAGGGACAATGGAGCCTGCAAGTTCTACATTATTCTGCACTACGTGAAAGGTATAGATCCCTATAAGAATTCCAGGAATCATAAGAACAATTAAAAATAACATTCCGATTAAGAACCCAAGTATAAAATTTACTCCTACAGCTCTCCAGAAATTGTTAGAGACTAAATTCCAACCTTCACCAAGGGCTTCTATTACGCCAGCTTTTTCTTTGAGCATGGCAAAAAATGATACACCCACCCATGCCATAAAGAAATATTGGATTATATATTGGGCAATCATTCCTACTAATGGGATGAAAGTTAGAATGGCAGCGAGCATCATAAACCCAAAAAAGACTAATATTATAATGAGGATAAATACGATAATATTTCCCATATTATTCTTAACCATCCCCCATACTTCCGATTTATCGAAGTTTTGACCTTCTTTTTCTTCGTATTTAATCATATAGGCGGTGCTGAGGCTGTAATTGAGAATAGCTACTACTATGAAAATTAAAAAGAACAAGATTCCGCCGGTAACAAAATAAGAAATAGAATTCTGTTCGTTGGCAGCAAAATTACTCCCGAATAGATTTTCGTTGTTGGCAACAAGCGCAAATACACCGGATACCATCAGGTAGCTTACAATTAGTAAGCCTATGAGGAAAATGCCATTATAGCTTAAGAATATATTGGTGAACTTTTTAATATTAGTTTTAAAGAAATCAAAATACAACGAAATAATATCGCCAAATTCCCGATTTATTTTAAGCTCGATGAAGTTGTTTTTCTTGTCGTTCATACTTTTGGTTTAATAAGATTGGGTATATAATATAATAGTAAATAATAAGGAGCAATGACGCTCCGATAATAGTAAACGCTAGCCAAGGGGACATATTGGAATAACGGGTTATAAAACCTTCAATGAACCCAGCTATGATAAAAAATGGGATGGTACTCACCACTACTTTTAGTCCGTCTTTGGCCCCTTTCATAAAAGAAACCCTTCTAGAAAATGTTTTAGGAAAAAGAATGCTATTCCCCATAATGAGCCCTGCACAGCCCGCAATTACAATTACTGATATTTCTATTGTTCCGTGTAGCCATATTTGTTTATTAGCCTGAAAAAATACTTCTTGGGTATAGAAGAAAGTAATAAAAGAACCTAGCATAACCCCATTGCTAAATAGAATATACATGGTGCCAATACTTGTAATAACTCCAAAGGTAAAAGCTAAAAACGCTACTCTTATATTGTTTATGGTAATCCCTAAAAACGTTCCAATTTCACTACCTCCTTTGTAAATAGCTGTAGGGTCTCCTTTGGCAATATTATTAAGAGTTTCGTTTACATAGGCATCCCCAAGGATTAATCGTACAAAAGTATCATCGTAAATAGTAGAGATACTTCCTATTGCCGTTGCTACAGCAAATAGCAAAAAAGCGATGGCTAGGGTGGGGTGATATTGCCGGAAAAACAAAGGAAATTCTGTTTTCCAAAAATCAACAACCCTATTCCGATGTTCTTTTTTGTTTTTATAAATCTTTTGGTGTGCTTGAGAAGCAAGGGAATTTAAATATAGCAAAGTCTTACTTTCAGGGTAATAAGTCTGCGCATAAGCGAGGTCATTGGTAAGCTGAATGTAACCATTGGCAAGTTGGTCTGGGCTTATTTGGGAATTTAAATTGATTGCCTTTTCAAATGCTATCCATTTTTCCTTATTTTGCCTCACAAAAGCAGCTTCACGCATAGTGGAATTGTTGTTAAAAAAATAAAAATAGTACTAATATGTCCAACCTTCAAATCAATACAACGCAAAATGTTAATATTGATTATAAAATTGTGGGTATTGGGGAGCGGATTATTGCATTTTTAATAGATGCATTTCTATTATACCTCTATGCCATATTGGTACAATACATCGGTTCTGCTATTGGCTTTGTGTTTGATGATAGTTGGACGCAAATGGGATTGACGAGCTTAATTTTCTTGCCAGCTATGTTTTATAGCTTGCTAATGCACAGTCTGTTTAACGGACGTACAGTAGGGAAGATGGTAATGAAAATTAGGGTAGTACGAGTAGATGGAACTCCTGTACATTGGTCTAATTTAATAGTGCGTTGGATGCTTCGTTTTGTGGATATATGGCTGTTTTTTGGTTCGGTAGGGATATTGACGATTTTATTCACGGACAAAAAACAACGATTAGGTGATGCAGCTGCTGGTACTGTTGTTATAAGTACTAAAAACAAAGTAAAGGTTTCACACACCATCCTAGAGGAAGTGGAAGAAACCTATGTTCCTACCTTTTTAAATGTAACTTTGCTTACCGATAAGGATATCAGACTCATCAAGGAAACGTATCATATTGCTATGAAAAGTGGTGATTATAAAACTATGAAGGTCTTGCGGGATAAGGTAGAGGGGCTTCTAAACACCAATTCTGACCTTTATGACACTCAATACCTGAATACCGTTCTAAAGGATTATAATTTTTATACCCAAAAAAGCTAGTTATGATGCATTTTATTTTTGATATGATAGGCACTGTTGCTTTTGCAGTTTCTGGAGTAATGGTGGCTATGGATAAAAAACTAGATCTTTTTGGGGTGTTTATCATTGCTTTTGTAACTGCTGTAGGAGGTGGTACTTTAAGAGATTTTTTAATTGGTGATACTCCGGTGTTGTGGTTAAAAGATCATACGTACCTATATACTATAACAGCAATTACTATCCTTGCAATTCTATTGCGTAGCAAGAAAAAATATGTACGTACCTCCCTATTTTTATTCGATAGTATTGGTATAGGATTTTATACGCTTTTAGGAATTGCAAAAGGCCTTAGTGTAGGTTTGTCTCCTGTAATGTGTATTGCACTAGGGACCATTACCGCTTGTTTTGGTGGAGTAATACGGGATATACTTTGTAATGAAATCCCAGTAATCTTTAGAAAAGAAATTTATGCCACGGCCTGTATTTTTGGGGGACTAAGCTTTTTCTTAATAAGAGAGCTTCCAATTAATGAATTGTATGCAGATATTGCTACTATTCTCCTTGTAATCGGTATTCGTTTATGGGCAGTTAAATTTAAAATATCACTACCCAATATTTATCGTAGCTTTAATACTACAGAATAGAACCTGAGGAAAAAGATAGCCCTATAAGTTAATTGGAGCTTTTTGTTACTTAATTATTTCTGCTTTTTCGATCTTGATGTTCTGTGAAGGCCAATCTCCATCGTCTACTGGTTGACTGTTTATTTCATCCACTACATCCATTCCTTTTATCACTCTTCCGAATGGAGTGTAACCACCATCTAGGTGATAAGAGCCGGGCTTGGTTACTACAATAAAAAATTCGTAGGGTGATGCCAACATATGTGGGTTGTCTATTTCACTACTAGGCATAGATATAGTACCTCTATGGTGTTTATGCCCCTTACGGGTATCTGGGGGTAAAAGGTAGCGACCAATTTCACTTCTCTTTTTTGCAGTCTCTAGATTATCTGCATTACCTCCTTGAATAATAAAATTCTTTACCACCCTATGAAAGTAAGTATTATCAAAATATCCTTTTTTGGTTAGGTAGATAAAGTTGGCCTTGTGATAGGGTACGTTATCGTATAATTCTATTTCTATATCCCCGAACCTAGTGGTAAGTTTAACGGTATTTTCTGTAAGAGTTTTATTGTATTCATAAAAAAACTCTATGGCGTTGTCTTCAGTAAGAACAAATTCTTCTTCTTTATCTTCTTTTGTTTCCTCCTTAACTTTTGCATTTTGGGTTGCCGAGGTGTCTAATTCTACATTGTTATTGTGGTTTTCTTTATTTTTATCTGCAGGTTGTTCTCTACAACTAGAGAAAAAAAGTGTAATAATTATAGTGAAAAGTGAAAACGTTTTAAATGTCATATACTTTAGATTATTTTTACTAGCTTAATATGAGGTATTTCCTCATTTTAGTTTAATTACGCGAAAAATACAAAAATTTGAAATTGTGAATTTCAACGATTTTGCCAAGAGCATATCAAAAATAGAAAATCTTGAACTACCCGGTAGTGCATCTCATTATAAAATGATTCCTGCGTTTAGGCGTAAAGAGCTAGAGGATAATGGGTTATATAATGAGGATACTAGAAAGGCTGCGGTAATGGCACTATTTTATCCGGATAGGAGTTATAATACTAATCTTTTATTAATTTTAAGGAACACATATAAGGGGGTTCATAGTAATCAGATTGCTCTCCCAGGAGGGAAGGTAGAAAAAGAAGATGAAAATTTGCTCGCCACCGCATTAAGAGAAACAAATGAGGAGGTAGGTGCAGAACTAGATAAGATTAAGGTAATACGTCATTTGACGGATATATTTATACCTCCTAGTAATTTTCAGGTGACTCCCTATTTAGGGCTTTACAAAAAAGAGCGCCCATTTATATTGCAGAAAGAGGAAGTAGCGGCTTTGGTGGAGGTTCCTTTGTATGATTTTATGGATGATAGAAAAATTATTCATCAAAAATTAAGCACATCCTATGCTGATAATGTGGAGGTACCTGCCTTTAAATTAAATGGTTACACCGTTTGGGGTGCCACTGCCATGATGCTTAATGAAATTAAGGAGTTGTTTAAACAAGTGCTATAAAGTACTAATTTTGTAGTTTTGACTGTTAATTAATAAATATGGGCTTGTTTAAGAAAAATCCGTTTGGACATATTCTATTTTTAAAAAAATGGCTTATCCGCATTTTGGCGGTTATAACCCACAAAAGATATCGGGGGTTTAATACCTTAGAAATTGAAGGTTCCGAGATTATTAGAAACCTCCCAGATAGGAATGTACTTTTTGTAAGTAATCACCAGACCTATTTTGCAGATGTAGTAGCTATGTTCCACGTGTTTAATGCTAGCTTAAGCGGGAGGGAAGATTCTATTAAGAATTTAGGATACATCTGGCAGCCTAAGCTCAATATGTACTATGTGGCCGCTGCGGAAACTATGAAAAAGAACTTACTGACCAAGATTATGGCCTACGCTGGTTCTGTAAGTGTAGAGCGTACCTGGAGATCCGAAGGGAAAGAGGTGAAACGCCAAGTTAAAATGAGCGATATCTCTAATATTGGAAAAGCATTAGATGATGGTTGGGTAATTACCTTTCCCCAAGGAACAACAACTCCTTGGAAGCCATTGAGAAAAGGTACTTCTCATATTATAAAAAAATACAAACCAATTGTAGTTCCTGTAGTGATAGATGGCTTTAGAAGATCTTTTGATAAGAAAGGGCTTCGTGTAAAAAAGAAGGGAATTCTTCAGTCTATGGTTATAAAAGAACCCCTAGATATTGATTATGAGAATGAGTCTTTCGATTCTATAATAGAGAAACTAGAATACGCTATTGAACAGCACCCTTCTTTCATGAAGGTGATTTCTAAGAAAGATTTAATGGCCTTGGAAGAAGAAAATAAACAAAGGAAATTTAGGGTTTAAAATTCCATGCTTTTGAGTTCCTTATAGTTCTTATTCAATTTTTTTAATAGAATTCCGTATAGCAGAAAATAGATACACCCCATAACAGCAGTCACTATAGTCCCTAATAAAAGTACGGTGGCTATCATGGTGGTTTTTACCTTTGTAGGGTCAGCGTTATCTAGATTGTAATTGTATCCCATAGCATCTAAAGGATTGTCACTTAGATATATGCCTGCTGCCATAACTATATATGAAATAAAGATTAAGGAGAGGCAAAAAATGACGTAATATTTAACCGTTCTTCTAGTTTTTAGAATATTAGATAAGAGCTGTCTTGCATTGTCCAATGAGGAAATTTCCTTATATCTTTTATAAAATTGAAAAATAAAGAAAAGCACAACGGAATATTGTACAATGTTAGACACCAATAAAAAATTACCCAATCCTAGACCTTTCCAAATAGCTATGGTTTTAGACATAGCAGGTAAGAGGTAGAGCAAGTGAGGGAGCAAGAATTCTATTATGCTGATTAGGAAGATCCATTTTACAATAGAGGAGGACTTTTTCCAAATCATCTTATAAATTTCATCATAACCCAATTTGGGCATCTGATGCTCTTTCTTTTTCCAATCCCTTTTTAATAATTCTAGTTCATCCATTGCAATTAGGGATTTAAAATTGTTCGCAACTTATTTTTAATCCTATTCATTTTAACTCGTGCATTAACTTCAGATATACCCAAAGTCTCTGCAATTTCTGTGTAATTCTTGTCTTCTAAATAAAGGAATACTAACGCCTTATCTATGTCGCCCAGTTCTTTTAATGCATGGTACATTAATTTTAATTGCTGCTCTTCTGTAGGGTCGTATTCGTCTGCACTAATTTTAAAGGTTACCGACTCATAATCTATGGTAGGTACGCTTCTTTTTGACTTTCTATATAAGGTTATAGCGGTATTTAAGGCTACCCTATACATCCATGTGCTAAATTTGGATTCTCCCCTAAACTTTGGATAGGCCTTCCATAATTGGATGGTTATTTCTTGAAACAGATCATTATGAGAGTCACGATCATTAGTGTATAAAGTGCACACTTTGTGCACAATATTCTGATTGCGTTCTAGTTCTGTTACAAATTGATGCTCCAGGTCTTTGGTCACTTCCTATTTTTGAATGGTAGTCTGCTATTAGTAGTGCTAAAATAGTTTTTGTTACAACTATGGGCTACGAAAATTAATAATATTCCTATCTTCTAAAAAGGAGAAAAATTAGGGGCTTGTGAAAAGGCCGAATTTAACTTATTACTATATAATGTTAGTACTTCTATTTTATTCAAATATAGTTATTAGCAAACTTCTTATTCTTAGCTATTTCAGGAATGTTTAATTTTTCGCATATTTGATAATATGAATATTCCGAAATCTAATTACCCGAGGATAATAATTATAGGTGGTGGTTTTGCTGGCATTGCACTGGCAAAAAAGCTTAGTAGGAAAGAGGTGCAGGTTGTGCTTTTAGATAAGCATAACTACCACAATTTTCAACCCTTATTATATCAGGTATCTACTGGAGGGCTAGAACCCGATTCTATTGCCTATCCAATTCGGAAGATTTTGAAGGACTTTCCTAATTTTATATTTAGACTAGCTAATGTAGAGGAAATTCTGGCTTCTGAAAATATTGTAAAAACCAATATTGGAGATCTAGAGTTTGATTATTTGGTAGTAGCCACTGGTTCCGAAACTAATTATTACGGAAATAAAGAGATTGAGGTGAATAGTATGGCCATGAAGACCATTCCACAATCCCTCAATTTACGTAGTTTGATTTTGGAGAATTTTGAACAGGCATTACTCACGGATCAATATCACGAAAGGGACGCCTTAATGAATTTTGTAATCGTTGGCGCTGGGCCAACGGGAGTAGAGCTGGCTGGGGCCTTGGCAGAAATAAAAAAGGGAATTCTCCCTAAAGATTATCCAGACTTAGATACAAGGAGAGTGCAAATAAACCTTATACAATCTGGGGATCGCATCCTAAAGGAAATGAGCGATAAGGCATCTGAAAAAGCCGAGGAATTTTTAGAAAAGCTTGGGGTGCAGATCTGGAAAAATATGCGGGTCACCAATTATAATGGTAAAACGGTAACCACCAATACTGAGGATACCTTTGAAACTGCTACCTTAATTTGGACGGCAGGGGTAAAGGGAGTAGGAATAAAAGGATTGGATGATAAGGATTTGCTTGGCAGTGGTAATAGAATTATTGTGAATCAATACAATCAGGTAAAAGGATATTCTAATATTTTTGCAGTAGGAGATGTGGCTTGTATGCAGCAAGAAGATACTCCTTTTGGTCACCCTATGATGGCACAGCCCGCAATTCAACAAGGAAAACAACTTGGGGAAAATCTAGTGCGCTTATTGGAAAATAAACCTTTACAAGCCTTTGAGTATAAGGATAAAGGTAGTATGGCCACTATAGGGCGTAATAAGGCTGTGGTAGATTTAAAGAAAATAAGATTTCAGGGTGTTTTTGCTTGGTTTGTTTGGATGTACGTACACCTGTTTTTTCTTATCGGTTTTAGGAATAGGGCAGTAGTTTTTATAAATTGGGTGTATAATTATATTCGTTTTGATAGGGAAGCCCGATTAATTATAAGACCCTTCAATAGAAACTACGATGCTTTTAAAGATTAAGACTCCTATTCCTTCTTAGGTGAGGTCCCCTCTTTTATACTTATTTTCTAGGGTGGAACGCCTGCATTACTTCTCCTAAATGCACTCTATCTATATGGGTGTATACTTCCGTAGTAGTAATACTCTCGTGGCCTAACATTTGCTGTATGGCCCTTAAATCTGCGCCATTATTTAATAAATGAGTGGCAAAGGAATGTCTAAAAGTATGCGGACTAATAATTTTTTTTAATCCAATTATTTCTGCCAACTGTTTTACAATGGTGAAAATCATAGCCCTCGTTAATTTTCTACCTCTTCTATTTAAGAATAGAATATCTTCATTGCCTTTTTGGATGGGCATATGAACCCTTATTTCATTTCTGTAAATATTGATATATTTCTTATTGATATCGCTTATAGGAACAAAACGTTGTTTATCTCCCTTTCCAGTAACCTTTATAAAATCTTCTTCAAAATAAAGATCAGATAGTCTAAGCTCTAATAGTTCCGATACCCGAAGACCGCAGCCATATAGCGTTTCTAATATTGCTCTATTTCGCTCTCCTTCTGGTTTAGAAAGGTCAATGGCTTCAATTAGTTGATTAATCTCATCTACAGAGAGAGTGTCGGGGAGTTTTCTACCTATTTTTGGAGACTCTATAAGCTCCATGGGATTGTCTTGCCTATAGTCCTCAAAGATTAAATAGTTAAAGAAGCTTTTTAGCCCAGAAATGGTCCGCGCCTGTGACCTAGGGTTTACTTGTTGCGCCAATTCATAAATAAATCGTTGTACAGTTACTTTTGATATGTTTATGGGGGTGTCCGCAATATTCTTGGATTCTAAAAATTGAACGAGTTTTTCCATGTCTAATACATAACTGTTAATAGAGTTTTGAGACAGTCCTCGTTCTAACTTTAAATAGTGTTGGTAGTCTTGTATTGCATGTTTCCAATTCATAGGTTAAAGATAAAACGGATTTTTAATCTCTTAGAACTAATAGTTGTATTTGTTTTGGATGTAATTGAAAATTTTTAGATCACTTTCTATATTTGGGGATTGAATAGGTTTCTCCTATTTTCGTACTTTTAACTTAGTTTAAATTTCTAATTATGAAAAGAATTTTAGTAGTTGCCGTTTTGGCATTGTTTGGATTTAGTGTACACGCACAAGAAGGGTTTAAGGCAGGAGCAAATATTGGATTGCCAGTAGGTGATGCATCAGATTGGTCTGATTTTAGTATTGGCCTAGATGTTGCCCATCATTGGGAGGTTGCTGATAGCTTTTCTGCAGGGGTTGCAGCTGGTTTTACCAATGCCGTAACCAAAAAGATTGCGGGAGTAAAAATTGATGACGTTCAGTTTCTACCTATTGCTGCTTCTGGACGCTTTGCAGCTGGGGAAGACTTTTCTCTTGGTGCCGATATTGGATATGCTATTGGTATAAACGAAGGAAATGATGGAGGATTCTACTATCGTCCAATTGTTGGCTATAAAGTAGGATGGGATATGGAAATAAATTTATCCTATACCGGGATTAGTATGGATGAAAGTTCTTGGAACACAGTTAACCTAGGCGTTTTATTCACGCTATAATTTAATATTAACATAAATAGAGAGGACTAAAGATTTTTTTTAGTCCTCTTTTTTTATGGAATACATTTGACTACTTTTAACACATGAAAATTATCATTATTAACGGTCCTAATCTTAACCTTTTAGGAAAACGGGAGCCAGAGGTTTATGGCAAAACAACTTTTGAGGATTATTTTGCTGATTTGCAATTTAAATTTCAGGATGTTCAGCTAGAGTATTTTCAATCCAATTCGGAAGGAGAAATTATTACTAAGTTGCACGATTGTGGTTTTGAAGGCTATAAAGGGATAGTTCTTAATGCAGGAGCTTACACTCATACCTCAATAGCTATTGGAGATGCTATTAAAGGAATTACTACCCCTGTTATAGAAGTACATATAAGCAATACTTTTGCACGTGAAAAATTTAGGCACCAATCCTACATTTCGCCGGTAGCTAAGGGTGTTATCCTTGGATTTGGTTTAAAAAGCTATGACTTGGCTATAGAAAGCTTTAAGCATAAGTAAGGTTGCCGATTTGTAGTTTATAATGTAGCAATGTACCAATGTGCTAATGTAGCAATGGAACAATGTAGCAATGGAACAATGTAGCAATGTGCCAATGGTGCAATTTTAAAATGCATTAATTAGTTTATTGGGAAATACATTTGCCTAATTGAAACTAAGGGACATAGTTTCCATGTTTAAATGGTCAACCTATATTAGGGATGTGCACAATACTGCTCACTAATTACTGTTCACTGAATTCCGCGTTAGCTTTTGCAACGACATCCTTTTTTTGGCGTGGGAGTAGGAGCTGAAGCTGCTATTTTTTTTAAAGCCTAATGTAATGGAGTGTAATTCTGAAAAAGGAAGCCCTATGGGAGAGGAGAAAAAAAGATATAGTGGAAAGAGCGACCCGATAGGGGAACGCCCAACTTATTATAGATTACCTGCTAAGCCGGAGCGTTCTGTGTAATTAATAGTTATTGAGTTATATCTGTGACTCTAGCTAAAATTGCTAATAAGACAGGCAAACTTTGTTTAGAAAAGTTTGTGTTCTAGAGCTTATAAAAAATAAGGTTCCTATTCTAATATTGATACCTCAATAAAATTTTGTAATAAAAACTAAATGCTAGCCCGCAGCCAACATGGGCTTTAGGTATTTTTTGTCTATATAAAATGTCCCAAACGGAAGTAAGGAGGCTATGAATAGGATAGCGAACATTTTAAATCCCCATTTACGCTCTAAAGTTAAAAGGGCAGCTAGAGCAACATAGGCAATAAATAGAAACCCATGTGCATACCCTATATAAATATTAGGTTCTGGCATGTCTGCCAGATATTTTAACGGCATTCCAAGGCCAAAAAGCATTAAATAAGAAACTCCTTCAAGAATTGCTGTAATACTAAAAGTTTTTAACATGGGTGAAAAATTTTAAACGAACTGAACTTGTTGTGTTTTATAGTTAGCCCCGTTAAGTTTTAATACCTAACAGGGCTATTTTGTAACTAAGAAAAAGATTTTCCTAGGCCATAATTCTTATAAGTGTATTACTTCCCCGTATGCGTCGGCAACCGCTTCCATTACAGCTTCGCTCATAGTTGGGTGAGGGTGTACGGCCTTAAGAACCTCATGACCTGTAGTCTCTAGCTTTCTAGCAACTACTGCTTCAGCAATCATGTCGGTAACACCAGCGCCAATCATATGACATCCTAGCCACTCTCCGTATTTTGCATCGAAGATTACCTTTACAAATCCATCTTTAGCACCAGAAGCAGCAGCTTTACCACTTGCAGAGAAAGGGAATTTACCCACTTTAATATCATATCCTTTTTCAATCGCTTGCTTTTCTGTAAGTCCTACAGAGGCAATTTCAGGGGAACAGTAAGTACACCCAGGAATATTACCATAGTCCAAAGGCTCTACATGCATATCTGCTATTTTTTCTACACATAGAATTCCTTCAGCAGAAGCAACGTGCGCTAATGCTTGGCCAGGAACAACATCTCCAATAGCGTAGTATCCTGGAATATTGGTTTGGTAATAGTCGTTCACTAAGATTTTATCTCTATCTGTGGCGATTCCTACCTCTTCCAAGCCTATGTTTTCTATGTTAGATTTAATTCCAACTGCAGAAAGTACTAAGTCGGCTTCTAAAACTTGTTCTCCTTTTGCTGTTTTAACTGTAGCTTTTACTCCTTCACCAGAAGTATCTACCTTGGTAACTTCAGAAGAGGTCATAATTTTAATGCCTGCTTTTTTAAGGCTACGCTCTAACTGCTTAGACACGTCCTCATCTTCTACAGGAACTACATTAGGAAGGTATTCTACTACGGTTACCTCAGTTCCCATAGCATTGTAGAAATAGGCAAATTCTATTCCTATTGCTCCACTACCTACTACAACCATTTTTTTAGGTTGCTTATCCAAAGTCATCGCTTCGCGGTAGCCAATTATTTTCTTACCATCTTGTGGTAAGCTAGGAAGTTCTCTACTTCTTGCTCCAGTAGCAATAATTATATTTTTAGCGGAATATTCGGTCTCTTTACCATCTGCAGACTTAACACTAACTTTTTTGCCTGGTTTTAGAGTACCATAACCGTTAATGACCTCAATTTTGTTCTTTTTCATTAAGAATTGAACACCCTTGCTCATCCCATCGGCTACATTACGACTTCTTTTAACAACGGCTCCAAAATCTTTATCCACTCCTTCGGCAGATAAACCGTAGTCGCTTGCATGCTGTAGGTATTCAAATACCTGAGCCGATTTTAATAGCGCTTTGGTAGGGATACATCCCCAATTTAAACATACACCGCCTAGGTTTTCTTTTTCTACAATGGCAGTCTTAAATCCTAATTGGGAGGCTCTAATGGCGGTTACATAACCTCCTGGGCCACTACCTAACACAATAATATCGAAATTGCTCATCTATTTGTTTTTTGTGATAACTAAATTTTAAAGTGGCAAAGTTACAAAACCCTACCGAATTCCCACGGATGCCATTTCAAATTAATGCTAAATTTGATGAAGCTCTATTTGGGGCACTAAGAAAAGATAATCTAGGGGTTATGATTATTTTAAAAATACGATGTAAAAATCTGCTATTGGGCTGGTACAAATTTAAGGGCTGCTCCGTTTACGCAATGCCGTTTTCCTGTGGTCTCACTAGGACCATCATTAAAAACATGACCTAGGTGACCTCCACAGTTAGCACAGTGCTCTTCAGTGCGGGCATACCCTATTTTATGGTCCACATCAAAAGCCACATTCCCCTTAATTTCTCTATCAAAGCTTGGCCATCCGCTGCCAGAATCATATTTATGTTCACTTTTAAATAGCGCCGTGCCACAGGCTGCACAGGTATATACCCCTTTTTGCTTGTTGTGTAGTAACTCGCTAGATCCTGCAACCTCCGTACCCGCTTTTCGTAGTACATAGAACTGCATATCTGTAAGCTGCTCTCGCCATTCGGCTTCCGATTTGGTGATTTTAAATTGCTCTTTTTTTGGGGAGGTCTCTTTTGGGGACACTTCTTTTTCTTGAGAGGATCCTTTACATCCTATAAATACTAAGCAAATTATAAACAGTAATTTTTTCATGGTTTTCTAGTTATGATGATTTAGACGAATTAATTGGTACTTCCTTTCAATGGAGGTATGTTGAGTAGCGTACTTTTATTTAATAAAACAGGCCCTTGTTTTTGTTAAAAATCAAAGGCCTATTAGTTAATGAGGGGTATTATTTTATTTAAAAATGCTGTACATCCTTTTCTGTGAGTCCAAGGGTTTTCATTACCGCGTTAATATTAGATTTATCCATTTTGGATGATAAATTAACATCGGCAGGAATAATAAGTACCCTAAAAATCTGATTTGTTACAAGGTCGTTGGCTACAGAAGCAGCATCAAAATCTGGTTCAACATAAATCTTATAGTCGTTTTGCGTGAAATCAAAATTGTAATAAAGAAGACCTAGATCCGTAAAGAAAGGTTGTGGAAGTTGTCTCCAAACATCAAGTCCGCTATCTACTTCTTCTAATCTATATACCAAAATAGCGTCATTTTGGAAGAGTTCAATGTTATGTGCAGAGAAAGCTTCTCCGAATTCGTAGGTGTTAGCTTCTGTATTTAACGACAGGTCCACGTCAATTTCAAAGACAAGTGCTTCAAAAACAGAACCGTCTATCCCATCTTTACCATCCAATCCATCAAGGCCATCAAATCCAGGAGGTCCTGCAGGGCCTTCGCAGGCTATAAAAAATAATGCTACAAATGTTCCGAGAAGAATGCTGAGTTTTTTCATAATTATATTGTTAAGGGTTAATTGAAATATGCGTTTGTTGTTTATTGTAAATTATTCAAAAAGCGTTCCATTTTTTATATTTATACTTGCAAAGTAAGTATTTTATAAGAATAAGTAGACAGCAATGTGGATAGCGCTTGCTTAAGTTACTTATATTTGAACTAAATAATTCAATCATGACCAAGGTAGTACCCCATAGTTTATTTTCCGATTTTGATATAGACTTGTTTAAATCGGGTAAGCATTTTAAGCTTTACGAGAAATTAGGATCACACGTTATAGAAGTAGATGGTGTTAAAGGAACTTATTTTTCCGTTTGGGCACCCACAGCAAGAACAGTGTCCGTTATAGGAGATTTTAATAGTTGGGACGACTCTAAGCATCAGCTATATGTACGTTGGGATGGAAGTGGAATTTGGGAAGGTTTTATTCCCGAGCTAACTACGGGTACTCTATATAAATATCGCATCCATTCTAATAACCACGGTGTAGTTACTGAAAAGGCAGATCCATTTGCTAAAAGCTGTGAGCACCCTCCTAAAACTGCCTCCATAGTTTGGGATGCCTCTCATAAGTGGAAAGATGAGGAGTGGATGGACAGTAGAAAGGAAAAGAATGCCCTGGATAAACCCTATGCGGTTTATGAAGTGCATTTGGGATCTTGGAAGAGGAAAGCCGATAACCAATTTATGTCTTATAGAGAACTGGCTGTTGATTTAGTAGAATATGTGAAGGACATGAATTTTACTCATGTAGAATTTATGCCCATAATGGAATATCCTTATGATCCTTCTTGGGGATACCAGCTAACCGGCTATTTTGCACCAACTTCAAGGTTTGGGAAGGCAGAGGATTTTAAATTCTTGGTAGATACCTTGCACCAAAATAATATAGGGGTAATCTTAGATTGGGTACCATCTCATTTTCCTGAAGATGCCCATGGATTAGGATTTTTTGATGGGTCTCATCTTTATGAACATCCAGATAGAAGAAGAGGATATCATCCAGATTGGAAGAGTTTAATCTTTAATTATGGGCGTAACGAAGTACGGGCCTTTTTAATTAGTAATGCCATGTACTGGTTAGACCATTACCATATAGATGGACTTAGGGTAGATGCTGTAGCTTCAATGCTCTACCTAGATTATTCTAGGGAAGAAGGGGAGTGGGAGCCTAATATATATGGGAATAATGAAAATTTGGAAGCTATTTCCTTTATTCGGGAACTAAATGAAACCGTGTATTCTAACTTTGAAGGCATTCAAATGATTGCTGAAGAGTCCACCTCATTCTCTATGGTCTCAAAGCCTGTGAACATGGGCGGATTAGGATTTGGGATGAAATGGATGATGGGATGGATGCACGATACTTTAGAGTATTTTAAAAAAGACCCTCTTTATAGGAGATTCCATCAAAACGATCTTACTTTTAGTGCTACTTATGCCTTTACGGAGAATTTTATGCTCCCATTCTCTCACGATGAGGTGGTGTATGGCAAACAATCCTTATTGTATAGAATGCCAGGGGACGAATGGCAGCGATTTGCAAATCTAAGATTGCTATTTGGTTATATGTACACCCATCCAGGAGCTAATCTAATTTTTATGGGAGGAGAATTTGGTCAGTCTTCCGAATGGAATTTCCAGAAAAGTTTGGATTGGCATTTGCTGGAATACGATTTTCACAAAGGGGTGCAAAGTTTGGTAAGGGATTTAAATTCCTTGTATAAGGATTACCCTGCGCTTCATGAGAAGCAATTTAGTGCTGAAGGTTTCCAATGGATAGATTATGGGGATCATGAAAATTCGGTTCTGACCTATATTAGAAAAGGGCATGATATAGAGAAAGATATTTATATAGCGTGTAACTTTACACCTAACCCCAAAAAGAAATATAGGGTAGGGATGCCTGTAACAGGATCCTTGAAAGAAATATTTAACAGTGACGCTTTAAAATATGGTGGTTCTGGACTAGAAAATGGAACCCTTAAAACAACAAAGACACCGTGGCATGGATATAAAAACTCTATAGAAATTACCATACCACCACTTGGAGTGGTAATTTTTTCACAATAAAGGGTGACTATTGTGCTTTGCGTAGTTAATTAATAAATAGAAAGGAATGTGTTTTTTAATTCATTCATAATCAAAGGTGCATGATCACTAATACTGAACTAGAATACAAAGGGAATTTATACCCTGATTTAATTGTTGATTTTAACAGGGTTGGAGATAAATTATACTTCACTACCAAGAACGGGGTTATACTTGAGGTGACGGTTTTGCGAGATAGTGTATTTAGATTCAGGTATGCAACCGATAGGATTTTTGAGCCCGATTTCTCCTATGCCGTAAACACAAATGCTAGTCTTGGTTATAATCATTTAGAGGTAGAGGAAACGGATACAGAGTATTTGGTGTTCACCTCAAAGCTTAAATTATTAGTAGACAAAGCGACCTTAAGGACACAAATCTCGGACCTCACTGGTTTTATTATCTGTGAAGATGAACTTGGTTTTCATTGGGAGGAAAATTACGAGTACGGTGGCAATAAGGTGAAGATGAGTAAAATTACTCAAGCCACGGAAAGCTTTTACGGGCTTGGAGATAAGGCTACACACAGTAATTTAAAGGGGAAACAGGTAAGTAATTGGGTAACGGATCAATATGCCTATGGTAAGGATCAAGACCCGCTTTACAAAGCTATTCCTTTTTTTATAGGACTCCACCACGAACAGGCGTACGGTATTTTCTTTGATAACACCTTTAAGACGCATTTCGATTTTGCTCATGAACGAAGGAATGTCACTAGCTTTTTTGCAGACGGAGGGGAGATGAATTATTATTTCTTCTATGGCCCTACATTTGCTCAGGTAGTTAGAGGATATACAAATTTTACGGGCACTCCAGAATTACCTCCTATGTGGGCTATGGGGTACCATCAGTCTAAATGGAGCTACTTTCCTGAAAGCAATGTTCGCGATTTGGCAGCGAAATTTAGAGACTTAAAAATTCCTTGTGATGGTCTTTATTTGGACATAGATTATATGGACGGATTTAGATGTTTTACCTGGGATAAAAAACATTTTCCCAATCCCAAAAAAATGATATCCGATTTGGAAAAAGACGGATTTAAGACCGTGGTTATGATTGATCCCGGAATTAAAATCGATAAGGATTTTTGGGTCTATCAGGAAGCTATAGAAAACGATTACTTCTGTAAGCGTGCTGACGGTGCTTATATGAAAGGAAAAGTATGGCCAGGGGAGTGTAATTTTCCCGATTTTACTAACCCAGAGGTTAGGGAATGGTGGGGGGAACTATATAAGGAGATGATTACCGAAATGGGAGTTCATGCCGTTTGGAATGATATGAACGAGCCCGCCGTAATGGAAGTGCCTACCAAAACTGCTCCTTTAGATACTAGACATAATTATGATGGTCATCCCTGTTCGCATCGTAAAGCCCATAATATTTACGGGATGCAAATGGTAAGAGCTACCTATGAGGGAATTAAAAAATATATTTATCCAAAGAGACCCTTTGTAATTACTAGGGCTGCCTATGCCGGTACACAAAGATACTCCTCTACTTGGACAGGGGATAATGTGGCTACATGGGAGCACCTATGGATAGCTAACGTTCAGGTGCAAAGGATGTGTATGAGTGGTTATTCCTTTGTAGGGTCAGATATTGGAGGCTTTGCAGAGCACCCTAGCGGAGAGTTATTTGCAAGGTGGATACAATTGGGAGTGTTTCATCCATTTTGCAGGGTTCATTCTAGTGGAGATCATGGTGATCAGGAACCGTGGTCCTTTGACGATGAGGTCACTAATATTGTCCGAGAATTTATTGAGCTTCGCTATCAATTGCTTCCCTATTTGTACACCATGTTTTACAAATATTCTAAGGAAGGTGTTCCAATGATAAAACCTTTGGTTTATTTTGACCAAGCAGATCCCCAGACTCATTTTAGAACGGATGAGTTTGTTTTTGGAGAACAAATTCTTGTTTGTCCCGTTCAGGAGCCTAACGCTCAGGGACGTAGAATGTATATTCCTAGGGGAACGTGGTATGATTATTGGTCGGATGAGGTGGTGCAAGGAGGAATGGAGAAATGGGTCGTTGCCGATATAGACAGAATACCGGTTTTTGTAAAAGAAGGCGCTATTATTCCAAAATATCCTGTTCAACAATATGTGGGAGAGCTAGAGATTAAAGAGCTGGTTTTAGAAGTGTACTATAAAAATGGGGTGGAAACTTCCACAGTTTATGAAGATGCACAGGATGGTTATGATTATAAAAAAGGAAGATATAGCCTTCGGAACTTTAACTTTAGAGGTAAAACGGACGAGTTAATCATTCAGCAATTTAAAGATGGAACTTATATTACTCCTTATGAAACCTTTAAAATAAATTTTCACGGGCTTCCCTTTAAAATTATGGAAGTTTGGGTAGATAGTGAATTAATAGATATAAAGGACCTTAAGACAAACGAGAACAATAATATTCATATCAGCAAAGATTTTACTGTATTGCACATTCTAGGAGCGTAATATTTTTGTAATTTTCGGCAATAAATACCATATAAAAATGAAAAAAGTAATTCTTATAATAGCCGTTTTTTTTGGGGTGTTGGCCTGTAAGACCAATCCATTTACAGGACAGAAAGTTTTAAACTTTTATGGAAATAGTCAGATTTTTCCAACTGCTTTTGCGCAATATGATCAATTTTTAGGAGAACATAAGGTGGTTAAAGGGACCACAGAATCTAAAATGATTGTAAAAACAGGACAGCGAATTGCTGCAGCAGCAGAACGTTGGTTAACAGCAAATGGATACCCAGGATATCTTAAAGATTATAAATGGGAATATAATCTTGTAGATGATAAAACTGTAAACGCCTGGTGTATGCCAGGAGGAAAAATTGTATTCTATACAGGAATCCTACCTATTTGTCAGACAGAAACTGGGATTGCTGTAGTAATGGGTCACGAAGTGGCTCACGCTCTGGCTGACCATGGTGCTCAGCGTATGAGTGCGGGTACCTTACAACAATTAGGTGCAGTAGCAGGAAATATAGCCATTCAGGATCCTGAAAAACTCAATTTATTTAATCAGGCTTATGCGGTTGGCTCGCAAGTAGGAGTTATGCTTCCTTTTAGTAGAAGTCACGAGACTGAAGCTGATCGTATTGGTTTGCAGATTATGGCGATTGCTGGTTATAACCCAGATGAAGCCGCAGAACTGTGGAAACGAATGAAAGCACATGGAGGAGCTGCTCCGCCAGAGTTTTTAAGTACCCACCCTTCAAACGAAACTAGAATTCAGAATCTGACAGAATGGGCTCCTTTAGCTAAAAAAGAGGCTGCTAAGTTTGGAGTAACTAGTTTTCAATAAAGAATTCTAGTGTATACTATTTTTAAAATAATTATTGGGAGCCGTTCTTAGGAACGGCTTTTTTATATTGCGTATGGTAAAGCAACATGCAACAAAAGGCAGTAAGAAATTGTTGAATGCTTGGGCATTTTATGATTGGGCAAATTCGGTTTACAGCCTAGTGATTACTTCGGCCATATTTCCCATTTTTTATGGGGCTTTGTTTAGAATGGCAGAAGTAGAAAAAGTGACTGTCTTTGGCGGTGAGATAGCACGTGCCCCGCTAATTAGTTACGTAACTTCCATAGCATTTTTATTTATAGCAGTGCTGACACCCCTTATATCTGGTGTTGCAGATTATTTAGGTAATAAAAAGCTTTTTATGAAGTTTTTCTGCTATTTGGGGGCGCTCTCTTGTATAGGTCTTTATTGGTTTTCTCTAGAACAAATATACTTTAGTTTAACCTGTTACTTCTTCGGATTGGTTGGGTTTTGGATTAGTTTGGCTATTAATAACTCCTATTTGCCAGATGTAGCCTTTCCCGAGCAACAGGATAAGGTCAGCGCCAAAGGGTTTTCTCTTGGTTATGTTGGTAGTGTTTTGTTGTTGCTATTTAACCTAGCGATGGTTATGAAACCAGATTTTTTCGGAATAGAATCTGACGTCTCGGGTGTTGCGGAAGTGAAAGCGATGAGGTATTCTTTTCTTACAGTTGGAATTTGGTGGGTAGGATTTGCACAATACACCTTTTATTTCCTTCCTCAGGGATTTAAAAAAGAGGGAGAACGACAGAATATAGTTCTCAACGGTTTTAGAGAGCTTAGAGGGGTATGG
Organism: Arenibacter latericius DSM 15913; assembly: GCF_000424985.1. Lineage (GTDB taxonomy): Bacteria > Bacteroidota > Bacteroidia > Flavobacteriales > Flavobacteriaceae > Arenibacter > Arenibacter latericius. The sequence goes on from NZ_AUKX01000011.1 coordinate 90,044, forward strand.
CATAAATTAGGGGAACAGATTAAACTGAAGAGATATTTAGCGGCCTTCTTTGTGTATAGTATGGCTGTACAGACGGTAATATTAATCGCTACCTACTTTGGAGAAGAGGAAATAAAATGGGGTGGTGATAATGAGCGAACGATGGGACTTATTATTAGTATTCTCGTAATACAATTAGTAGCAATTGTTGGTGCTATGGTTACGGCCAAAATGTCTGCTAGATTAGGGAATGTTAGAACGCTTATCATTATAAATTTACTGTGGTTGGCAATTTGTATTTATGCTTATTTTGTGGTGACCCCTACCGACTTTTATTTCGCAGCAGGATGCGTGGGATTAGTGATGGGAGGGATACAGGCGCTTTCTCGTTCTACCTATTCTAAATTTCTACCAGAAACCACGGACACCACCTCTTTTTTCAGTTTTTATGATGTAGCCGAGAAAATAGGGATTGTAATAGGTACTTTTATCTACGGATATATAGCCCAGGCCACAGGAAGTATGCGAAATGCTATTATATTTTTAGGAGTGTTCTTCCTAGTTGGTTCCTTTTTATTGAATAGGGTAAATAAGGTAGATAAAGGGTAGTCTGTTTAGAAGCTATTCTTTCTTTTTAAAGGAGATTCCCCCATATTCACTGCTAATAGAAATAGACTTACCGCTATTCTGGCTTCCATAGAATCCTTTGTAATAGTTCTCGCTAGATTTCTCATTACTGACTTCTATCGTGAAATTTTCCTTGCCGCTCACCCCAGCATAGGAAGTTTGTATTTCAAAATTAAAATGATAATCAGGAGCATAGCCTAGTTTTATCCCTGTGTATTCTGTCTTCAGTTGTAGGTTTCCTGCATCGGATGCTATTTCATCAATTTTTATGGAGCCGTAACTAGACCTAATATTTAGGTCGCCATGGACTTTGCCGAGAACGATATTAATATAATCGCCTTGGCCTTTTATATTTCCTAGCTTTCCTACGGCTAATTTTCCATAATCACTGGTATAGGTAAGGTCTTCCATACTATTTATATTGGTATTGGTGTAATCTGCTACAATATTTAAATTACCAGCTTTTTCTATGGTAAAGTCAGAGTAGTCTGCACTTATACTTCCACTGTTAATATAGTCTATTCTAGATCGGGAGGTATAGTCAAAAGACAACTTATTGTTTTTACCGTGCAGCTCTCCTATTTCTAGTCTGCCATAGTCACAACTAATATTTGCGTGCCCATCTATTCTATTCAGAAAGATGTTCCCATAGTCGTTACTAAGGTTAACGCTATTTTTTATGGGAATCTTTATGGTGTAATTTACCTGCATGTTTACATGGTTATTTTTTCTCCAGCCCCAGTTCCAATTGCTTTTAGATTTATTAAATTCTGTTGTGGCGGCAACCATGGATTTCGTCGCTTCAAAATCAATAGTTATTTCATCTAATTTACGTTGAACCATTTCCTCATTATCGCCTGTGGTTTTTACCTGTACCTCGATTAGGATACGGTTTTCATTCCAAGAGATAATGTTTAAGTTTCCATAGCTATTTTTCACTTTTAATAGGGCATCAGGGTTTACTACATATTCTTTTTTAATTATTTTCTCCTTAGTGTATTTCCCATTTAAAATTCCGTCTGTGGCATTGGTAAAGAAGGGGATAGTCAGTATTATTGCGATAATATATCTATGTAATATTGTTTTCATCTTTATGATCTTTTAAGGTTTTAATTTCTTCTATTTGTTGTAAGATCTCATTTAATAAATCTATTCTTGTTTGAAAATTCCCAATCATAGCGCTTAGGATTAATTTACTGTTACCTCCATTTAATAAGTCTTGCTCCATTTTTTTATAATCGTTTTCTAGAGTTCTGAGTTGCATCATGGCATCGGCGATTATTTTCTCAGTTAATGGACTATTCTCATTTTGAAGCTGTTTTACTTGCTCTTCTATTAAGCCTGCGAAGTAATTTTGGGTATTGGTAATTTCTGAGGAAATACGGGATACCTGTTGCTCTACTGTAGGATTGTTATTACTTAAAATATAGGCTAAGGAGAATAATAAGATTATTGATGCGGCTATAGATAAGGGTTTCCACCATGTTGCTTTATTTTTTGATAAAGGTGATTTTGGTGAAGACTTCTGCAACTTGTTGATAAATCGTTCCCGGTGGCCGTTTTGCGGTTCTTCTAAGTCAAACTTCCCATGAAGTTGGCTAAAGAGTTTATCTACATTATTTCTTTCTATCATAATACGGAATTTAATTTTTCTCTAAGGCTACTTTTGGCTCTAGACATAATGGTTCTGCAATTGGCATTGCTGATGTGCATAATATCGCTAATCTCTTCGTAATCATAACCTTCAATTAAATGTAGTGTTAGGGCAATTCTATAATTGTCGTTCAATAATTTCATGGTTTCGAGTACTTTTTTAGCCTTTGGATTTTCTTGTTCAGTATCTAAAATATAGCCATTCTGGTCTTCTACCTTGTATAGAACGTTTTCTATATCAACCTCTTGTCTTTTGCGTTGTTTTCTATATTCTTGTATACTATTGTTAATCACAATTCGTTTTAACCAAGCACCAAAACTCACCTCCCCTTTAAAAGTGTTTAATTTTGTAAAAGCACTTAAAAAGGACTCTTGCATTACATCTTCTGCAATGGCGCTATCTTTTACAATTCTATTAGAGACGTTATACATGCTTTTGTAATAGCGATCATAGATCTCTAATTGTGCAGAAGGGTTTCCTTTTAAGCACAGTTGTAAAAGTGAATCAATATGTATCTTTTCTTGGCTCAAAAAAGGAATCGATTTTATTAATAGATGTAGTAATTTAAGGTTTGTTACAGTTTATTTATATTAAAAATGTGAGTTGGCATAGGAATTGCCTAATTAATAGTAGTTATAAATTGAATAAAATGGCTTGATTCTATATTTTATAGGGGTTGAGCGAATATTGAACATAAAATTAAAAATACAGTTCTGTTCAAAGTTAAGTGACAGAATGACCGAAATAAAAATATGGGTAATTTGAAAAAATTAAAATTTGACACTATGTCATTGCAGGGCATCGATGAGGATGCAGAGTTAATTCCCTTAATGACAGCTGAGGACGAGGAAGAGATAAACAATGAAAGTTTACCCAATACCTTGCCTATTCTGCCATTAAGAAATACCGTTCTGTTTCCAGGAGTTGTAATCCCAATCACGGCTGGTAGAGACAAATCTATTAACCTTATTAAGGATGCTAATAATGGCTCTAAGGTTATTGGTGTAGTTTCTCAAAAAGATGAGGAGGTTGAGAATCCAGGGGTAAAGGATATAAATACCTTAGGAACAGTTGCTAGAATATTAAGGGTGCTACAAATGCCTGATGGTAATACTACGGTTATTATTCAAGGTAAAAAGAGGTTTGAGGTTGCTGAAGTGCTTACCGAAAACCCGTATATGACCGCTACGGTTCGTGAAACTAAGGAAATAAGACCAGATAGGGATGATAAGGAGTTTAGAGCAATTATAGACTCTATAAAAGAGCTTTCCTTGAAGATTATTAGAGATAATCCCAATATTCCTAGCGAGGCATCTTTTGCGATAAAAAATATTCAGAGCGATTCCTTTTTGATCAACTTTGTTTGCTCTAACCTCAATTTGAGTGTACAGGAGAAACAAGAGCTGTTAGAAATTGGGAATCTACAGGAGAGAGCTTTGGCTACCCTAAAACATATGAATGTTGAGCTTCAAAAATTGGAACTGAAAATTGATATTCAGTCCAAAGTGAGGAGTGATATGGATCAACAGCAGAGGGAGTATTATCTACATCAGCAAATGAAGACTATCCAAGAAGAGCTTGGTGGTATTTCATATGAGCAGGAAGTAGATGAAATGAGAGCGAAGGCGAAAAAGAAAAAATGGGATGAAAAAGTTGCAGAACATTTTGAAAAAGAAGTTTCTAAGTTGCAGCGAATGAATCCGCAAGTAGCGGAATATTCCATTCAGCGTAATTACCTAGAGCTTTTCCTAGACCTCCCATGGAACGAATTTTCTAAGGATAAATTCGACTTAAAAAGAGCTCAGAAAATATTAGATCGAGATCATTACGGCCTAGAGGATGTAAAGAGAAGGATTATAGAATATCTGGCGGTTCTTAAGTTGCGAAATGACATGAAATCGCCTATACTTTGTTTATACGGACCTCCAGGGGTGGGTAAAACCTCCTTAGGGAAGTCGGTAGCAGAGGCGCTGGGTAGAGAATATGTACGTATTTCTTTAGGAGGATTAAGGGATGAAGCTGAGATACGAGGTCATAGAAAAACCTATATTGGAGCTATGCCTGGTAGGATTATTCAGAGTTTGAAAAAGGCAGGTAAATCTAACCCTGTGTTTATCTTAGATGAAATAGATAAGTTGTCTAGCAGTCATCAAGGAGATCCTTCTTCAGCTATGCTAGAAGTTCTAGATCCTGAACAAAATAGCGAGTTTCATGATAATTTCTTAGAGCTTGGATATGATCTTTCTAGAGTGATGTTTATTGCAACTGCGAATAATTTATCAAGTATTCAGCCTGCACTAAGAGACCGTATGGAAATTATAAATGTTACGGGTTATACCATTGAAGAAAAGGTGGAGATTGCCAAAAGACATTTATTGCCAAAACAATTGAAGGAGCATGGTCTTACTGTTAAAGACCTTAAAATTGGAAAAGTACAGCTAGAAAAGATTGTAGAAGGATATACCCGTGAATCGGGAGTGCGAACCTTAGAGAAACAAATTGCCAAAATGGTGAGGTATGCGGCCAAATCTATTGCTATGGAGGAGGAGTATAATTTAAAGGTTAGCAATGAGGATGTAGAGAAAATTCTGGGGCCTGCTAGGCTAGAAAGAGATAAGTATGAGAATAACGAAGTTGCAGGAGTAGTAACAGGTTTGGCTTGGACTAGCGTTGGTGGGGATATTCTATTTATAGAGTCCATTCTTTCTAAGGGGAAAGGAACGCTTACCATAACAGGAAACCTAGGAACTGTAATGAAAGAATCTGCAACTATTGCTATGGAGTATATAAAGTCTAACAGCGATAGGTATGGAATTAATCCAGACGTGTTTGATCAATATAATGTGCATATTCATGTCCCTGAAGGAGCAACTCCAAAAGACGGACCTAGTGCTGGAATTACTATGCTAACCTCCTTAGTGTCGCTCTTTACTCAGAAGAAAATTAAGAAGAGTATAGCGATGACCGGTGAAATAACCTTAAGAGGAAAGGTATTGCCTGTTGGAGGTATAAAAGAGAAAATCTTAGCGGCTAAACGTGCAAAGATTAAAGAAATTATACTGTGCGAGGACAATAGAAAGGATATCCTAGAAATAAAAGAGGAGTATTTAAAAGGGTTAACTTTCCATTACGTAACCGATATGCAAGAGGTTATAGATATCGCTATTACGGATCAGAAAGTAAAGAATGCTAAGAATTTGGAGACGTTTAATAAGCATTTAGAGAAGGGTGGTAATTAGGTGCCTTATGATATAGTTTTAGGAACCTTACCAAGCCTCTGATGTCAACTTTATAGTTGATATTGTATATAAATCACACTTAGTGAGTAAAAAATGCCTGTCTCGATTAGAGACAGGCATTTTTGCTATAAAATAGAAGGGTTGTTTTAATACTTTGAAGTATTTTTACTGATTAATAAGGTTGTTAATAAGGGGGAGTACCATAAAGGGAAATTGGCCCGATATCAAAATTTATAATCCCATGGGAAAAATAACTATAGCTATTGATGGATTTTCATCAACTGGGAAAAGTACGATTGCTAAACAATTAGCGAAATTGCTTGGATATGTGTATGTAGACACCGGTGCTATGTATAGAGCAGTAACCTTATATGCTATGCAGAAAGGGTATATTGGTAATGAAAATGAAGAGGAAAAAATAGATGAGTTAATTGCCGACCTGTCCAATATAACTTTGAAATTCGTATATAACGATACTCTTGGATTTTCCGAAATGTACTTAAATGGGGAAAATGTAGAAAAGGAAATAAGAGCATTGCCTGTTTCTAAATTGGTAAGTAGAGTTGCCACTTTAGAAGAGGTGAGGAAAAAATTAGTGGCAATGCAGCAAGAAATGGGGAAAGACAAAGGCCTTGTTATGGACGGAAGGGATATTGGTACCGTTGTATTTCCCGATGCAGAATTTAAGGTTTTTATGACCGCTTCTCCGGAGACAAGGGCTTTTAGGCGTTATAAAGAGTTGTTAGACAAAGGAGAGAAAGTAACCTATGATGAGGTGTTGAAGAATGTGAGGTATAGGGATTATACTGATTCAAATAGAGAATTTTCCCCTTTAAAGAAAGCAGATAGTGCTATTGAATTTGATAATAGTGATATGGGTTTAAAAGAGCAATTAGAGCGTATCTATAATTTTGCATTGCGTAAAATAGAGGAGACTAAAGCATAAACGCCTTTTTTATAATAGTTTAGGAAAGGCGGATGCCCAACAAGTTGATGTTGGATATCCGCCTTTTTTAATTAAGAATCTGACGTTTAGTTTGGAATAACCAATACTTGATCGGGATGGATTACGTCAGGATTTTTAAGGATATCGGTATTGGCTTCAAAAATTTTCTTGTACTTCATAGGGTCTCCATAGTACTTTTTGGCAATCTTGCTTAGAGATTCTCCGCTTTTTACAGTGTGTCTATGGTATACACTTTCATCAGCAACAGTAATATTAGCTTTTATATCAGAAGGGTTTTCACCACCGATCTCTTTTATTTTATCCCACAATATATTTTTTTCATATTGGGTTTTTGTTTCGCCTTTAATTTTTAAAATTCCGCCTTCTTCGGAAACGTCTCCATTCTTAACGTTTAATTTTTCACCTAGGTTTAACACCTCTTGATACTTCGATTTTACGCTCATATATTTAATTTTTAATGGTTATGATTTTAGACTACAATATAAGGGTTTATTGGCTTGGTAGCGTGTAAATTACAATAAAATGTGTGCTCGTTTGATGTCATTTTGGTTTTATGTTGGTAAAACCAAAAATTAGATGTAAATTTGCACTCCTTTTTTAACAAGATACCAAGAGGAAAAAGGATGAAAGTAAAAAATAATTATAACAACTTCCCTGGATATTGTTTTAAACTCTTGTAACTCCTTGGAATACAAATTATAAATCAGCAAATGGCTGAAGACAAAACACCAGCAGAGGTAGAAGCTACTACTAATGCTACTCAAGAAACAAAAGTAGAAACCCCAGCTCAAGATCCAAAAGAGTTTTTGGAGAATTTTAACTGGGAAAAGTACGAGCAAGGTATTGAGCGCGTTGATGATTCCAAATTACAGGAATTTGAAGATATGGTTGCGGAAAACTTTGTGGATACTGCAGACGAAGAAGTGGTAGAAGGTACAGTAGTTTACCTTACCGAAAGAGAGGCAATAATTGATATTAATGCTAAATCTGAAGGGGTAATATCACTTAATGAATTCCGTTACAATCCCGATTTAAAGGTTGGAGATAAAGTAGAGGTGTTGATTGATATCCGTGAGGATAAAAGTGGACAATTAGTTCTTTCCCATAGGAAAGCTAGAACAATCATGGCATGGGATCGGGTTAATGCCGCTCATGATAATGAAGAAATTGTTAGTGGTTTTGTAAAATGCAGAACTAAAGGTGGTATGATCGTTGACGTTTTTGGAATTGAAGCGTTCTTACCAGGTTCTCAAATTGATGTTAAGCCAATCCGCGATTACGATCAGTACGTAAACAAAACTATGGAGTTCAAGGTGGTTAAGATTAACCATGAATTTAAGAACGTAGTTGTTTCGCACAAAGCGTTGATCGAAGCTGACATCGAAGAGCAGAAGAAAGAAATCATCAGCCAGTTAGAAAAAGGACAAGTATTAGAAGGTGTTGTTAAAAACATTACTTCTTACGGTGTGTTTATTGATCTTGGTGGTGTTGATGGATTAGTTCATATTACTGACCTTTCTTGGAGCAGAATCAACCATCCAAATGAAGTGGTTGAACTTGATCAGAAACTAAATGTGGTAATTCTTGACTTCGACGAAAACAAGTCTAGAATCCAGTTAGGTCTTAAGCAATTGGAGAAACATCCATGGGATGCCTTGAGCGAAGACATTAAAATTGGTGATAAAGTAAAAGGTAAAGTAGTTGTTATTGCAGACTACGGTGCATTTATTGAAGTTGCTGAAGGGGTTGAAGGATTAATTCACGTTTCTGAAATGTCATGGTCTACTCACTTACGTTCCGCTCAGGATTTCGTAAAAGTAGGAGATGAGATAGAGGCTGTTGTATTAACATTGGATAGAGAAGATCGTAAAATGTCTCTTGGTATCAAGCAATTGACTCCAGACCCATGGACTGATATTACTTCTAAGTATCCTGCAGGTTCTAGACATAAAGGAATTGTACGTAACTTCACTAACTTTGGTGTATTCGTAGAATTAGAAGAAGGAATAGACGGATTGATATACATTTCTGATCTTTCTTGGACTAAGAAAATTAAGCACCCATCAGAGTTTGTAACCGTTGGTGATACTTTGGAAGTGGAAGTTTTAGAATTGGATGTTGAAGGACGTAAATTAAGTTTAGGTCATAAGCAGACTACTGAGAACCCATGGGATAAATACGAAACCGAATTTGCTTTAGATACAGTTCATAAGGGAACTATAGCTGAAATAGTAGACAAAGGTGCTACTATTGAGTTTAATGAGGATATCGTAGCCTTCGTACCTACTCGTCATCTAGAAAAAGAAGATGGTAAGAAATTGGTAAAAGGTGAGGAAGCTGAATTTAAGATTATTGAATTCAATAAAGAATTCAAGAGAGTAGTAGCTAGTCATACTGCTATATTCAGAGAAGAAGAGAAACGTAATGTAAAAGCCGCCGCTAAAAAGGCTGCAGCTTCTGCAGACGAAGCTAAGCCTACTTTAGGTGACGCTAACGAAGCTTTACAAGCGTTGAAAGATAAAATGGAAGCTGGCAACAAGAAAAAGTAAGAAAGCCTCTATTTTAGGAAATATAAGAAAGCCCCGGCATATGTCGGGGCTTTTTTTGTATTAAATAAGCTTGTAATACGGTGTGCATCAGCTATTAAAATTTTGATGAAACACTAATTCGTTAACAATCCATTATATTAGATAGAAATCCCTACTTTTGTAATTCAAAGGCATTGGACAAAATATCTATGAGTCAAAAAGTATTACTTTCTTCTAAAGAAATAAATATTATCCTTCATCGCCTGGCTTGCCAATTGTTGGAGAATCACCTTAACTTTAAGGACACTGTGCTAATTGGTTTACAACCAAGAGGTATTTACCTAGCAGTACGTTTAGCCAAAATTCTAAAGGAGGACTATGGCGTGGATCATATAGATCTAGGGTTCCTAGATATAACCTTCTTTAGAGACGATTTTAGACGAGGTGACAAAACATTGGAGGCTAATAAAACCAAGATAGATTTTTTGGTGGAAGATAAAAATGTGGTGTTTATAGATGATGTTCTCTATACGGGGCGTAGTATAAATGCAGCTTTAACGGCTATTCAATCATTTGGAAGGCCCAAAGAGGTGGAATTACTGACGCTAATTGATCGTCGTTTTAGCAGGCATTTACCCATACAGCCAAATTATAGAGGCAGGCAGGTAGATGCCATAAATGGAGAAAAGGTAAAAGTAATGTGGGAGGAGAATGATGGGGAAGACGTTGTATATTTAGTAAAGACATAAGCGCATGAGCGAATTGAGTGTAAATCACTTGTTGGGGATTAAATATCTGAAAGAGTCGGATATTCAGCTCATTTTTGAAACTGCAGATCATTTCAAGGAAGTTTTAAACCGATCTATTAAAAAAGTTCCTTCGCTTCGTGATATTACCATAGCGAATATCTTTTTTGAAAATAGTACGCGAACAAGGCTTTCTTTTGAATTGGCTGAAAAACGACTCTCTGCAGATGTAGTGAATTTCTCAGCAGGGCAATCCTCGGTAAAGAAAGGCGAAACCTTAATAGATACCGTAAATAATATCCTATCTATGAAAGTAGATATGGTAGTAATGCGTCATCCTAATCCAGGAGCTGGAATATTTTTATCTAAACATGTTAAGTCTGCCATCGTTAATGCTGGTGATGGTGCCCATGAACATCCAACGCAAGCTTTATTAGATTCCTATTCTATTAGAGAAAAGCTAGGGGATGTAAGTGGTAAAAATGTGCTTATAGTTGGAGATATTCTCCATTCTCGAGTAGCACTTTCTAATATTTTTGCCCTAAAATTACAAGGCGCTAATGTAAAAGTTTGCGGTCCTAAAACCTTAATGCCTAAGTATATTGAGTCTTTAGGGGTGGAGGTAGAGCCAGATTTGCGAAAAGCGCTAAATTGGTGTGACGTTGCTAATATGTTGCGGATTCAGAATGAGCGATTAGATATTAGCTACTTCCCTACTACAAGAGAATATACCCAACAATATGGTGTAAATAAAGCACTTTTAAACAGCTTAGATAAGGAAATTGTAATAATGCACCCCGGTCCTATTAATCGTGGAGTGGAGATTACAAGTGACGTTGCCGATTCTAAACAATCCATTATCCTAGATCAGGTAGAAAATGGAGTGGCTATAAGAATGGCAGTAATATATTTGTTGGCTTCAAAAATTAAATAATAGACTTATGATTTTAGATAGAGAAGAAAAGGTAACTATTGTATTGCAGGAAAATACTTCCTTAAATGCATTTATAGCTAATTTTAAAGAGAGCTATCCAAAGATTAAAAATGATAATATTATTCTCAATCTTTTTTCTTTTTCCAAATTAACATCAGGAGATGTTTTGGAGTTTTTAGAGCTTTCTGATACTCATAGGAAATCAAAAAAATCGTTTGTTTTGGTTACAGATAAAGTTTCTTATGACGAAGTTCCCGATAGCATCTGTGTGGTTCCTACCATTCAAGAAGCTAGAGATATCATAGAAATGGAGGAAATAGAGCGGGAGTTAGACTTATAGGTAGAAAAATAATGTCACTCTAATCTGGGTGGGTAGTGCATTTATTTCCAGTTGTTGGTTTAATATGGTGGTAAAATTAACTTTATTACTTAGTTGTAGTGTGTTGGAAGAGTGCTAAATTGAATGAATCTCCTTTCCCTGATAAAATCCCAAAATGAATGTCTTCAAGTTAGTATAGGAATGGAAAGCTTAAAACAGTTCCTTAATAATGAAGGAGGAAAGTTTTCATTTTAAATGACAGGCAGATCATAGATTTATTATAAGCTCATATTTTTCTTTTACTAATTTACTCCTAGCCAACGCAACTAAGCCTACAAGAACACGTTGAATAAGATTTATCCTTTCTTGTTATTTATTGTATTTTAGACTTCCAATTAGTGTCCTATTTTCTGTTAGTGTGGTTAATTATCCGTGTAGGTTTTGGATTAATATAGAAATGTATTTTTAACCCTAAGGGATAAATGGTAAGTTAGGAGAATTATTATTTGTTCTTATTCTAAGTTTCAATCACATTGTGATATATGGAACATGGCTCCTAAGGAATAAATCTAGTTAATTGTGAATATAGATTTCTTTAAACCCTATAGGTAGATTGTTAGATCTGCTTAAAATTATCTTGTTTTATGAAGCTAACCATTTTAGGATGCTATGCAGCTACTCCTAGATCTTTAAAAAATCCTACTTCTCAAGTGTTGGAGATAAAAAATCACTTGTTTTTAATTGATTGTGGTGAAGGTACTCAAATGCAATTGCGAAAACAGAAGATTAAATTCTCTAGAATAAATCATATTTTTATATCTCATTTACATGGCGATCATTTTTTTGGATTACCTGGATTAATTTCAACTTTTCGGTTATTAGGCCGTAACACAGAATTACATGTTTATGGGCCTAAGGGAATTAAAGAAGCCATAACTTTACTATTGAAATTAGGTGATTCTTGGACCAATTATCCACTTTATTTTCATGAGCTTAATTCTAAAGATTCGGAGGTGATTTTTGAAGATGGTAAAGTTACAGTAAGTACCATTCCGCTACAACATAGAATTTATACGAATGGCTTTTTATTTAAAGAGAAGCCAGCGGAGCGAAAATTAAACGTAGAGGCAGTTGCGAAATATGGAGTAGATAAATGTTATTTTCATAATATAAAGCAGGGAAAGGATGTAGTCTTAGATAATGGAGAAATAGTTGATAATCGTTTGGTGAGTTTTGACCCATTGCCCGCTAAGAGTTATGCATTTTGTAGTGATACTCAGTATTCTGAAGAAATTATACCCTTGATAAATGAGGTGGATGTTCTTTATCACGAAGCTACTTTTTTGGAATCTGAAAAAGCTTTGGCGCCAAAGACAAAGCACTCTACGGCCATAGAAGCTGCTACCATTGCCAAAAAGGCCGGAGTAGGAAAACTAATACTCGGTCATTTTTCTACTCGTTATGCATCTACAGATTTATTTAAGGAAGAAGCAGTTTCTGTGTTTCCCGAGGTGGAATTGGCAGAGGACGGTAAATGCTTTGAGTTTTAATTAATTGTTAGTCAGTGTTGTGTATTGATGAACTGATTTAGTAGTGCAAGATTAGTTGTATAAAGTATCTTTTGCAGTCAATGAACAAAAAAATTCCATGCTGGACTTATGTAATTTGGTTTGTTTTGTGCAAATTTGTAGTTAGGGATAAGTCGATTTGCAGTAGCAAAAAAGCCTGTATTTTAGCTAACTAATTGCGGGTTAGTAATTTAAGTTTCCTTTCTCCAATTTCAATTCGTCCTTATGCAAAAAGATTTAGGCAGTTATAGAAGATCTTATGAAAAAAGTGAGCTTTCTGAGGCTAGTATTTCAGATAACCCTTTGGAGCTTTTTCAAAAATGGTTCTATGAGGTAGAAGCTAGCGGAGGTGTAGATGAGCCTAACGCTATGACTGTTTCTAGTATTGGGGCTGACGGATACCCTAAAAGCAGGGTAGTGTTACTGAAGAAATTTACTTACGAAGGCTTTATTTTTTACACCAATTATGAAAGTGAGAAGGGGAAAGCTATTCTTGCGAACTCTAAGGTGTGTATTTCTTTTTTTTGGCCAAATATGGAAAGGCAAATAATTATTAAAGGGAATGCAGAGAAAATAGCCGAAAATTTATCCGATGGGTATTTTGAGTCAAGGCCAGAAGGTAGTAAGTTGGGAGCTATAGTATCACGACAAAGTGAAGTGATTCCGAATAGGGAGTATTTGGAATCCAAATTGAAAGAACTTGAAAAGTCGTATTTGGACAAGGAAATCGAACGTCCCAGCTATTGGGGCGGATTTATTGTAAAGCCTGTGTCTATAGAGTTTTGGCAAGGAAGGCCAAATCGACTACATGATCGGATACGATATAGTCTGCAAGCCGATTATGATTGGAAAATAGAACGTTTGGCACCTTAGCTAAATCCTACTTTTACTTTTGTAAGTAAGGGTAATTAAAATTAGAGCGATGAAAACAATATTATTGGTAAGGCACGGGAAGTCTTCATGGGATTACGGTGTTTCGGATAGAGACAGGCCACTTAAGGAAAGAGGGATTAGGGATGCTGCTAAAGTAGCTAAGGAGTATATGAAAAATAGTATTAATATTGATGCTGCTTACTCTAGTCCAGCGAATAGGGCAATGCACACGGCGATAATATTTTTAAGGACAATTAACTTTTCATTGGAAAACTTTAATCTATCGCATACCTTGTATGACTTTTCGGGGGATGATGTACTTAGGTTTATCCATTCCCTAGATAATAGTAAGGATACGGTACTGCTATTTGGCCATAATGAGGCCTTTACTCATATTGCCAATACTTTAGGAGACGTATATATAGAAAACGTTCCTACAAGTGGATTTGTAGAAATAAAATTTGACACTAATGATTGGAGCGCAGTTGTAAAAGGAACAACAGAGCGAACATTATTTCCAAAATTAATTAAAGAATGATCAAGTATAAGAATCAATATATAAACAGAGAAATTAGTTGGCTGAGTTTTAATGAGAGGGTCTTACAAGAAAGTGCTGATAAAAATGTGCCCTTAATTGAACGTTTACGCTTTTTAGGAATTTTCTCTAATAACCTAGATGAATTTTTTAAGGTTAGGTATGCCACTGTAAAACGAATTGTAAGTGCTGGTAAAAGCGGTAAAAGTGTATTGGGAGGAGAGAGTGCAAAGGACCTTCTAGAAGAGATCACTGAAATTGTAATAAAGCAGCAGACCTTAAGTCTTAAGATTCTTGGTAATATTAAAAAGGAATTGGAGGCTGAGAATATTTTTGTAATCGATGAAACCGAAATTACAGAAAAGCAAGCCTGCTTTATAAAAAATTACTTTATTGAGGAGGTAAGTCCCCTGCTAATGACTATCATTTTAAATGATACGGTAGGCTTTCCTATGTTAAAGGATACTGCGGCTTATTTGGCTGTTAAGATGATTCTTAAAAAGCAGAAGGGATGCAAATCTCAGGAAAATCAGAAACGCTATGCGTTAATCGAGATTCCTAAGGGTATTGATCGTTTTGTAGTGTTGCCCAAGGAAGGTGATAAGAATTATATAATTATTCTGGATGACCTTATTAGGTATTGCCTCGATAGTATCTTTAATATGTTTGAATACGAGTCCATTTCTGCGCACATGATTAAGATTACGCGAGATGCAGAATTGGATATTGATAATGATTTGAGTAAAAGTTTTATTGAGAAAATATCTTCTAGTGTAGAACACCGTAAAATTAGTGATCCAGTCCGTTTTGTTTATGACAAGAAAATAGGAACGGATACCCTAAATTTCCTAAAGGAAAAAATGGATGTAGAGGATACAGATAGTGTTATTCCAGGAGGGAGATATCACAATAGAAGAGATTATATGGGCTTCCCTAGCTTAGGAAGAAAAGATTTGCTATACGAGCCTATAACTCCTCTGCCAGTAAAAGGTTTATCATTAGAAGGGAGTCTTTTTGAATGTATTGCAGAGAAAGACTTTTTACAATATACACCCTACCAATCCTTCTCTTATATTATTAAGTTTTTAAGAGAAGCGGCCCTAGATCCGAAGGTGAAGAATATTAAGATCACTGTGTACAGGTTGGCCAATAATTCCCAAGTAGCTGCATCATTGATTAATGCTGTTAAAAATGGGAAGCAAGTTACAGTGCAAATTGAGCTTCAGGCTAGATTTGACGAACAAGCCAATATAGAATATGCAGAACAACTACAGGCAGAAGGTGTAAGGCTGATCTTTGGGGTACGTGGTTTAAAAGTTCACAGTAAAATTTGTTTAGTAGAACGTCAAGAAGGGAATCGTATTAAACGCTACGGATTTGTAAGTACTGGTAATTTTAATGAATCTACGGCACGTATTTATACAGATTATACCCTGTTTACTGCCCATGATGGAATTTTAAAAGAATTAAATAAGGTATTCGATTTCTTCGAAACCTCTTATAAGATTCAAAAATATAAACACCTTATTGTTTCTCCCCACTATACAACCAATGTATTTAAAAAATTAATAGATAAGGAGATCCAGAATGCCAAGGCAGGGAAGGAAGCATATATAAAAATTAAAATGAACAGTTTTACTTCCTATAAAATGGTAGATAAACTGTACGAGGCTAGTAATGCAGGTGTTAAGATTCAGTTGATTATTCGAGGAATATGTTGTCTGATACCTGGTGTGAAAGGGTTGAGTGAAAATATTGAGGCTATTAGTGTGGTAGATAAATTTTTAGAGCATCCGAGAATATTTATTTTTGGAAATGAAGGTAATCCTAAAGTATATATATCCTCTGCAGACTGGATGACGAGAAACTTAGATTACCGTGTAGAAGTTGGAGTTCCTATTTATGATAAAGATGTAAAGCAGGAGCTTTTAGATACCTTCGAAATCTCTTGGAAAGATAATGTTAAAGCACGTGTTTTTTCAGAAAACCATGACAATGCTTATAGAAAAAATAAAAACGCCAAGGTAAGGTCGCAGTTTGCAACCTACGATTATTATAAGAATAAATTGGAAGAGCAGTCAGAAAAAAATAGTCATGAGTGGAGTAAGATGCTACGGTAATTCAATTGTTGTAATTTGCTCACTGAATAATGAGCTCATTTGAGGTAATAAGAATGCTGCTGCTTTTGTGTTTGTTTTTAGTGTTATTCACTCCTATCTCATAGGTTTGCTCCAAGATTATAGATATTGTTATTACAGTAAAAACACGAAGCCCTCTTTATCAAGAGGGCTTCGTGTTTTTGTTATGGGAATTAAAATTTAAGTGTCAACCTAAAGATCTATAATTACTATCCGTGTACAGTTTCTTTATTCCCTAAATCTTTCATTATTTCCGCTTCATAAGTAAGCAGTGCATCCCATTTTTTATCTACCTCCTTACGGTCGCCATATTGTCTTGCGAATTTTAGGAACATGGTATAATGTCCTGCTTCGCTAACCATAAGTTTGTGGTAGAATTCAGCAAGTTCCTTATCTTCTAGTTCTTCAGAAAGGAGCCTGAATCTTTCGCAGCTTCTAGCCTCAATTAGGGCAGCATATAGTAACCGGTGTACTAATTGAGTAGTTCTACTTCCTCCTTTGGGGAAGAACTTCATCAAAGCAACCACATATTCGTCTTTCCTGTCTCTTCCTAAGGCTTTTCCGCGTTTTAGAATTCGGTCGTGAACCATTTTAAAATGTCCCATTTCCTCTCTTGCAAGTGCCACCATCTCTTCTACTAGCTCCGTATATTCTGGGAAGCTTACAATTAGTGAAATAGCCGTGCTCGCTGCTTTTTGTTCGCAGTAAGCGTGGTCCGTTAAAATTTCATCTATGTTCTTTTCTACAATATTGACCCATCGTGGGTCTGTTGGTAATTTTAAGCCTAGCATATCTTTTATTTCTAACTCAAAAATAGAAAGAATAGCGCAATGTCCCATACTATATTAAGAGATAGTTTTATCTTTAAACCGAAGAAGGTGTATGATTATAAAAATAAACGCCGTTATCGGATCAGCAATAAAATTTGGTCTGTTATAAAATCATTATTTATTAAGCGTATTATGGCATTTAAAAAAGTTAGTGAACAGTTATTAGGAATATTAGAACATAATGTTCTAGAGGGTGAAAGGGAATGGTTGTTATTAAAACTGAAGCAAATAATAGGGGAAAAGTCCACCAGGGATTTATATATGACCTATAGTTTAATTCCTTCTAAAATTACATTGACAACCTCTTTGTCTCTGCAATTGGCTGACGCAGATCTAAAGGCGTATTTAAAATTACAGGAGGCCAATATTCAACAGATATCTAGAATATATCTTCTTGTCCGAGTATTAGAAGAGAATTCAGAATTTTTCACACCTAAAGTGGCAAATATTATACAAGTAGCAGATACGGGTGAATTAGAGACCTTTTTAAAGTTTTTGGTTCTTTTGCCCAATCCTGAAGAGTACAAGAATCAAGCTGTAGAAGCATTAAGAACAAATATTGCTACGGTGTTTAATGCTATTACAATGCATAATCCATATCCTGCGTTGTATTTTAATGACCAACAATGGAATCAGATGTATCTTAAGGCTGCTTTTATGCAACAGGATCTTAGAGGGATTCTATCTGTAGATGAGCGTGCTAATAAGGATCTAGCTAGAATCATTTCTGATTATGCTCATGAACGATGGGCAGCATCTAGAGATATTGACCCCTATTTTTGGCGACCTGCTGCAGCCTTCTTGGAAGATGGGTTATTGCCAGATATGGAAAGACTATTTAAAAGTGACAATGTTCTAGAGAGAAAAGTTGCCTCACTTTGTTGTGTTGCCTCGGAATCTGAGCAGGCTAAAAGCTTGTTATTAAAACACCCTGAGTTTGTAAGTCAAATTGAATCTGGTGAATTGAGTTGGGAGAATTTAGAAAAGTAATATGCCTCGCTAGAGTTATTACTTAATATAAAAAGAGCCTATTTCCATGATTGGGAATAGGCTCCTTTATATTTAGACTCTTAAAAACTCCCCTGCTAATCAGGGGAGTTTTCTTTTATTGATCTGTTTTAACTAGAATTTTCATCATTAGTATCCTGGGTTTTGAACCAGATTTGGGTTGTTTGCTACGTCTTGAATTTCAGGGAGGTAATTCATTTCTATAAATTCATAAGAAATATTCTTAAAGGCCATGGGACCATGGTCTCCTTGAATCATTAAAGGACCTGTTGCCGATTCCTCTGAGGCAATAGATCCTCCGGTAGGAATAGGGACTTCCACATTGCTGTGAATCAACACTCCATTTAATTCTACGGATACAAATTTAGCATTGGCAATCTTTTCTCCGATGTCATTAAACCTTGGGGCTTGGAAATGTATTTTTAAAGTTTGCCATGATCCAGGAGCCTTATAAGGACTAGCCTTAGGGGCAATACCCATAAATGCTTTTGAAGGCTCCGTTTCCCAATTTCTATGAATACCCCCAAAATCACTAGAGGTCGGATTAGTAACACCGTAACTATCTTTTATTTGCAATTCATACCGTCCCTGTAAATATATTCCAGAATTCGATGCTTTTGGTATAAGGACTTCCATCTCTAACTTTATGTCGCCATGTTCCCATTGTGTAAGCAGGTTGTCTTTTTGTGTAAAACTGTAGTTGTTCAATAAAACTCCTGTTCCTGGTGTAAACGCTATGGGGTTGGTCTTTTCTAGATGTTTTTTCTGTTTTCTGTTTTCTTTTTTGCTCTGTTTCTGAAACTCTTCGTCCTGATGGGTGTATACGGAAACATATGGATTAGCAGTCACATCACCAACAATTTCCCAGTTCCCAGCTTGATCAAAAAAGTCACTTAGGTTGTTAAGAGGTAGTCGCTCTTGTGCTAATGCTACTGAACCACAAAGTAGCGCGCTGAATAAAATATTGATTTTCATTTTGGTGTGGGTTAAGTGTTAATTTATTAGTTCGGATTAGTTGTTTAAAAAAGTTGGAATTTAGATATTAATAACTCTTTTTATCTAACGGTAAAAATGGAAAGGTGTTGTGTTTAATTTTTTTTATCTGAAAAAAATCGATGTTCTCTCACTCTTCATAGATGTAAGGTAGTAGAGATAATATAAAGGTCAATTTTGAAAAAATATGATTGGTATTGCTATAAGTGTCAGACACTTGATCCTAGTATTTTCTTTACTTTAGTAATATCTATAAATAATTTCTACACCCCCTATTGTTTAAAACTTGTAAAGGGTTCAATAAAATAATAAAATGAGAAGGAAAGCAGTCGCGTCGTTTTTATTAACTGCCATTTTTGGGGTATTAATATCTTGCTCTAAAAGAGTGGAAAAAGTGTTGGTGTTTAGTGAAGTAGTAGGGAGTGAACATGATTTTTTAAAAGTGAGCCTAGATAATTTAAAATTATTGGGAGAGGAGAATGGGTATCAGATAGAAATATCTGATGATGTCACCAATTTTACAGATGAAATTTTAAAGCAGTACTCTGCTGTTTTATTTTTAAATTCTACAGGGGAAGCTTTAAATGCTCCCCAAAAAGCAGATTTTGAAAGATATATCCAATCTGGAGGTGGTTTTGTAGGGGTATATTCCACTGAAGTTTCGGATGTTGATTGGCCGTGGTATAATAAATGGGTGGAGAGGTCTATTGTTGAGAAAGCTAAAACTGCCGAGGAGAAACAGACAGAATCACTAAAAATAAATCCTAGGGTTTGGAATCATGACTACGATGGAGGAAGAGTTTCTTTTATTACTCTAGACCAAGCAGCTGAATCCAAAGAGAACTCTAATATTTATAAAGATATATTAGAGGGGATAGAATATGCTAAGAGTAGGGAGAGACTAAATTACAATAAAGCTAGGACAGAACGGATTCCAGAAGAAAATAGATATCTCAGAACGGTGTTAGACTTTAACTTAGACGAACCAATGGAGTTAGATGAGTTACCGGGAAGAGGGATTTTGTTTATTGAAAGAAGAGGGGCCTTAAAGCTCTATGATTTTGAAAAGGAAGAAACGCTCCTTACAGCTCAATTGCCATTGTTTTATGGGAATGAAGACGGATTGTTAGGGCTTGCAGTAGATCCTAATTATAAGGATAACAATTGGATTTACCTGTTCTATTCTGTTGAGGGAGGTGAATCTAAACAACGTGTGTCGAGGTTTGATCTAGTAGATAATACCTTGGATTTTGATTCGGAAAAAGTACTGTTGACTATTCCTACTTTACGTAAATGCTGCCATAGTGGAGGAGCCTTAGAATTTGGACCCGATGGTAACCTATTTATTGGTGTGGGGGACAACACCAATCCTTTTGAATCCTCTGGATTTGCTCCTATAGATGAACGTGAGGGAAGGGCGTTGTGGGATGCTCAAAGATCGGCGGGAAATACCAATGATCTTAGAGGAAAGATTTTGCGAATAAAACCTGAGGATGATGGTACTTATTCTATTCCAGAAGGGAATCTTTTTCCAGTTGGTACGCCAAACGCTAGGCCAGAAATATATACTATGGGATTGCGTAATCCATTCCGATTTTCCATAGATAGTAAAACGGGATATGTCTATTGGGGAGATGTGGGTCCAGATGCAGGAAAAGGAGACTCCAACCGTGGTCCACATGGGATGGGGGAATTTAATCAGGCTACAAAAGCTGGTAATTGGGGTTGGCCCTACACCCGTGGTAATAATCAAAGATATAACGATTACAATTTCACTACTGAAACTTCAGGGGCTAAGTTCGATCCAAATAATCTTATCAATGATTCACCTAACAATACGGGGTTAAAAGAATTGCCACCGGCACAAGAATCTATGATTTGGTTTTCTTATAAAGAGTCGGAAGAATTTCCTTGGTTGGGTTCAGGTGGGGTAAATCCTATGGGCGGACCTGTATTTCATTCAGAAGATTTCCCTGATGCTAAAAATAAATTTCCTTCCTATTTTGAGGGAAAACTTTTGCTTTATGAATGGATGAGGGATTGGATTTATGTAATTACTTTGGATGAAGATCAAAAATATGTAAAAGCAGATCCCTTTATGCCTAGTAGTGAATTTTCACACCCTATGGATTTGATGTTTGGATCTGATGGAAGTCTATATGTATTGGAATACGGTCAAAAATGGAACTCACGGAATATGGATGCCCGTCTAAATAGAATTCATTATGTAGCAGGGAATAGAAAACCTATTGCAAGGATTACTACAGATAAAACTGTAGGAGCTGCTCCCTTTACCGTTCAATTTTCGGGAAGTGAATCTGAGGACTATGATAGGGATAAACTAACCTACAAATGGTTTTTCACGGCCGATAGTGTACAAGATACCAATGAAAATGCGAGCTATACGTTTAAAGAGCCTGGAAATTATACGGTTCGCTTAGAAGTAACCGATGAGGCTGGGAATTCTGCTTATGGCACAACAAAAATCTTGGTTGGTAATGATGAACCTGAGGTGGAAATAAACGTGAATACCGAGAATTATATTTATTGGGATAATAGAACCCTAGATTACGCTGTAAACGTTGTAGATAAGCAAGATGGTAGCACTGCTGATGGTACAATTGACTCTAAATCAGTAAAGGTCACATTTACTTATATTCCTGAAGGTGAGGATATGGTAAAAGCTACTTTAGGCCATCAACAAAATACGGTGCCAGAAGGGAAACTCCTTATCGATGGAACTGACTGTAAAGCCTGTCATGGTGTTAATGAGAAAGTTAACGGTCCTAGTTATAATGAAATTTCGAAGCGTTATACGATGACCGATAAGGCGTATCTGGTGGATAAGATAAGAAATGGAGGATCAGGAGTTTGGGGAGAGGGTATGATGTCTGCACATCCACAATTAAAAGTTGAAGAAATAGATAAAATGGTAGATTATATCCTATCCTTAAATAAAAACACAGAGAGTGATGAAGATTTACTTCCATTAAAAGGTACCCTAAACTTTAAAGAACATATAGGAAAAGGCAGTGAAGGTAAATATGTTATTACAGCCTCTTATTTAGATAATGGCGGCGAAGGATTGAAAGAGGGGAGATTGTCATCACAAGCTCAGATTATTTTTAAATATCCTAAGCTACAAGCGGAAAACGCGAATGAGTTAAGTGAGGAGCTTACCACATGGGATGCAATGGGAGATAATTTAGTTGGAGGTATAAAGGATGGCTCCTATCTTACTTTTAATAATGTGTTATTAACGGGGTTGAATGAAATTCGCTTGTCTATGTTTTTTGGCCCTGATACCCACTATCGCGGAACTGTTGAAGTTAGGGAAGGCGGTGCTGAAGGAAAAATAATTGGTTCGGGTACAATAGACCATTATAATGGTAAGGATGGACTTAAAAAGGAGATGGATATTCGCGTTTCTCCAAGTGGAAACGAAAATACAATTAGCTTAGTGTTTAAAAATGAGACCGATAAGGAGTTGGTAATCACAAATTTGGATTGGATGTCGGCTCTAGTTTAAGTTTGCGTTGATATTAGTTTTTCATACCTAGTGTCTATATTTCTGTATCTGGCATAGGTTCCAATGTCTTCAACGGTCTTGGGAACAAAGGCCTGGAGCATGTCCTTACTACCCTTGAGGTGCTCCTTTACCCTAAACCAATTCAGATACTGCTGAAGATATTTGGTCGAAACGCCCCAAAAAGTGCCGTCTATCCATTTCTTTAGTCTATTGTGCGTGGAATTCACATGTTGTATATGGTAAACGCCTTGCTTTACCCGTTGTTTTATAATTCCCTTCAGGGCATGGTGTTCCAGTTTTCGATCCATTGCAAAACCTTTGTAGATTACCGATGCATCA
>NZ_AUKX01000012.1 GCF_000424985.1 Arenibacter latericius DSM 15913
CGAAGGAACTCTTGATCTTCTTTTCTGAATAGCCGTTTCTGGTATTACCGGAAACAGATTTGTGATGTTTTTGATAATCCAGGTGACCATCAAGTTCCCCTTCGAGCATTTTCTCAAGTCCTCTTTTCTGAATTTGTTTTAGAAAATTGCTGAGTTCTTCTCCTGATTTAAACTGTTTCAGAAACTCATCATCAAATAGATCTTCTTTTTTCATTTGTTGTGTAAGATTAGTACCTGGATTTTTATCGCAGGCAAGTTTATAAAATAAAGCGTTTAGTTTACCCTCTATTTTCTACTTACACAGTTTATGGTCTAGTCCCCATTAATTAGCAAAGTACATCTTAATCTTCCCTCGATTTTTAACCTGAATCTCCCCACGATATTCACAATCAACCTCAGATTTAATAAGATCATAGGTGTTTTTTGAAATATTAATTCTACCAGGAAAAGACATCGTTTCCATACGCGAGGCAACATTCACCGTATCTCCCCAAATATCATAAGAGAACTTTTTAGTTCCTACTATACCTGCTACCACAGGTCCCGTATGTATTCCAATTCTGATATTAAAACGGATTTCATCAGCTGTTTGATTTAATTTGGCTTGCACAACAAAGTTCTGTATTTCCATTGCTGCCTTAATCATTCTACATGCATGGTCTTGTGTAGGGAAAGGTAATCCACCAGCACACATATAGGCATCACCAACGGTCTTTATTTTCTCTAGTCCATATTTTTCAATTATTTCATCAAACTTTGTGAAATAGTAATCTATACTTTCTACCAATTTTTCAGGTGATAAGTTTTCAGCAAAATGAGTAAACCCCTCAAAGTCCGTAAATAACACGGTAACAGATTCAAATTTCTTAGCTTTAACACTACCATACTGTTTTAATTCTGCCGCTGTTTCTTCTGGTAAAATATTAAGGAGTAACTCATCAGACCGCTCTTTTTCACGCTCTATAATGCTTTTAGTTTTTCGGATATATCGATTACGCCTATAAAGTCCAAATGCCAACAATCCAATTAAGAATAAGGCAACACCTGTAGCAATAACGACTATCCGTTGGGTCTTTTGTTGTTGATTTAATAGGTCTACTTCAATTTGCTTCTGTGAAACCTCATAATTAGTACGCATATTGGCCATTTGCTGAACGGCTGTTATATTCTTTACGCTATCCTTATATATGATATGCTGTTTGTAATAATTAAATGCTTCTGCATCGTTATTATTGCTTTCATACAATTCCGACAGTTGCAAAAATGCCGCACTTATCTGATCTTTAAGATCATATTGTTTGGCAAGCTTAAGACTTTTTAAAGCATATTCTAATGCTGCATTCCAATCATTACGCTGCATATATATGTCAGACATATAGGTGAGGTAAACACAAATAGGATAATAGTCCCCAAGATCCTCCAATAGCGCAATAGCCTCAGAGATATTTTTTTCTGCAGTTGCATATTGTCCAAGTTGGGCATACGCCAATCCCACATTTCCTAAATTATAAGCCATCCCAATCTTTGAGTTCAGTGCCTTGAATATTGCCCCTGATTTCTTGAAAAATATGAGCGCAGAATCTGGTTTGGCCATATTAAGATTGTATTCGTCTCCCAAATTTTCCAAAGCATTCGCATAATTTAAGGAGTCGTTTAACTCTTTTAGAATGGTTATAGCTTTATTGTAATATTGAATGGTGTTATTATGGTTACCCATAATAGAATAGACATGGGCAATGGAAGTGTATAAAAGTCCCAAATCGTGATTCAGGTTTTCTTTATTGGCGAGTTCTACCCCTTTAAAATAACTCGCTAATCCTTCACTAAGATCTCCTTTTAGTCGGAGAGAATTGCCTTTTTCCCGATACCCCACAAGAAGAAATTGAGTGGAACCTAATTCTTTGGCTGTTTTTAGTAGTTCTTCACTATAATGTAATGATTTTTCTGGATTTGGATGGTTTTTAGCAAGCTCTCCCAGTAGTTGTAAACGGTCTTTATTGGCAAAGTTGCCAGCATTATAAATTAATTCGAGACTATCCGTCATTGATTTATTCTGACCGTAAAAGGGAGAACAGCATAGCATAAGAAATCCGACGCAATAAACGGTCTTGGTGTAGCATTCTCTTATTATCACAAAGATTAAAGTTATCATCATACCGTAGATGCTGTCTGACTTATACCCTGATTTTTGGATCAATTTCGTAGGTTTCACCTTCTAGGCTGAATCTTATAATATACTTATAAACGTTATCTTTAGTTTTAGATTTTATTTTCGCTTTAACCTTCTTTCTATTATTTCCGTTATTTCTATTTCCCTTAAGCTTTTTGCTTTTAAAAAGGTCTTTTCTATTGGGGTTTTGGATATCATCTATAACTTCAATCTCCTCAATATTCACTTCTTCCCCGGAGGACGACTCTCCCTCCCACTCTACTACATCGTTCTCATTTACAAAAATGGTGAATGCTTCAGGGTCTTCTAAATCGGCCACTTCGGTTCCTTCACTTACAGAAAAAGAAAAAGCTTTTTTATTATTCCCTTGGTTTAACAAATCCGTATCTACATATAAAGTTATAATATGTATAGTTTGGGCGTAGGTGATGCTACTGAACATTACTAGCAAAATTCCACATATAATGAAATGGTACTTATTGGTTCTCATAATCTGAAGATTTTATATGAATTAATATGTAATTTACCATCCATATAACTCATAACGCTATAGATAAGGACGAATCCATACTTTGATTGTCCCAAAGGGCTCTTTCGGTTATCCGATTAACAGAAAAGGTTTATGGCCCTGTTATTCATCTAAGAATATAGCTGCTTATAGGAAACATCTACAAAAGAAAACATCAGATTTCTGCTATGAATTTCTTATCTTACAAGTACCCCCGTACTAGTAGGTTAAAACATGACTTGCTATTCTAGAAAACAATTTAACTCAGTTTTTAATGGAGCAACCACAGCATTCCTCAGTAGGTAGAAAACCAGATAATACTAGTAAACCTTTGAGAAGAGGGAGTCATACCGAAGACTTGGTAGATCATTATTGGGGAAGTATTAACTATGTGTTTAGTCTAATAAAGGCTTCTGAAGTTAAAGCCGGACTTATTCTCTCCTTTTATGGCATTCTTCTTAATTTCTTATATAAAAATATCTCCTATTTGTTATTGGTGGCTGCAGATTATTTTGTGATTTATGGGTTGCTCGCAATTTGGATAGGTTTAACGATGGGGTCAATTTATTTTAGTATTCGATGTTTTATGCCTAGGATTGAATCTAAATTTGACAAAAACATGTTCTTTTTTGGAGATGTGATTAGTAAATATGGAACAATAAAGGAGTTTTCTAAAACCTTTTATAAGATAAGCTTGGATGAGGTAGAACTCTTTGATCAAATGGGGCAACAAATCTTTATAAACTCTAAAATTGCAGCTGTAAAATTTAAGAATGTAAATAGAGCTATACGCTTATTAGCTTTTAGCCTAGTGATATTATTCTTGTTGTTAGTTTCTGTCCTATTTATATCAGATATGAGATAAAGTGCACTTCAACCAACCAATTTGTATTCTTGGAAATTTTTAAATCATCATATCCTCGACAAGACCCTCAGGCTATATCTATTTTACATGATGCGCTAAATAAAAACCAATCAACCTCTACTTGAATGGAACAGGCAGGCCCGCCTGGTTAGTTCGGGCAAGCCCGCCTAGTTAGTTCGGGCAAGCTCTTAGGATATAGTCCTCAAATATTAATTAAAGCCTTAGTTGATGACATTGAACTGGAAATTAAATGAACTATATCAGATTTAATTATTTGGGAAAAGACGGCTATCTAATCCAGGGATAAGCTTTAAGGCATTTTTATAGTACACTTTTTTTAAGACATCGTCAGGGAGATCCATTCCATACATAGCCCAAAAAGCATGGTATTTTTTATGATATGGAAAATATTCATCATCAGATTCTAAGACCCTAAAATAAGTAGGGAACTCTTCTGGTTTCCAACTATCCTTTCCAAATAAAATACGATCTTGATATTTAATAAAGAATTTACGTGCATTTCTTGGTTGTCTCCCTAATTCCGCAATAATAGCACCTATTCCTACATACATATTAGGCATTTGGTCTAGTAGATTACCAAGCGTTGCCAAATCATTAGCATAGAATCCCATATGCGCATTTATAAAAGTGGTTTTCGGATGATTTTTAAAAATATTGTGTTGTTCTGAAATGATTTGTTCCCAAGGAGCTGGGTTCGTATTAGAGCGTTTTCTTCTGGGATGGGTTTTTAGTTCCAACCATCGTTCGTTATCAGAATCTATATCATCCCAAAAAGCTTTTACATCTGCAGAGTGAATAAGCACAGGAACCCCTAGCTCACCACATTTCTCCCAAATAGGCCCCAACCGTGGATCGTCAATAGCTAACCGCTTCCCTGTAATATCCTTATTTCTTAACCCCAAACTTTTATATACTTTTAAGCCTTTTGCTCCATTTTTTATATCCTCTTCTAGTTGAGCTACGGCTTTTTCGGTCCAATTTGGGCTGCCTACCCCTTCAAAATCTACATTAGCAAAAATTGCGAATCGATTCGGATAGTTATTCTTTACATTTTCTAAGGATTTTTGAAGTGGCACGCCTGAGCCCCCGCTAAGGTTGACCATTATAGCCAAATTAAGCTTATCCATATCTGCAATAAGGGGTGCAAGATCTTGAGTAGGCATGTTATATTGATGTCCATGAACGTCTATAAAAGGAAATTTCGCCTTTTTAATTTCTTTTCCTGGAACCTTAAGGGTAGATTTTGGATTGTATTCCTCAAAACCCATTTCTTGTCCAATAAGATTTGAGGCGTTTATGATTCCAATTAAAAGTGAAGCGATAATGTATCTTCTATTCATAGTTCTCTTGCTTTTTGAACTAAATATATGGTTTATTGAGATAATTAGGGAAAATTAAAAGCTATTTATATTTAAGGCTGTACTAGAAAAATGAGCTGTACTGGGGGTTGACTTCCTTCTCCTATTTTGCTTTTTTATTGAGGAACGACTAACTTTAATCTACTATGGAAAAGGAAGCATTAGAATTTGCCCGAAAGGCTCATGGTAATCAGCAACGAAAATATAAAGAGGAATTGTATATAGCGCATCCGATACTTGTAGCGGAAATGTTAAGTGAATTTCCTCACACTTCAGAAATGATATGCGCGGCCTACCTGCATGACGTGGTGGAAGATACGGAAGTGTCCTTAAAGCAAATAAACAAGAAATTTGGGAAGAAAGTGGCCAAACTAGTAGAGGAACTTACCGATGAATTTACAAAAGAAAAATACCCAGAACTTAACAGACGTTGGAGAAAGAAAAAAGAAACCGAACGAATAGCCAACATCAGTAGTGAGGCACAAAGCATAAAACTTGCTGATATAATTGACAACTTACCAAGTATAAGTAAAAATGACCCTGGGTTCGCCAAACGTTATATCCCAGAAATGAAAGCGCTGGTACAAGTGTTAAAAAGTGGGCACCCACAATTATTGGAACGAGCGCAGAAGCTTGTCAAATAGGCTAAAGAAACCGTTTATTAGAAATGGATTTCCAGTTTAAAGTAGACCTACAAGGAGTCAGTAATCGGTGATCAGTAACCAGTTTCGGTCAACCTATATCAGGGGCGTACAATTATTTATACTTTACTAGTAAGGTGGCTGAAGCCACCTATATCTAATTACCAGCGGGATTAGCTACCGGATTATTGGAGATTGGGCTTGCCTATCGTTAAATAAGCATAGTAAAAATCAATTATAATAGAGGGTAATTGTGTTATAGTCCTCACTTTATGTCGATTGAGAAATCTCAACCTCTGGAGGTATTAATTTACCAAAAGTAGTTTATTAGACAACAAGTGAAGCTTTCAAACTTTGGCTAAAGCCCTTTTTTATTTTACTAATAATCCCCGTGATTAATCACGGGGCTATTTAATACCTTTCGTTAGATCTTGGAAAAGTTGACCGTTTTTAGGAAGCAAGATTAATTCCCAGTATGCCTTAGCAATTAACTACTCTACACTTTGTACAAACGAAAGCTCCGCTTCAACATTATATCCCTACATCTTGCACTTTCAGGCAAACCACCTCCCTTTGACCTGTGGTGTAGTTTACCTGTTGTAGGTAGGCTCAGTCAAAGTACAAAGGGAGGTGGGTGTATATTTTAGTAATTGTCAACCTTTATCATAGACGTACAATCTCAATACTCAATACTATGTACTATCATCTAACTAAACATATATTGAGTATGCATTATGTTGTTAGTTTTGTAATTGAATCATAAGTGCTTTTAATCAATTTCTCTAACCTACTTGCTTTCATTTAGTTCATTGCTTTCTATTTCCTTTTTAAAGGAATTCATGAACCTCCTACGTCGGTTTCTTTTGCTCGCCCAAAAGAAACGAACAGGGCCGATAAACTAAGGTACGGTGTACCTTGGTTTAGAGGAGCCAGCCGTAGCGAAGGCCGGCGCGCCATCTGGCCCCTTGCTGCAAATGCAAATCGTTGCATTTACATCGCGGTCCTCTGAGGATAAGGAATTTTGCTTCGCTATTTAAATAGAATATTATTAAATATATACCCGAAACTTAAGTTAGCTAAAGTTCGTGTTCTCGGGCCTGCCCGAGGGAAGAACTCAATACTTTGTACTCAATACTTTGTACTCAATACTTTGTACTAACAACTACTTTGTACTCCCTACTTTGTACTCCCTACTCAACAACCCCCTTCAGCATCTTCAGATACTCCTCATAGGTATCCACATCAGCTGTTTTCCCTTTAGGATCTATGCTTATTAGTCTGTCTTTATGAAGTCTAATAATATCCCTGGCCCCAGAATCTTTATTGAGTTGCAGTAACTCTAAAAAATGGGAAGAATCAAAAATAGCGGGTACGCCATTTCCGTGGTTATATTTTGTGGTAATTATACTATACTTAGCTTCGTTAAATGCGGTAATTAGCTCATTTAAGTAGGAAGTATCTATCAAAGGTTGGTCTGCCAACATTACTAGAATACCATCATAATTTTCGGTCTTCTCTAAAATAAATCTAGTGGCATTTGCAATGGAACTGCCCAATCCGGATTCCCAATCCTGATTATAGATAACGGCCTTATCCTTTAATTCTATGCTTTTTTTAATTTCATTAGCCCTTGCACCTAGCACAACATATACATCCTTAGCATCCGAATCCGTCGCGGTTTTAATAGCATTTCCAATAAGGGTAGATTTTCCCCAAGGCAACAGTTGTTTTGCTGTCCCCATTCGGGAAGAAGCTCCGGCGGCCATAATAATAACTGCGATATTGGATTTTATATCTTTCATTAATCGTGAATACCCTTTTTTTTATCTTTTAAAGGGATGGGTTTTTGATTTCTTAGGACCGATAAAATTTCGGCAATAATAGACACTGCTATTTCCTGTGGAGTTTCTGTCCCTAAATTGAGTCCGGCCGGTCCATGGATACAATCCAAGAAATCATAGGATAATGAGGGACTACGCTCCAATAATTCATTAAAGAGCTTTTCCCTACGACGGTGAGGGCCTAGAAGCCCTAAATATAATGGTTGTACATCTTTTAAAGCCATAAGATAACTAAGGTCTTTAGAATAACTATGGTTCATTAGAACAATTGCAGTGCGATTATCTATAGAATTTACAGGGAATTCATTAGGTAGTATCCCCATAAATTCATGGGCACCCTCAAAGTCCAAGATGTTTTTTTCCTCAGCAGGGTCAGCAATAATAGTAACTTCCCATCCTAATTGAGAGGCCAAGGTATTTAATTGTACTGCATCGTGCTCAGCACCAATAATGAAAAGCTTAAAACAAGGCTCCATTTCTTGTTCAAACAAGTTCAACCCCCCACCTTGTTTAAAATCAGAATAGATTGGTAAAATAGCATCTCCGAAATGTACCATAGAGCCATAATGCTTATTAATGGCTTCTTTCTTCTCAAATATCGAGACTACCTTAAAATTACGACGCAATTTTAAGGTTTCTGTAAAGGCTTCCAAAAATTCAGTGTTGGGACGAAAAGGTTCTAACAAAATGTAAAGTACTCCCTCACATCCCAATCGATAACGACCATCATATGTTATAACTTTAGCCGTATTATCATTAAATACTGACTGTGCCTGTCTCAGCACCTCTTTTTCCACACAGCCACCACTCACTGCACCTATCATATGACCATCTTCTAGAATCAACATTCTAACCCCTGGTCTTCGGTAAGAGCTACCGTCAAGTGCTACAACCGTAGCTAATACGCATTGCTGACCTTTTAATGTGGCTTGTTGGTATTCCTTAATGATATTTTTGAGTTCGTGTGTCATAATCACCAAAGTGGTTTGGTTGGGACAAAAGAAACCGATTCTCCCGCTTCATAAAATTCTTTTACTGGATCTAAAACTATAAAACCATCTGTAAGCGCTAAACTGGTAAGGTCTCCAGAGCCATTTTCCTTTACCTGAGAGACTAATAATCGTCCATCTGCACATTTTAATCTTACTCTTAGTAACAGCGTTAAGTCGCCCTTAACGGGGATCCCCTCCTCCAAAATTACGGTAATTTTTGGGTTGGGAAGATTTAAGGAAGATCTTAACCAATTTTTAAAGTAGACCTGATAGTTAGCAAAGGTAGAAGCTGGATTACCAGGAAAAGAAAACACCAAAGTGCCAATAGTAGGTTGTTTACCAAACCAAAAGGGTTTTCCAGGTCTTTGAAGCACCCGATGAAATACTTTATCTACCCCCAATTCTTCTAGTACGTCAGGAATAAAATCGTACTTTCCTTTAGATACCCCACCACTGAGCAGAACTACCTCAAAATTATACAGGATATTAGCTAATTCCTCCTTGATAACTTCCTTCTCATCTACAAGGTGAAATTCTTTTGGAACTATGCCCTCTTGAGATAATGCTCCGAAAAGGGTGTGAATATTAGATTTCCTAATCTGATGTGATAGGGGTTGCTCCCCTACTTCTACTAACTCGTTCCCTGTAGAGATAATAGCGACCCTAGGGAGTCTTTTCACTAATACGGTAGATTTCCCTACGGAAGCCAAAACGCCTATCTCTGAGGCTGTAATTTTGGTGTTTTTTTGTAGCACCGTTTCTCCCGATTTCCTATCGCTACCTTTAGGGTGAATATCCTGTCCCTTGGTTGGGTTCTGTATTAAAGTAGCCCAACCGTTTTCTATCACCAAATGCTCGTACATTACTACGGTATCGGCATTATCTGGAACAACAGCTCCAGTCATTATTTCAATTGCTTGCTCCGTGTTACTCAAAAGTGTAGGCGCCACACCTGCGGGGAGTATACCTTCTATTTTAAAAGTAGTCTGCCCAGTAGCAATAGAATCGTAATTTATAGCAATGCCATCTTTTGTAGCTCTATTAAACGGAGGGAAATCTCTATCTGCAATAACTTCTTCGGCAAGTACCCTTCCCATTGCCATTTTTAAAGGGATTTGTTCTGTACCAAAATCCTGTTTATAATCTAATACTTTTTTAAGTGCTTCTTTAAATGAAATCATAGTTGCAATTTACGGAACCTATCTAATGCCTAGTTCGACATTATTTTTGATGTATCATAAGTTTATTAAGACCTCCTTCTACATTATAAAAGGAATAATCCTTTAATATTCCTTGTAACCTACTTACCCCTGTTCTGCTACGGCTCCCGGACTGACAGATAAGATAAATAGGCTCGTTAGAATTCATTTCTAAATGGACCTCCATAAGTTGATCTAATGGAATGTTAACCGCCTTAGATTGTATCCATGAATCCTTTTTAAACTCTTCTTCAGTCCTAACATCTATCACTTGTAAGTTATTATTGGACTCCCAAATTTTTAGAAACGCCTCACTCCCTATAGTTGCAATAGCTTCGCAACTTTCGTTTCCATAGCTTTCTTTTAAGGATAATAGTTGAAAGTTTTTTGGATTCGCATTAAATTTTATTGTTTGATAGTTATGCGCCAAACCGTTGAACAAGAGTAACTTCCCAGCCATTATTTCTCCTATATGAGTAATTATCTTAACAACTTCTAAGGCTTGAAGCGATCCAATAATTCCTGGTATTACACCAAGCACACCGTTCTCGTTACAATTAGGTATTTCATTTTGGGAGGGCATATTAGGGAACAAACATCTATAGGTAGGTCCACCTTTGTAGTTATAAACACTAAGCTGTCCCTCAAAGCCTTGGATAGCACCCGAAACAAATGGTTTATTAAGGATAACACAGGCGTCATTCACTAAATATCGGGTAGGAAAATTATCGGATCCGTCTAATACTAAGTCAAATTGTGAAATAATCTCCAAAGCATTTTCTCTGTTTAGAAATTTTTCAAACGCAATAAAATTGGTGGCCGAATTTTGGGACTTTAAGTGTGCCACAAGGGTTTTTAATTTAGATTTCCCTAAATCGACTTCCTTATACAATACCTGTCGTTGTAGATTTGTAAGTTCTATATTATCTTGCTCAATAATACCTAAGGTTCCCACTCCCATAGCATTTAGGTAAGATAGCGCTGGAGTTCCTAGTCCCCCCGCTCCAATTACCAAAACTCGGGCATCTTTTAATTTCTGTTGGGCCTCTGGACCAAATTCTTTTAAATTAGTTTGCCTTTGATATCTATTGAATTCCATTTATAGAAAATGTTATTAGGATATTTCTAACGAAGAATGTAGATGGTTAACTTATTTTCCTACTATTTATCCTTTTAAAATTGTTATTATGAGCCTTAAGTTATGCCCTGTATGTAACACTATAGGCTGCGGGATTCATTACAATATTGATAATACCTTTTCGTAATCTTCCTTATAATTGGCATTCAACAATACTTCCTCATTTTCTGGGTAAAGCAGCTGAATATCTTCATTAATTAAGAATTTACGGGGACAAGACCCATTTCCTGCATTTAGATATGCAATGGATTTATGTAATCCTTCCGGTTCCCATATCGCACAAAGGGGTTCTGGCAAGCCACTTTCTCTTGTAGCAAAGGCAGTAGCAAGTTTACTAGCGTCTCTTCCTAGAATCAACTGTTTTAACGCATTTAGATCCATCAAAGGCAGATCACAAGCCAATACCAACCAACTTGCCTTAGGGTCTAGGTAATGTGCACTTAAAAGACCATTATAAGGCCCCTTATATTCATCCCGATCTACAATCAACTTATATTCTTCACTAAACTCAGGAACCTGTTCTTCCCTAACACTCATATAGGCATTATTACAAAGTGGTTTTAGTAAGTTGTAAAGATACTCGCGTTGCGGTACCCCATGGTAATCTATCAGCCCCTTATCAATTCCCATTCTTGTACTTTTCCCACCGGAAAGTACAAGTCCGTTTATTTTATTAGCTTTCATAACAGCAATTTTCTTTTATGATTAGCCTCCAATGGAGGTCATGGAATTTTGAAATATTCCCGAATATTTTTCTTGTTCCTCAAAGCCTGTTTTAGATCTACTCCCAATAGCCTTAAGAATATGTTCTTTAATTCGCTCTTCTACATTCTCCCCTCTCATTATATCTCTTAAATTCAGTCTAGGCTTACCATAAAGGCAAGTAATTACATCTCCGGTGGCCGAAATCCTAAGTCGATTACAACTTCCACAAAAGGTTCTAGAAAAAGAAGGGATTAGACCAAAGGTGCTTTTATGTCCCTTAATTTGGTAATTAATAGAAGTAGATGTTTTGGGCGATTCTAATTTTGTAATATCAGGAAATTCCGATTGTATATGGGCTAATATCTTCTTATAATCCCATGTAATGGAATTAAAAGATTTACTGCCCCCGTTAAATGGCATTTCTTCCAGAAACCTAACGGATACCGGATAATGCCGCATTAACTTTAAAATAGGAATAATGTCTTGAGTATTCTGACCTTCCAATGCAATAAAATTAATCCGTACGTTAAATCCTTCTTCAATAAGCCTAGTAAGGTTATTATAGACCGTATCATATTGATCTCTTCGGGTAATTTTTTTAAAAGTCTCCTCTTCATTCGCATCTAGGCTTACATTGATATTTAGGATGCCTAGTTCTTTTAATTCTTTTATATAGGGTCCTATCAAAGTGGCATTAGTGGTGATAGAAATATCCTTTAACCCTTCTAATTTGGATAATTTTCGCAGCAAAACCAATAAATCCTTCCTTACAAACGGTTCCCCTCCTGTAATACGGATTTTATCGATGCCTTGTTCTACCATAATTTCACTTAATCGACATAATTCTTCTATAGTGAAAAGCTGACTTTTTTTGGCAAAATCAATTCCTTCCGAAGGCATGCAATAGTTACAGCGTAAATTACACCGATCTGTAACTGCAAGTCGTAAATAATTGATTTTTCTATTATGATTGTCTACTAACATTTATTCGCATTTTCCATTATCCCCCACTTACTGGTGGAATAAGTGCAATTTCATCAAAATTATCGATAATAGTATCATCATCTGCATATGAATTATTTACAGCAATTGCTAAAGAGGATAGTTTGTTTAGATCTGGGTACATTATACCCAAGTATTCTTTAAGTTCTTTTACAGTTTTTGTTTTTTTAGAGCCAAATTCACTTGTACTCGGCATAGATAAAGTAGAACTACCAACGATATCCTTAGTAATTCCAAAAAGTAGTATTGTCATATTAACCTTTAATTGTTTTTTCCGAAACATTCATTAGCTCCGGGAATTTTAAAAATGGCTGTGCAGTAAATCTATTACCGGTAGCAGCCTTTAGAGCGTTTGCCACTGCAGCTCCTGCTGGTGGCAAGGTAGGCTCTCCTAATCCTGTGGGTGCTATATCACTTTCTATCATATGTGTTTCTACCACAGGAACTTCTCTCATTCTTATTAAACGATAGCTATCGTAGTTGTTTGAATTAGGTATTCCATCTGAGAACTCCAAATCGCCATACATGGCATGACCCACACCATCTATTACCCCACCTTCAATCTGATTTATAGCTCCTAAGGGATTCACCACTACCCCACAATCTACTACACAGGTTACCTTTTTCACAACGGGAATTCCATTTTCTATTTCTACATCGGCAACCTCTGCAACATGAGAGTTATGACAATAGTAAGCAGCAAAACCTTGGTAAGTTCCAGCTCCTTTTCTTCCCCATCCCGATTTCTCAACTGCTACATTGATTACATTTTCTAATCGTTCTGGAGAATATTCAATACGCTCATCTGTAGTACCTTTTACATTTTGCAAAAGATCTATTCGCAATTGTATAGGGTCTACTTCCATAGTTTCTGCTAACTCATCAAAAAAGCTTTGCTCAGCAAAGGCTAAGAAATTGGTATAGGGTGCCCTCCAAGCCCCGGTAGTAATGTTACTCTTGTAATTAGCTACATCTACCTGATAATTGGCGATTGCTCCTGCAGGAAAAAAATTAGGTATTAGTCCATACATATTCCCGTTAATAGCAGCTTCTTTTAGATGGTAAGCAGTAACTTCACCATCCTTAACAGCCGCTTTAATTCTATATTTTATAGCTGGACGATAGGTACCAGCAGTCATATCATCTTCCCTAGTATAAATTAACTTAACTGGCTTTTTAATAACATTTGAAATTTCTGCTGCTTCATAAACAAAATCACCATACAGTCTTCTTCCAAAACCACCACCCATACGGGTCATTTCTAAGTGTACATCCTTAACATCTCTTCCCAACATACCTGCTACAGCGGTGGCAGCAAATTCTGGTGTCTGCACTGGCCCTACTAAGTGTATTTTTTCGCTGGTAACATTGGCAAAATAGTTCATGGGTTCCATACAATTATGGGGTAAAAAGGGCGACTCGTAGGTGCGTTCCAAAATCATATCTGCCTGAGAAAATGCGCTATTTATATCCCCATCTTTTCGTAGCGTTTCAAATTTATTACCATCCAAAAGACCTAATAATTGTTGGTCTTGATATTCCGTGCTTTCTAAAGGAGTTTCTTCTATCCAGTTTGCTTTTATGGCCTCTTTAGCTTTCATAGCTTCCCATGTGGTTTTT
The DNA here is from genome assembly GCF_000424985.1 of Arenibacter latericius DSM 15913. Lineage (GTDB taxonomy): Bacteria > Bacteroidota > Bacteroidia > Flavobacteriales > Flavobacteriaceae > Arenibacter > Arenibacter latericius. The sequence continues at coordinate 14,061 of NZ_AUKX01000012.1, forward strand.
GCTATAACCACAACTTTGTCACTATTCGCTAAAGCAACTGTCCAGTTATTACTTTCCCCGGAAGTAAGTGCTCTTGCCTTTTCACCTATTGTAATAACATCTATAACTCCTGGCATAGCTCTTGCTTCGGTATCATCAAAAGATGCTAATTTCTGACCAAAAGCTGGTGGTCTAACCACAGCAGCATATACCATTCCATCTACCTTATAATCTAGTCCAAAAAGAGGTTTTCCGGTAACTATCTTATCAAGGTCCACATTAGGTGCATCCGTACCAATAATTTTAAAATCTTTATGATTTTTTAAGGTTACTTTTTCTGGTACTTCTAAAAAGGAAGCATCCCTAACTACGTCTCCATATCCTAATGTTTCTCCTTTACCATTGGTTATTACTCCTTCTGATGTGGTACAAGTAGACGGATCTACTCCCCATCTAGCAGCAGCAGCATTTACTAACATCTGTCTTGCTGTAGCCCCAGTATGCCTTAAAGGTTCCCACCCAAGTCGGATAGATTGACTCCCCCCAGCAAGCTGTCGGGTATAATTTTCAGTATCTAATATCCCTTGTTGTACATAGACATTTTTCCATGCCACATCCAATTCCTCTGCAATAAGCATTGGCATAGCTGTTTTTACCCCCTGCCCTATTTCTGGATTGGGAGCAAATATAGTTACCATCCCATTATCTGCGATCTTTATAAACGCATTAAAATCGTTGAAATTTAGTTTAGAAATATCTACTGGTGGTTTTATTTTGGGTTTACATGCGGTAAAAAGATTAAAACCTATTAGAATTCCGCCCCCAACTAAGGATGAAGTCCTAATAAAATCCCTTCGATTAAAAGCTATTTTGGATGTTGACATAATATTAATTTTTTAGTCCTAAATGAAGAAAAGGATTTATGATTTTGAAGATGATGATTTACTTGCTGCTAATGCCACTGCCTTATGAATTCTAGTGTAAGCAGCACACCTACAAATATTACCATGCATAGCACTTTTTATTTCCATTTCATCTGGATTTGGATTTCTACTTAAAAAAGCAGTTGCTGTCATGATTTGTCCGGCCTGACAATAACCACATTGCGGCACATCTACTTCCTTCCAAGCCAATTGTACTGGATGATCTCCATTTTCGGACAATCCCTCTATTGTAGTTATTTCTTTTTCTTCTATAGATGAAATTGGCAAAGAACAACTCCTAACAGCATTCCCGTCTATATGCACGGTACATGCACCACATTGTGCTATTCCGCAACCGAACTTTGTACCTACTAAATTTAAATGATCCCTTAGGACCCATAACAAAGGGGTGTCGCTTGCTACATCTATACTTTGAGGTTTTCCGTTAACTGTGATTTTATAAGTTGGCATAGTAGTTTTAGTTTAATTCCATCAAGACTTTACAAGTTATTAAAATTAAAAATATAAAAAATCAATTTAACAGTTTCTTGTGCGTGAGGAGAAACAATTTCATCCTCTCTTTACAAACTAGATTTATCTAAATAACAATGAACGTTTGGGTGTAGCCATAAAAACGAGGCGGGCAAAAAAGTAGAAATCTCTTTGTTCATTAATTTTTTAATGACATCTTTTTTACCCTCACCGGTGAGTAAGAATATAATTTCTTTAGATTGCAAAAGAGTAGCCATTCCAAGAGTAAGTCCATAATTTGGCTTGTGGGACATGGTTTTTGTCATACTTCCCATTAAAGAAGTAGGACTAAGTTCTGCAATATGACAATTGGGGGTTAGGTGTTTTGATGGTTCATTAAAACCAAGGTGACCATTTCTACCCATTCCTAAGATACATATATCTAATGGGCCTTTTTCCTGGATTTCATTATCCATTCGGTTACATTCTTTTTTTGCATCTACTGGGCTGCTATCGAACGACAGGTATCTTTCTTGTGGAATATTCATAGGCTCTAAAAGATTGGTCTTAAGATAGGTTTCGCAAGAATTAGGATCGGAGGCAGAAAGACCACCCCATTCATCCTGTTTTATAATCTTCAATTCATCAAATAAGGCTGACTCCTTTTTATAATGGTCTACCAGTTTTTTATATAACCCCATGGGAGAAGCACCTTTGGTGGGACAAAGAAGTTGGTTTGGTTGCTCCCTAAGGTTTGCTATGATTTGGTCACAGGCCATTTGACTCATTTCATGATAATCTGAACAATAATGTATTTCCATATTTAGTCAGCGGTTTATCATCCCATAATGTTGTAGCCAATTTTTCTTGAAAAAAGCTCTATTACATTATAAAGACATATTAAAGATTTAGTTGATTAGATTTAATTATTTGTCAATTCCTTAGACCTTACCCATTAAAATAAAGTATTAATAATAGGTTGCCAAAAGGGTGAATTTACTCTAATCTAGCTTTATGAATATAGACTAGAAGTAGAGTACATATAGCAATAAAAATGTCTATGTAAGCTACGAAAAATAAATTTGAATAAAGTCCTTAACAATAATTAACATAGAATTTTTATTCGATTATAATTTTAAATAGTTTTGACCGTTCTGCTAAATGAACCTAATTTATTTGAAAATGAAATTATACTCGAAAATAGCTGCTATTAGCTTTATTATAGCCTTGTTTATATCATGCGGTAACGCTGATGATGATGTTGAATTTGGGGTTAACCCTGGTGGAAACACCGATATCACTGGAGATTTAGGTCTTGGTAAACCTGTAGATAAGTGTTTAAATCTTGATGAAGGGGATCTAGTGCTATCTATCCAAAATCAATATACCACCTTACCAGGAAAAGTATCTGTTTTCTTTAGGGTATCGGATGATGAAGGAAAGCCTGTTGCTGGTTTAACTGCTGAGCAGTTTACTATTTATGAGCAAGGAAGGAATGATGCCTGCTTTAAAACGATATCTCCATCGGAATCCTTTGCAAGGATTTCTCCTAACGCTCAAATTTTCAATAGCAATACTGTTCTAGTACTAGATTTAAGTAATAGTGTGTTGGACTCTAGTTTGGAAGAATTAAAGTCAGCTTCCATCAGTTTTGTTAACAATGTGATGCCAGATCCAGATTCTGAGGTTTATAAAATGGCCATCTATTGGTTTAATGGGGAAGATAAATTACATTCTCTAACCCCTTTGACACATGTAAAACAAGACTTAATCAATTCTATTAGTGGTATTACTAAAGATATTAGTAAAGATCCATCAACGGATCTCTACGGAGCGGTAATAAAGTCTACAGACGTTGCAGAAAAGCTACTAAAAGAAAGTACTACAAATGATAGGATTGGTGCTGCTTCTGTGGTGATTTTTACCGATGGTACAGACCAAGCTTCCCGTTATACAGAGACTGCTGCAATCCAAAAAGTAGAAAGAGCAAACAATAACATTTCTTATTTCAGTATTGGATTAGGGGATGAAATAGATAACGATGTATTGAAAAAGATAGGTAAGACTCACAGCGTCTTTGCTACTGATAAAGCACAACTGGAAACTACCTTTAATGAAATCTCTGATCGTGTTTCTGAAAGAGCTAATAGTTTCTATCTTTTTGAATATTGTAGCCCAAAAAGAGACGGGAGTGGCGAAAGCAATTTAGCCATTCAAGTGAAAAAGGGTAACCGACAAGGTGCGGTGCAGACAAAATTTAATGCAAAAGGGTTTACAGGAGGCTGTGAATAATATTGACCTAGTCCTCTGATAACTAGTAAATAGGGCGTCGAATTAATTCGACGCCCTATTTTTTTGACCAAATATTATTAAACCAGAACATCTAATTCAGGAAACTGTACGTATAACTATAATGAAAACTATATGTAACCTTTAATTATTTAAAATGAAAAAAAGTATTTTAGTTGGTATATTAGGAATGGCAGTACTTTCTTCCTGTGTATCTAAAAAAAGGTATGTAGCCTTAGAAAGTGACCTTAATAATACCAAAAGTGTTTTAATGAAAACACAGGTAGAAAAAGAGGAATTAGAGTCTAAAATGTCTAAAATTGAAGCTAGGGTAATAGAATACAACCAAAAAATTAATTCCCTTCAAGAAATTAATGATTCTCAATTGACCGCTATAGATGATGTTGCTGTAATGAGCAATAATACTAAAGCTAAAATGAGAGCTACCTTAGCCAAAGTAGACCCAAGCCTATTGGCAGAGGCTAAGACAATGGAAGATTCCATAAACCTTGCTATCTCCCATAACCTAAAACAATCTATTTCTGATGAAGATGACGATGTTATGGTAAACATTGATAAGACTGTTGTTATGATCAATATCTCAGACAAGTTATTGTTTAACACAGGAAGCTATAGAGTTAGTAATAAGGCCCATTCTATTTTAGGGAAGCTTGCAGAAGTAATTAACTCTGAACCAAGTATGGAAGTTATGGTAGAAGGACATACCGACTCTAGAACTATTAATACTGCTATGTTCCAAGATAACTGGGACTTGAGTGTAAAAAGAGCCACCTCCGTTGTTAGATTATTACAAAATAAATACAATGTAAATCCTGCAAACTTAATTGCAGCAGGAAGAAGTAGCTATATTCCTCTAGTAGAAAACGATAGTAAAGAGAACAGAGCTAAAAACAGACGTACCAGAATAGTGATTATTCCTAATTTGGATAAGTTCTTTGCAATGTTAGACCCTGAGAGTCTTTAATAAGCATAAAACAAAAGAAAAAGGGATAGTGTTTTAAGCACTATCCCTTTTTTTATGCCGTAATAAAATTCCTTTTATACTATCGAAGTAGACTAAACGCTTATTTTAGAAGGAATTGCATAGCGAGAAGCCATAGTAGCCCGATGAGATTTATTTAAAAATTAGCGCATTGCTAAATTTCCCGTCCCCATTGTTTAGATCGATAAGAAATCCATTGACGATTGCATACTCATTTTTACCCTCCTTTTCTAACAAGAAAGTAGGATTGATACCTAGCTGGAGATTAAATGTATGAACCTTATAGTTGGGGCCTATAATGTGAAGGGGCATATTAGAAAATCGTTGGTTTTCTGGAATGTTCTCAATCCTTACATAGGTATACCCCAATCTTAAAAGCTCCTCAATATTTAATTGTGATAGCTCCTTTATATACTTCAGTGTCATTGGATATACTTTTCCAGGCGTAATGGTATAATCCTCTGCCTCTAATTCCTCGTATCCATAAAAGGTAGACAGATCTCCTTGATCTGCTACTCTACTACTGTAATAAAAGCTGTTTTTAGCGGGAATGTCCACCTCATTTCTATGAATACCTACATCTAGCTTATACGGTTTTCCCAATAAATTATAAGTTACTCCTATAAGCTTTAAGTCGAACAACTTTCTATCATTTTGAGGAATCTCCTCATATTCAGAAATTGGTATATCCTTATAATTCTCCTTGGCAATGGTATAAATGGCCGAAAGGATAGATACATAGTTTAGTTTTCTAATAAATTGTTTCTCTACATCATCCTTATATCCTCCCGATTCAATTAAAATGGCACTTGTTCCCCATTTTTGGATATTATCTCCAAAGGCCCTAGGTTCAAAATCATCATTATACCTTCCTACTTGTCCGGGAGCGTAATTTTGAATAATGCGGTTCATAAAGACAATAACCCTCATTGCATCTCCTCGAACCTCATTAATATCTTTTTCATAATTAAAAGCAGGTGCCAAATAGGAAATAGTAGCCGGCTTATTGGTTCTCTCCGCATTGTAATAAGTACTCTGATCGTGTAAATTGAAACCAAATTTAGCATTAAGACTATCACGAACTCTTTTGAGTGTTCTTCCCTCTGGGGATTGTAACATCAGCGCATCACGATTGATATCGATTCCCAAAGCATTTCTTCTATTATATCCCTGTGCTCCATCAGGGTTTAACATAGGTAAGAAGTGAAGTTTTAAATTTTTAAGTATATCCTCTTTTTCCTGTTTAAAGTCGTCACTAGCCAGAAAATGAAGAATATCAAAAATAGCCTGAGTAGCTGTTGGCTCGTTCCCATGCATCTGCGACCATAGAAACACATTAGTACTACCCGTACCAACACTTATTAATGAAAGGCTTCTACCCTCAATAGATTCCCCCACTTTATTCACTTCAAACCTCGGATCCTCACCAATTTTAGTGATAAGAGGCTGTATGTCTTCATGTTTTATTCGTCGCTCATCAATAGAGGGTTCTTTATACTTTTCATAGGTAGAAAAGAGTTTATTAGTAATATCATTCTGCTGTCCAAAAACAGAACAAACGGTAGTAATACACAATAAAATTAAAAGGTAATAATTCTTGTTCATAATACTATTTACTTGTAGGTAACGGTTTTAGATTAAGTGATTTTGTTGCTCTTCTTACTTTCTTCATAAATTTTTCTCCAGGATCTGTTTTAACGGTACGGTAGTTATCATTCTTTTCTAACCAGAGGTCCGTTCCTTCAAAAAGAGTATATTCGTAATGGCCTATAACGTAATCAATGTCGTATTTGGACTTTAAGTAGCGAACCAACCAAATATTAGATTTTAGTTGTGCTGGCGTTAATTTTGTATCCTTAGTTCCTCCTACATTCTCCACTCCTATAGCACAATGGTTAAGCCCTATAACATGTCTGGCCATTACCGTTTCTGGCATCAGTTGATAGATTGTTCCATCTTGATCTACTAAAAAATGAGCGGATACATTTAATCCACTTGCAGTTGCTATTTCTGGTCTCCAATTGGGCAGACTAGGGTTTTTAAATGCTTGGAATGACTTTTCTAGAGTGGGTATTACGGTCCAGTGCAATACTACCATCCTAGGGTCTATGGTAGGTTTTTCTTGTTCTAGCCCATATCGTTCAGATAAATATTCTAAAGTAAGATTTTCACGCTCTGCATTAAAGATTATAGGCATGTCTACAACCTCTCTTTTTATAGCACAAGACAAATTCAAAAGGACTACTAAAAGCAGTATAACAATTCTCATAAACGTAAGTTTGCTGGTTGATGTTAAAGCTACAAAATCATTCTATTTTTAGGGAATCTTTTTTTATTCGATAAAGGAGTGTCACTTTCTTTTTCCCCCACTTTAAGGCACTAGATTTATCTTCTCCCATATAGATATCTATCCGTCTTTTCCATTTAGAATTCATTTTATCTTTCACCACATACAGGGTGGTATCTCCTTTTATTCTAACCACCGTATTATGATCTAAGCCTAATGGAATTAAGTCTTGGGATACCGCTATGATTTTCATTCCAGGTTTTAGAGAATCTCCCCAAGCAGTAATGTTAGGGTGTATTTTGGAGGTTTGTGAAGGAAAAGAATTATAGGCTGTTGCGGTTACTCTAATAGACTCCCAATAATAATCATTTTCAGGCTCCTTGTTTTTGCAAGCTGATAGAGTAACTAAAAATACTATTAGGACAACATACTTAAAATAGAATGGCAATTTAGGTTTCATGAAATTATCGGCAAAGTTTTAGTCCATTCCACAAGATACCCACTTTTCACCACTATTTTAGCTACTTACACCACATTGATTTTATGGAGGAGGCATTTGGAGATATATTAGCTATATAAATAAGAAATAAAGCTTTTCATTTTCATATAGTGTTCTCGTAAAAGAGCCTTTTCCTAAGCGGAGAGGCTCTTTTTAGTTTACGAGAATTTTAATGGATATTATTTCCTCGATAATTGAGATTTGAATGCTCCGAGACTAGCTTGCCCTAATCTTTCAGGTGGGCTTACCACGAGGAAGTTTAATAGAAAATAACCTCTAGGCATTTTTAGTTATAGCTTAATAGTAAAGCTGACCCCAATACCCTAAGCTATTCTTTATGCTGAATTACTTGCGCATTCGACATAAACAGCTCCTTCATTCTATCTATGCGTTTATGAGGTTTAGAAGAGAAGATGAGATACTGACAGCGATCTATACTTTCTGGAATACGTGCTAAATCGGAAAATACTTTTGCATTTGATAAAAAGTCGGCCTCATCCACTATTAGCAACTTTAACTTCCCTAGATTAATTCCATTGAGGTAAAATAGTTTGTTTAATCTTTTAGGAGTTGCAATTACAATATCTGTACCCGCAAAAATTTCACTACGTTGAGTGTCAATATGCAATTCTTCGTACACACTATAAATACGAAGATCCATCCGAAAGGCAAATCGCTTAAATTCTTCCTCTAACGCTAATGCTTCGGCTTTGTCTTTCACAAAAATTAAAGCTCTTGGAGCCTCCTCTAGTGCCGAACAATTTAATTTTTGAAGTGTTCCAATTATTATTGCAGTAGTCTTCCCTGCTCCTTCTGGTGCAATTCCAAAGAAACTAGCACCTCCTTTTATTTTAGGAAGGACCTCTTGTTGGAATTTGGTTGGGGAACTAATACCAACTCGTTCTAGTGCTTCTTTTAATGGGGGCAATAACTTTTTAAATGCCATAATTTAATTGTTTAATATTGAAATATCATTTTTCCTAGGCTACACCACAGTTTTTTACACTTTCACAACAAAATGTTTCCCAAACGGGATTCGTAGGCTACTTTAGAGGTGTAGTTAAGAAAAACAAGTTTTCATTTTCATATAGTGTTCTCGGAAAAGAGCCTCGTCTTAAAAGATGAGGCTTTTTTTATTTTCCTAGTAGGTAATAGACTTTTATGAAATCCAATTGTTCTTTCCGAAGTTAGGCTTTCTTTTTTCTAAAAAGGCATCCCTACCTTCTTTAGCCTCCTCGGTCATATAAGCCAATCTCGTAGCTTCTCCAGCAAAAACTTGTTGCCCTACCATTCCATCGTCAGTAAGATTCATAGCAAACTTTAGCATTTTTATGGAGGTAGGTGATTTTTCCAATATTTCTAATGCCCATTCATAAGCAGTATCTTCCAATTCATCATGCGGGATTACGGCATTTACCATCCCCATTTCTAAAGCCTCTTGAGCAGAGTAATTTCTTCCTAGGAAAAATATCTCACGGGCCTTTTTTTGACCTACCATTTTGGCTAAATAGGCAGATCCGTATCCTCCATCAAAACTAGTAACATCGGCATCCGTCTGTTTAAAAATAGCATGTTCCTTACTTGCCAATGTTAAATCGCACACTACATGCAAACTATGTCCGCCACCAACTGCCCAACCTGGGACAACCGCTATAACTACCTTGGGCATAAAGCGAATTAATCGCTGTACCTCCAAAATATTTAAACGGTGCATCCCATCTTCTCCTACATATCCTTTATGTCCCCTAGCCTTTTGATCGCCTCCACTACAGAAAGAATACACGCCGTCTTTAGTAGAAGGTCCTTCCGCAGAAAGTAAAATCACTCCTATACTATTATCTTCTTGTGCATCGTAAAAAGCTTGATACAATTCACTAGTGGTTTTAGGCCTAAATGCATTTCTAACATTTGGTCTATTGAACGCAATCCTAGCTACTCCCCCACTTTTTTTATAGGTAATATCTTCAAATTCTTTAGCGACTTTCCAATCGATTTTATTTTGCATGATTAAATTATATTAATAGTTATCAAAGATAATATTCTTTCACAAACACCTAGGCTTACCGCTAGAGGGTTGATCCCTTATTATTCTTTCTTATTTTTTTCAGTTATCCATTTGGATAAGTATTTAGTGCTCATTAAGCTATGGTGCAATAACATAGAGCCCACAAAATTCTCTGCCCTATGCTTAATTAAATCTAATTGAATTTCCTTCAATCTTGATTTAAAGCGGTCCTTAAGAACTTCTTTATCATAAAAGGAATTTATTATAGCCAAACCATTTTCCCGCGCTTCCTCCCATTCTTCCTGGTTATTATAAAGCGTAATTGCAGCATTGGCAAAGCTTTGAGAATCGTTTGCAATCCTTCCATTCCACGGCATTGCCTTACAGATACCTTCTGCACCAATATCTGTTGTAATGCTAGGTGTACCGCATAGCATCCCTTCTAATAGTTTCCCTTTTATTCCCGCCCCAAAACTTATAGGAGCTAAATTTACCCGGGACTGGGAGATTACCTCCTTACTATCTTTGGCATGCCCCATTATATAAAATCCTTCTTTAGGTTTGTGTAATTGCGTTACACTGCTTGGTAAATAAGCACCGTAAACGTATAAGTTACACTGCGGAAGCTTTTCATGAATTAAAGGCCATATCTCTTTCTTTAGTCTTATTATGGCATCTACGTTTGGGGCATGCTTTCCATTACCCAAACATATAAAGTGAGATTTTTCATTAAAATTGAGCCACTTATTACGTTCGTTAAGACTAATAGCACTAAACATCATCGGTAAATGAAGTAATATAGTATTACTAACCTTTAGCGTTTTTTCTAAAAGCTCCATCTCGTATAGTGAAATAATTAGGCTTAGGTCTGATCGATAAATGCTAGCTATTTCTCTTTTAGTGATGTCCATTCCCATCCAATCCTTAATTGAAAAGGGAATCTTTTTTTTATAGGCTTCTTGTCTTGCGGTTCTTAGCGAGTGAAGGTCCTCCGTATCTAAGATTCGTAGCGCGTTGGGTAACTGCTCTGCAACCTTCCAACCAAATTGCTCCTCTGTTATATAACGATCAAAAAGAACAACGCTAGGATTAAGTTCTTTTATAAAAATATCAAAGCTATCATGGTTTAATTTAATAGCTCTCTTATGCACTCCTAACTGCTCTAAATTATAGGAGAACTCACTTTCTAACGCTGTACTAGCAAAGGTAACCTTGTACCCTTGTCCTAAAAAGAAATGTATTAATTGTAACATTCTACCACCGGCGGCAGTAGTATTTGGTTCTGGCCAGACATAACCAATGATTAATAATTCTTTTTTCATATCTCCTAATCCAATCTATGTTAATTGAGCAAACTTTTGGGAGATACGAGAGCGAAGCTTACGTTCATAATCTTCTTCTAGCCATTCTTTATAGTTTTTTGTGTTGTTCATAATGCAATACGTATATTGTCGAACTCTATATGCAATTTCATCTTTTAATTGCTTGGCCAGAATTCGCGCATCAAAAACATCTTCACTATTTTCTACACAAATGGTAGCATGTTGCTCTATACTCTTTTCTAAAACGGTTTTTGATTTTTTCCCTTGGGCAAATACACGTTTATACTCAGCCTTAATATCAAACTCTATTTCTTTGGACTTGCTAAAGAGTCTTTTTATCTCTGGTGGCATCTCATAAATAAACTCCCGTTCTATTTCTTCATCATTTTTAATATTCTCCAAATAAAAATCGGGAAAATGAAATATCTCTTGCCAATCTATAGGAGCATTCCACAAACCAAATCTAGCTACATTGTTCCCCATGTCTATAACAGTAAACTCTTCCTTATTAGGTAAGACTCTAGACCCCCTACCAATCATCTGAAAGTATAGGGTGAGTGATTTTGTTGCTCTATTTAAAATAATGGTCTCTACAGTAGGTTCATCAAAACCAGTAGTTAATATACTTACAGAGGTAAGAATGGCATCTGGTGTCTTAGAGAACCACTCTAGTATCTCTTTCCTTTCCGTAGCATTATTCTTATTGTCTAAATGTCGAATGTTATAGCCTGCCTTTTTAAAGGTCTCATACACATAAATAGAGGTACTTATTCCATTGTTAAAAATTAGAGTCTTGGTCCCCTTTGCAATTTCCTCATAGGCGCTCACTAATTTGGACAACATATTCTGGTTCCCATAGAGTTCATCTGATGATTTAACTGTATAGTCTCCATTAATCCCCAATTTTAAGCTTTTAAGGCTAACATCATAATTATATATATTAGCATTGGCCAAAAAGCGTTTTTCTATTAAAGCAGATATGGACTCTCCTACTATCAATTTCTGATAGTGGTCCTTCATTGGAAGTTTAATATTAGAACTAAGTGGTGTTGCGGTAACACCTAAGATGATGGAGTTTTTAAAATACTTGAATAGTTTTCTAAAGGAGTTGTAATGGGCCTCGTCTATTATTACAAGGCCAATGTCGTCTATTTGAACCTTATCATCCTGTAGCCTGTTATTCAAAGTTTCCACCATAGCCACAAAACACATATATTCATTCTGGTCTTGTAGCTCTTTAACCTCGCTATTGATTATTTTATTCTTAACCCCAAATCCCTTCAGCATTTTTGAGGTTTGGTTACTTAATTCTATCCTGTGGGTAAGGACTACAACCTTTTTATTGTTTTTCTGGATATACCTTCTAGCAATCTCGGAAAATACAACAGTTTTACCTCCTCCCGTAGGCAACTGATATAAGAGATTAAAATCCTTCGGAGAATTATCTAAACAGTCAAATATTTTTTGAAGATCTTCTTCCTGGTAATCATAAAGCGTTTTATCTATACTTTTTTTGGTGTCCTCCAAGCTGGCGTGTAATTTTAAAATTCAAAATAATCAAACCTTACAAAATTAGGGAATTTTTGAGCTTGTATGAAATTTAAAAAAATAAACATAGGGATCAATAGACCAAATAATAGCTTAAAATTCTATTCTGAAGAACAATTAATACACCAATTAGAAATAGGAACGTTATACAATAACAAGATTAGGTAGTATCATTTTAGGATTGGTACATTAAATGGAGTAAACAATCACAAAAAACCTACTTATTCACCCGCTTAAGAAGTAATCATTAATCTAAAATATCTAGGCTTTTGGAAAATTCTTCTGCAAAAGGCCAATCGTTTTCGGTTATGAAGAGGTAACATTTCACAATTCGCTCTTTAAATTCTGGCAATAGACCATTAACTGAAATAAACTGAATCATTTCGCTAAACGATTTCTCCATGCTTTTATAGAAAGCAGCAGGCAATTTATTTTGTATAGAGTATGTCTGTGCTATTTCTAAATTGTAAAGCATCAGGTCTGCAGTGATATGCGGATCAACACCGAGGGTAATAAAATGTTTGATGAATTTATGAGCTACAGATCTCCTAGCTTTTGCACGATTTCTCTTTTGGGGAAAATACTCATTGGAAATTTTAATTTTAGCCTCTTGCAGAAGTTTATCTTCTTTAGGATTAAAAACAAAATCGTAGTATTCTTTTACAATTGGAAATCTAGTGTACAAATCTATCACTTGCATTTCCAACTCTTTCTTTTTTAACTCAGACAAATACTTTGTCAATGCTCTTTTGCTCATACCACTCAAATTGGTTCTGTGCAAAATAAGAGAATCTTTTCGTGATAGAAAACCGCACAAGAACTGAAATTAGTAAATAAATCGCTGACAAAAGAGAACAATATCATAATGTTTTCTTAATTAACGGGTTAGAACCACGTAAACCTTTGGAAAAGACGGAATAATAACGTATAATGAGAGATTAACAGCTTAATTTTTTAAGACAGATATATATGAGGCAACTAAAGATTATCAAGCAGGTTACGAATAGGGAGTCTAAATCATTAGATAAGTATCTGCAAGATATCAGTAAGATTGATTTGATTACGGCTGATGAAGAGGTAGAATTAGCGCAGAGAATTAGGGATGGGGATCAATTGGCGTTGGAGAAACTGACTACAGCAAACCTTAGATTTGTGGTTTCGGTAGCCAAACAATATCAGAATCAAGGACTAACCCTACCGGATTTAATTAATGAGGGTAACTTAGGATTAGTAAAGGCGGCTAAACGATTTGATGAAACGCGAGGGTTTAAATTTATCTCATACGCTGTATGGTGGATTAGACAAGCAATTCTTCAGGCATTGGCAGAGCAATCGCGAGTGGTACGATTACCATTAAATAAAATTGGCTCGATTAATAAAATTAAAAGGACTTTCTCCTATTTGGAACAAGCGCATGAGCGTCCACCATCTGCAGAGGAAATAGCAAAGGAATTAGATTTATCTATTTCAGAGGTTGAACAGTCTATGAAAATTTCTGGGAGACACGTCTCAATGGATGCGCCATTAAAAGAAGGTGAAACTTCCAATCTTTATGATGTGCTGCGTTCCGGAGAATCACCTAGACCAGACAAAACATTATTACTTCAATCTCTAAATACTGAAGTAAACAGAGCACTGGATACCCTTTCTCCGAGGGAAGCAGATGTTATTAAGCTTTATTACGGAATTGGTGATCAGCAACCTATGACCCTTGCAGAAATTGGACTTACGTTTGACCTAACTAGGGAAAGAGTAAGACAAATCAGAGAAAAAGCGATTAGAAAACTTCGCCACAACTCTAGAAATAAAATGCTTAAAACGTATTTAGGATAGTTTCATAATTTAAAAGGCTATCTAAAGAAGATAACTTATCGGTCCATTGAGGATATTATTTATACCATTGAAGAATAAATCTTCAAACGGGTTTTCCCTCTTAGTGCCATAAAGCTTACTCTTTCTTAGATAGCCTTTTTTATTTTCTTTCTTTTAAGAAGTAGTTAATTTTTTGATGTTGAAATCAGATAAAATTTGGTTTAGATCATCAATAAAATTCATGTAAGCTGCACTATCAAAATGTCGGTTTTGCATAATGGTTGATTTTTTTAAAATTGATATTAAACTACATATAGTCTAACTCTACCAATTCGTTTAAACTTAAAATTTCATTTAAATCTTGAAGGAATGCTAGGTATTCCTCGCCGTAGGTTTCATACAACATAATAAGACTGGTTTAAAAGGTTAATTTTTGGGGTAATAATTCGTTAGTAAATATATCTACTATCTACAATTTACGCAATAAAATGTGGTGAATATGAATATTTTTGTTGTAAAACTACCCTAACTTACCCCCTACTTTAAAGAAGTATATCTGATTTAATAATATAATTCTAGATTACTAAATGTCTTTTTCATAATTCCGAAACGATATATTTTTCTTTTTTGGCAGCTCCAATAGCTCTATAAACCCTTATTCAATTGGTCATTTTATCCTTTTGGGTTTCTACGTCCGATATTCCAGTTTGGACTTGAGGCAGTATTAAGTTATAATAATAGGTTGGTATCTTATTCATTCCGATACTCTTTAATATAACTACCCCAACAGGAATTAAATATTCAGTAGGTTTCGTTTTCTATTGTCAATTAGCGTTATTTGTAGGTCCTAAACCAAATATTATGAAACAAATTATCGGAATTATGTGCCTACTAGCATTAGTAGGATGTAAAGAAAAGCAAGAGAAAAAAGAAATTTCACTGGAAGACAAAGCATCGCAAATCCATGAAGAGGTTATTACCGTTGACACTCATATAGACTTTAATGTAGCCAATTTTACAGATAGTATAAATTATACTCAACGTCTAGACAATCAGGTAAATTTACCTAAACTAAAAGAAGGCGGCCTAGATGTTTCCTGGCTAATTGTATACACCGGTCAGGGTGAACTTAATGAAGAAGGCTATGCCAAAGCAAAAGAAAATGCTATGGCTAAGTTTGATGCCATTCATAGACTATGTAACGAATTTGCTCCCGATGAAATAGAATTGGCTTATACCTCTGACGATGTTAGAAGAATAGTAAAATCTGGTAAGAAAGTGGCAATGATTGGTGTTGAAAATGCCTATCCTATCGGAGAAGACTTATCAGAATTTGAAAATTATTACAATTTAGGTGCAAGATATATCTCCTTATCCCATAATGGTCATAGTCAGTTTTGCGATTCCAATACTGGGGAGGAAGATGACGTATGGCTACATAATGGATTGAGTGAATTAGGCAGGCAGGCCGTGGCAGAAATGAATAGATTAGGAATTATGATAGATGTATCTCATCCTTCAGCTGAAGCCATGAAGCAAATGATTTCCCTAACTAAAGCTCCTTTAATAGCTTCTCACTCCTCTGCAAGAGCACTTTGTGATCACAGTAGAAACCTAGACGATGAGCAGTTATTAATGATAAAAGAAAATGGTGGAGTAGTACAAACCGTAGCTTTTAGCGCCTATCTTCATACAGAAAAGAACGAGGCACACCGGGACTATACTAGGAAGCTGAACAAGCAGGTAGCAGATTCTCTAGGTATAGATTGGTATGAGAGATGGCAATTAGCTGACCTATCAGAAGAGAAGCGTGCTAGTTTTAGAGAAAACTATCCCACTGTAGTGGAAATAGCCAATAAAAAAGCAGCAAAAGATCCAAACGCTCCAGAGGGAGTCAGTGTATCCGATTTTGTTGATCATATAGATTATATGGTAGATTTAATTGGAATAGATCATGTGGGTATAAGCTCTGATTTTGACGGTGGCGGTGGAATTGCTGGATGGACTGATGCGTCAGAAACAGAAAACGTAACTTTAGAATTGGTAAAAAGAGGATATTCTAAAGAAGATATTGCCAAACTTTGGGGAGAAAATTTACTAAGAGTTTTAGATGAAGTACAGAAAGTGGCTGATGCTACCTCTAGTAATTAAATACAATAGCATCATCCTGTCGAAAACGGTGTGAGTAAAAAAACAAGGGTTGAACTTTAGATAAAAGTTCAACCCTTGATTAATTTAGATCATAAAAAACCCAGTTAAGATGATAGTTTTATGTTAGGAAGACAAACGGTCCCTTACATATTCTACTTTGGTTTTTCCATGCGGTGCTGGTTTTCCATCATCCCCTAAATTCACCATTATAATATTATCTACAGTAATTATAGTTTCCCTGTTCATCTTATTTCGGACCTCACATTTAAGGGTTAAGGAAGTTTTCCCAAATTTAACCACCTCTATACCTATTTCAACAATGTCGCCCGTTAAAGCGGTACTTGTGAAGTTAATTTCTGACATGTATTTGGTTACTACCCGTTTATTCTCTAATTGAATAATGCTATATAGAGCGGCTTCTTCATCTATCCATGCCAAAAGCCTCCCTCCAAACAACGTATTATTAGCATTTAAATCTTCTGGTTTCACCCATTTTCTTGTATGAAATCTCATTTTTTTTAATTTTTTTAAAAATAAGTAAAGTAATTAGTTTAAAATTATTGCAAGGTAGAAAAGTTTTGAGATTTGGATATATCTAAATTACACTACCATATTTTGTTTGTTATGAAGATATAATAGGAACATAATTAAGAAGATAATAATCTCTTAATTCTTTATGTTGTTATCTTCTCCTTTATGTTCATAACCTCGTTAAAAACTATAACTCACCTACCCTTTTTCCATAGAGGCTAAACCCTATCTTTATAAAAACACCCTTGTCATGAACAATAGAACGGATTGCCTTTTGGAGATTAGACCGCTTATTCCTAATGCAGTAGTAACCGATAATATGAGTACAGGTGAAAAGTTTCAGAATAAAACATTGCGTCCCATATTAAAATTGCAAAACGCATTGTTAGTAATGGTCCTTAAAAACTATATCACCAAACACAAAAATGGGTTTTACGGATTAAGTTTAGAGGAGAGACTCTTTTTTATTGAAAATTCCATTCAAAAGGACATCAAATTTAGGAATTCTTTAAAGGGTATTATTATTGGGCAGTTTACTGAGGAGGAATACCAGTTGTATACTCAAGACTCATCGGCACTTAATAAACGAATGATGCAGATGGTTATAGAACGTTTAAAGGATCAAATTCAGTTGTTTGAAGAAGATACGGTAGTCATATTATAAAATTTCTAATCGTATAGGGATTCCCCATTTAAATTAGTGGTAAGAACTTCACTCATATAATCAAAATACGGACGTATTTTTTGGAAGGAATTATTTATACTGTCCATAAAATCGTCCGCTAACACTTCTTCATCTGTAATATTTTTTATAAAAATAAATTGCTTTTTTTTTATCAGATCTATATTCTCGTGGTCTTTATCAAATCCCATTGGGGCTGTTTTTAATTCATCACCCTTCATTTCTCCCCATACATCTTTAAACTTTTCATTACTTAAAATGTTCCTTATTTCCGAACTGTCTAACTCAAACTCCTTTCTTATTCTTAGGAGATCTTCTTTATTAGGTTTCCAAAAACCCGCGGCTATAAAGGAATCTCCAGGTTTTATATGTACATAATAACCACCCCGTAAACGTACTCCAGCTCTGGAGAAATAAGCTGCAAAATGCCTTTTGTAAGGTGTTTTGTCCTTAGAAAATCTCACATCCCTATAAATGCGGAACACCTTTAATTTTTCTATATCATCATGTAAATTTAATTTACCTTTTAGCAGGGTGAAGAAATTTTTAACTGTGGTTTCTTGAGTTTTAAATGTTATCTTGTGTTCGGCAAACCACTCTCTAGTATTATTATTTTTGAGGGAATTTAAAAATTTCAATACCTCTTTCGTAATTACCTCCTGTTGTGTACGACTCATTTCATTTTAACTTTGTGCTAAAGTTAACCAATTTGACATCAGAGGATTTTGAAATATTAGTTAATTTTGAGCATCTACAATCATTATAGAAAATGGATAAATCATTAATAATAAAAAATATTAAACAACATAAAAAACAGCCTAATCTTCGGTTTGTTTTAAAGGAAAAAACGGAACAATTTACAGACCGTATGTTTTATACGTTGTTCGATATTGATACCCCTGTAGAAAAAAACCTTGATATTCTGGAACAAAATTTTAAGGAATTGGCAGAACTAGCCTGTTGGAAGTTGAACAATCCCTGTTGTGAAGTGTGGGAACGCTATGTAAAGTTATTACCTGAGATTCTAGAAAAATTAAATTTGGACGCTCAAGCGATTGTAGATTGCGATCCTGCATCCTTATCCATTGAAGAGGTATATTTAGCTTATCCAGGTTTCCATGCCGTTGCTATCTACAGGTTAGCGCATGAATTATACCAAGAAGGTTTTCCCCTTGTTCCAAGGTTAATGACGGAATATGCCCATAAGTTAACTGGGGTAGATATAAATCCCGGGGCGAAAATTGGGAATTCCTTTTTTATTGATCACGCTACAGGAGTGGTCATAGGAGAAACAGCAATAATTAAAGATAATGTGAAAATCTATCAAGGGGTTACTTTAGGCGCCTTATACGTTGCCAAAAGTCTTCAGAAAACAAAACGACATCCTACAATAGAGGATAATGTTACCATTTATGCTAATGCTACTATTCTTGGTGGGGAAACTATTATTGGAAAGAATTCCGTAATTGGCGGAAATGCATGGTTAACCACATCTGTTCCGGCAAATTCAACAGTGTTTCATTCTCCTGAAATTAAAATTAAAACTACACCTAATGTCTCATAATCTATTAGATACCATAGGAAATACTCCTTTGGTACTCTCTAAAAATATTAATACAAATCCAAACGTATCCCTTTATTTTAAAATTGAAGGTCATAATCCTGGTGGCAGTGTTAAGGATAGGGCTGCTTTAAACATGATAAAAGCAGGTTTAGAAAGGGGCGATTTTAATGTAAACTCAAAACTAATAGAAGCCACTAGTGGGAATACAGGCATCGCATTAGCCATGATAGCTGGTCTTTACGGTTTAGAGATTGAATTGGTAATGCCCGAAAATTCTACTAAAGAAAGAGTACAAACCATGAGAGCCTATGGAGCAACGGTTACCCTAACTCCAGCTGATGTAGGTATTGAAGGTGCTAGAGATTATGCAGAGAATAAGGTAAAAGAAGAAGGGTATTATATGATAAACCAATTCTCTAATGATGACAATTGGAAAGCTCACTATCACAGTACAGGCCCTGAAATTTGGGACGCTACAGAAGGTAATATCACCCATTTTGTTTCTTCTATGGGGACCACTGGAACCATTATGGGAACTTCAACATTTTTGAAAGAAAAGAACCCCAAGGTTCAGATCGTAGGTGTGCAGCCTGCCGATGAGGCCAAAATTCCCGGAATTCGCAAATGGCCAAAAGCCTATCTACCAAAAATTTTTGATGCTAAAAAAGTAGATTCGGTTCTGGAAGTCAATGAATTAGAGGCTGTAGAAATGACCAAACGATTAGCGAAGGAAGAAGGTATATTTGCAGGAATGAGTAGCGGAGGAGCTGCAGCCGCAGCAGTAAGATTAGCACAGACATTAGAGAGCGGGGTGATTGTTTCCATAGTTTGCGATAGAGGAGATCGCTATCTTTCATCGGATCTATTTCTCTAAGAAAAGCGGTTAAAAGAGCGATTTTAGATTGAGCCTATAAATTTCCCTTTTTAGAAATTGAGAGGAGTTGGAAACAACATACCACTCCTCTCCTTTTATTAAAGTCGTATCTAGTGAAATCAGGTTTTTTACTCGATAATCGAGATTTAAACCTGACTGTCGTCAGGCAAGTTGCTCCGAGGCTGTCTTGCCCGAATCTTGCAGGCGGGCTTGCCCCGAGGTAGTTTATTTAAAAATTGTAAAAATTACAACCATTTTTTTCTCTTAAAATAGATTAGCAAGCCAACAAAAATAAGGATCATCACCCCCCAAACGTAAAAGTATCCATATTTTAGGTGTAACTCCGGTATATAGTCGAAGTTCATACCATATACACCTGCTATAAAAGTAAGCGGGATAAAGATAGAAGCCATGATAGTCAATACTTTCATTACTTCGTTCATCTTGTTGCTAACGTTGCTAATATACATTTCCATGAGACTCATAGACATCTCACGGTAAACCTGTAGCGTTTCATTTATTTCTATACTATGATCCATAGCATCTCTAAGAAAAAGCTTGGTATCTTTTGATACTAAAGGATGTTCAGAATCTATTAGCTTGCTAATCATTTCTTTTACTGGATAGATCCACCGCCTAATTTTAAGGACTTCTTTTTTTAAGACTTGAATTTCTTGTGCTATTTCTGGTGTTGGGTGTAGATAGACATCCTCTTCTAAGGTTTCAATTTTAGCACTAATATTTTCTAGAATTACAAAATAATTATCTATGATAGCATCGAGTAGAACAAAGAATAGATAATCGGCTCCTTTTTCTCTTATCCTACCGGTTTTGTTTTTAATTCGATTATAGATCCCATCAAAAACATCATCCTTTAACTCTTGCAAAACAATTACCGTATTTTCCATTAGCACAATGGCCACATGTTCAGCTACTAAATCATTATTCTGATCTAAATAGAGCATGTTAAATACACCGAAAATATAATTGTCATACTCTTCAATTTTAGGCCGCTGATTGGTGTTTACGGCATCCTCTATTGAAAGAAGGTTAAGCCCAAATGAAGTTCCTAGTTTCTCAATTAATTTTTCGTCGCTAAGGCCAATAACATCTATCCAAGAGATGGAGGGGCTGTTTTTAAATTCTATTATTCTATCAAAGTCATCCTGGTTATAAACATCAAGTTCAAACTCATCCACTTGATTTTCGTTGTACTCTAAAACATGAACACTACTCTTCTCCCCTTCCCTATTACCCATATAAATAACGCTACCAGGAGCTTTACCCATTTTTTTTGAGCGTCTAGATTGTTTTTTACTAATAACCTTAGTTGTTCTCTTTTTTTTACCCATACTATTTTGCTTATACCCATCTTGTAGTTCCTAAATTAAACATTCGAGAAGAGACTGTTTCATTATGGTGTTATATTTCTTTTGACTCTTTTCTAAATAAGCCATATAAAAGCGATATAACTATAAGAAAAGGGAAGATATTCCTTATTTAAAATCTAGATTATTTAGCATTAGACCAGAACCAGGTGCTACATAACTTAAGGCTGTGGTATTATTATTCTTAAGCGCCTCTTCTATATCGGATTCAAGTAAATCTCCTTTTCCTAGCTGAATTAATGCTCCCATTATCATCCTAATTTGATACCTCATAAATCCTGCTCCAGTAATATGCAAAGCATAACTAGTTTCAGGAAAGAAATTAGCTTTTAAAATGGCATTCTCCTTTATTTCACAGGCATCAATAGTCCTTACCACTTGAGTGTTTGGTTTTAATCGTGCTGTAAATGCTGAAAAATTGTGTGTTCCCACAAACTTTTCGGCACACTTTTTCATCAAATCTATATTAAGATCATCAACAATATTGGTTAAAAAGGGAGCACAATAGGGGTGATTTTTCTCTCCAAATGAAAATAGATATACATATTCCTTATTTCTACTGTCTTTTATGATGTTAAACTCTTTATTTACCTCTTCTAATCCTAGCACCCGTATATCTGATGGTAAGTTTCTATTAAATTCGGCCATAAAATTATCTTTATCCTCTATGGACTTATCAAAGAGAAATAGTTCAAAAGCCATATCTAAGGCAGAAACTTTTGCGTCTGTTCTTCCAGCACCCAAAATCTTAAATTTGGTATCCTGCAAAATAAATTTCAAGGTTTTTGATAGCATTCCCTCAACGGTTTTGTGTTGGGGTTGTTTTTGCCAACCACTGAATCGAAATCCTAGATATTGTATGCGAACTAGGTAATAATATCTTTTCTTATGCATTTTATCTTTAAAATAAACTCTTTACTTCTGGCCGAATGGAAAGACTAAGTAATCCAAGCTATATTTACACAATAATAGCGCTAATTACGCTAGATTGCCCAATATAATAAAAGTAACGTTTTATATATGCAAATGAAGAAATGGTCTTAGTAATAATGAACACTTATTATTTAATATTAGATAAGATTATATAAGGTAACCCCGATATAAATAAGGTAAAAACCATTATAGTATTGTAGGTTTTTCTATTCCCACCTATGATAAATAGTTTACATATTTTGTAAGAGACGAAATGAAGTAGCTAGTTTTATAATTCATTATTCTACCTTAAATTTCCCACACTTCGTCGATATTATCCATATAAAAGATAATTATATTGTAAATATGCTTAAAATAAAATAAGAATAGTAGGAGTATATGGGAACTAAAAATAAATTAGGGGCAATTAGAGTTAATCTGGTTTTATCGGTAATTATTTTATTGTCATTAGTCTATTTTAGCTTTTATGGCTTGTACAGTAATCAATTACATTTTAATAGATTAGAAAGTTATATTTTCC
This sequence comes from Arenibacter latericius DSM 15913, assembly GCF_000424985.1. Taxonomy (GTDB): domain Bacteria; phylum Bacteroidota; class Bacteroidia; order Flavobacteriales; family Flavobacteriaceae; genus Arenibacter; species Arenibacter latericius. The sequence goes on from NZ_AUKX01000012.1 coordinate 36,842, forward strand.
CGATATTGACACTTGTACATTTAGTTTATCTTTATATCCTTTGGTTTAAAATATCTGAAAATGAATATCCAGATATGATTATGAGGAATATAGAATATGTGATGTACGGGATCTTTATTTTCTATTTATATAAAATATCTGAAACCGCTTTAGTATTAAACTCATATCAAGAATTTGAAGACCACATTATCCCAAACACTTTTTTCCCAATTGGGACTTTAATAGTTAGCCTTCAAATTCTTCTTTCTATTTGTACTTTATGGTCCTTTTTCCTTAGGAAAAGACAAGTAGGTCAATATGACTTTGACTACCTAAACCATCATGAGAATACTTGGGGGTAGTCTTTATTTTGATTAGAGTCCTCTTATAAAGCTGCCGTATACATCTTTAATCTGGTACCCTTTCACAAAGCGTTGCTTGCTTAATTTCTTATACCCCACCAATCCCCATAAAAGCAACTCTTTTAAGAAGTATACATCCTTTTTATCAAAATCAACTTGATATTCCTCTATAAGTTTATTTAAGGCTGGGATGCTATCTAATTTTGCCTTGTACTCGCTATCCTTAGCGTCATCAAGCAATTCGAACCCTTCACCATCAAAAAACCAACTCATCAAATTATCATAAGGTCCCTCTACATCCTTATGTTCTAACTTATCTATTTTTGGAAAATATTGTGCAAAAAGAGTTTTAACAGCATCTTCGATTAGAATTTCCGCAACACTTCCAGCGCCTTCTTGTTCCCCTTCATAAACCAATTCTATTTTTCCAGTTATAGAAGGAATGATCCCCATAAAATCCATTAAACGTACTTGTGTGGCCTTATCCCCACTTTTTAGGGTTCTACGTTCAGCAGTACTCAACAAGTTTTCAAAAGCTGTGATACTCATTCTAGCACTAATGCCACTTTTGGGATCTACGTACTCACTTTTCCTAGCTTCTATACTAATTTGCTCTAATAAATCCTTAGCCATATCAGGAACATACACTGTATCTAACTGCCTAGAGTCTAATCTAGATTCTTGTTCTGTGATCTTACGTGCTGTTTCAATATCTTCTGGGTAATGCGTAAGTATTTGAGATCCTATTCTATCTTTTAGAGGGGTAACAATACTTCCTCTATTGGTGTAGTCTTCCGGGTTAGCTGTAAATACAAATTGTAAATCTAACGGCAAACGAAGTTTAAAACCTCTAATCTGTATATCTCCTTCTTGTAAGATATTAAACAATGATACTTGTATTCTAGCTTGTAAATCTGGTAATTCATTAATTACAAAAATGCTTCTATTGGCCCTAGGTATCATTCCAAAATGAATTACTCTTTCATCTGCATATGATAACTTTAGGTTGGCTGCTTTTATAGGATCTACATCCCCAATTAAATCGGCCACCGTTACATCTGGAGTCGCTAATTTCTCAAAGAATCGCTCGCTTCTATGTACCCAACTAATCGGGGTTTCGTCACCAAGGTCATTTATAGTTTCTACAGCAAATCTCGAAATTGGATTCATAGGATCGTCATTAATTTCGGACCCAGCAACAATAGGAATATATTCATCCAAAAGATTAACCATTAGTCGTGCTAACCGAGTTTTAGCCTGCCCTCTTAATCCTAATAAATTTATATTATGCCTAGAAAGGATTGCACTTTCTAACTCAGGGATAACGGAGTTTTCATACCCCCATACTCCTGGGAAAGCATTTTCATTGGATTTAATTTTTTCCAAGAGATTATCTCTTAATTCATCCTTTACCTTTTTAGTTTTATAACCTGATTTTTTAAGATCTCCTATGGTTAAAATTTCCTTATGATTCACTTTCATACGTATAACTTATATTATTTTAGATAAAAATCACTGATTTAATCAAATTCGTCTTGACTATTATAACAAGAGATTTTTAACTTCTTAATCTTTTTCTTCTATTCTGTTCGTAATCTTCAAATATCATTTCTCCTAGTCCCTTTATTCCTGTAAAGAAGGCCTTCCCCCTATTCGCCTCTGTAAAATGTCTTACAAACTGGGTTAAGTAAGGATCTTTAGCTATCATAAAAGTGGTAATAGGAATGTGTAATTTTCTCGCTTGTCGGGCCATATTATAGCATTTCTCTACAATATAATTATCTAGACCAACACTATTCTTATAATAAGTGCCGTCTGGTAACCTAAGGCAACTAGGTTTACCATCCGTAATCATAAAAATTTGTTTGTTAGTATTCCGTTTTCTACGAAGCATGTCCATAGCTAATTGTAATCCGGCTACGGTATTAGTATGGTAGGGTCCCACTCTTAAATACGGTAATTCTTTTATAGGTATAGGCCATGCATCATTCCCAAAAACCAATATATCTAATGTGTCCTTAGGGTACCTTGTAGTGATGAGTTCGGCAAGTGCCATCGCTACCTTTTTAGCCGGTGTAATTCTATCTTCTCCATAGAGAATCATACTATGGCTAATATCAATCATAAGAACCGTACTCATTTGCGCTTTAAATTGAGTATCCTCTACTACCAGATCTTCTTCGGATAGGTTAAAATTCCCAATGCCGTGGTTTATTTGAGCATTCTTTAAACTTTCGGTCATAGAAATCCGCTCCAAGCTATCCCCAAAACGAAACTCCCTATATTCTCCAGTATGTTCATCTCCTCTGCCAGGTTTTCCCGTCTTATGATCTCCCGCACCACTGCGTTTTAGCTTTCCAAATATTTGATCTAAGGCAGCTTTCCGGATAACTCGTTCCATTTTAGCCGTTATTGCTAAATCCCCTTCGGAAGTACCTTCTCCCGTACCATCCCCACCTCCATTTTCAAATTCTTCACGCAAATACCCTTTGGCTTTAAGGTCTTCTGTAAAATCATCTATGGTGTAATTTTCATCGGTAAGCTTATACTCATTATCCAATTCTCTTAACCAATCTAGCGCTTCATCTACATCACCTGAGGTATGGGTAATCAGTTCCTTGAAAATATCAAATAGTTTCTCGAACGGACTTAAATCTGGAGCCACATAGGTAGAGAAACGAAAGCCTTTTCTTCTGTTCATAGTCATATCATAAATTTAATACATTTAGAATACTTCCGTCCCCCTTTTAAGAAAACTTAACTATTAGGAAATAGTAGTCACAAACAATCTAGTTAAGGGGTGTACCTCCTTATATAATCTGATTAAATTGAACCGATAAATTTGGTGCTACTAAAGGTTCCAAAAGCTCGACTTCAACTGTTTTTGTTATTTGAAGAATTTGAACTCAATATCATTGGTCATTATATGCACCGCCCTAAAATCTTTAACTACTTTAATCTGGTGAACTATTTCTGGTGGTACAATAAAGCTGTCTCCCTGCTTTAAAGTATGTTCTGTATCTGCTAATGTTAAAACGCATTCTCCTTCTAACACAACAAGTACAGATTCTTTGTTTGCCAAATGTTTTGGCAACAACTCTCCTGCTTTAGCAGCCATTTGTTTTGCAATAAATGACTCTCCTTTAGCTAATAATTTTACGTTGGGATTGGTGATTTTTTCCATTGACTATTCTTAGTAACATTTAAATGGTTTGCCTAAGTAATATAACCAATTATCCTCTATAAGTCAAATGTCGCACTTTGTAGTGGTTATTGATGCTAGTCTCTTTATGATTGGTTTTTAAATCTAAAACAACACCCATCGCGGTTATAAAGTTAAGGTTAGCGATCTCTTTTAATAAATCCTTGAAATTTAATAAGATCCGTCTATTTATCAAAGCTAGAACATTTGCTGAAAAATTTGAGATTGTTAGTAAATAGGGTAACTTGAAGGTTTAATCAATTTAGGAGGGTGCCTAATTAAGCTAGAACCTCATTAGTTTAATGATTTGGTATTTAATGTATCGGGAATTTCCAAAACACTTTGATTCAGTTAACTGAATTGGAATATTAGTTTGGAAATCCGAATTGAAACGTAGAAAAAATGAAGTAAATTATTATGGTTAAAAAAGAAGAAAAGTTCGGAAATTATCCGCAACAGCCACATGGTGGCAAATTGGTCAATTTAGTTTTAAAAGGCGAAGAACTAAAAAAAGGATTAAAGAAAGCTGCCCAGCTTCCTGCTATTATGATAGACATGGAAGCTGTGATTAGGGTGGAAATGATCGCAACAGGGGTTTTATCTCCCAATGAGGGTTTTATGAATGAAGCCAACTACAAATCGGTACTTAGTAAAGGGCGTTTAGAAAATGGCCTTATTTGGCCAGTTCCTTTAAGTTTTGCTCCTACTGGCGACCGTAACAAAGAGGTAGTAGAATCACTATCAGTTGGAGATGAAGTAGCTTTAATTGATGAGAATAAAAATCCGATAGCTATTCTTTTACTCAACGATATTTTTTCTTACGATAGAGAATATAGAGCATCTAAACTTTTTGGAACCACAGATCGAAATCATCCTGGGGTTGATGCAATATATCGAAGAATGGGAAACACGGCATTGGGAGGAACGCTTAAATTGTTACGTCGTGTTGATTGGGGACCATTTGAAAAACTAAGATTAGAGCCAAAGGATACATGGAAACAATTTTATGAAGAGAAAAACTTTCGGTCTGTTGCCGGGTTTATTACGGGAGCTAACCCTCTCCATAGAGGACATGAATACATCCATAGGAATGCCTTAGAAGAGATTGACGGTTTGTTAATTCAACCATTAGTAGAAATGGCTAAACGTGAATACACTCGTCATGAATTCCGGATGCTGTCTTACCGGAGTGTTCTAGATACCTACTACCCCAAAGATAGAGCAATTCTTTCGCCCTTAAGAGTAACCTATATATTTGCTGGACCTAGGGAAACAGTACTACATGCATTAATCATGAAGAATTACGGCTGTACCCATGCTTTAATTGGTCGTGACCATGCAGGTATTGGTGATTTCTATGATAAATATGCTAGTCATTCCATTTTTGGGGAATTTTCACCTAAAGAATTAGGGATTGATATCCGTTTATTTTATGAAGTTTTTCATTGCACACGCTGTAACACTTTAGCAACTAGTCAATCTTGTCCTCATGATGAAAAATATCGGATTAATATTTCAGGTACAGGAATTAGAGAAATGCTACGCCATGGGATTATGCCTCCAAAAGAAATTGTTAGGCCAGAATCTGCACGGATAGCTATGCAGGGAGTCCAACCTAAAGGTCTTGATGAAAACAATAATTCTATTTCACCAGTTGGAAAAACAATTAAAGCCATTTTCCCTTTTTACGCAGAACTAAATGCTCTAGGGGGTAGAAAACGTAGTAAACCATTGAAATGGGACAATTTAACAAATACCGATTTAGAATTGGTTAATATGGATGCGCGCCTGAATGCTGATAAAATTTATAGAGACATCTTTGAAGAGTATAGCAGTATCAGTGATATCAATAGAAATTTACAACCTAACTGGATAACGGAGGCACGGGAAGCCGCTCAATCGCAGCAAGAACTAGTAATACAAGATTTAGAAGAGAAAGTAGACCAAGCTTCGGATACCGCTTCGGACGAATTTATGTACCAAGATAAGAAAGAAGCTACTCACGAATTAGAGGTTGCAAAAAAGATTCTAAAAGACATTCCTAATCCTATTCGAAAGGAGAATTTAGAATATCGCACATGGAATCTACTTCCTTATAAACGCTATAGAGGAAGTGATGAGCCAACTGAAGAGAATTAATCTATTATTACTAATCTATCAGCCTATAAATAGTTAGTTTATTATTTAGGTAATCTTAGGGAGTATTTTTAAATAGCTTTAAGGTTACCTTTATTTAATTTTTAAATTTCTAGGACAGATAAGAATAGAGTTAGTTTTGTAGGAGACTATTTTGTGGTTCACCTTGTTGCAGCTACTTTTGAAGTGGATAGGAGACCAACATTATGAAAAACGAAAATCTTTCACTGTTTCAGGCATTTCAAAACACCCCTCCATTATGGTTTAACACCTATGACGGATTAAAACAATTTAATTTTCCTTCTATCAATGTACAGAATCTCAATTCTCTACATATCCCTCAAAACCTTAGATTAGGTCATCAATTAGAATATATCTTTCACCAATTACTTCTAGGTTCCAATAATTATAATGTACTAGGTTCCAATATACCTATAAGGAAAGATAAAATTACTTTAGGGGAATTAGATTTTATTCTTCAAAACACTGAAAATAAAGATATTATACATCTAGAGCTCACCTATAAGTTTTATATAATTACAGCTAATAAAAATACTAAAATAGAGCATCAACTAATCGGTCCAAACCATAGAGATACATTTTTACAAAAGAAAGAGAAGTTAATAAACCATCAGCTACCCTTATCTAGAAGTGAAGAAGGGAAGGAAATTTTAATTAAATATGGTGTAGACGCTTCTGTGTTAACGTCACAGGTTTGTTATAAATCCCAATTATTTACGCCATATTATAACCGGGAAATGAAAATCGCCCCATTTAATAAAGCTTGTATTAGTGGGACTTGGATTTCTTACGAGGACTTTTGTCGGGAAGAATTTCAATCATATCAATATTACATACCTTCTAAACTAGAATGGGTACTACCTCCTCACAATAAGGTAGAATGGCGTTCTTACCTTAGCATTCTTGATGATATAAGTTCTAGGATAAAAAATAAACGTGCACCTCTTCTATGGGTAAAAAATACTGCTTCAAAAATAGAAAAGATGTTTATTCTCTGGCGTTCTCCATAAAGTTAGAATTTAATATTTAGATTATTTTAAAACCTAGAAGGTATTTGAGTAGAAGTAGATTACAATAAAAGTTATAATTAATCGTTTTTTATATCCAAATTTCACCTAACCTTCTCCTATGATTAAAATCTACTTATTATTGTTTTCGTTTTTTATTTTCAACACCACTTTCGCCAAGGACAATTGCGACCTTGTCTATTCTACAGCTTCTTATGCTCTAAATCACGCTAAAAAAGCATTAAAAGCGAATAATTTTGATCATCAGGTTTATTATTCGGAAAAAGCTCTAAAGTCATACGAAAAGCTATTGCGAATAGTAAAAGAGAATGATTGCATTGATTTATCCGAAAAAATAGAGGATATTTTAGCGGATGCAAAAAACGCATCGGAGCCCGCAGATTGGGACCGAGGTAGATTTTACAGTAAAAAAGTATTTAATGCTAGTCTAGAACTACTTGCAGAATTAGATAAACAGACAGTAGTTACAAATGAATAGTTTTTCCATTTATTAGCCTATAATAATGAGAACCTCAGGTTAGCATATGATTTGCGGTTTCGCTCAATACCTCATAGATCCATTTTAAGATTTTCTTAATAAAAAGGCTGAAATCAATGATTTCCGTATAGAAATAAAAAAAGCCGTTAACCTCCTTTATTACCTTTACAAAGGCTTTTAAGGAAAGTAACAGCTTTTTTTATTAATACTTAATTGATTAGCTTACAATATCTAATGGTGCAGTGGTCTTCCATTTTCCTCTAGTAAAATCTGGAAACTCTTGTGGTGCTCCATTTTGTGCTACTGAAACTTCACTTAAGGTACCAACGGCACTCCAATAACAACCTTCATATACGTTTTGATCTAATGGTTCTCCTTTACGCAGACATTCTACAATTCTGTAAAGCATCATAAAGTCCATTCCACCATGTCCGCCCATTTTTCTAGACAGTTCTCCTAATCTAAGGTATAAAGGATGCTCATACTTTTCGTAAATCTTAGCAAGTTGCTCTCCTTGTGCCCATGAGTGATGATCTTTAGGACCTCCTTCAACACCACCTTCTATAGCGATTCTTGTTGGGAAACCTTGCATAGTACCTTTGGTTCCTTGTATTAGATTATGTCTGGTGTATGGTCTAGGGCTAGTTTCATCCCATTGTACCATTATAGTTCTACCAAGAGTAGTTTTCACAATAGAGGTATTAATATCACCTCCTTTATAGTCCAACTGGTTCCATTTATGATCAGCTGGGAAATTTTTCTCAGCGTATAATTGTCTACCCCTTGCAGGTGAGGAAAAAGAATTTATAAACTTAAAGTTATCTTCTCCTCTAGCTAAATTCATATACTGGGCAACAGGTCCTAAACCATGTGTAGGATATAAATTACCATTTCTATGTGCGTAGTGTGGTGTACGCCAAGACCCTGTACCGCGATCAACTTGGTTCATCTGGCCTCTTAATTCGTGAATATAGGAAGCCTCTCCGTGTAAAAGCTCACCTATAACACCTTGTCTACACATGTTTAAATATAGAAGCTCATCTCTACCATAGTTAACATTTTCCATCATCATACAGTGCTTCTGGGTTTTTTCAGAAGTATCTATAATCTCCCACATTTCTTCAATAGTCAGTGCTAAAGGCACTTCTACAAAAACATGCGCTCCTCTTTTCATAGCTTCAATAGCCATAGGAGCATGTAATTTCCAAGGAGTACTAACGAAAACTGCATCGGGCTTTTCCCTTTTCAACATTTTCTTCCAGTCGTTTTCCCCTTTGGTATATAATTTTATATTTTGGTGACGAGTACCCTTACCATTCTCTTTGCATCTATCAGCAGATCTTTGAGCATTATCCTCATAAAGATCAGAAATGGCAACTACTTCGGTACCTTCAATAGAAGCGATTTGATGAGCGTGACCAGAACCACGAGCACCTACCCCAATAAAGGCACATTTTACTGTGTCCAATTTAGGAGCAGAAAAACCACCCATATATTTAGCACCCAGACTTGGTGTTGGCGCATCAATTAAACTCTTGCTAGACAAAGAATTTGCCCATCCTTGTGCCATTGCCAATCCCATACCTGCAATGGATGTTTTTCTTATAAAATCTCTCCTATTTGATTTCATAGCATATTTTAATTTTTAAATCTGATTTTTTCTAATGGCTGAAGATAGTATTAATTTTTAAATTAAAAATTATACTGTTATAAATTAAACATTTTACAGTAGGTTGTTGATAAGGCTCCTTATAATATAACTATCCTCTATTTAGTAGTCATAAGTATATAATTATTCCTTAATTTTTTTACTATAATAGTAAAGGTGTTATTAATACGAACTTCAATAATATTCTAGACAGTTATGCCGCTTAATGTCTAGCTTCCAAAACTTTAACAATATCCTTTAACTTATAACCTTTTGCCTGAAGCAATATTAGATAATGGAAAAGAAGGTCTGCGCTTTCCTCCTTAAATAGGGTGTCATTATTATCCATAGCCTCTATAACCACCTCTACAGCTTCTTCACCTACTTTTTGGGCTACTTTATTGATGCCACTTTTAAAAAGCGAAGAGACATAGCTAGGCTTAGTACCTTCGGGAATTGAAAGCTTTCCCTCTGTTTGGGCTTTTCTATTTTCTATAACCCCTTCCAATTCGCTTAGAAATCCGAAATTATCTGTATTTTCTTGCCCCCAGCAAGTATCTGTCCCTTTATGACAAGTAGGTCCCACTGGATCAACGGTTACCAATAGGGTATCATTATCACAGTCTAATTTTATCTCAATTAATTCGAGGAAGTTACCGCTCTCTTCTCCTTTGGTCCAAAGCCTATTTTTTGATCTACTATAAAAAGTAACTTTTTTGGTCTCTACTGTTAGGTCATAAGCTTCTTGATTCATATAGCCTAACATAAGTACATTCCTTGTTTTGGCGTCTTGAATTATGGCAGGAACCAATCCGTCTTTATTCTTATTAAAATCTATGGTCATTTTTTTTAAATTGATGTATTGAAGGCTTTAAAAAAGAGCACTTTGAGTCCTAAATATTACCTCATTACGATTTATAATCTTACTGGAATAGCATTCCTATGTAGTTCCTCTTTCAATTCTTTTATTGCTATTTCTTTAAAATGAAACACACTTGCTGCTAAAGCAGCATCAGCTTTTCCTTCAGTAAAGGCGTCTGTGAAATGGGAGATTTTACCAGCTCCTCCGGATGCTATTATTGGAATATTTAAGTCCGTAGAAAGTTTAGCTAAAGCTTCGTTTGCGAATCCATTTTTGGTCCCGTCGTGATTCATACTAGTAAATAATATTTCTCCAGCACCACGTTCTTCCACTTCTTTAGCCCAATCGAATAAGTTAAGTTCGGTAGGTACCTTCCCTCCTACTAGATGGACAATCCATTCTCCATCTACTTCTTTAGCATCAATAGCCACAACAATACATTGTGAACCAAATTTTGCAACTAGATCATTAATCAATTGCGGATTTTTAACTGCAGAAGAATTAATGGAAACTTTATCTGCTCCATTCTGTAAAAGAATATCTACATCTTCCACAGATGAAATTCCTCCTCCTACCGTAAAAGGTATATTTACTTTTTCGGCAACTCGCAAAACAAGATCCGCCAAAGTACGTCTGCCTTCCTCTGTTGCGGAAATATCTAAAAATACCAATTCATCTGCTCCTGTTTTGGCATATATTTCTGCTAATTCTACTGGATCCCCAGCGTCTCTCAGATCTACAAAATTAACCCCTTTTACTGTTCTTCCATTTTTGATATCTAAACAGGGTATTATTCTTTTTGTTAGCATACAATTAATTTAAGGGCCTACTATCGCTATAATAATTGTTATATATTATAGGCCAATTCTATATTTATCCTTTATTATTGGTCAGAATAAAGTCTTCCAACTGTTTTAGTGTAATCTTATTCTCATAGATTGCTTTACCTATTATGGTCCCTTCACAACCTAATTCTGCCAATTGAGGAAGTTCATCAAAGGTAGAAATACCACCGCTTGCAATAAGAGAAAGCTGAGGCCCACACTGAGAAATAATTCGCTCATACAATTCAAATGAAGGGCCTTGTAACATTCCATCTTTACTGATATCAGTGCAAATAACTGCTTTTATTCCTTCTTTTTGATACGCCTGTATAAAGGGAATTAATTCTTCCTTAGATTCTTCTGTCCATCCAGAAACTGCAACCATTTCATCTTTCGCATCGGCGCCAAGTATAATTTTATTGGCCCCATAAGTGGTAATCCAGGTCTTAAAAGTTTCTGGATCTTTCACTGCAATACTCCCTCCAGTTATTTGATTGGCACCACTTTCAAAAGCAATTTTTAAATCCTCATCGGTCTTTAATCCACCACCAAAATCGATTTTCAAACTCGTTTTGGTCGCTATTCGTTCTAATACTTTATAATTTACAATATTACTTGCCTTTGCGCCATCTAAATCTACTAAATGCAGGTATTCTATACCATGGGCCTCAAACTCTTTAGCTACTTCTAACGGGTTTTCGTTGTAAATTTTTTTGGTGTTGTAATCGCCTTTGGAAAGACGTACACATTTTCCGTCTATAATATCTATTGCAGGTATTATTCTCATTTTATTGTTTTATTCTCTAGTTGATATGGGCAAGAAAGTTATTTAAAATTCGTTCCCCTACTAAACTACTTTTTTCGGGATGAAATTGGGTTCCGAAAAAATTATTTTTTTGTAAGGCTGCACTATAATCTAGGGCATAATTAGACTGGGCTATATTTTCTTTACATACCGGGGCGTAATAACTATGCACTAAATAGATATGCTCATTCTCCTTTATTTCCTTGAATAAGTTCGATTTTAAGTTGGTGATTTGGTTCCATCCGATTTGAGGAACTTTCACCGTATTGGGAAACCGAACTACCTCTACGTCAAAAATTCCAAGCCCTAAGGTATTCCCTTCTTGGGAAGATTTACACATTAGTTGCATGCCAAGACAGATTCCTAAAACTGGTTGTTTTAGTGTAGGGATAAGTGTATCTAACTTACTGGCTCGTAATTTTTTCATAGCACTACTAGCTTCGCCTACCCCTGGGAAGATAACCTTATCTGCCTCTATGATTTCCTTGGGATTGTGACTTAGCACTGCCTCATACCCTAATCGTTGGATAGCAAATTTAATGCTTTGAATATTTCCTGCCCCGTAATCTATTATTACTATTTTCATTTTTCGATTTTACCGATACTTATATTCTTTATTTATAAAAGTCCCTTAGTACTAGGCAGTACCATTTTTTCTACATCGCGTTTTAAGGCCATTTTAATGGCTTTTGCAAATGCTTTAAAAATAGCCTCTATTTTATGGTGTTCGTTTATTCCCTCAGCTTTAATATTTAAATTGGCTTTTGCCCCGTCAGTAAAGGATTTAAAAAAGTGATAAAACATTTCGGTTGGCATCTTTCCTACCATTTCCCTTTTAAAATCTGCATCCCAAACCAACCAATTGCGTCCGCCAAAATCGATAGCCACTTGTGCTAGGCAATCGTCCATAGGTAAACAGAATCCATAGCGTTCCATTCCCAGCTTGTTTCCTAATGCCTTATTAAAAACCTCTCCTAAAGCAATAGCGGTATCTTCTATAGTATGATGTTCATCTATTTCTAAATCCCCCTTCACCTTAATATCTAGATCCATCTGACCATGTCTCGCCAATTGATCTAACATATGATCAAAGAAGGGCAGTCCGGTGTCTATAGTACTCTTCCCAGTTCCATCTAGATTCAATTTTATATAGATATCAGTTTCATGGGTTTTTCTATAGGTTTCAGAAACCCTATTCTTTAATTTTAAGAATTCGTATATTTTTTCCCAGTCATTGCTTTCCAACGCTATATAAGAATCTAGGTCCTTACGTTTTACGGTAATCTCCCCAACTCCAAAATTAGTCTCATCATTAATGAAAATTCCTTGAGCCCCAAGATTTTTCGCTAATTCTATATCTGTTAACCGATCTCCTATTACAAAGGAATTGGATAGGTCGTACGCTTCTGAAAAGTACTCGGTTAATAATCCTGTTTTGGGTTTACGGGTTTCTGCATTTTCATGAGGAAAGGTTCTGTCCATAAAAACCTTGTCGAAAATTACTCCCTCCCCCTCAAAGGTTTTCATTATAAAATTATGAATAGGCCAAAAGGCATCTTCTGGATAAGAATCTGTACCTAGTCCGTCTTGATTGGTTACCATCACTAATTCATAATCCAATTCCTTTGCTATTTTGCTTAGAAAAGTAATCGCTTTGGGATAAAACTCCAACTTTTCAAAAGTATCGGTTTGCTCATCGGCAGGTTCTTTAATCATCGTACCATCACGATCTATAAATAGCACCTTTTTCCCCATTTTGCCAACCTGGTCAGCATTTTTATTTACTTCAATACTCATAATTAAGCGGTTGTTATTTGTTGTAAAACACGTATCAATTTTTTATTCTCTTCTTTGGTCCCAACGGTAAACCTTAGTGTATTCTCACAAAGTGGCTCCTTAGTCCTATTTCTTACTACAATGCCTTTTTTTAATAGCTGATTATATCTATTAGTGGCATCATCTACCTTAACCAAAATGAAATTAGCATCCGATTCATAAACTTTTTCCACAAAACTTAAATCCGCTACTATTTTGGATAGGGCTTCTCTCTCTAAGAGAATCTCTTTAATCTCCTTCGTCACAGTTTCTTCGTCTAATATTCGCTCCAATGCCCTTTTCTGACTCAATTCGTTTACATTATAAGGAGCCTTAATTTTATTGAGAACACTAATTATTTCTTTGGAAGCGTAGCAAATCCCTAATCTTACTCCTGCCATTCCAAATGCCTTAGACAAGGTTTGGGTGACCACCAGATTAGGATATTGATCCAATTTACTAATCCAACTTTCCTCTTTAGAAAAATCAATATAGGCCTCGTCTACTACCACCAAACCATTAAAATTCTCTAGAAGTTCTTTAACTAAGGTGTTGTTAAAACTATTAGCCGTGGGATTATTAGGGGAACATAAGAATAGTAGTTTAGATTGTTCATTGGCTATTTTTAGTATTTCCGGAACATTGGGTTCAAAATCTTGTGTTAATAAAACTTTCTTATTCTCCACATTATTAATACCCGCTAAAACATTGTACATTCCATAGGTAGGAGGCAATGTAATTATATGATCCTCCTTAGGTTCGCAAAAAGCCCGGAATAAAAGGTCTAGAACTTCGTCACTACCATTCCCCAAAAGAATTTGGTCTGAAGAAACCCCTTTGTTAGTGGCTAAAGCTTCTTTTAAATTTCTTTGTTGAGGATCTGGATACCTATTTACCCCTGTCTCAAATGGGTTTTCATTCGCGTCCAAAAATACCATTTGAGATCCATCCGAAACATATTCGTCCCTAGCAGAAGAATATGGAAGTAGTGCGCTTACATTCTTACGGACTAAATTATTTATATCAAAAGTGTTGTGGTTCATTTCTTATTTTTAATACTATTAGGAAAACAATATTGCCGAAATCATATCTACTATCTTTCCCCTACTAAACTCTTTAATCTTAAAGTGACTGCATTTTTATGAGCAAACAAGCCTTCGGCCTCGGCCATTAATTCTATAGTTTCCCCTATCCCTTTAATACCTTCTTGAGATATTTTTTGAAAAGTTATGGCCTTTGTAAAGCTATCTAAATTTACTCCACTATATTGTTTTGCAAAACCATTGGTAGGTAAGGTGTGATTGGTGCCAGAGGCATAATCTCCAGCGCTTTCAGGGGTATAGTTGCCTATAAAAACAGATCCTGCGTTATAAGTTCTATCCAGAAAAAACGATTCATCTTCCACGCAAAGTATATAGTGTTCTGGACCATATTCATTAATCAAAGCAACTGCAGTTTCTTTATCCGCTACATAAATCAGTTTGCTATTAGCAATAGATTTCTCAGCGATTTCCTGACGCGGCAAGAGTTTAATTTGTTCTTCTACTTCCCTTTCCACCTCATTGATAAACTTTTTGGAAGTAGAAACCAAAATCACCTGACTATCAGCTCCATGTTCAGCCTGACTTAATAGATCTGAGGCTACAAAAGATGCGTTGGCAGAATCATCTGCCATTACCAACAGTTCACTAGGTCCTGCAGGCATATCGATTGCTATTCCATACTTGGTAGCAATTTGCTTGGCTACGGTAACAAATTGATTCCCTGGACCAAATATTTTATACACTTGGGGAATAGTTTCTGTCCCAAAGGTCATCCCTGCAATGGCTTGTACACCTCCTACTTTAAAAATGTTGGTTACCCCACACAGATTCGCTGTATATAGAATTGCTGGGTGCAATTTTCCTTCCTTATTTGGCGGGGAACATAATACTATTTCCTTACAACCCGCTAAATTAGCAGGTACTGCTAACATAAGGATGGTAGAAAAGAGTGGTGCTGTTCCTCCCGGAATATATAAACCTACTTTTTGAATAGGCCTTTTCTCTTGCCAACAATGAACACCCTCAGAAGTCTCTACCGACACCTTAGCTGTACGTTGGGCGGAATGAAATTTTTCTATGTTCCTCTTGGCTTGTTGAATGGCTAATTTCAATTCCTTTGGGACTTGATTTGCTGCTTCTTCTATTTCTTCTTGAGTAACCGAAGAATTCTTCATTAACACCCCATCAAACTTTTCTGTATAGGCGTTAATAGCATTATCACCGTTATTTTTTACCTCTAAAAAAATAGCATCTACCATTTCTTCAATATCAGCTACGGTTTGTGTTGGTCTTTTTAATATGGAGGACCAATCCTTTTTAAGGGGATTATATATCTTGTTCATCCGATGTATATTCTGTATTTCCAGCTTATTAAAAGGGAAAGGTTGATTAACAAATATTAAAGTACCATTTTCTCTATAGGACTTACAAGAATACCTTCAGCACCAGCTTCTTTTAACTCCTGGATAACATCCCAGAATTTGTCCTTATTAATTACCGTATGTACAGAAATCCAACCTTCCTTAGCCAATGGCAGCACAGTAGGGCTTCTCATTCCTGGTAAAAGAGCTATGATCTCCTTTAGCTTATCGTTTGGCGCGTTTAACAATACATACTTACTTTTTCTTGCAAGTAATACCGATTTAATTCTGAAGTGTAGTTTTTCTAGAATTTGAGTGCTTTCTGCAGATATTTTTGGAGAAACGGCCAAAACCGCCTCACTCCTTAGCATCACCTCTACTTCTTTTAAATTATTTTTGAATAAGGTACTTCCGCTAGAAACTATATCACAAATAGCATCGGCCAACCCAATATTTGGAGCTATTTCTACCGATCCTGTAATTATATGAAGGTCTGCTTTTACTCCTTTGCTTTCCAAATAATTATTTACCGTATTGGGATAGGAAGTGGCAATTTTCTTTCCCTGGAAATCCATTACAGAATTATATGTTTCAGCTTTAGGTATCGCTAGGGATACCTTACATTTAGAAAACCCTAACCTTTCTACAATAGATATATCGTCCCCTTTTTCAATAAGGACGTTTTCACCAATAATAGCAATATCTACAACTCCATCCCTTAAGTATTGAGGAATATCCCCATTCCTGAGATAAAAGACCTCTAGTGGGAAATTCCTAGAACTTGCCTTTAACTGATCTTTTCCATTGTCAATTGATATTCCACAATCCTTTAATATCTGAAGTGAATCTTCATTTAAACGACCGCTTTTTTGAATTGCAATTTTAATTTTATTCATTCTTGTTTTTTTAATTGTCAGAGCAGATCAACAGGGATATTTTAAATACAAAACCCGTTTGATCGCTCAAACGGGTTAGAATATAGTTATAGGTACAACAGCACATTCCTATCTCGTCTGAACGAAGGTTAAGAAATGATGATGATGATTCCTGTTGTTTTTCATACTATTACAAATGTAAAATATATTTTCAACCTTGTGAAATTTATACAACACAATTTAAATCGAAATTGTTATATAAAATTTATTTTAAAGGCGTGATTATTGATTCCCAAGAATTATTGGTAATCCAGACTCTCCACTTCCAATTACTATAACCTTAGCATTAGGAGATTCAGATAACTTTATTGTAGCATCTATTCCCTTGTCTTGAAGAATTCTATCATTAAGAGAAGCGCTTAGAATTAAGTTTGCATCAGCTTTACCCTGAGCTTCAATTCGAACTTTTTCAGCTTCTTTCTGTGCAGTTACCAATCTAAACTCATATTCCAAAGATTCTTGCTCTTGTTTCAATTTTCTTTCTATAGCTTCTTTAATGGTTGCTGGTAAAGTAACGTCTCTTACCAAGATATCATTTAGCTGAATATATTGATTTTGTACAATCTTTTTTGATTCCTCAAAAATCTCATGCTGAATTGCATCTCTTTTGCTAGAATACAATTGTTCTGGAGTATACCGACCAACAACAGATCTAGCGGCTGAACGAATAGCAGGCAATAGAACCCTATGAACGTAATCTTCCCCTTTTTCTTGATGCAATCTTCCTAATTCCTGACGAACAGGCTCAAACCAGATAGATGCATCCAATTTAATATCCAATCCATTGGAAGACAAAACATTCATTTTTTCAAAAACTTCTTGTTGCCTTACCTCGTAGATTGTTACATTATTCCAAGGAGCTACAAGGTTAAATCCTTCTCCTAAGGGCGGCTCATCGGTAACTACACCCCCTCCAAACGTTCGGTACAAAACACCTGCCTGACCAGAATCTATGGTGACGGCAGATTTAGAAATTAATATTACTACAACAATAAAAGCAAAAACAATTGGCAACGCAATTTTAGGTAATTTATCCATTCAATTTATATATTAAGTTAATCCATTATATTTTCTAATAAACCATTCTAGCGCTAAGGCCAAAATAATTATGCCTAGGACGATTTTGAAATCAATCAAAGGTACAACATTTAGTTTGCTTTTTTGAGTAGGCACATATCTTTGGGCCGTGCTCAATGTATTAATCAAACTGTCTATTTCTTCTGGAAAAAACAGTTCCCCCTCAGTATTATCAGCAAGTCTATTAAGCTTTTTATAATTACTGGAAGTAAATTGCTTCTCCACATCAAAATCTAAAATTGTAAAGCTACCACTCTTGCTTAAATTCTCCTTTTCTACCGTAGCGGAAAAATTATAAGTTCCTGGTTCTAGATTTCTTAGATCCGCTTCAAAATAATTACCCTTTAACAACATGGGAAGCTCTTGGATGCTATTTAAGGAAGTGTCCTTTATTTTTAGTTTGATAGTTGCATTGGGGTCCAACCTAAATGCTTCGTCAAAATAGGTGGCCTGTATAATAGCATTGTTGCTGTTATTATAAATTGAATTAACATCAACACTAAACCTGTTTTTCCCAGTATTAGTGTTAAGATAAAGAAATAATTTCCCCCAAAAAGCATCAAAATCCTTAAAAGACCCTTCCTCTTTATAGGCATGCATCCGCCATTTCCATATATTTTCTCCTAATAGTAAAGCCGATTTTACATCGTCTTCTTCCATCACCGTTAAAAGCGGACTTCCCATTGCTATTCCTTTACTACTCATATCCAATAAGCTTTCGTGGGGAGATAAAATAATTATTGGTCCCAAATCGGTTTCTAAGGGAGGAAAACCATTAAAAGAATAATCCGATATATCAAATTTTGAAAATCCTGGGTTATCATCAGCAAATACTTCCTGATTTGGATATCCACTTTCTAAATCTATACCATTATGAGTTTTTTCTAAAAACTCCCAATCGGTATGCGTGCCACCAATAGTAAAGTAATTGGATTTTCGCGAAGCAATTTGTTTATATATGCCATCAAAAGAGGCATCAGGTTGATATAAAATGTACAGATCCACAGATGCTAGTTGAGCTACCTCTACATTAGGCCTATAAATGGAAGCAGAACGCTGTTCATTACTTTCCACTATTTTTTTTAAGGCCCCTATATCTGGATGAAGTATATTGGAAATTATAGCTACATTAGTTTTCTCATCCAACACCTCTAAGGCTAATTGCTTTTCATTATTAGCAATATTCTTTTCATTTGCTAGTGGAGATAATTGAACACGAATATTTTTTACACCTACACTATTCGCTATAATCTGGGTGTTGATTGTCTTTGCGTTATTAGTCGCAGAAAGAGAAACAATTTCTTTGTGCGCTAATTTATTATTTATGAGCAGCTGTAATTCTGAGCTAACTGCCTTCTTACCTTCGTAGGATACAAATATTTCTAAAGGATATTTATTATTGAGAAAGGCATATTTATTACTATTTACACCTACTACTCTAATATCCTCATAAGTAGTAGTATCACCTAGTACAACTGGGTAAATGGGGAGATTTTGTTTTTTCCCATAATACTCATAATCCTCCCCTATGGTCTGATTACCATCTGTAAAAAGCACTACTACAGTATTTAACTTACCATATATTGTATTAATGCCATCTAAAGCTTTAAAAATATTTGTATTACTCTCTTCTAAAGTAATACTATCTCCTTCATTTAAATTATTTCCAAAAGTATAGGTAGCAAGATTAAATCGGTCTAACAAAGAAGATTGAGACGCTTTTAGTTGGGAAACTATGGTTTTAAATTTATCTCCCTCTACCCCCTGTATAGAGGATGAGTTATCCATCAGTAAAACCAAATTGGTCTTTTCCGTTGATAGTATTCTGTGTTCGAATTTGGGATTTAGGAGAAGTAATAAAATTCCAAATACTGCAATAAACCGAAGAAGGGAAAGCCCATAATGTAACTTTCCCTTTCTTTTGGTCCTGTATTTGTATTGAAACAGTACAAGTACCAACGCAACTATTGCCGCAAGCAATATATATAGTACTGAATCTGTTTGCATTAAATTAAAATTTGCGCATCACTTTAAATCAAAATCGATTTTAAATAAGATGACATTTTTATGAGTATTGATTTTGTTTAAAGGTGGTCAATAAATTCATTGTCCACAAACAAAATCTAGGTTAGCATCCCTCCATCCACATTTAACACCTGACCAGTAATATAGGCCGAAAGGTCTGACGCTAAGAATAAACAGGCATTAGCAACATCTTCTGGCGATCCTCCACGTTTTAATGGAATACCATCTCTCCATCCTTGTACTACCTTCTCATCTAATTTATCCGTCATTTCAGTTTCTATAAACCCAGGAGCAATTGCATTACAACGGATGTTTCTAGAACCCAATTCTAAAGCAATAGATTTAGTAAAACCTATCATTCCCGCCTTAGAAGCTGCATAGTTTGCTTGTCCAGCATTACCTTTCACCCCTACTACACTACTCATATTAATTATAGAGCCCTTTCTTTGTTTTAACATGGTACGCTGTACAGCCTTGGTCATGTTAAAAACAGATTTTAGATTGATTTCTATTACTGAATCAAAATCACTCTCTCCCATTCTCATGAGGAGATTATCCTTGGTGATCCCTGCATTATTTATTAGAATATCGATTACGCCACCAAAATCTTCTAGAACTTGGGCCACCAATTTTTCTGAATCCTCAAAGCTTGCCGCGTTACTCTTATACGCTTTGGCTTTTACTCCTAATGCGGTTAATTCTTTTTCTAAGGCAAGTGCTGGAGCCTCACTGGAGCTGTAGGTAAAGGCAACATTTGCACCATGCTGTGCAAAAACCTGTGCTATACCCATGCCTATTCCTCTACTGGCACCCGTAATAATTGCGTTTTTTCCTTCTAGTAGCTTCATCTTTATAATTTCTTTGTTGTTGATCAAATATAAGTTTTGTTTTTCCCGAATTAAAATTTTTATCCATAATGCGTTCAAGTTTTTATAAATTCAATAGCTATGGAAAAAGAAAATTCCGTTTATCCTGCTGCTTCCGATTAAATCGGAAAAATACAGAACAAACGGAATTTAATATAATTAAGAAATAATTATCCCATTACTTCTTTAACTTTTAATCCTATCTCAGCAGGAGAGTCAACCACATGGATTCCACATTCTCTCATAATTGCTTTTTTAGCTTGGGCGGTATCATCACTACCTCCAACAATAGCACCGGCGTGACCCATAGTTCTACCTGCAGGGGCAGTTTCACCAGCAATAAAACCAATTATTGGTTTTTTGCTACCACTCTCTTTATACCATTTTGCAGCATCTGCTTCTAACTGGCCACCTATTTCTCCAATCATAACAACAGCTTCCGTTTCCGGATCGTTGATTAACAATTCAACAGCTTCTTTAGTAGTAGTTCCAATAATAGGATCCCCTCCAATTCCAATAGCTGTAGTAATACCAAGACCTTGACGAACTACTTGGTCAGCAGCTTCATAAGTTAAAGTTCCTGACTTAGAAACAATTCCTACACTTCCTTTTTTAAACACAAAACCAGGCATAATTCCCACTTTTGCTTCTCCTGGAGTAATTACTCCTGGACAGTTTGGACCTATTAAACGACAATCTTTTCCTTTAATATAGTCGTATGCCATTACCATATCGGCAACAGGTATTCCTTCTGTAATTGTAATGATCACTTTTATACCGGCACTTGCCGCTTCCATAATAGCATCTGCCGCAAAGGCTGGTGGTACAAAAATAATGGTAGTATCTGCTCCTACCTTTTGTACAGCTTCCTCTACGGTGTTAAACACGGGTCTCCCCAAATGCTCTTGTCCTCCCTTTCCTGGAGTAACACCTCCAACAACATTGGTACCATATTCAATCATTTGTTCGGCGTGAAAAGTACCTTCGCTACCTGTAAAACCCTGAACAATAATCTTGGAATCCTTGTTTACTAAAACGCTCATTATATTTTTCGTTTAATTATTAAAGCAAAAATATAGATTTGAAAAGATATTCTAAACTATTCCTTCGCTTATTTATTTATCTAATTTTTTTAATATGGTGGGGATCTGTTTTATATAGGCCAATTGCTTTAATCTCTCCCTTGCCTCCTCTGCGGGGCTACCAAAATAATTTTTACCTCCTTCTAAGGATTTAGAAACTCCTGTTTGTGCTAAAACTACAGCTTTCTTCCCTATTGTGGTGGCACTAGTTACTCCAACTTGTCCCCAAAGTGTGACCTCGTCCTCAATAACGACGCACCCTGCTATCCCAGTCTGAGAAGCAATAAGGCAATGTTCTCCAATCACAGTATCATGACCAACATGAACTTGATTATCTATTTTGGTACCTTTTTTAATCAATGTATCACCAGTAACCCCTTTATCTAAAGTACAAACTGCCCCAATTTCTACATTGTCTTGAATAACTACCCTACCTCCAGATAGCAATTTATCAAACCCGTCGGGTCTTTTCTTGTAATAAAATGCATCTGATCCCAAAACAGTCCCTGAATGAATTATAACATTATTGCCAATAACACAATTATCATAAATAGAAACATTGGAATGAATAAGGCAATTATCCCCTATAGTCACATTGTTTCCAATAAAAGAATTAGGTTGTATTATGGTGTTTTTACCAATTTTGGCGCTGCTAGAAATAGCACTTGCCGATTTTTCAAAGGGCTTAAAAAACTGTGTTAAAGCGTTAAAGTCCTTAAATGGATCCTCGGAAATTAAAAGAGCCTTTCCAGGAGGACAGTCAACCTTTTTATTAATTAGTACCACAGTGGCCTTGCTGTTCAAAGCTTTTTCATAATACTTAGGATGATCTACAAAAACGATTTCTCCTTCTTGAACCACATGAATCTCATTCATTCCCAATATAGGAAACTCCTCGTCCCCCACATATTCAGAATTTATTATGGTGGCAATTTGTTTTAGGGTATATGGGGATGGAAATCTCATGTTTTAGAATATTATTATACAGGTACCTTGAAAATTACTTAACCCGCTCTATATAAGCTCCTTTTTCTGTATCTACCTTCACCTTATCTCCTTCATTAATAAAGAGAGGTACGTTTATAGTAGCCCCAGTTTCAACAGTAGCTGGCTTAGTAGCATTGGTAGCAGTATTCCCTTTTACGCCAGGTTCTGTATACGTCACCTCTAAAATTACACTTGCAGGCATATCTACGGATAAAGGCATACTGTCTTCCGTATTAAAAAGAATAGTAACTACTTCTCCTTCTTTTAATAGGTTGGGTGCGTCCAAGGCACTTTCTTGAAGGGAAATCTGATTATAATCATCCGTATTCATAAAATGATACATTTCCCCTTCAGAATAAAGAAACTGATAAGATCTAGTTTCTACCCGAACGTCATCTAATTTATGTCCAGCTGAAAAAGTGTTTTCCAAAACTTTCCCCGTACTTACGCTCTTTAATTTTGTTCTCACAAAAGCAGGACCTTTCCCTGGTTTTACATGAAGAAATTCAATTATTTTATAAATATCACTGTTGTACCTTATGCACAGTCCTTTTCTTATATCTGATGTAGTAGCCATATTTTCTAATTATTACTAAAGTATCCTTTCATTATTCCTCGTTGCGAGTCTCTTATAAACTGTAAGATTTCATCCCTTTCAGGGGTGGCTTCCATTTCAGCTTCAATAATTTGAAGCGCTTGAGAATTGTTATAATTTTGTTGATATAATATCCTATAAATGTTTTGTATCTCTCTGATTTTCTCAGAGACAAACCCACGTCTTCTTAAGCCAACGGAATTAATCCCAACATAAGAAAGAGGTTCTCTAGCCGCTTTTACAAAAGGCGGAACATCTTTTCTTACCAATGACCCTCCGGTAACAAAGGCATGTCTACCTATAGATACAAATTGATGCACCGCTACCAAGCCAGCAAGAATAACATTATCCCCTATGCTAACGTGACCTGCAAGAGTTGAGTTATTAGAGAAAATACAATTATCCCCAACAAGACAATCATGTGCCACATGGCAGTATGCCATTATAAGGCAATTATCACCTATAACAGTTTTCATTCGGTCTGATGTACCTTTATGGATAGTAGCACACTCCCTAATAGTAGTGTTATTTCCTATTACAACGGTAGTCTCCTCCCCATCGTACTTTAAGTCTTGCGGAGGTGCAGAAATTACAGCCCCAGGAAAAATATTGCAATTTTTCCCTATCCTAGCTCCGTCCATAATGGTAACATTTGATCCTATCCATGTACCTTCTCCAATAACTACGTTATTGTGGATTGTGGTAAAAGGATCTACTACCACGTTTTTAGCGATTTTAGCGCCTGGGTGAATATATGCCAGCGGTTGATTCATCGATTATTTCTTTTTAACTATTTGCGCCATCATTTCTGCTTCGCACACTAATTTATTATTGGCATAAGCATACGCCTGCATATGACAAATTCCTCTACGTATTGGAGAAATAAGGCTACAATGGAAAACCAAGGTATCTCCTGGTAATACCTTTTGTTTAAATTTAACGTTATCTATCTTCATAAAGAAGGTAAGATAGTTTTCTGGATCGGGCACCGTACTTAATACAAAAATACCCCCTGTTTGAGCCATAGCCTCTACTTGAAGCACTCCAGGCATAACAGGCGCTCCTGGGAAATGTCCCACAAAGAATTGCTCATTCATGGTTACATTCTTCATTCCCACTACATGCTGATCTGAGAGTTCTAATATTCTATCGATCAATAAAAATGGAGGTCTGTGAGGCAACATATCCATAATCTGATGGATATCCATTAAAGGAGGCTGATTTAAATCGTACTGAGGAACATAATTCCTTTTTTCCAATTTAATAATTTTCGATAATTTTTTAGCAAATTGAGTATTTACAAAATGTCCAGGTTTATTAGCAATTACCTTACCTCTAATCCTAGTCCCAATTAAAGCCAAATCTCCAATTACATCAAGAAGTTTATGCCTTGCCGCCTCATTAGGATGATGCAAGGTTAAATTATCCAATATACCATTAGGCTTAATAGATAATTTCTCCTTGTTAAAGGATTTTTCCAATTTCTTCATCGTAGCATCAGAAATCTCCTTATCTACGTAAACAATAGCATTATTAAGGTCACCTCCTTTAATAAGGCCATGATCTAATAACGCCTCCAACTCATGCAAAAAACTAAATGTTCTTGCATTTGCTATATCGGTTTTAAAATCACTTAATTTTTCTAAAGTGGCATTTTGTGTCCCTAAGACTTTTGTGCCAAAATCCACCATGGTGGTTACCTGATATGTATCTGATGGAATGATAGTAATCTCACTTCCAGTAGCTTCATCCTTATATGAAATTACATCTTTTACAACGTACTCTTCCCTTTCAGCATCTTGCTCCATAATTCCGGCACTTTCCAAAGCTTCTACAAAATACTTGGAAGAGCCATCCATTATAGGAGGTTCTGGGGAGTCTAACTCAATAATAACGTTGTCTATTTCCAATCCTACTAAAGCAGCCAAAACATGCTCAGAAGTCTGAATTTTAACACCGCGCTTTTCTAAATTGGTTCCCCTTTGGGTGTTTACCACATAATTGGCATCTGCCTCAATAATGGGTTCCCCTTCTAAATCTACACGTTTAAACGCGTATCCATGATTCTCTGGGGCCGGTACAAATTTCAATGTAACATTTCCCCCTGTATGCAAACCAACACCCTCAAGTGTTACCTCCTTTGCAATTGTCCGTTGTTTTATTTTTGTTTTACCCACCGTCAATTCTTTTTTTCGATATCTTCTATTCTATTAATAATTTTCGGTAAATTTTTAAAATGCACGTAAGATTTGTTAAAATCACCATAATTTAATGCTGGTGACCCCTGCAAGGTCTCATTATCTGAAACATTCCTACCAATACCGGTTTGTGCCTGTACCTTTACATAGTCTCCTATAGTAATATGTCCTACAATACCTACTTGCCCGCCTATCATACAATACTTGCCAATCTTAGTAGATCCGGCAACTCCTGTTTGGGCAGCAATAACGGTATGCTCTCCAATTTCCACATTATGGGCAATCTGAATCTGATTATCTAATTTAACCCCTTTCCTTAAAATAGTAGACCCTAAGGTTGCCCTATCTATAGTAGTACCAGCTCCCACCTCTACATCGTCTTCTAGGATAACATTTCCTGTCTGCGGAACTTTAGAATACTCATTATTCTCATTAGGTGAAAATCCAAAACCGTCTGCCCCAACTACTACTCCACTATGTAACACACAGTTATTACCTATAATAGTTTCTGAATAGACTTTGGCCCCCGCAAAAATAACAACATTATCCCCTATTTCCACATTATCCCCTATATAGGCGTTAGGATAAATTTTTACATTGTTACCAATCTTTACATTACTACCTACATAGGCAAAGGCTCCTAAATACAAATCTTCACCATAGGTTGCTGTTTCCGATAAAAATACCGGACTCTCAATGCCTACTTTATTATTTTTCACCTTATTATAATACTCCAGTAATTTGGAGAACGAAGTGTACGCATCATCTACTTTAATTAAAGTAGTGGTAAGGTTATGTTCGGGTACAAAATCCCGATTCACTATTGTCACAGATGCTTTAGTAGTATATATATAAGAGGTATACTTAGGGTTTGCTAGAAATGTCAACGACCCTTCTTCACCCTCTTCAATCTTAGACAATTTATGAACAGCGATTTCTGGATTTCCCTCAACATCCCCGTCTAATATACCTGCGATTTGACTAGCTGTAAATATCATGGGCACAAAAGTAAGAAAAATAGTTAAACTGCCACTTTTGGATAGCACATATAATATTTCACCACCGTTTTCGAAAGCGCTTTCAAATATTGTTGATCAGAAGCTTTGGCTATATCCATTATTTTTCCATTAGCTCTTAATATACCTATATGCTGATACTCTGCATCATAAGCTTGATTGTGGGTCTGACCAGTAAATACAAAATATGCAGTCTCCTCATCCGATAGGTTATGCGTATTTTTAAACTTTAAAAATTGTTTTTGTAGTCGCTCTTGATTAATCGGTTTGTTTTTTAACTTAACATGCAGAAATCGACGATTTACAATCATTTTACACAACCTAGATAGAACAAAATCATCATGATCTTGCCAAGATTTAACAGCCCACATAATATCAACATCATCTAGTTTGGCAAATTTATCTAGCATTTCAGGTGTAAATTCTTCTTTAGAAATTTTATTTTCCATAAAATATCTCAAAGCACTGCTGCAAGGCAAATTCTCCCCAGACAATAAGAGCTCTTTGGCCCTTTTTAAAATTCTAATCAACAACTGCTCTCCTACCAATCCCGTTTTATGCAAATATACCTGCCAATACATAAAACGCCTCGCCATCAAAAATTTCTCTACTGAGTAAATTCCTTTTTCCTCTACTACCAGCTCTCCATTATAAACATTAAGCATAGTTAATAGCCTCTCAGAATTAATATTCCCCTCTGCCACTCCAGTATAAAAACTATCTCTTTTTAAATAGTCCATCCGATCCATATCTAATTGACTAGATACAAGCTGATTTAAATACTTTTTAGGATATTCACCTTTAAAAATTGAAATAGCTACCGATAACTTCCCTTTGTATTTCCGATTAAGCTCCTCCATAAACATTAAGGAAATATACTCATGACTCACCCCTTCTACTATAGAGTGCTCCATAGCGTGGGAGAATGGCCCATGACCAATATCGTGCAGAAGTATAGCGCATAAGAGCCCCTGTTCCTCTGCTTTAGTAACCTCTACTCCCTTAAATCTTAACACCTGAATAGATTGCTGCATCAAATGCATACTCCCCAAAGCGTGGGGAAACCGAGTGTGATGAGCCCCTGGATAAACTAAATAAGACAGCCCCATTTGCGAAATCCTCCTAAGTCTCTGAAAGTAAGGCTCCTCTATCAGATTAAAAATAAGTGCACTTGGTATTCCAATAAATCCGTAAATTGGATCATTGAAAACTTTAAGTTTTTTTGATTTAATCAATATCACAACATTTTAGGAAGACAAATATAATGAACAAGATAACAATACTTTGGGTAGATGATGAAATAGATTTGTTAAAACCACACATTCTTTTTTTAGAAAATAAAAATTACGAGGTTGTTACTTGTTTAAGCGGACAAGAGGCATTAGAAATATTAAAAGAGAAGCGTGTAGACATTGTTTTTCTTGATGAAAATATGCCAGGGATTTCTGGACTTGACACCTTAAATGAAATAAAAACAACCCACGGATCACTCCCCGTGGTAATGATTACAAAGAGCGAGGAAGAGCTCATCATGGAAGAGGCAATTGGCGCTAAAATTGCAGATTACCTGATAAAACCCGTTAACCCAAATCAGATTCTACTCTCCCTAAAAAAGAATTTAGACCATTCTCGTCTGGTTTCAGAAAGAACTACAGCGAATTATCAGCAAGAGTTTAGAAAAATAGCTATGGACCTCAGTGAGGTAGATAGTCATGAAGAGTGGGCAGAGCTATATAAGAAGTTACTCTATTGGGAGCTACGCCTTGAAGAAATTGAGGATTCTGGAATGTTCGAAATTTTAGAATCTCAAAAAACAGAAGCAAATAGGCATTTTGGAAAGTTTATAGATCATAATTACCCCCATTGGTTTAATGATAAGGATGCTCCGGTTATGTCTCACACCTTATTCAGCAAATTGATAAAACCCGAATTAAAGGACCGAAAAACTTTATTGATAGTAATAGATAACCTTAGATATGATCAATGGATGTCCTTTGAAAACACTCTAAATATTTATTACAGAAAAGACAGAG
Organism: Arenibacter latericius DSM 15913; assembly: GCF_000424985.1. GTDB lineage: Bacteria > Bacteroidota > Bacteroidia > Flavobacteriales > Flavobacteriaceae > Arenibacter > Arenibacter latericius. The sequence goes on from NZ_AUKX01000012.1 coordinate 65,220, forward strand.
AGACCCCTTACTATAGCATACTCCCAACAGCAACCCAATATGCTAGAAACTCTATTTTCTCTGGACTCACACCATTAGAAATGGAAGAAAAACACCCACAATGGTGGAGGAACGACACTGAGGAAGGCGGAAAAAATTTACACGAAGAGGACTTTTTTAACGCTCAATTAAAGCGCTCACGTCTAGATATAAAATGGGAGTACCATAAAATTAGTAGCCTAAAGCAAGGAAAGCAACTAGCACAGAATTTTAAAACCCAAAAAGAGAATGATTTAACAGTCATCGTTTATAATTTTGTAGACATGCTCTCTCATTCCAAAACTGAAATGGATGTTTTAAAAGAACTGGCTGCTAATGATAAAGCTTATAGATCTCTCACCTTAAGTTGGTTTAAAAACTCGCCACTTCTAGAAATAATCCAACAGGCACAACTAATGGGGTTAAAATTAATACTAACTACCGACCATGGTACTATTAATGTAAAACAACCTTCTAAAGTTATTGGCGACAGAGAAACAAGTCTTAATCTAAGATACAAGACCGGAAAAAGTCTTACGTACGAACAAAAGGATGTTTTGGAAGCAAAAAATCCAAAGAAGTTATATTTGCCAACTATTAATGTTAGCAGCTCTTTTATTTTTGCCAAAAACGATTTATTTTTTGCCTATCCAAATAACTACAACCATTATGTTAGCTATTTCCGAAATACCTACCAGCATGGAGGAGTTTCCTTGGAAGAGATGATTATACCATTTGTGGTATTAGAGCCTAAATAATCTTTAATTACAAGTATGAATAAAACATATACCCAAGCGCAAATTACAGACGTTGTGCAATACCTACTTAAAGAATCTGAATCAAAGATTCTTTGCTTCCATGGTGATATGGGGGCTGGCAAAACTACCCTGATTAAAGCTTTAGTAAAAGAATTAGGAGGGGGAACTATTAGCAGCAGCCCCACATTCGGAATCGTTAATGAATACCACCACCATAGCGGCGAAGTATTAGGATATCATTTTGACTTTTATCGTTTGGAAGACGAAATGGAAGCGTTAGATATAGGCTTAGAGGAATATTTATATTCCGGTGCTTGGATATTTATGGAATGGCCAGAAAAAATCCCCTCCCTAATCCCTAGCAATGCAACACACATCTACATCACAATTATAGATGAGATAACGCGAAGTTTAAAACTTTCTAATGCCCCTGAAGCATAATAACAATTGAATCAAATAATTAACCATAACATAGAATCACCTAACCAATAGATTGCAAACCTTTAAGCAAGAAGTATTCAGAAAAAAGATTGACGAGAAATACAATGCCACTGAAATACAAGAGCGCTAAAGGAAAAAATATTGTAATTTTGGAGCTTAACTTTTCGAAGTCATACGGCACCTACCAAGACAGCATCACAACCTATGAATCCATACGCCTCACCATTTAGCAAGCAGCAGCTGCTACCGCAAGAAGAAACTTTAGAAGTTCTCAAGCAAAAAGGAGAACTTTTTATTGGCATTCCTAAAGAAAACCAGAACCAAGAAAAACGTATTTGCTTAACACCTGATGCTGTTAACGCTATTACAGCCAATGGACATAGGATTCTAATTGAATCTGGTGCGGGTATTGGGGCTAATTACATGGACGTAGAATATACCAATGCAGGAGCAGAAATAACTAGAGATACCAAGAAGGTTTTTGAATGCCCAATAATATTAAAGGTAGAACCCCCTACCCTAAAAGAGATTGAACTTATAAATCCTCAGTCGACTATAATTTCTGCCTTACAGATTAAAACGCAGAGCAAGAAGTATTTTTCGGAATTAGCTAAGAAAAGAATTACGGCTATTGCTTTTGAGTATATTAGGGACGATGAAGGGAAATACCCTGCAGTAAGATCTTTAAGTGAGATTGCTGGTACGTCTTCTATTTTAATCGCTTCCGAAATTATGGCAGCTACCAATAAGGGGAACGGCTTAATGTTTGGAAATATTAGTGGTGTACCCCCAGTAGAAGTAGTTATTATAGGTGCAGGAACTGTAGGGGAATTCGCAGCAAGATCAGCCTTGGGACTTGGTGCCAATATAAAAATATTTGACAATTCCATAAGCAAGCTACGAAGCATACAAACTAATTTGAGGCAAACCGTATACACCTCTACCATACAGCCTAAGAACTTATTAAAAGCATTAAAGCGCTGCGATGTGGCAATTGGAGCAACACGTGGAAAAGATCGTTCTCCGGTAGTCGTATCGAATACCATGGTAGAGCATATGAAAAAAGGAGCTGTAATTATAGATGTCAGTATTGACATGGGCGGCTGTTTTGAATCTAGTGAATTAACCACGCATGACAACCCCATTATAGTTAAAAATGGCGTGTTGCATTATGGTGTTCCCAACATCCCTTCTAGATACCCTAAAACAGCCTCTATCTCTATTAGTAATATTTTTACTCCCTATTTATTAAAGATCGGTGAAGACGGAGGGTTCGAAAATGCCCTGCGGTTTGACAAAGGACTTAGAAGCGGATTATATCTTTACCACGGCATATTGACTAACAAATCTGTTGGAGAATGGTTTGACCTTTCTTACAGCGATATTAATTTTCTTATTTTTTAATTTATGGCATTTTTAAAACGCTTGGGCTTTTACCTAATAGGCCTAGCCATTGGAATAGTATTTCTAACTTTCTTTTTAAAGAAAAAAACAGAGGAAACAGGAACGGAATTTTGTTATTTCCCAAACTGCAGAACGCTAAAAGATATAAGAAGTAAAGATATAACGTACTCCGAAGCGATAAACACATTGCTAAAAAGCAAAAAATTAGACAGTACTGATATTGCTAATTTTCTACACAACGGAGATGTTGATTTTAAAAACAGCGACACCAAATCTGCCCCTTGTAAAACTTACCTTATAGAAAATCCTATAAGAAATAAGACAGCAATTTTAAAAGTGAAAAATTGCCCTGAGAAAAGCATATTAGAGGATATCACCTTTAACTAAGCACTCAATATCACTAAAGAATAAAGGGAAAAGTCGCTATGATTTCTCACAGCGACTTTCCCCTTTTATGGACCGCCCCAGTATAGGCCAACTTATATTTTTCTTCTTTCTCGCTCTTTCTTCAATAAAGTAAGCTCTCTAGAAGTTTGTCCCGCAACAGAAGTATTTTCTTCCGCTCTTCTAATTAAATAAGGCATTACATCTTTCACAGGTCCAAAAGGTAGATACTTCGCTACATTATATCCTTCATCAGAGAGATTATATGATATATGATCACTCATACCGTACAATTGACCAAACCATACCCTAGGGTCGTTCTTTGCAATGCCTTTTGCCGCCATCTGCTCCATAAGTAAATAAGAACTATTCTCATTGTGAGTTCCCGCAAATAGCGACATAACCTCAAGGCTTTCTAACATAAAAGTAACTACCCGATTAAAATTCTCATCAGTAGCTTTCTTAGACGGACAAATAGGACTAGGGTATCCAAGCTCTTCTGCTCTTTCATTTTCTTTCTCCATATAAGCCCCTCTCACCACCTTCAATCCTATATGAAAGTCTTCTTTTTTAGCCTCTTCATGAAGCTTTTTCAAGTAATCTAATCTATCCCATCGATACGTTTGCAAGGTGTTAAATACAATAGCTTTCTTTTTATTGTATTTACGCATCATTGTTTCTACTAGTTTATCTGCAGCACCTTGCATATAACTCTCCTCGGCATCAATCAATAAAGAGACATCTAGGTCATGTGCTTTTTTACATACCTTATCAAATCGGTTTACAACACGCTGCCATTCTTCCTCTTCTAAAGTGGTGAGTTTCTCTCCTTCTGTTATTTTCCGATATAATTCAAATCTACCAAATCCGGTAGGTTTAAAAACTGCAAAAGGAATAGCTTCCTTTTCTTTTACAAAATCTAAAGTTTTTAATGTTTTTTCAAAGGTATAATCAAGTTGATTTTCTACCTGTTGTCCTTCTACGGAGTAATCCAAAATAGTACACACCCCTTTTTCAAACATTTTGTCTGCCACTACAAGACACTCTTCTTCATTAACTCCCCCACAGAAATGATCGAACACGGTAGCTCTAATCAAACGTTCTACTGGCAGATTAGCCTTAATCGCAAAATTGGTCACTGCAGTACCTATTCTAACTAAAGGTTCATTCCCTATTAATTTAAAAAGGAAATAAGCCCTTTCCAATTCAGAGTCGGATTTTAAAGCAAAAGCCGTTGCAGTATCCTCAAAAAGATCCCTCATTTATTTGTTTTTATTAAGGATCCAAATATAAGTACTGATTTTGTATTCCTATCACAATAAATAGTGTTTATTTTGCCTTAAAATTTTGCTATTATGGATTCCATTATCACTGCTTCTTACGCGGTACATTTTAATGAAAAAGGGTATGAAGTCTTAAATAACCAATTAGCTAAGAGCAACTACTCTAAGCTATTTATTTTGGTAGATGAAAACACACACAACTACTGTCTTCCCCAATTTATGGGAAATATAGAAGGTGAATATGACTTTGAAATTATAGAAATAGAAGCTGGAGAGATTAACAAAAACATTGAAACCTGCACCCAAGTATGGGAAGTGCTATCTGAGTTAGATGCCGACCGAAAGAGTGCTATGATAAATTTAGGTGGCGGTGTCGTAACCGATCTTGGAGGCTTTGTCGCTTCTTGTTTTAAACGAGGGATAGATTTCATTAACATTCCCACTACCCTATTAGCGATGGTAGATGCCTCTGTTGGTGGGAAAACAGGTGTAGATTTAGGTCCTTTAAAAAATCAGGTAGGAGTTATTAATCAACCGGAATTGGTATTAGTAGACCCAAATTTTTTAGATACACTAAATGAAAGGCAACTTCAAAGTGGTTTTGCTGAAATGTTGAAGCATGGGCTTATTTCCGATGCTAAGTACTGGAACACTTTAAAGCAAGTTACTAATTTTAACGATTTAGATACCTTAATCCACACCTCGGTTTCAATAAAAAACAATGTAGTGGTACAAGATCCTACTGAGCAGCACCTTCGAAAAATATTAAATTACGGACACACCCTTGGCCATGCGGTGGAATCTTACTTCCTTGAAAGTACGGAACACGAATTATTATTACACGGGGAAGCAATTGCTGTAGGAATGATATTAGAAGGGTATCTCTCTCACAAATTAACTGGACTCTCTAAAACTGAATTGGAAGATATTAAATCAACTTTTTTAAACCGATATGAAAAAGTGTCTTTTACCAAAAAAGATATCGAGGCTATTCTAACATTACTAAAGTTCGATAAGAAAAACTCTCATGGAAATATCAACTTTGTTTTATTAACAGAAATTGGAACTCCAGCTATTGATATTAAGGTATCCTCGGAATTAATGCTAGAAGCCTTTGAATATTACGCTAACTAACATGTTCACCTACTAAAAACAAGGGGTTGACAACACTTTTTTCGTTTGACGCAAAATATATCTTAGTTTGGATTATACTAAATCACCCCATCATAACTGGGGAAAAACATCCAAATTATGATACGCAAACTGGTGGATTACAAAAGGTTAGATAAAAAACTGATTTCACAATTATTACTTACATATCCCTACGGGTACGGGGATGAAGATATAATTGTCCTTAAAAACTTAAAAGGGGAAATTATTGAAGCGGTAGAAGTTAGAACCGAAAACACCTTATATCTGGTGAAAATAAGCAACAACCTTGCTAATTTCATCTTCAATTCCGAGGATGATAAGGATCCGGAGATCATTTCGGAATTTCCCCTATACCAAAACAATTCTCCACTTCCAGAGATTATGGGGTCGGGAGAAGAATAACCATTTATAATCTTCACCTATTATTAAGATTATCCTACCCTACTTATCTAATTAAATTCCATAAATAAAGCACCTCGGGGCAGACCCGCCTGAAAGATTCGGGCAAGCCCGCAAGGCGTTAAAAGAAAAAAATGTATTGATTTGGAGAGCCGTTTTAAGGGATACGGGCAGAAGTGAATATTTCTTTATAGCTTAAGCAAAAAAAATCCCATTCAATAAAAGTGAATGGGATGAAATGTTATAGTGATTTTCAACTAAAGTTCGTTAAAAATAGTATGCATTAAACGTCTCTTATCGTTAATACTTTCTTCCAATGAAATCATGGTCTCAGTCCTACTAATTCCATCTATATCATCTATTTTAAAAATGATATTTTTAGCATGGTTCGTATCCCTTGCACGGATTTTACAGAAGATATTGAATTTCCCTGTAGTAATATGAGCCACGGTAACGTTAGGTATCTGGTTAAGTCTTTCTAGAACAAATTTAGTTTGATGAGTTTTCTCCAAGAAAATACCCACATAGGCAATAAAAGAATACCCTAACTTAATATAATCTAGTGTTAACGAAGAGCCTCTTATAATACCAGCTTCTTCCATTTTCTTCACACGTACATGCACAGTTCCTGCAGAAATTAATAATTTTTTTGCTATATCTGTAAATGGTGTCCTAGTGTTATCTATTAACATATCTAGGATTTGGTGATCTATTTCGTCTAATTTTACTTTACTCATCAGTATTAAATTTAAATGCAAAAATAACAAATAATCGAATTAAACGTAATGAAAGTGTCATTTTTATATGAAATATGCAAGAATTTTGGATTTTTAGAAAGTATACCAATTTATTTCAGCACATTTAAAAGACTTGGAGATTTTTGAATCTCTTCTAAATCATTAATATCTAAGCAATTATACATTTTATGACCATATAACTCACTTAAATCACCAACTTTTTCCAATTTTGGCCTAAATTCAATTTTCCCCCCAACTAAGGTTTCCACATAGAGAATACCCGCGCTATCTCCTTTGCTAAATTTAGAGTTCAACTGATCTATATTATCAATAATTATATCCAAGAATAGTTTGTTATTTTCTGGTATTTCAAAATATGAATCCATCTCAAAGTGTTCGATTTTTTTATTTGAAATCACCTCAATTGCCTCAATTAGGGAGATAAAAATATAATATCGAGTTTGTTCTCGCTGGTAGTCTTCTGGGAAGTGACCAGATTCAAAAAGAATAGTAGGGACACCTTGCATCTGAAAAGCATCACCAACACAATTACTATTAAAGGAATCATCATACCTTCCCACCTGCCCTGGAATTAATCGCTGCAAGGCTTTGTTCATAGCAACAATTAACCTCATTGCTACTTCCCTATTGCTAGAAATGCTTCGGGCTGGATCATTAGCTGGAGCCAAAAAAGAAACCGTCGCAAGCTTAGAGGTATTCCCTACATTAAAAATTGTGCGCTGATCGTGTAAATTAAAACAAAAGTCTGGTTTAAATTCATTAAACACCTCCCTTAACACTACACTCTCTGGCTGCGTTCTTTCCTGTGCATCCCTATTTAAATCAATTGAATTAGCATTGACCCGAGTATAAGCCATAGCACCATCAGGGTTTAAAATAGGAATTATTTTAAGAGTACAATTTTCTAAAATAACTGAGGCTAATTCCGAATCTCCTTTTAATAAATTGACTAAATCCAAAACAGCCTTAGTGGTGGTAGATTCATTTCCGTGCATTTGTGACCATAATAGAATACGTGTTTCTCCAGAACCTAAAGTAATAGCTTTAATAGATCTACCCTGAACCGATTCTCCAATAGTTGAAACTTGAAATACAGGAGTCAAAGATTTTAAAAACCGTTCTATTTCCTTATTAGTAACATACCGCCCTTCTACCTCTTTTACCTTAATAGCATTGTAATTGTACTTAAACATCTGAATTCTGAATATGGAATTAGTCACAAATATACTTTCAATTTAATTTACAAATGTAACCCACTTGATTACATTTGTAAATACTTTAATTTCAACAGATCTTTACTGCCATTACTTTTGTAAACAATTAAAACTGAGCTATATACAAATACTATATGTTGCATTTAATAACTTGATTATTAGCTGTATGTGTGAGATTATTTAAATGTTTACTTTTAGCTCTTTTGGTGCAATCAAGAAACCTTTCATGATTTATATGTATTAATTCATTACCTTTGATATCGATAAATTCACAATGATAAACAACTCAGACTTCATTAAAAGAATAGATAGGATACTTAAGTTTTATGATCTTTCCGCCTCTATTTTTGCTGATAAGATTGGCGTACAACGCTCTAGTATCTCCCACCTACTTTCAGGTAGGAATAAGCCAAGCTTAGATTTTGTAATGAGGATTGCTAAGACTTTTCCTGAAGTAGATCTTTATTGGTTGTTATATGGAAAGGGATCTTTTCCAGCCAAACCTAAATCTACCCCCTCGTCAACTCATCAAACTCCATCCCCAACACCCACCCCTGTAGTAACAAGCAAACAATCTGCATCAACAGACACCAAGTCAATAGAAAAAATAATTATTTTTTACACAGACGGGAGTTTTAAAGCTTATTCCGAAAAATAATACTTACCACAAGCCTACAGCAGAAATGAGTTAACATAGAAACCCTTATTAATTACCATTAAATAATGGTATTTTTGGTCGCTTATAACACCTAAACCTATATTTTGCGTTATGACTAAAAAAACATCATTAGGACTAGTAATCCTTTTAACAGCCATAAGCTCATGCCATCAACCGGAGAGAAATTGCGAGGATTTTAAAGACGGTAAGTTTTCCTTTACTGCATCAATTGACGGGGAAGAGCAAACTACTATTTTTGAAAGGAAAGGCGGAATTGAGATTGATCACTTCGAAGGAAAATCGGACACTTCCTCGGTAAGATGGATAAACTCTTGCGAATATGTTGTTAAAAAACTAAATCCTAAAAGTATGGCCGAAGAAAAGTCAATTCACATGAAGATCCTATCCACCACAAAAGATTCTTATACCTTTGAATACCGACTAGTAGGAAGTTCTAGCAAGTCAGTAGGAACGGCTATACGAGTGGAATAGCAATCACTCATACAATTACACTATCACGCATAAAAAAACCGTCATTTAGACGGTTTTTTTTATTTTATAGAATCCCAATTAATTAGGGCGATTAAAGGCCACCTCGGGGTTTAGCTTTTTCTGCTCTTCAAACAAACGTTGTTGCTGCTTTACAGTTAGTGTACTTCCATCTGGACTCCACCCTGGAGGACCGAAGATATACATTAACGCATGAGACAGTTTCTTAGATTTTTTAACATCATTATAAATATCTTTAAATTCATGCGTTAGAATCACTATTGGATTGTGAGAATTAGGCGCATTAGTAACACCGAATTTAACATCTATTGTCTCATCAAATTCTTTCCAAGTCCCAAAAATCTTATCGAAAATATTCAAAAATCCGCCATGGTTTTTATCTAAATATTCTACGTTTTGCGCATGATGCACTTGATGCATAGTATGCGTATTAAATATCTTCTCTAAAAAACCTAACTTGGGCACATACACGGTATGAAGCTGAAATTGCCACAAGGCCTCTATTCCAAGACAAACAACAACCATTTCTGGAGGAAAGCCAATCATTGGCATCCACATATAAAATAACGGCTTATACAATATAGTAAACCATCCATTTCTAATAGCTGTACCTAAATTATAATTGTCTGAAGAATGATGTACTATATGAGCAGCCCATAAGATTCGCACTTCGTGGTTGGCCCTATGAAACCAGTAGTAGGTAAAATCATCGGCAAGCTGACATAGCAACCAAACATACCAAGCATAACTAAAAGAGGCATATCCTAAGATGTTAGTTCGCACTCCATCAGTTATAGGGTTAAACACATCGTATACAAAGTTAAAGATTACAATTGAAGAAATAACTTTTATTAGCGGAGCTATAATTGCAGATCCGACACCCATAAAGCCACTTGCTGCAAAATCTTTCCAGTCGTACAACTCATCATCTCCGTGTGTTTTACTATAAGTGAGTTCTAGCAAGATAAATGCTATAAAAACAGGTACTCCATATACCAGGGGGTTGGTAAAATCCATATTTAAATTAGTTTGCCGTAAATATATAACAATAACAAAGGAAACCTTGGAATCCCCTTCAATTCAATATCAAATTTAGATTGCCCAAGCCCAATCTCTATACGTTTTTACTTGCTACGTTGCTTTAAGAGTTCATTTTGCTCTTTCATAAGTTTTTCCATGTTAGCCAACAACTCAATATTTCTTGGCGTAGCTACCTCCTTATTCTTAGGGTCTTCAGCTTTCGCTTTAAATCTATTAATAAACTTCACCACCACAAATATAGTCAGGGAAATTATCAAAAAATCCACTAAAACCTCAATCAAAGCACCATATCCTATGGCAATCTCCTCAATATCCCCCTTAGCCTCTCTTAAAACATACTGTTTATCAGAAAAATGCACATCATCTGTCAGTAAAGATAATGGAGGCATAATCACCTTATTCACTAAGGTAGTAACCACTTTATTAAACGCAGTACCGATAATGACCCCTACGGCCATATCTATCATATTCCCCTTAACTGCAAACTCTTTAAACTCTTTATAGAACTTCATCATCACTTTTAAAACAGTTTTATCTGGGACTCATCATCCTCCCCTGACATCTTATTTTTGCCTTTAGATTTTTCGCCCCCACTATTTGTAGAGCTCGCCCCCTCATCTTTCTTAACATCCACATTTTCTTCATCTACCACTTCCATATCACTAGGCTTAATTTCTTCTGGTTCCTCATAAGGGATGGGGTCTAAAATGTTTATATTCTTCACTCTATCCGTAGTTAGCTGATTACCTAAAGCTTTAATTCCTTTAACAGCTATAAACTCCTCTAAATCAACTATTAAATTCGGTTTAGGATCCTTACCTCTAGGCTTCACAAACTCTACTTCAATAACCGGTTTCCAATCTGTGCTAATGACTTCTAAATACGATTTTGGATGTTCGGTTATAAACAATTCTTCCTTGTTTTCACTTTCAATCAAGAATCGCTTCACAAGAAAACGTTCCTTTTCTCCATCATAATGTACAGCGGATAAAGGTTTTTCTGGATTCCATTTTTCAAGCACCAACATATCATCATCAAAGTGAGTAGAAAGATTTGGAGTAAAGGTTTTAGCAATTCCTTTTTGAGTTACCACTAACAACATATCATCTCCTTTAAATTCACCTAGCAACTCCCCACGTCCATCTACATTTAGCCTTCGCACCACCTCGTCAAACCAAATTTTCCTTGGTTTTAAGGTAGAAACACCTTTCTCTTTTAATTCAATTCGCTTTATAGAGTATTTAGTCACCAGGTTTCCTTTGGCGCCTCTTCCTTTAATAAGAACATCGGCAAAATCGATATCCCATTTAAGTTTCTTAATACTCCCTACCTGCCTAAGCAGCACCGTAACTACCTCTGCTTCTCCATTAGGGTTAGCGGAGAAATATAATACGGACGACAGAGGTTTGCCCTGAGTAAGATCATACTCTCTATCTCTAGTTACACTAGTGACATTAAATCTTTTAATGTAGCTGGCACCTCCTTTACCATCCCTATATATCATATTATAGATGGTACGTTTGTCTTTTTTCTTAAATACCGCTACATGGATAATATTTTTTCCTACGAAAATTTTACTATCCACCTTAGAGATCATCATTTTTCCTTCACGAGTAAAAACGATTATATCATCTATGTCACTACAATCCGTTACATACTCATCTCGTCTTAAGGAAGTTCCAACAAACCCTTCTTCTCTATTTACATAAAGCTTTGTGTTTCTAATCACCACTTTAGTAGCTTCAATATCATCAAAAATTCGGATCTCCGACTTTCGCTCCCGACCTTTACCGTACTTTTCTTTAAGAGATTTAAAATAGTCAATAGCAAAATCAATTAAATTGGCTAGATGATGCTTAATCTCAGCGATCTTTAACTCTAGGTTATCCAAGTGTTGTTGCGCTTTATCTAAATCGAACTTAGAAATTCGTTTAATCCTAATTTCTGTAAGTCGAACTATATCATCTTCAGTAACAGCTCTCTTTAAGTGTTTAGTGAAAGGTGATAAACCTTTATCAATAGCAGCAATTACACCTTCCCAAGTTTCTTCTTCCTCAATATCACGATATATTCTATTCTCTATGAAAATTCGTTCTAAAGAAGCAAAATGCCATTGCTCTTCCAATTCCTTTAATTGGATTTCTAGTTCCGCTTTTAATAGCGCTACCGTATTATCGGTAGATTCTTTTAACATCTCTGTTACGCCTATAAAAAGTGGTTTATTATCTTCTATAATACAACCCAAAGGAGATATTGAAGTCTCGCAAGAGGTAAAAGCATAAAGAGCATCTATTGTTTTATCTGGCGAAATACCGTTAGGTAAATGAACTAAAATCTCAACATTTTCAGCTGTATTATCCTCTATTTTCTTAACCCTAATCTTACCTTTATCGTTCGCTTTAAGGATAGAATCTATTAAAGAAGAGGTGTTAGTACCATAGGGTATCTCATTTATAACCAGCGTATTCTTATCTAACTGACTTATTTTAGCTCTTACCCGGACTCTACCTCCACGCATGCCGTCATTATAATTGCTAACATCTATAATTCCAGCGGTAGGGAAATCTGGGTAAATAGTAAAACGCTGCCCCTTTAAATGCTTAATAGAGGCATCTATAAGTTCTATAAAATTATGAGGCAATACCTTAGTGGATAAACCCACTGCAATCCCTTCTGCTCCCTGAGCTAATAAAAGTGGGAATTTCACAGGTAGATTTACAGGCTCCTTTTTTCTACCGTCATAAGATTTTTGCCATTCGGTAATTTTTGGACTAAAGACCACCTCCAAAGCAAATTTGGTGAGTCTCGCCTCAATATACCTAGAAGCAGCAGCGCTATCCCCGGTTAAAATATTTCCCCAGTTACCCTGAGTGTCAATCAACAAGTCTTTTTGGCCAATTTGCACCATAGCATCGGCTATACTAGCATCCCCATGTGGGTGATACTGCATAGTGTGTCCTACTACATTAGCAACCTTATTGTACCTTCCATCGTCCAGTTCTTTTAGGGCATGCATAATCCTTCTCTGCACAGGTTTAAAACCATCTTCAATTGCAGGTACTGCACGCTCTAAAATAACATAGGACGCATAGTCCAAGAACCAGTCTTTATACATACCGGTTACCTTGGTCAACGCATCTTTATGTTCTTCTTTATTATCTAGTGGTGTTTGATTCAGATCTTCATTATCTCCCATTCAGAAAGATTGGTATTAGTTTGGTTCGTAATTAATTGTCCTCTATAAGGTCAAGTTCAACTCTAAGATTATCAATAATAAATTCTTGTCGATCAGGGGTGTTTTTTCCCATATAGAATTCCAATAAACTTTCTATAGACATAGCCTTATCTAGCATCACCGGTTCTAATCTAATATCCTGACCGATAAAATGCTTAAATTCGTCTGGAGAAATTTCACCCAACCCCTTAAATCTTGTAATTTCAGCAGCACTACCTACTTTTTCCATAGCCTCTTGCTTCTCTTCATTGCTATAACAGTAATAGGTATTCTTTTTATTTCTAACACGGAATAAAGGTGTTTGTAAAATAAATAAATGATTTTCTTTTATTAATTCCGGGAAGAATTGAAGAAAAAAGGTAATTAACAACAATCTAATATGCATACCATCTACATCGGCATCAGTAGCAATTACTATTTTGTTATACCTTAAATCTTCTATAGATTCTTCTATATTTAAAGCTGCTTGCAATAAATTGAACTCCTCATTTTCATAAACGATCTTTTTGGTCATCCCGTAAGAGTTCAACGGCTTCCCTCGTAAACTAAACACTGCTTGGGTGTTTACATCTCTAGACTTAGTTATAGAACCCGATGCAGAATCACCCTCCGTAATAAATAAGGTGCTCTCCAAACAACGTTCGTTTTTAGAATCTCCTAGATGTACTCTACAGTCCCGTAGTTTTTTGTTGTGCAGGCTCGCTTTCTTAGCCCTATCTCTAGCTAATTTTCGAATACCTGATAATTCTTTCCGCTCCCGTTCTGCCTGCATTATTTTACGTTGCAGCTTTTCAGCAGTATCTGGATTCTTATGAAGATAGTTGTCTAATTGAGTTCCCACAAAATCATTAACGTAGGTCCTAACAGTGGGAAGCTCCCCTCCCATTTCCGTAGATCCTAATTTTGTTTTGGTCTGACTCTCAAAAACAGGCTCCATTACTTTAATGGCAATAGCACTGATAATTGACTTCCTAATATCTGAAGCCTCATAATTCTTTCCGTAAAAATCACGAACTGTTTTTACAATGCCCTCACGGAAAGCTGCTTGATGCGTCCCTCCTTGAGTAGTATGCTGTCCGTTTACGAAAGAGTGATACTCCTCACTATATTGAGTTTTACTATGAGTAATGGCAATCTCAATATCTTCGCCTTTAAGGTGGATAATTGGGTATGCCATATCGTCTAGGCTGTTATTATCCTCCAATAAATCCTTTAATCCGTTTTCAGAATGAAATTTCTCACCATTAAAAACAATGGTAAGTCCAGGATTTAAGTACACATAATTCTTGAGCATTCGCTCTACATACTCATTCCTATACTTGTATTTTTTGAAGATTTCCTCGTCTGGGGTAAAACTTACCTTAGTTCCTTTGCGCCTAGAAGATTCCTCTGGCTCAGTTTCGCTCACTAAATTTCCTTGAGTAAACTCGGCAACCTTAAGTTTATTTTCACGGGAAGACTCTACTTTAAAATAACTAGAAAGTGCATTTACCGCCTTGGTACCTACCCCGTTTAACCCAACAGATTTTTTAAATGCTCGGGAGTCATATTTCCCCCCTGTATTCATTTTAGAGACCACATCTACTACTTTCCCCAAAGGAATTCCACGACCGTAATCTCTAACGTTCACAACATTATCTCGGATTCCGATCTCAATCGTCTTCCCAGACCCCATTACAAACTCATCAATACTATTATCTATTACTTCCTTTAAAAGTATATATATCCCATCATCTGCCGAGGAGCCATCTCCCAGCTTCCCTATGTACATACCAGGACGCATCCTAATATGTTCTTTCCAATCTAATGAACGGATGTTATCTTCTGTATACTGGGTATTTTCTAACATTTTTAGGGCTTTAAATGAAAGTATCGCTAATATAGCAATGGTTATAAAAAGATGAAACCTCTAATTGTTAAAGTAATTAACAATACCAATCAAGGTTTTGTTGATAGCAAGAAACCTAAAGACAAAAATAATGAAATCCTTAAGAATAATCCTACTACCACTCCATTGCTGCAATACAGGTCTATTATACTAAAAATAATCCAATTTTCATCCCCTAATGCATAATATTGCAAAGGAGGGGAAATTACCTCAATTGAATCTATTAATTAAGTCATGAAAACGCAAGGACAGACACTTTTAGTATAGAAAGCAAGTAAGACTAACGATCTATAATGCAAAAATACTAGTTTACACGGAAGAATGTAATTAGCGTATTGGATTATACGTTAAAACGGAAGTGTACAACATCCCCATCCTTAACAATATACTCTTTACCCTCTACTCTCATTTTTCCTGCTTCCTTCACTTTAGCCTCACTTCCGTAGTTAACAAAGTCTTCATAAGCAATAACTTCTGCTCTAATAAATCCTTTCTCAAAATCAGTATGGATTACACCTGCTGCTTGTGGAGCTGTAGCCCCTACAGGAATGGTCCAAGCGCGAACTTCCTTTACCCCAGCAGTGAAATAAGTGTCTAGATTTAACAGCCTATAGGCACCACGAATCAACTTTGCTGATCCTGGTTCAGAGAGACCTATATCTTCCAAAAATAACTGACGCTCCTCATAACTATCAAGCTCAGTAATATCAGCCTCTGTACCCACTGCTAAAAAGATTACTTCAGCATTTTCTTTTGCAACAGCTTCTTTTACCTGTTCTACATACGCATTACCTGTTGTTGCAGCATCTTCATCAACATTACAAACGTACATCACTGGTTTATCGGTGATAAATTGTAAAGGTTTCACAAACTCAGCCCTATCTTCCTTGGAAATATCTATTGCTCTAACAGAATCTCCAGCTTCCAAGCCTTGTTTTACCTTTAATAGTACCGCCTCTTCTTTCTGAGCCTCTTTGTTTCCTGTTTTAGCGGCACGTTTTACCTTGTCTAGCTTTTTCTCTACAGTTTCCAAGTCTTTTAGCTGAAGCTCCATATCTATGGTCTCCTTATCGCGTATAGGATTTATAGAACCGTCTACGTGAACAATATTATCATTGTCAAAGCAACGAAGCACATGTAAAATAGCATCTGTTTCTCGAATATTACCCAAGAATTGATTTCCTAAACCTTCTCCTTTACTAGCTCCTTTAACCAATCCAGCAATATCTACAATTTCTACAGTAGCTGGCAATACTCTTTCAGGCTTAACAAGCTCTTCTAACTTCTCCAACCGGGGGTCCGGTACATTAACCACCCCAATATTGGGCTCAATGGTACAAAATGGAAAATTAGCGCTCTGCGCTTTAGCATTAGACAAACAATTAAAAAGAGTGGATTTACCTACATTGGGTAATCCTACGATACCTGCTTTCATGGTTATAACATATTATAAAGTAGAAGGAAAGCTATCCTGCTTTCCAAAAGCTTTTTTTAAACAGCGGCAAAGATACTATTTCTAAGGCTTCCTTTATCTATTTTACCGATTATAAATTATGTACAAAATAATTCAGTACATTTATTAAAACCAAAAAAATATCAACCATTATGAAACCAATTGGATTATTGACACTTCTAGCGATATTTGGCCTATCCTATGTATCAGCCCAAACATCGGTAACGGGAACGGTTACCGATCAAGACGGCTTGCCCTTAGTTGGAGTAAATATTGTAGAGAAAGGAACAACAAACGGCACTTCCACTGATTTTGATGGGAACTATAATATTTCCGTATTAGATAATGCAACCCTAGTCTTTAGTTATATTGGATATAACACCACAGAAGAAGCAGTTTCTGGCAGACAGACTATTAACATCTCTCTCTCTGAAGGCATGTTATTAGACGAAGTACAATTAGTAGGCTCTAGGAGCCCTAAAAGGACTTCTACAGACACTGCGGTCCCTGTTGATGTAATAGACATAGCAGAGGTAACCACCCAAAGCGGACGGATAGAAGTTAATGAACTTCTACAGTATGCAGCTCCATCCTTTAATGCTAATAAACAATCTGGATCAGACGGGGCAGACCATATAGACCCAGCTACCCTAAGGGGTTTAGGGCCAGATCAGACCTTAGTCCTCATTAACGGAAAGAGAAGACATCAATCTTCTTTAGTCAATATATTTGGCACCAAAGGACGAGGAAATACGGGTACTGACTTAAATGCAATTCCCGCTTCCGCCATAAAGAGAATAGAAATCTTACGAGATGGAGCGGCAGCTCAATACGGTTCTGACGCTATAGCAGGAGTAATTAATATTGTCTTAAAGGACAATACTAACAAGGTTAACGGTTTTATTAATTATGGTGCTTACAATACCAATGCGCCAGGTGATTTTCCTGCAGGAACTCCAAATACGGATGGCAATAGATTAGATACTGATAAAGATGGTAATGCTATAGGCAGTGACAAAAGTTTTGACGGCGGATCGGTAAAAGCAGGAGTTAATTTTGGTGCTGCAGTCGGAAATAACGGGGGTTATGTAAACGTTACCACAGAGTATGTTAAGAAAAATAAGACCCTTAGACCAGGATTCGATTTTAGAAGAGGGTTTGGTGAAGCCGCCATTGAAGGTTTTAATTTAATGGTTAACGCCTCAGTTCCCCTTTCGGAGAAGGCTGAATTTTATGCCTTTGGAGGTAGAAATTATAGGGATACAGATGCATTTGCCTTTACTAGAAACGATGGAAACAGAGTAATACCCACTATCTACCCCAACGGATTTAACCCAAGAATTACTTCAAATATTGTAGATAATTCAGTTTCCGCAGGATTCAGAACAGTATTGGATAGTGGATGGAAATTAGATTTTAGTAACACCTATGGGAAGAACAGTTTTCATTACTTCATAAAAGGAACCTTAAATGCTTCTATGGAGGAGGTTTCCCCTACCGATTTTGATGCTGGTGGACATAATTTGACACAGAATACATTAAATCTAGATTTCTCTAAATATTACGACGATGTTTTAGAGGGAATGAACCTTGCTTTCGGAGCGGAATATAGGACTGAAAACTTTATCATATTTGCCGGCGAGGAAGGTACATGGGGAACATATGATGTAAACGGACTTCTCATTACCGATCCTTCTAACCAAACCCAGCCAACAGACCCCATAAGCGGAGAATTGCGCCCTGGAGGTTCTCAAGGGTTCCCAGGATATGGTCCTGCTAACGAGGTAGATCGTGGGAGAAGCAACTTTTCTCTATATGCAGATGGCGAGTTTGAGTTTACCGAATCTTTCCTACTAAGTGCCGCTGCAAGATTTGAGAATTTTAGCGATTTTGGTAGTACTTTAAATGGGAAACTAGCAGCCCGACTAAAAGCATCTGAGGCAGTAAATATTCGAGGTTCAGTAAGTACTGGCTTTAGAGCTCCTTCCCTAGCCCAAATTTATTACAATCTTCGCTTCACCAATTTTATAGGTGGTGATGCAGTAGATCAATTACTATCCCCAAACAACAGCCCTGTTACCGCCTCATTTGGCATTGGACAATTAAAAGAGGAGAAAGCACTAAACGCTGGACTGGGTTTTACTGCAAACTTCGGGGATTTTACTGCAACCGTTGATGGGTATTATATAAAAGTTGATGATCGAATTGTATTGACTGGAAATTTTGATGCGCCACAAATCCCTAACGTGGAGGCAGCACAATTCTTCGTTAACGGAGTGGATACCAAAACTACAGGTTTGGACATTGTTTTGTCTTGGAGAAAAACATTCAATGAAAGCAAATTATCTGCAGCATTTATTGGGAATATAAATGATATGAAGATTGATAAGGTGAATAACGGCAACCTAGATGCCGAAACATTCTTTGGAGAAAGAGATAAGGGATTCTTATTGGCTTCCGCTCCTAAAAGTAAGCTTACGCTGAATATGAACTACAGTAACAATAAATTTGATGCAGGATTAGCGTTTACCCACTTTAGTAAGGTAGAGCTATTGGATTACCAAATGCTAGAGCCTACTTCGGACTATGCGAGCTTTGAGGATAAAATATTCCAATCTACCGATACCTATGACCCTAAATTGGTAACTGACCTGGTCTTTGGTTATCAATTAACAGAAGGCTTAAAACTAAATATTGGTGCCAATAACCTTTTTAATATATACCCAGACCAACAGGACGACTGGGTAGAAGGTGGCGGCTACTGGGATGCAGTGCAGATGGGATTCGGAGGCGCCTACTACTATGCAAAACTAGGGTTTAGCTTTTAACCACTCTCCTTCCTTTAGACTGAAAAAGGCCTGCTCATTTAATTTGGGCAGGCCTTTTCATTAACAAGCATCAAGAGCTTTTACATATTTTAAGGTCTTTTAACTCAACCAGTACTAATCTGGATGCATAAACCTTTGCTTACCAAGCAATTCTTCTTCTGTTTCCACATTGTCATCATCAGGCACACAACAATCTACCGGACATACCGCTGCACACTGAGGTTCATCATGGAAGCCTTTACACTCTGTACATTTGTCGGGAACTATATAATAAATCTCATCACTAACTGGTTCTTGAGACTCATCGGCATCTACCTCTTTCCCATTTGGCAATTTAACCTTCCCCTCCAGTAGGGTACCGTCACTATATCGCCAATCATCTGCACCCTCATAAATTGCATTATTTGGACATTCTGGTTCACATGCTCCACAATTTATACACTCATCTGTTATTATAATTGCCATTTTTTCTATTCTTTATATGCTGAATTAAATACAGGATCAATACTTTTGCACAAATATAAAGCCTAATAAAATCTTTTACAAATATAATGACTGAGCACACAACAAGATTGAATGCTTTAATTAAGCTGGGCAATTTTTTTAAGGAATACTACGAATATGCTAAAAATAGTCCCAAAATAGACCATAATTCTAATCCGTGGTTTAATGCATTTGATGATGCAATTACCCTTGCCGGACATAAGAATGGGTGGTTTACACCAGAAAATATTCTTTTTAGTATAAACACTTGGGGAGAATTATTAGAGGAAGAAAAATTAAATAACTGGTTATCCCACTACCAAATTGGAAATAACCCTCCAAAATCTGTGGCAGTTGTAATGGCTGGAAACATACCTTTGGTAGGGTTTCACGACTTTTTAAGTACACTTATCACCGGAAATAATATAATTGTAAAGCTCTCTTCTAATGACAAGGTGTTGTTACCTTTTATCTCTAGTTATTTAATAGAAATTGAACCGAGTTTTAAAGACGCAATCTTCTTTGCAGATGGGAAGCTAGAAAATTTTGATGCCGTTATCGCTACCGGAAGTGATAATACCGCTCGTTACTTTGAACATTATTTCAGTAAAAAGCCTAACATAATTCGCAAAAACCGAAATTCTGTCGCCGTTCTTACCGGACGTGAAACTCAACCACAACTCCAGGCTCTAGGAGAGGACGTTTTCAGGTATTATGGACTTGGGTGTAGAAGTGTTTCAAAACTATTTGTCCCTAAAGATTATGATTTCGATCTATTTTTTAAGGCAATCTACCCTTATCACAATATTGTAGATCATGCTAAGTATGCCAATAATTACGATTATAATAAAGCAGTATATTTAATGAGCTTATTCCCAATTTTAGAAAATGGTTTTCTAATGTTAAAGGAAGATACAAGCTACTCCTCCCCTATAGCAACATTATTCTATGAGACCTATGACTCTCTAGAAACGCTAAAAGGAAACTTAGAAAAAGAAAGTGACAAGTTACAGTGCATAGTTGCAGATGGATTTACTACCGCTGAAATTCCTTTTGGACAAACGCAAAAACCCTCTTTAACTGACTATGCGGATAATATGGACACTATAGAATTCCTATTGAATTTATAATAGAAGATTTTCACAAAACTATAGTGTGCGTTTAAAATATTTATGACCTTTAAACGCCCATGAATTTTAAAGGGCTAATTACAATTGTAGAATAGTAAAATAAAGAAAATGAAAAAACATAATTTTAGTGCCGGACCTTGCATCCTTCCTCAGGAAGTAATGAAAAAAGCATCAGAAGCAGTTCTAGATTTTAATGGTTTAGGACTGTCTTTAATAGAAATCTCCCATAGAAGTAAGGATTTTGTAGAAGTAATGGAAAAGGCTAGGTCTTTAGCTTTAGAGCTTTTAAACCTACAAGACAAAGGCTATAAAGCTTTATTTCTACAAGGTGGTGCCAGTATGGAGTTTTTAATGGTGGCTTATAACTTATTAGAGAAAAAAGCAGGCTATTTAAATACAGGTACATGGGCAGGGAAAGCCATTAAAGAAGCTAAGATTTTTGGTGAAGTTATTGAAGTTGGCTCCTCCAAGGATAAAGACTTTAATTACATTCCTAAAGGGTATAATATCTCAACGGATTTAGATTACCTACACCTTACCTCGAATAACACTATTTTTGGAACCCAAATAAAAGAATTCCCTAAAACCACATGTCCATTAGTCTGTGACATGAGCTCTGATATTTTCTCCAGACAGCTTGATTTCTCACAGTTCGATTTAATCTATGCTGGAGCACAAAAAAACATGGGGCCAGCAGGAACAACACTTCTAATTATTAAAGAAGACATTTTAGGTAAGGTTTCTAGAGCGATTCCGTCTATGTTAAATTACAAGGTACACATAGAAAAAGACAGTATGTTTAACACACCAGCGGTATTTCCGGTATATGTTTCTATGCTTACCCTTGAATGGTTGAAAAACCTAGGAGGAATTGCTGCTATAGAAGAGGTGAATGAGAAGAAAGCTCGACTCCTTTACTCAGAAATCGACTTAAATCCACTTTTCCGCGGTTATGCTGCCAAGGAAGACCGCTCTTTAATGAACGCCACTTTCAATTTAACAGAGGAAAAACTTAAAGGTGTTTTTGATGAGATGTGTAAAGAAGCCGGAATCAATGGTATTAACGGTCATAGATCTATAGGGGGTTATAGAGCATCTATGTACAATGCATTATCCTTAGATAGCGTTGGTACTCTTGTAGATGTAATGAGTGAACTAGAGAGAAAAGGGTAATTCTATTTCTTTTATATCACATTAAGAAGGAATTAAACAGTTACAAAAACACAGGTTATTTTAGCCTCTCCCTAAGTTAGAGAGAAAGAACAAGAATAGGAAAGAAATGAAAGTATTAGCAAACGACGGAATATCAGAAAGCGGTAAAAAAGAACTAGAAAAAGCTGGTTTTGAAGTGTTATCTATTCGGGTAGCACAGGAACAGCTTATTCCCTATATCAATGATAATAAGGTTACCGTTCTTCTAGTGAGGAGTGCAACGCAAGTAACTAAAGAGTTAATAGATAAGTGCCCCAGTTTAAAGATTATAGGGCGTGGCGGAGTAGGAATGGATAATATTGAGGTAAGCTATGCAAAATCTAAAGGATTACATGTAATTAACACCCCATCTGCATCCTCCTCTTCTGTTGCGGAGCTTGTTTTTGCTCATTTGTTCAGTGGAGTTCGTTTTTTACATGATGCCAATAGAAATATGCCTTTGGAAGGGGATAGCAATTTCAGTAAATTAAAAAAAGCATATTCCAACGGTATCGAACTACGTAATAAAACCTTAGGGATTATTGGTTTTGGGAGAATAGGTAGGGAAACAGCAAAAATCGCTCTAGGGTTAGGAATGAGGGTTTTGTTTGTAGATCCTAAATTAAAAGAAGCAACGGTCACCATACCCTTTTTTGACGGTAGATCTATATCTTTTGATCTCGAGGGAACTACATTTGAACAATTACTTAGAGAATCTGACTTTATAAGTCTACATGTTCCTGCTCAAAAATCATATCTCATTGGTGAAAAAGAGTTCGCAATGATGAAAGACGGAGTAGGAATCGTTAATGCCGCCCGAGGAGGTGTATTAGACGAAGTTGCTCTAGTAAACGCTTTGGAATCCCGTAAGGTTTCTTTTGCTGGTTTAGATGTTTTTGAGTCCGAGCCCATGCCAGAGATTAGAGTATTAATGCATCCCGATATTTCTTTAACGCCACATATTGGTGCTGCCACCTCAGAGGCACAAGACCGAATAGGACAAGAATTAGCAACCCAAATAATTGCGCTATACAATTAAACACCTTTCATATAATATTAATACATAATGATTTGTTTAGATGATGAGGCCTTTATAGTTTAACGTAACCTTACATCTATGCAGTATTTTTTTGTAACTTGGACTACCAATATTAATAAACAGAATAAAAAATCATAATATGTCAGGATTATTAGATCTATTAAATGGCCCAATGGGCAAGCAACTAATTAGTGGTGTTGCTAGTCAAACCGGGCAACCAGAAAATAAAACTGCCGATGTTTTAAGTATGGCAATGCCACTACTTTTGGGCGGTATGAAAAAGAACGCATCCTCTCCACAGGGTGCAGCAGGATTACTAAGTGCCTTATCTTCTAACAAGCACGATGGAAGCTTGTTAAATAATTTAGGTGGACTTTTTAGTGGCGGGGTAGATGATTCCGTAATCAAAGATGGTGAAGGAATCCTTAGTCACGTATTTGGTGGAAAACAAACAGCTGTAGAAACTGCCTTAAGTCAGAAATCTGGTTTAGACGCCGGATCTGTAGCGCAAATCTTAAAGATTGCTGCGCCCTTAGTAATGTCTTACCTAGGGAAGCAAAAATCGCAAAGCAATATTAATGATGCTGGAGATTTAAACAGCTTATTAGGAGGCATGTTAGGCGGACAACCAGAACAGAACCAAAGCTTAATAACATCTTTATTAGATGCTGATGGTGATGGTAGTATTTTAGACGATGTTGCCGGTATGGTAATGGGTGGCAACAAAAAGAAAGGCGGACTTGGCGGAATGCTAGGCGGACTTTTCGGGAAATAAAAAGATTTACATATTTTTTAAGGAAAGCCATTTGTGAAGACAAATGGCTTTTTGTATCTTAATACTATGAGAAATATCCATATATTTATTCTATTATCCATTCTCATGTTCTCCTTTTCCATAATTGGATGCGGAGGCACTAAACAAGCTATTGCCGTATCTGAAGAGGAAAAAATGGCCTTTGCGAAAACTGAAGGAGATACTATTTCTATAGTAAATGAAGAAGTAGAGTATGGAATTATAATTATTGAACCTGGATTCGATTTTTGGTTACAAAGTGTAGCCAAACCAGAAGGGTATCACTCACAATCTTACCTAGAGAATAGAAATCAGATTTATGTAAGCGAATGGAATATGAGGGTATCCCAACCTTTAAGATATAACCCTAACCTTTACGAAATGCATATTGATTATAGCCCCCATATTGATTACGGCTATGAAGTAAACTATAAACTGTATTACTACTTTATATATTTTCAGAGGAAATATAATCAGCGGCTAGGGCCCTTTGTTCCCCGCATTTAAAAACTTATATTTGCCATCGATTATTGTAATGTATGAAGAAGTTAAAAGAACGATGGGGAGTTTCCTCTAATTTTCAATTGGCCATAATCTTTGTGGTTTTTTCTATTACTGGCTCCTCTGCGGTTTTTATAGCAAAGCCATTCCTTAATTTTATAGGATTACATCGCGATAGTTTTTCTCCAGATTTTATATGGGGAGGTCTTATCTATCTTCTTTTTAGAATATTATTGATCTTTCCTTTCTACCAAATACTCTTGGTGGTCTATGGTTGGCTATTTGGTCAGTTTAAATTTTTCTGGGAATTTGAGAAAAAGATGCTAAGCCGAATGGGATTGGGCTTCATTTTTAAATAAATTATACTTTTCTTAACACCCCTTGTCCATGTATAAGGATAGATTTGAATTGTGATATCTTTTCGAGAACATATCTTGCCTCTACTATCCATCCTAATGGTGGCCTTATTTGCGTTGCCTGGTGGTTTAAAAGCTAAGCACGCCATCTTAGAACACCACACTTTTGTCTGTAAAGAAAAGGGCAAATTACATGTACACGAAGTTGAATTGGAATGTGAATTTCATAAATTCAATATTTCACACTTTGTTTTTCCAGAATTTTCAGGGATAGATGACCCTATCTGGACAGTAAGTAAGATAAAAATAGTTGATTACTACCAGTTCTTAAGTAAATATCAGGATTTACACTTCTCCCTAAGGGGACCTCCTTCTTTAATATAATAGGCTTTTCAAAAAGAACTAAGCTAAACTTTGCATAGGATATCCGTATCAGAAGTTTTCTTTATGGAATAATTACCTTCTATAATACTCATATCTAAATACGCTATTCTATTTTAAAGGCTAGTCGCTTCGAAATGCCTTAAAACCACCATAGCTCAGATGTTATTATTTATGAAAACTATTTTTGATAAACTCTATTTCACCAGTTTATTAAAGCTAGTTTTCTATAGATAAGCTTGAGCATTTTAATAAAATTAGAATTAAAACATATAAACTTAAAGGGAGCATTTATAGATTTTAAGATGACCCATCAAAAGAATAAGCTTTAGATCAATCTTATTCTTAATTCATTATAAATGACTACCCTATAATCATAACTATTTCTACAAATGAAAAAACTACTATTGTCGTTACTCTGTACTTTCGCGTTCTACTCCTCTACGGCCCAGAACTCCCTCATTGGAAAGATTACAGAGAAATCCACCGATCAACCCTTAGAGCAAGTTTCCATTTATTTTCCAGACTTACAAAAAGGGGGTGTAACAAATGAAAATGGAGAATTTAAGATCAGCAATCTACCCCTTGGCACTTATAAAGTGGTAGCATCTTACATCGGCTTTCAAAGCTTTAGCCAAAATATTGCCATCCAAAAAGGGGAAAATAATTTAAATATAAATCTCGCTCCTAGTGCTATAGAAATGGATGAGGTTATTGTATCTACTCCTTTTCACAAATTACAGCGCGATAATGTAATGAAGGTAGAATACGCAAAGATAGCAGCCTTAAAATCTACAGGGGCACCTACTTTGGTAGAAGGCATTGGTAAAATACCTGGTGTAGATGTGGTTTCAACAGGTGTTGGTATAGGGAAACCCGTTATTAGGGGATTAACCTCTAACAGAGTGCTAGTTTATACTCAAGGCATACGATTGGAAAATCAGCAATTTGGAGCAGAACATGGTCTAGGTGTTAACGAAGCCGGAATAGAGAGCGTAGAAGTGATAAAAGGCCCCGCCTCCCTACTCTATGGATCGGATGCCATGGGTGGTGTGTTGTATTTAAACCCAGAACGGTTCGCTAGCGCCAATTCCACCGAAGGCGATGTTAATCTGAGTTACAATACTAATACTAGAGGTATATCTAGTAACGCAGGAATTCGGTCTTCCGGAAATAACCTCAGGTTTTTAGCGAGATTGGCCGCCGATAACCATATAGATTATATTGGAGGAGATGGCAGAAGAGTAACCAATTCTAGATTTAACGAGAAAGACCTAAAAGTGGGCGTAGGATATCTAAATACAGTTTTTAACACCGAATTGCGATACAACTACAACCAATCTAATCTAGGAATACCGGAATCTATTGGTGAGCAAACCACTTCTAGAACACCAGAATTGCCATATCAAGAAATAAATAACCATATCTTAAGTTCTAAAACCAAAATCTTCTTTGAAAATTCTAGTTTAGATGTTACTCTAGGTTATGTAGGCAACTATAGAAAGGAATTTGAAGAACACCACCATCATGAAGGTGAAGCCGATCATGGTGACGAAGAAGAAGAACATGAAGATGCTGCTTTGGACATGAAGCTTAATACATTTAGCTACAATGCTTTATACCAATTTCCGATTTGGGAAAAATTTGAAACTGCCATAGGAGTACAAGGGATTTATCAATCCAACAAAAACTACGGGGAAGAAGCCTTAATTCCAGATGCAACAACTCAAGATTTTGGTGTATTGGGGACTACTCATTATCATTTAAATGATAATAACGATTTTCAATTAGGAATACGTTTCGACCATAGAAGTATAGCTGGAAACTCTTATGGAACTATGGGAGAAGAAGGGTATATTCCTGAAGTAAATCGAAGTTTTAATAGTTTTAACGGTGCATTTGGCTATAAAAATAACATTTCTGAAGCGTTTACTGGACGTTTTAATATAGCAACTGGTTTTAGAGCTCCTAATTTGGCAGAACTTACTTCCTACGGAGGCCATGCTGGGGCAAACAGATTTGAAATTGGTAATGCAGATTTAAAAAATGAACAGAACATTCAATTGGACTTAGCTTTGGAATTTAAAAACGAGCACCTCGAATTTTATATAAATGGTTTCCACAATAGCGTTAAAAACTATATCTTCATTTCTCCTGATGGGACCTTTATTAATGACAGGTCTGTTTATAGATACCTTCAGGATGACGCTACACTATACGGAGGAGAAATTGGCTTCCACTTACACCCCCATCCCTATGATTGGCTACATTTAGAAAGCAGCTATCAAACTGTATTTGGAGAATTAGATAATGGCGACTCATTACCACTAATCCCTGCAAACAAACTTACTAATACCTTTAGAGTTGAATTTTTAAGTAATGATACCTGGTGGACGAAATCTAACGCCTATATCACACTAAATAATATATTTAAACAAGGAAGGGTAAGCGAAAATGAAACCATATCACCAGCTTATTCACTATTGGATGCAGGCTTAAGCGGAGAGTTAACACTTATGAATAAATCCATAAATGTTAATTTCAGTGTAAATAACATTTTAGACAAACAATACATTGATCACCTATCTCGATTAAAAACCGACGGCATATTTAATATGGGGAGATTTTTTACCCTAGGAGCAACTATTCATCTTTAATAATTAAAGCATAAATTACTTTCTATGGCTTGGGTTTTCTCAAGCCATAGATTAATTGCTTAAAGAATGACTTAGGAATCTCTTCGTCCCCTTCAAACCCTAGTTTAAGCTTTCCACTGTCTTCAGGAATGTAGTTAGTTTTAAAAATATAATCCCACAAACTAAGACTTATCCCGTAGTTTATTCCATTTTTTCCATCGGGCAATTCATAGGCATGATGATATAAATGCATTACGGGATTATTTAAAACATATTTTAAGGGACCATAGGTTATTTTAATATTAGCATGGTTTAGATGACCAATGGTAATTGCAAAGAAATGAACCATATAAGCTTGTTCTGGCTCAAATCCGCCCAGAATCATCACTCCAAATGTTTTTAAAGGCTTATACAAGACATTTTCCATCCAATGAAACCGTAAGTGGGCAGCAAAACCCATCTCCTTAACGCTATGGTGTATTTGATGAAATTTCCATAAAAAAGGATATTTATGCAGTAACAAATGGGTGTACCATTGCACAAAATCTAATACTATAAAAAAGATTAATAATTGCAGCCAATTGGGGTAAGGAGACAAGTCCAAAAGAGTTAAACTGCTCTGTTTTATTCCAAGATCTTGGAATAATAGCTCTAAGACCTTATAAAAACCGCTTATTACAATTGCGAAAATGAAGAAGTTGAAAAACATATAAAATCCATCCAACCAAAAATCCTTTCTAAAAATAGACTGATTTTTTCTCCAAGGAAATACAATTTCCAACCCCCAAACAACAAGGGAAATAACTATTAGACCCCAAAAATAATTTGTATACCATGGTACATCCAATATAATAGACCTCCACGTCCAATTTACCATCCCAAAAAAAGAGGAGGTAAATGCATCTAAATATTTTTCAAAAAACATTTGCTTTTACTTAACAATCATTCATTTAGAGTATACCACTCTATGTTGGTAAGATTCTCTCTTCTGCCTTTTTTTAATAATGGATAATTAGTGACTAAATAATCCAATATTACCTCTTCATTCTTTCCTAGGTCCCAGAGGTTTTGGGTTTCTTGCATCCATCGTATCGTCTCCACCCATTTTTCACGATTCATCCGATTTTGAATCACCAATTGAGCAGAGTGACAATTAGTACAATTATTTACTACAGTCATAAGCCCCTCGCCATCTTTTAATCCCGTTCTCAGGTGCACCCCGTCTTCTATCTTATCCCAGTTGTCCTCATCACCTTCCTCTGTCACTGTGATCATCTCAGTCTTTGGACTGTCTGTTTTAAAGGAGAATGAAGAAGGTGACACCATATAGATTACTCCCAATATCCCGATTAGAAATACCATTATACAGGATACCACAAGCACATTATAAATACCTTTTACTTGATTTCTAAAATTTTCCTGCCCCTTCATTTATACAATTTTAACAGCAATTCTGTGACATGCATTATTTAAGTATCCCTTAGGATTCCATCCAGGGACAAGCATAGGCTGACTCTCTCCATTGGCATCTACAGCACGTGCCCACACCTCATAGTATCCCGTTTTAGGGAAACTTATACTCGCTTTAAAGTGCTGCCAAGCTAATCTGTTCACTGGTTTCTCTAAAGTGCATTCGGACCAAGTTACCCCAAAATCAATTGAATAAAATACTTTTGAGACTTCCAATTCTCCTGCCCATGCATGTCCTCTAATATTAAGTTTTTTACCGTTAGCCAATTGCGCACCAGATTTAGGATAGGTAATTAACGATTTCACTGGCATAGACTCAATAATGCACATATCCTCTTCTTTCACTTTTTCCCCTGGAGCTACAGGATGACAAGGAACTTTATAGGAAGTACCAGTCATTTTCTCCCCATCGTGCACCTTATTCCGTACACTTATCCTATTAACCCATTTACCAGAAGTGGAGGCTGGCCATCCACCGCATACCAAACGCAGTGGAAAACCGTGTACTAATGGAATATCTTTTCCGTTCATCTGAAAAGCTAATAAAGTTTCATCCATATAAGCTTTGGAAATAGGAACTCCTCTAGAGATTGGCTGCTTTGTAGGGTCACCACTTAAATGTTTATCAATAGCATGATACCCAATATATACAGCATCACTTTTAATACCAACATAATCTAATACATCACCTAACCTAACCCCTGTCCAATTAGCACAATATACCGCACCAATACCCCATTGATTTCCTTTAGCAGGAGGGTCAAACTCCTTGCGACCATTTCCTCCACATTCTAGAGTAAGTTGATAGGTATAATGCTTAAACTTGGATTTTAGCTCCTCTAAGGAAAATGTTTTCTCTTCTTTTACGGACTCCCCATCAAAGGTAATAGTCCATTCTTTTTCATTAATATCTTCTGGAACTTTCCCGTTGTTACGAACAAAAATATAGGGGTTAGGGGTAATTTTATCATCTAACAGATGAGCCATAGCCTCCATATTCCAAGGCTTGCTGTTTAAAACCAACATTTCCTTATCCTTCCCAAACAATTTAAAGGGATCAGGATCTTGCAAACCCAACAGATCATAATTATCGGGCATATTTGCCCCAAAAACAATTTCTGCACCTAATAGTCCAGCTAAGGATCCTAAGGCTGTTCTTTTTACAAAATGTCTTCTCTTCATGTAATTTAATGCTTAAATAATATGGAAAAGGCAATTTAAGATTATAGAAAATCATCTACCCAAGATTTTGGCAATTAATTTTCATATTCTACACCATTTTGGCGGTGCTTTCGAATAAATATTGGTAGATGTTTAGCCCTTTCTACACTCTTTGTAAAAGTAGAGAATAATATAAATATAAGGCTACCCTATAACTAATTTTTAGGATATGTTCAGAATTCATCCGAGTGGTTCTGCCTAACGCTAAGGATCAACCTAATTTTATCAATAAATAATTTGCCCTACTTTTTAGATTGTACAAAATCCTCTATTTTGGAAGGTTTAATCAAATAGGTATAACACCACATTAGCGTGAAAGAAGGGATAAAATCTAGGCCTGGAGACAATTCTTCAATAAAGGCTACTACGGCTGCTGCTCTTCCCATACTTCCTTTGTACATTCTAGTCATTAACCAACCAGCAATAGGAGCCCAAATAATATCGGAAAACTCTCCTATCCCAGGAATAACAAAGGAAATCATCCCTATGGCATCGAACAAAATTCCTAATAAGAGATTTTTATTTTTATTGTTTTTGGAAACAGACATACATAATAGTTAGAATTATACGTCAGATAAAATCAATTAATATGCCAAAAATTATGGTTACACTTCTCTAGCTAAGATAGGTCTGAACTAATCAGTTTTAAAAATTCATTCCTTGTTTCTATTTTCTCAAATTGCCCTCTAAAACCAGAGGTAGTAGTTACCGAGTTCTGCTTTTGCACCCCCCTCATCATCATACACATATGCGATGCCTCTATTACAACTGCCACACCTTTTGGTTTAAGGGTATTATTTAAACACTCTAGAATATCATGCGTTAGCCTTTCCTGTACTTGCAAACGTCTAGCAAAAACATCAACCACTCTTGGAATTTTACTTAAACCTACAATTTGACCATCAGGAATATAGGCGATATGGGCTTTTCCAAAGAAAGGTAGCATATGATGCTCGCACAAAGAATACAGTTCTATATCTTTTATGATCACCATATCATCATAAGACTCTTTAAATAGGGCTCCCTCCAAAATTTCAACAGCATCTTGCTTATAGCCTTGAGTTAAAAATAGCATGGCCTTTGCTGCTCTCTCCGGGGTTTTTAACAGGCCTTCCCTCTCTACGTCTTCTCCTATTTCATTAATAATAGATCTATACCTCGTTTTTACCTCGTCTGTAATTTCTAAGTTATATTCTTCTAGGTTTTTATATGATGCCATACCTTGTTGTTATCTTATTTTATACAATTCTGCTAAACTTATCCAATTTTTAGCAGCCTAATCCACGAAATTAGCATTTCTTTTTTTTAGAAGAGTTTAAATAAGTGAAAATTGTAACAAAATCTATGATGGTTATGTACATAATTTAAGCATTCAGGTTATACATATAGATCAAGATTGACTAACTAAAATGTAAATTCACTACTAAAATCACACAAAAATCGTATTTATTAATTTTATTCTCCACTCCGCTCTAATTTCCCTTAATTTTAATTTATTAAACAACATTTGATAAGGCAAGTTAAACGTTTTGCGCTTTTAACGGGATTGCTTACTTTCGAACCATATATTCTCAGGATGATTAAAGCAACAAACATTAATAAATTTTACGGTAGCCTTCAGGTTTTAAAAGAGGTTGAACTCCATATAAAAAAAGGCGAAGTAATTTCTATTGTTGGCCCTTCTGGTGCAGGAAAAACAACGCTATTACAGATTTTAGGCACCTTAGATGTACAGAGCAACAAAAACGAAAGTGACCTTCTAATAAATGGAGAAGCAGTAAATAGGCTTTCAGAAAAAGCACTAGCAAAATTCAGGA
This sequence comes from Arenibacter latericius DSM 15913, assembly GCF_000424985.1. Taxonomy (GTDB): domain Bacteria; phylum Bacteroidota; class Bacteroidia; order Flavobacteriales; family Flavobacteriaceae; genus Arenibacter; species Arenibacter latericius. The sequence goes on from NZ_AUKX01000012.1 coordinate 97,662, forward strand.
ATAACCATATTGGATTTATTTTTCAATTTCACCAGCTGCTACCAGAGTTTACAGCCCTAGAGAACGTGTGTATTCCTGCCTTTATAAAAGGAACAAAAAAAAGTGAAGCAGAGAAAAAAGCCACTGAGCTTCTTAATTTCTTAGGGCTTTCCCATAGATTGCAACACAAACCTAATGAACTCTCAGGGGGAGAACAACAACGAGTAGCGGTTGCCCGAGCTCTAGTAAACGACCCTGTAGTTGTCTTTGCCGATGAACCTAGTGGAAACCTAGACACTGAAAGTGCCGATAATTTACATAAATTGTTCTTTGACCTAAGAGATAAGTTTGGCCAGACGTTTGTTATCGTTACACATAATGAAGAGCTTGCTAATATGGCAGACAGAAAACTGACCATGGTAGATGGCTCCATAACAAAATAGACATGCTTAAACGAGTATGGAGCTTTCTTAAATCACCAGATGGTGTCCAATGGCGACATATTTCTACAGGAACCAAACTAAATGTAGTTTACCAGCTCTTGATATTAGGGCTAGTTTTGGGGTTTTCTTTAAACGTATTTAGTGTACTCATTACGGAAATATTGGGAATTGACCTAGGCGCACATGCCAGTGAAATGCTTTTTGAAATGTCTACCCTTTCTGTTGTTCTTTTAACTGTTGTTATAGCACCAGTGTTTGAAGAACTCCTTTTCCGTGGTCCTCTTATTTGGTTTAAGAATAAAAGTTATTTTAAATATGTCTTTTACCTATCTATAGTACTATTCGGAAGCGTACATTTATTAAATTTCGAGGCTTCTTTAGGATTATACACATTGTCTTTTATTATTGTGGCTCCACAAATGATCTTGGGTGTATTCTTGGGATATATTCGAATTAGAATGGGACTTAGCTGGGCCATACTCCTCCATGCAGCCCATAATGGAGTTTTAACCTTATTACTAATAATTACAAAACTTTTTAACCTCCCTTTGGAATGACAAAAAAAGAACTAAAGGAGTTTTTGGATGCAAAATCCGAACAGTATAATCGTCCCGATTTTCTAACCACAGATCCACTACAAATTCCACATCAATTCAGTAAAAAAGAAGATATTGAGATTAGCGGCTTCCTAACCGCTACCATAGCTTGGGGAAATAGAAAAAGTATTATAAAAAATGCTGAAAGAATGATGGAGATGATGGGATCTTCTCCCCACGATTTTATTCTAAACCACCAAGAGACCGACTTAGATAGATTTCAGGATTTTGTTCATCGGACATTTAATAGTGAAGACTTAACGTATTTTGTGCGCAGCTTAAAAAATATCTATATAAATCATGGGGGTTTAGAAAGCGTTTTTAACAAACATAGTGAGCCTGACTCCCTACAAACTGCTATTTCCCAATTTAAATCGGTGTTTTTTGAATTGCCCCACCAAGCACGTACTACTAAGCATGTTTCTGATCCCCTTAAGGGCTCAGCAGCAAAAAGAATAAACATGTTTCTAAGATGGATGGTAAGGAATAGTGAAACCGGAGTAGATTTTGGAATATGGAAAAGTATTAGCCCCTCTCAATTATCCTGCCCCCTAGACGTCCACTCAGGAAATGTAGCTAGAAAATTGGGGTTGATTAAAAGAAAACAAAACGACGGAAAAGCCTTGTTGGAATTAGATACCCAACTGCGCAAATTAGACCCTTTAGATCCAGTTAAGTACGATTTTGCACTGTTTGGATTAGGTGTTTTCGAAAAATTCTAAGTTAAATTAGAATTCTGGACTAATTAAGGGGATGTCCCCATTAGAATAATAGTAATAGTAAAACATTTGGTTTAAACTGCTATTAATTCCTAATTTTAATCCAGTACAAGAAAACACCCCAAAGCTATGTTTAACGATATGCCTAACATGGCCTGCATGCCTTAAAATATGGAATTAACTCCTCTACCGTAAAATTCACAATTCTTTTATTCATGAATAATAAGCCATTAACGCCAAAACGATACATAACATCCCTTTCCCTAATGCATGCTGCCTTGGTGATAGTCCTTCTTTTAATCGGAATCTACGTATATCTTCAGATTGGAGAAATCACCAGTGGTTTTACCTCTAAAAATGACCTATTTATCTATTTAGTACCAATAATAGGGATACTAGCCTATTTTGGAGGGGATTTTATATATAGTAAGTCACTCACCTCGATAAACAAGGAAACCCCCTTAAAAGAAAAATTAAATAAATATTTACAGGCAAGCCTCATACGTTTTGCACTTTTAGAAGGCGCCTCCTTCATGGGGATCTTCGCCTTTATGCAGACCAGTAATATTTTTTATTTAGTAATAACGGTGTTTTTAATTCTTTATCTTGTAAAATTAAGACCTACAAAAGACATGATTTTTGAGGATTTAAGTTTAAACCAAAAAGAAAAAGAATGGTTTAACAATTCCGATATATAACCAAATGGTATTTATTGTAGGTTATGAGCAATCTTATGAATATCATAATTACAAGAAAGGATTAAAAATAGTCAACATCATGTGAATTAATGAAATTTTATTTTATAAAGAATTGATAATAACCTAAATAACCAATACTACTTAAATGAAAACTTCAACTAGATTAGCAGCTTGTTTTGCCTTCACTATTTTATTTACCCTTACGTGTATCGCACAAGATTGGCCAGGACTACAACGCTTTAAAGAAGAAAATAAAAAGTTGGCACCCCCAACGGAAGACGAAAATAGGGTTGTTTTTATGGGAAACTCTATTACTATAGGATGGCTTAACACCCGTCCAGAATTCTTTGAAGGAAAGCCTTATGTCAATCGCGGTATTGGTGGACAAACTACCCCACAAATGCTAGTAAGATTTAGACAAGATGTAATAGATCTTCAACCAAAAGTAGTGGTAATCTTAGCAGGTACCAATGACATTGCTGGTAACACTGGTCCTTCTTCTTTAGAAATGATAGTAAGCAATATTTAATCCATGGCTCAATTAGCTCAGGCTAATGGAATTAAAGTAATTATTTCTTCAGTGTTACCGGCTTTTGACTATCCATGGCGACCAGGATTAAAACCGAATGAAAAAATACCTGCCTTAAACGCCATGCTAAAACAATATGCAGAGAATAACGGATTTTTATATCTGGATTACTTTTCAGCAATGGCCGATGATAGGAATGGACTCCCTAAAAAATATGCAAATGACGAGGTTCATCCCACTTCGGAAGGCTATTCTGTAATGCAACCAATGATTGAAGAAGCAATCAACAAGGTCTTAAAAATGAAATGATTAATAACAACCTGTAAGTTGTTTTGCTGATTATAATTAATTATCGAAATTCATTTTCCTAAGATTATAATACACCAACCTATACCATTGTTATTACTATGAAAAAGCTCATTCTTCCCTTCCTATTCTTAGCAATTACCTTAGCGTCTGCTCAAGATTTATTTGAAATTAAAGGACTTTGTATTGCTGCACCAACGTCAAACGGAGTTGATGAGTTTGTAAGATTTATTGATGAGGAGTTAGGTCCAAACGGAATCAACACCTTGGTTTTAAGGGTAGATTACAACTATGCATATGAATCTAGACCAGAACTAAGGGGAAAGGCTCCCTTAAATAAGAGTCAGGTAAAGCAAATGGTTGCTGCAGCTAAGAAGCATGAAATCAAATTAATACCACAAGTAAACTTATTGGGACATCAAAGTTGGGCAGAGCAAAACTCAAAGTTATTGGAAGTTTATCCAGAATTTGATGAAACACCACATGTAAACTTGCCAAAGAAATATGAATGGCCTAACCAAGATGACTTATACTGTAAGAGCTACTGCCCATTACACCCAGAAATCCATAATGTTGTCTTTGATTTGATAGATGAAATAATAGAAGTCTTTGAGGCAGATGCCTTTCATGCAGGAATGGATGAGGTCTTTTATATTGCCGATGCGCACTGCCCTAGGTGTAAGGGGAAAGATCCAGCAGTCTTATTCGCCAATGAAGTCAATAAGATTAATTCGCATCTAAAGAAAAGCGATAAACAACTTTGGATTTGGGGAGATAGATTAATAGATGGGGCTTCTTCTGGAATCGGAATGTGGGAGGCTAGCATGAATAATACTGCTAGGGCCATTGATATGATTGATACATCTGTTATTATCTGCGATTGGCATTACGAGAAAGCGGTGCCTACTCCTGCCCTATTTGCCCTTAAAGGATTAAACGTTATTAGCTCTCCATGGCGAATACCATCAGTAGCAAAAGCTCAAGTAGAAATGATGCATCAATTCAAACAAAATTCGGCTGCCCCAATGAAAGACCGATTTATGGGTGTTATGCAAACAGTATGGTCATCGGCAAGCGAATTTATTAAGAGTTACCATACAGAAAAAGGAAGCAATGAAAAGTCCCAAGAAGCTTGTTTTAAGGCTATGTTGGCTGCAATTAATGAGTTGGAATTGTCATTAAAGTCCACCAATTAAAATAGCAGCCTATTATATGAGCAATCAGAAAGTAAGCATTCTTATTCCCTTTAAAGATACCGAGGCATTTTTACCCTTTTGCATCGATTCTATTATTAACCAAACCTATCCCCATTGGGAAGTACTGGCCATAGACGACCATTCTTCCGATAATAGTGCCCAAATAATTAAGAGTTATGTCCAAAATGATTCTAGGATTCAAGTTCATAGGAACAAAGGACAGGGCATAATTGAAGCCCTAAGGACAGCCTACTCTATGGCTACTGGCACCTTTATCACTAGAATGGACTCCGACGACCTAATGGCAAGCAATAAATTGAAATTAATGGTTAAAAGCCTAGAAATTAATGGTAAAGGACACATTGCCTTGGGAAAGGTGAAATATTTTTCAGGAAGAAAACTTGGAAAGGGATACAAAAGTTACGAAAAGTGGCTAAACAAATTAACCGAAATTGGTTCAAACTATTCTGAGATATACAAGGAATGTGTTATTCCATCTCCTTGCTGGATGGTACACAAAACTGATCTAGACCTTGTAGGTTCATTTTTACCTGATAGATACCCAGAAGATTACGACTTAGCTTTTCGTTTTTATCAACACGGAATAAAATGTATACCCTCAAATGTTATTTTGCATTTTTGGCGCGACTATAGTCAGCGGACCTCAAGAACACATCATCATTACGCAGAAAACAATTTCATAGATATAAAGCTTTCCTACTTTCTTAAACTAGACCGAAACAATAGTAGGCCGTTGGTAATTTGGGGAGCAGGAAAGAAAGGGAAAAAAATTGCCAAAAACCTGAATAAAAGAAAGATAGAGTTTATCTGGATATGTAATAATTCAAATAAAATTGGGAACGATATCTATGGCGTAACCATGCAACACTATAGGACTCTAAACAAACTAGAAAACGCACAAATAATAATCACCGTTGCTAATAAGGAAGCCCAAGAGTTTATACGAGACTACTTATCGGGATTGAACAAAGTCTCCACTAAGGATTATTTTTTCTTTTGTTAAGTACTCGTTCAGAATAATTTCTCCTATTAATTAATCAAAAGCTACTTATTAATAGTAATAGTTGATACAAAACCGCAAATAGGCGACACCTACTTACTTTATTATACTTCATTAATAGTTTTCCTTGTGAATTCCTAGTATAAATTTTAGATCGCCCTTTAATATCTTTCTTATATTTGAAAAATTAAATTTGGGAATGCTGTTTAAACATCCGGAAGTTCTTTGGTCGCTTTTTTTATTGCTTATCCCTATTTTCATTCACCTATTCCAACTTCGAAGATTTACCAAAACCCCATTTACCAATGTTAAGGTTCTTAAAAAGGTAATTGCAGAATCTAGAAAAAGTAAAAGCCTAAAAAAGTGGCTCTTACTTTTCACTCGTCTACTATTGTTTACTGCCCTCATCTTCGCTTTTGCTCAGCCTTTCTTTCCTGGGAAATCGGCCTTAAAAAATAGTCAGATCATAGTTTACTTAGATAATTCTTTTAGTATGCAGGCGGCTGATGATACTGGCACTCTTTTAGAAAACAAGGTTCAGAAGCTATTGAAGTCCATGCCTGCAGAGCGTAATTTCAGTCTCTTTACTAATGACCAGCTTTTTAAGGATATAAAAACAGACGATATTAAAAACGACCTGCTCTCCTTAACCTATACCGGGAATCAATTGTCTTTAGATGAAGTGAATCTAAAAGCCAAAAGCCTAATTAGAGACCGTGAAGATCCAAATAATGAATTAATCGTTATATCCGATTTTCAAAGTCACACCCCAACCTTAGCTTTAGATTCTTTAAAAAATATAAACCTTCATTTAGTACAAGCTCAATCAAAAGATCTAGCTAATGCTTCAATAGATACCGTCTATGTAACAGACGTTAATCCGGAAAGCATGAATCTAATTTGTGAGCTTATTAGTAGCGGCATTAGAGAAAACCTTCCAGTTTCCTTATATAATGGAGATAAGTTAATAGCAAAAACATCGGCAACCTTTAATGAAAACCTTAAAAGTAGTGTTGTTTTTACACTCCCGTCTAATGAACCTATTGAGGGAAAAATTACAATATCCGATTCAGGCCTAGAATATGATAACTACCTCTTTTTTAATGTCAGCAAAAAGGAGAAAATCAACGTATTATCTGTCAGCGAAGTACCGAGTCCTTTTTTAAGTCGAATTTTTGGGGAGGACGAATTTAACTATTCTGAATTTCTATTAAAATCCTTGAATTATGGGGAATTGGACTCACAAAACTTAATTATACTTAACGAATTAAAACAAATTCCTACGGCTTTACAGAATACGCTTCAATCTTTTATTAAAAATGGTGGAAACCTAGTAGTTATTCCTCATTTGGATCTAGATCTTACCAATTATAATGTATTCCTTAGAAATCAATTGAACACTTCTTTTATTCCAGGAAGCACCGAGGAACGAAAAGTAAGTGTGATTGAATTTCAACACCCCTTATACCAGCATGTTTTTGAAGAAAAAGTAACTAATTTTCAATATCCCAATCTAAAAAAACACTATAAGTTAAATTCTAATCTTCCAAAACTGCTTTCCTTGGATAATGGCGATCCCTTTCTTGTAGCCAAGAACGGAATTTACCTATTTACCGCCCCCATTTCTTTAGACAATTCCAACTTCACCCGTTCCCCATTGGTTGTTCCTACCTTCTACAATATGGGATGGAACAGCCTAAAGCTTCCCAATTTTTATGAAATTATTGGCAATAAAACTATCGTGGACCTACCTATCACCTTAGATAAAGACAAAATTATAAAGGTTACTGCTAGCAACACAGAATTTATACCCTATCAGCAGACCTATGCAAACAAAACAACACTAACATTTGATGAGCTCCCAAATACAGCTGGAAATTTTAATATTGGAGTTGAAGGTAAAAATATTGCCATGATAAGTTTTAATCACCCAAGAAATGAAAGTAATTTAAACTACCTAGATCTGAATGATTTATCCGCCAATTCTGTGAATGAAAACTTAGATCATTTATTTCAACAAATAGAAAGTGACCATAGCATAAAGGAGCTTTGGAAATGGTTTATTACTTTAGCGTTGGCATTTATCATAATAGAAGTTCTTATCCAAAAATATTTATAATGAACATACTCTTAAAATCCGCCACAATAGTAGATTCTTCTAACCCTGATTATCATTTTAAAAAGTGGGATATTCATATTGTAGACGGTATCATTAAGGAAATTGCGCCTATATTAGAGGTTAGCGATGATGTAAAAATAATTGAACACAAGAACCTGCATGTTTCTATAGGTTGGTTCGACTCCGGAGTCAGCTTTGGAGAGCCAGGTTACGAAGAAAGAGAGACTATTGCCAACGGACTCTATACCGCTGCCCGTAGTGGTTTTACTGACATTGTTCTTAACCCAAATACCAATCCGATTCCAGATAGCAGTTCCGATATTGTTTTCTTTAAAAATGCCTCTAGATCAAACGCGGTTAATATATATCCTCTTGGTGCGTTAACTATAAAGTCTGAAGGAGATAGTTTAGCAGAACTATACGATATGAAAAGTGCTGGTGCTGTTGGCTTTTACGATTATAAACGCCCAACAAGCAACCCTAACCTAATGAAGGTGGCTATACAATATGCTCATAACTTTGATGGTTTGGTACATAGTTTCCCTTTAAATAGATCAATTGCGGGAAAAGGAATAGTAAACGAAGGGGAGGTTTCTACCAAATTAGGATTAAAAGGAATTCCTCATATGGCAGAAGAATTAAATTTAGCAAGAGACCTATTTATTCTAGAATATACCGGTGGAAAATTACACATACCAACAATATCTACAGCCAAATCTGTAAAATTAATAGCAGAGGCTAAGAAGAAAGGACTAGATGTTAGTTGTAGTGTAGCCATCCATAATCTTTGCTTTACAGATGAGACATTGGTTGGTTTTGATTCTAGATACAAGCTAATGCCACCTCTTAGAACAAGTGAAGATTGCAAGGCTTTGATAAGAGGTCTTAAAGATGGGGTGATAGATTTTGTCACCACAGATCACAGACCTATGGATATTGAACTTAAGAGAGTGGAGTTTGACAATGCAGCTAACGGAACCATAGGTTTAGAAAGTGCTTTTGGAATGCTTAATTCCATTTTTGATTTAGAAACAGTCATAGCCCTTCTAACCAAGGGAAGAGAACGATACGGTATACCAAACCCAAGCCTTAAGGTTGGTGAAAAAGCGGTACTCACTCTGTTTAATCCCGATATTGAATATACCTTTACAGAAGACGATATCCTATCTAGCTCTAAAAATAGCGCATTCTTAGATAGCAAAATGAAGGGAAGGGCATTAGGGATAATAGGGAACGACCAATTAATTCACTAACTTTGAGTTTATAGACTAAACAACACCAAATGGATCAAAAAACAATTAATGAAGGTAAGACTATGGCAATGGTAAGTTACCTATTTGTAATAGGTTTAATTATTGCCCTTATAGTAAATAGCAATAAGAAAAATGCATTTGTCCAATTTCATATAGAACAATCTATAAGAGTGTGGATTCTTTCATTAATTATTAGCATCGTCTTATTCCTGTTTTCCTTATTAGGGATAGGTTTTTTAGGTTTACTTAGATGGGTCCCATTCGGATTTGCCATATTAGGCGTAATAAATGCGAATAGTGGAAAACTAGAAGATCTACCTTTAATTGGAAGTATAGGAAAATAAAATTTACAATAATCATATAAGTAGAGGTCTTTTATAGGCCTCTATTTATGTTTTTAATTTAAAGTTGAAGTAACTTTGCCTACATGAATGAAACAGTAAAAGAGGGGAAAACAACCGCAATAGTTGCCTATATGACTATGGTTGGGGCGCTAATAGCCATTTCTATGAACTCCGAACCAAAAAACGAATTTGCAAGATTTCATACCCGCCAAGCCTTTGGATTACACCTTGTTTTCTTAGGTGTCGCCATTTTTCTAAGTAATTGGTACAGTGAATACGCCTGGTACGGACTTTACGTCTTTTATATTGTAATGTGGTTCTATGGTTTCTTAGGTGCTTTAAACGACAAGAAACAGGAAGTACCTGTTCTTGGCCCCTATTTTCAAAAATGGTTCACTTTTATATCTTAAAATGACAACAGCAACACTTTCTTTAGAACATCTTATAAGACCATCAAACATAACAAATGGTAAAGCTCCGGTTCTTTTTATGTTCCATGGCTATGGAAGTAATGAGGAGGATTTATTTTCCTTTTCGCCAGAGCTACCAAAAGAATTATGCATCATCTCAGTAAGAGCCCCCTACCCTATGCAACCATTTGGTAATATGTGGTATGCAATTAATTTTGAAGCAAGTAAAGGGAAGTGGAATGATGATGAACAGGCAAAACTTTCCCGCGATAAAATTAAGGGATTTATAGAAGAAGCCTGTAGTACTTATGGTTTGGATGATACTAATGTAACTCTATTAGGTTTTAGTCAAGGGACAATCTTAAGTTACGCCGTAGCACTTAGCTATCCACAATTGGTTAAAAATGTAATCGCTTTAAGTGGATATATTAGCCCTTCAATGCTTTCTGAAAACTATCAGGAAAACGATTTTAAACATCTTAAAATTTATGCCTCTCACGGGAGCGTAGATCAGGTAATTCCGGTTTCATGGGCTCAAAAAGTACCAGAAATGTTAACTGAGCTTGGAATAGAACATGTATACGAAGAGTTTCCTGTTGGCCATGGAGTTGCACCACAAAACTTCCATTCTTTTAAAAAGTGGTTAGAAGATAAAATCTAAGTTGTATCATCCCCACTTTGTAAAATTAAAATAAATAAGGTCGACACCTTTTCTTTTGAGAGGTATCGACCTTATTTATTAATAGTATACCATCTACATTGTATGTAAATTTAGCACACTAAATTATAGTTGTTAAAATTCGTTTAGCTCCTAGTATACAGCAGGTGATCAATAAGGGTAAAATCTACTCCAAGATCATCCTTTAATTCGTACTTAATCAATAGTTCTCCCCAAAATTTACCATCAGAAAAATCGGCTAAAATCCACTTGTGATTTAATACTTTTATTTTATTGATTTTAAAATCACCTTCCATTCCCTCATAAGGCACCAAGGGATTGTTTCCTTTACTCTCATTCGTTTCCAACAACTTGTCTGTAATATAAGAACTTGGAGAATCTAATTTCAGATGATCATAATATGACAACGCATCATCATTGTTATCCAATGAAAAATATTGCATATCCATTACCTTTACCTGAAGCCCCCTTATAGAATCTTCTAATACCTCCAATTTTTCAGCCTTGGCTTCTATCAACCCATTCTTAGCCTTCACCATATTATTAGTGCTAATAAATTGATATAGCGCGATTAAAGAAATAAATAAAAATAAGTAAAAGAAAATTTTTTGTTTCATAGTTGAAATTAATTGATATTTAAAATAGGGAGATTACGTTTAAAGGGTTCTTTATTATAAGCCGTTACAAAAAAATTTAATGCCTAGCACTCTATTGTGAGGTTATCGTAAGCCAAATGGACATTTTGTGGTAATTTCTTCTCCACTTCATCATGGAATCCCAACAAGTGACTTATATGAGTTAAATAAGCGGTTTTGGGTTTAATAGCGTCTATAAATTCTAAAGCTTCTTCTAAGTTAAAATGGGAATGATGCGGCTCTATACGCAATGCATTAACAACCAACACCTTTACACCCTTTATTTTTTCCATTTCTACTTTTTCAATGCTTTTTACGTCTGTGAGATATACAAAATCCCGTATTCTAAACCCAAATACCTGTAGTCTATTGTGCTGAGCATCAACAGGTATAGCCATTAAATTTCCTATTTTAAAAGGCTTATGATTTTCAATGGTATTAACTTCTACACCTGGAGCACCAGGGTATCTGTTTTCATCGGCAAAGATATAATCAAATCGTTTCATTAACGAAGCAATAACTCTTTTATGTCCATAAATTGGAATATCTCCCTGTCTAAAAAAAAAGGGTCTTATATCATCTATCCCTGCAGTATGGTCTGCATGCTCATGAGTAAATAAGATACCATCTATCTTTACCACATTGTTAGTCAGCATTTGCTGTCTAAAATCGGGTCCACAGTCTATTACGTAATTATAATTGTCCCAAGACACTAATACAGATACACGTAGCCTTTTATCCTTTGGATTATCGCTAAGACAAACAGGATGCTTACTACCAATAACAGGAATGCCCTGCGATGTACCGGTTCCTAAAAATGTAATTTTCAAGCTAATTATTGTTTAATTCAAATTTATAATTTATTTATTTAATAGATAGTGTTATCTTATTAACTTTGTGCAAAGCAAATAAGCTATTATACCAAATTATTTTGAAAAAAGAGATTGCATTTACCAACGTTCCGTCTATTAAGGCGAAAACCTTACGTATTAATCTGAACCCTGATATTTATGGGACCTTTTCCGAAATTGGTGCCGGACAAGAAACCTCCGCACATTTTTTTAGATCTGGAGGGGCATCAGGGACTATTGCGAAGGCAATGAGTGCCTATGACAAGGATTTTAGTGATGCTATTTATGGGGTTGAGGAGGATGGCAGATATGTAACCCAATCCAGGTTGAACAAAATGTTGAATCATGAGATGGAGCATATGGAAAACAGAATCAGCCGTGAAAAGCATCCTGAAAGATTATTTTTTTCCTATGCAAACACCGTTGCTACAATAGATTTTTCTAAACGCTATAAAGGTCATGGGTGGATTGGTATTAGGTATCAATTAGATCCTAATCAGAAAGATCTTAACGAGATTATCCTACATATTAGGTTTAAGCAAAATGAAGCCCGATTACAACAGGAAACCTTAGGTATTGTAGGAGTAAATCTTATTTACGGTGCTTTTTATAAGTATAATAAGCCTACTAAATTATTAAGGTACCTCTATGACCATATTGACAAGGATACCGTAGAAATTGATATAGTAAATTTCTCCGGACCTAATTTTGCTAATGTAGACAATAGGTTGATGAGCCTGGAGTTAATTAAGAATAACATGACCGATGCGGTAATGTTTGGCCCCGATGGCAATAACCTTCTCCCTGCAACCATTCTTTACAAAAAGAATATTTTAGCACTTAGGGGTAGCTTTAGACCAGTGACCAAGGTAAATATGGATATGTTTAAAAAATCCTATGAAATATTTATCAGGGAACCTAAGGTAGAGGAAGATAACACGGTAGTTATTTTTGAGATTACTTTATCTAACCTCAAGGCATCCGGAAAAATTGATGAACAAGATTTTATGGACCGCGCAGAGCTTTTATGCTCCTTAGGACATACGATAATGATATCTAAGTTTCAGGAATATTATAAATTGGTAGAATATTTTAGCAATTATACCAAAGCCAAGATTGGTCTTACCATGGGCGTAAACAACCTTGTGGATATATTTGATGAAAAGTATTACCGACACCTAAGCGGAGGTATTTTAGAAGCCTTTGGAAAGTTATTCTTTAAAGACCTTAAGGTATATCTATATCCAATGAGAAATGAAGAAACGGGGCAGGTTATGACCAGTAATACCGTTAAAGTACACCCTAGAATGAAAGAATTGTACAAATTCTTTAAGTACAATGGGAAAGTAATGGATATTATAGATTACGATCCAGAAATTCTACATGTTTTCTCTAGAGATGTATTGCAAAAGATAATGAATGGCGAAGAAGGATGGGAATCCGTTTTACCAGAGGGAATAGCTGAAATCATTAAAAAGAAAAATCTTTTCACCCGAAAAAGCGAATTACTAGAAGGTGAAGAAGAGCAAGAAGCAGAAGGTAAAAAAGAGAAGGTCTAACACCACCTATTTAAAAGAAAATAGCCGGTCCAAAAATAGCGCATAACGCTTAATTTTGGACCGGCTTTTTTTTACGCGTGTTTTATACTATTTGAGCAGCGTGGTCCTTAGTCTTAACCTTATCTATTACCTTAGACACTACACCATTCTCATCTATTACAAAAGTCATTCTATGTATGCCGTCATATTTCCTTCCCATAAATTGTTTAGGTCCCCAAACACCAAAGGTATTTAAAACCGTATGGTCTTCATCGGCCAATAAAGGAAATGGGAAGTCGTATTTATTTCTAAAATTCGACTGTCTTTTTTGAGAATCTGCGCTTACCCCCAATAACTCATATCCTTGCGCTTGTAATTCAGAATAATTATCCCTTAAATTACAGGCCTCCGCCGTACAGCCAGGGGTACTTGCCTTGGGATAGAAAAAAACTATCAATTTCTTTCCTTCATAATCAGACAAATTAATTGTGTTTCCATCTTGGTCCTTAGCTGAAAATGAAGGTACCTTATCCCCTACTTTTAATGTATTCATATTAGTATCTTAAATAATTTTGTTACTTTGGAAATTGGTCTATCCATAGCCCAATTTCATATTTTTTTATAAAATTACACATTTAATGACTAAAAGAGAAAAAGTAGACTTCGCTATAAAAACTTTAAAGGAAATATACCCTACCATTCCTACCCCTCTAGACCATAAGGATCCGTATACACTGCTTATTGCAGTGCTTCTTTCCGCACAAAGTACAGATGTAAGGGTGAATATGATAACTCCATTATTATTTGAAAAAGCAGATAACCCTTATGATATGGTAAAGTTAACTGTTGATGAGATTAGAGAAATTATTAAACCTGTTGGTCTATCTCCAATGAAAGCTAAAGGAATCCATGGACTCTCTAAAATACTTATAGAAAAATACGATGGAATTGTTCCAAAAGATATAGAACTGTTGAAGGAGTTTCCAGCTGTAGGCCATAAAACAGCTAGTGTAGTAGTTGCTCAAGCATTTGGTATCCCTGCATTTCCGGTAGATACTCATATCCATAGATTGATGTACCGTTGGGGATTTTCTAACGGTAAAAATGTTGTGCAAACGGAAAGAGATGCTAAAAGATTATTCCCAAAAGAACTATGGAATGATCTTCACTTACAAATTATATGGTATGGTAGAGAATATTCCCCTGCCCGAGGATGGGATCTAGAAAAGGATATTATTACCAAAACTATTGGCAGAAAAGAAGTGATAAAGGACTATTATAAGACGAAGAAAAACAGAAAATAAGAAAGTTAAATTATAATTCTAGTGTTATTTAAATTTCCTTAGGTAAAATGCATAAGGCAATAGATAGGGACTAGACCATAAACTGTGTAAGTAGAAAATAGAGGGTAAACTAAACGCTTTATTTTATAAACTTGCCTGCGATAAAAATCCAGGTACTAATC
>NZ_AUKX01000013.1 GCF_000424985.1 Arenibacter latericius DSM 15913
TATCTTCCATGTGTTTCTGTACATAAAAAATATAAAAATGCTTAAAGTTTTTAAAGCCGCTCACGTGATAGATAACTGAAATGGTCATCACCTCGCTACTGGACATCCTACCGGGTCTATTTCTAGTCTTTTTGCCCTGTGTTAGAAGGTTTTGTCTTAGAGCAGGCTCAAAAACCTTAGAAAACTCATCAATATTGAAGAAAATTTCAGTAATTTTATCATTGGAAATCATGGCGGATAATTTAGTTAAATATTTGATTTTTAGACACTTAAATATACTAAATTTCCGCTTTTTCTATGGTGTAAAAACCCAATAATATTCGAAATTCTTACGTCGAACTCAGGTTTACAATATGTTTTTTGTAGTAGTTGTTTAGCTTTTTGGGGCCGAAACCGAGAAGGTTCTGTAGGTGAATCATTCCAAAGTGGTATAGTAGTCTTACCATTCCGAATTGCTCATATTTTCTTGCCGAAGTGATTACATATTGTGGTAATACCGTAAATGTTGTGTTTTGATATAAGCGACCAATAAATTCGGTATCTTCATAAATAATATATTCTTCACTGTATCCCTGTATTTTTTGAAAGAGTTTTTTTTGAACAAATAAAGATTGATCCCCACCGCGACATAATTTGTGGTTTATTCTACTAAACCAAGCGAAAAACTGGAGGAACTTTTTTGAGGTGTCAAATTTCATCCTAAAACAGCCCGCGTTAAAACCTTTGTTGATTGCGATTAAAATAAATTTATCATATCCCTTTGGGGGAAAGGTATCGGCGTGCAGAAAGTAAAGAATATCCCCTGAAGCATGTAGTGCCCCTAGGTTCATTTGTTTGGCGCGGCCTTTATCTGATTTTAATACTGTGGCACCCTCGTTTTGCGCGATAGTTACTGTTTGGTCGGTGCTGCCACCATCTACTACAATAATTTCTTTAACCGTTTGGGTGACGCTATTTTCATGAAGATATTTTAGAAGCCTAATAATGTTTGAGGCCTCATTATATACTGGGATAATGATACTAATGCTGTAGGGGTTATTTAGCTTCATTTAGTGCCCAGTTGTAGTTTAAATATTTTATTCTAGTATTGGAATCTAGCTTTATCCTCGCGTATTTATTAATATAGTCAACCAAGGAACTCTCTTGAGTAAAATCTTTTTTAAACCATTTAAAAATTGCAGAAAGGGAAGCTTCATCGTTACCTAGTACATTTCGTTTCTTATCATTTATAAAGTCTACTGCAGTTTGCTCTAGTAGTGCCTCCAAGTTAGACGATGTAAAGGCTTGGTTAACTAGTTTTGGACACGAATAGGACGCGCAATTAATGGCAAAATGAATACGGGGTTCGTTCATTTTTCGCAGTATTTTATGTTCTAAGTCTCCTAGCGAAAATATTTGATCTCCTATAGCTACAAGTTTCTGCCCCCAAGGATTTCTGATGTCTTTTATGCTCTTTAGAGGATAATTATCTAAAATAAGACTCACGGTGGCCGCATTGTAAAGATTAATGTAATAGGCTAAATGTACTTGGCGGTTAGCATCTTCGGTAGGTTTATTATTTTTTAAATACCCTAGAACTGTATAAGACTAGCATGGTCTTTTTTGAAGCTCTTATAATTTACGTTACCACTTTTATCTACATGCTTTTGTAGTAAGTTATCCCAAAGTGAATGATTTAATTGCATCTTTGGTTTTGAACTGATATTTCCTAAAACCGACCCATTGGTCGCATTTTTGAAGAGTCCATTCAACAAAAATAGCAATAAGACAAAAGTGGATTTACGTAACATAATTTAAGATTAACCCTAATTAGCGGTCGATAGGGCTATTACCTGTCTATTTATAAAACGTTAGCAACATCCACCTCCATTATAATGAAAAGTGCTTTCGCTAATATGTATTTCTGCATTGCTCTTTTGTAAGGCAGCGGCTGTTTTGTCACAAACTGCTAGGGGCTGATTTTGCATTAATACATGGCCATCTTTATCATCAAAATATTCCTCGTCACCATAGTAGATAGCGGTCTTTCCTGTAAAAATACAAGGTCCGTCCTTTGGCATCGGATCTTTTATGGCGGCAATTTCAATGGACTCAATAAAGATAAGCTCCTCTGTAGGATAATGATTTGGAGATAGCACTCGGTACGATTTTCTAGCTCTAATTTCTATGGTTCCAAAACCGGCATCGGTAAGTACTTTTACATAATCTTTCAGTGGAATGCTCCCACTTAAGCAAAGTGCACGTAGGCGATCATCATTTCTAAGAGCGTCGTTCATAGGCTGCTCACATATAGGGTCGCTCATTACTAACCGACCGTGTGGTTTTAAAACACGATACATTTCGGAAACAGCTTTCTTTAAGTCTTCGGCCTTAAATATATTGAAGAGGCAGTTTTGTGCCGCTACATCTATACTTGCATCAGAAATAGGTAGGTTAAGTGCATCTCCTTTAATCAGGTTTACAAACTCGCTCTTAAACCACGGATTTTCTTTTTCTGCTACTTCAAAATTTTTGCGAGATGCTTCAAGCATTTCATCAACAATATCTACGCCAATTATACCTCCTTCTTGTCTGGAGAAGTAAGCGAACTGAAGTAATTCCATGCCTCCACCAACACCCACATAAAGAACTTTTGGGTTATTAATGAGGTCTTGTGCAGAAATAGTACTCCCACATCCATAATTCATTTCTTGCATTATTTTTGGGATGGAAAGTCCAGGAAATTGCCAAATGGGGTTGGTAGTGCAGCAAAGACCAACATCTGGGGTTAATGCGGCGTCCTTATATAGTTCGTTAGTTGCATTTAAATAGCTCATGGAAATTGTATTAGGGTTCAGCGGTTAAATTGTTTTTATATTCCGCTATTTTTGTTAATCAATTTATTCGTCGTTATTATTTTTAATAGCTTTCTTGATCAGGACATATTATTTTCATTAGTGTTAACCTAAATCGGGGAATGCATATTAATCTGAATGCTTTTTTAAATTTCCTTAATTAGTTCACGGAATAACTTTATCATTTTAGGTTCTGTGTTAGCAGCAATCTCAATAATTTCTTCAATGTTTACCGGTTGTAAGTTTTCAGGATTACACTCGTCTGTCAAAACGGAGACAGCAACTACTGGCAATTTTAAATGGTTGGCTACAATAACTTCGGGAACGGTACTCATGCCTACAGCATCGGCCCCCATCATTTTTAGCATTCGGTATTCTGCTTTGGTTTCTAACTGAGGACCCAGAACGGAAACATAAACACCTTGGCGAAGAGTTATTTTTTCTTGCTCTGCTATTGTTATAAGTTTTTGGCGCATTTCAGGATCATAAGGCTCACTCATATCTGTAAATCGATTGCCAAATTCTCCAACGTTTTTAAAGGCTAAAGGGGATCCTCCCTGCAAATTAATATGATCTTCAAGGAGCATGATATCGCCCTTTTTGTAATCTAAATTAATAGCACCGGCTGCGTTGGAGATAAAAAGTTTCTTTATGCCTAAGCGCTGCATTACTCTAATTGGATAGGTCACATCTACTGAATCGTACCCCTCATATAAATGGAATCTGCCCTGCATTACTACTACTTTTCTCCCCTCTAAAATTCCAAAAATCAATTTTCCGGCATGGAATTCCACAGTGGCCAATGGGAAATAGGGAATGTGGTTATAAAAGGCTTCAATAGGATTTTCAATATCCTCGACCAATTTCCTTAAACCTGTGCCTAGAACTACACCAATTTCTGGTTTGTCGAATCCTTTTTCAATAAGGTACTCTACGGATTCGTTCAATTGTTTGCTTGTCATATACAATATTATTTTTTTAAAAAAGGTTTAAAAACTGCTATGTCTTTTATGTCCTCATAGTAGTCAATATCATTCTTAGGAGACAACAGAAAATACTTTTCATCTCTTAGATGGTCTAAAGTTTTTTTTAGTACGGTATCTGTCCCCCATGCCTTACCCTTAAATAATTTTGGGTTAAATTTTTTCATTCCCATTAGGTAGTAGCCGCCGTCCAAAGCAGGTCCTACTACATAATCATTGGTATCTAGAAAATTAAAAGCATCGGCAATTTCGTTTTCTTTTAGGTCGTACATATCGCTGCCAATTATTATAATCTTCTCGTAACCAGTATCAAAACCATCCTTAAAAGCGTTGGCCATTCGTTCGCCTAAATCTATTCCTCGCTGCTGTATTTTTCTATAGTGAGAAGAGTCCCAATAATCATCTTTACCAATGTAGTCGGAGTAGCATACCCATTTATCTACTTTTAAGTCTTTGGTTATATTTTGTGTATGTAAAAGTAAGAATTTGTAGATATCCAATGCGTTTTTATCACCAATACTAGCGGCCAGCCTTGTTTTGCATTTGCCAAGGATAGGGTTGCGGGTAAATATTAAAAGTAGGTTTTTGCTATTTGTCATAGAGTAGCATATTTTTTTTGATTGTGTTAATGAATTTGATGTATAAAAAAGTGTTTTTAGGGTTTAGAATTCATCTTTATTATACGCTTTCTTTCCATTAGTAAGTAGGTTGCCCCAGTGTTTATTGTAAACATGTACGCTGTCGGTTGCGTGACCTTTGGAATTGTATACTAGGTTGCCTTTATTTTTCCAATCGAAGATGCCGCCGTATAAATTCAGTACTTGTGAATATCCTAATTTTATGAGTTTTTCACCTATTTTTTCGGATCGTACTCCAATGGAACAATAAACTACAATTGGGGTGTTTTTATTTGGGATTAGGTCTTGGATTTTTGATGCGTTAAAATCTTTATATCCTATCCATACTGCTCCTGGAAGTCTGCTTACGGCATACTCCTGATTTCCTCTAGCGTCTAATAGGATGAAGTGAGGTTGGAGGTTAAGTTCATCGTTGGTAATGTAGGGGACGCTGTGCTTGTTTAATTTTTGCAGGGTGTTTTCTATGTCTTGCTGACCATGGCTATTAAAATAGCAAATAAAGAATGCAGCAAGTGGTAATAAAATTTTCATTGTAAGGTCTATGTCAATTAACAAATATACTAAACCTACTTGCCATTACATATTTCAATTTTATTGTGATTTAATGGAATTGCTTTATTGTAAAGTTACTAGGTAAGAGATATGTTATAAAAGAGGGAAATAATTGCCTCGGCGGAATCCTTCAACGCAAAAATTAAAGCGTTCAGGGCACAGTTCAGAGGGGTAAAAAATGTAGAATTCTTCCTTTACAGATTAACCACAATTTTTGCATAAACACAATAATTGGTCATGATCCTTAAACACAACAATTAGTCATGATCCGTTTTTTAAATCTGGTGTTTCTCCAGTATAGAACCGGTCCGTTGTTTTACTATGAATTATGTAAAGGAAGTGTTCAACGTGCTCCATATAGGAATATATGAAAAATGTCAAACTAATTTAGGAGGTCTTTCATTTTGATCTATAATAAATCTCAAATACTCGGAATGATATTCATTGGATCTATTAAATTAGTGAAGAAACAAAGTAAAAATAAAAAAGCCCTTGAAAATCAAGGGCTTTTGAGGTGGTGCCTCCAGGAATCGAACCAGGGACACATGGATTTTCAGTCCATTGCTCTACCAACTGAGCTAAGGCACCAATTGCTGTTAGCGGGTGCAAATATATATTCAATTTTAATATATACAAACAAAAATGTAAAAAAAGGTAGATCTTTTTTTACATTTTTTTAATCTTTGTGATATGAACTTAATTATCGATGCGGGTAATACCCTAGTAAAAATGGCGGTTTTCAGAGGTGAGGACATAGTGTTTGAGCAGAAAATTCCTTTGAAAGATTTTGCCAAAAATGTAAGAACTATTTTCTCCGAGTACAGAAGTATTCAAGATGCTATACTTTCAACTGTAGGAGCTTTATCGCAGGCAGAGATAGACATGGTGTCTGTTTTTTGTCGTGTGCATGTATTGAGTCAAGATACTAAAATTCCTTTTAAAAACTCCTACGCTACCCCTCATACTCTTGGAGTGGATCGTATTGCTTTGGCAACAGCAGCATTTTATCATAATCCTAATGGGAATACTTTGGTGATAGATGCAGGTAGTTGTATTACTTATGATATTGTTAATGATTATGGAGAGTATTTGGGGGGTGCTATCTCACCAGGACTTGTCATGAGGTATAAGGCCTTACACGCCCAAACAGCAAAATTACCCCTCTTAAAACAAGAGGATGTCATTGATTTTATTGGGAATACTACCGAAACGAGTATTCATAGTGGGGTGGTTAATGGAATTTGTAATGAAATTGATGGTGTAATTTCACAATATCAAAGTAGATTTGCAGATTTAACAGTTATTTTAACAGGCGGGGATGCGCTATTTTTGTCAAAACGATTAAAAAATACCATATTTGCGCATTCTAATTTTCTCCTGTTGGGGTTAAATCATTTGCTAGAATTCAACAAACGCTAGATGGTCAAAAATTTTATAATTGCATTTTTATGCGTAACTTCGGTTAGCATTCAAGCCCAGAAAAATACGGTATCTCCATATTCTTATTTCGGTATAGGGGATTTAAGGGCGACCAATTCGGTGGAAAACAATATGATGGGAGGTTTAAGTGTATATGGAGATAGTATCCATATCAATTTAAATAACCCTGCTGCCTATAGTAAGTTGGGTTTAACGACTTATACTGCAGGGCTTTCAAGGAATGAATATAGTTTTAAGACGAATACCGCTAAGGAAAATGCTTCTGTATCTAATTTGGATTATTTGTCTCTTGGCTTTAGTTTAGGTAGGAAAGTGGGTCTTGGTTTTGGTATTATGCCTTATTCTTCGGTAGGATATAATTTTCAGTCGGAAAGAACGCCAGCTGGTCAGGGAACAATTAAAGAATCGTATACCGGGTCAGGAGGAGTTAACCGGGTATATCTTTCCTTGGGATTTGAAGTTTTTAAGAATGTGAGTTTAGGAGTGACTTCTAATTTTAATTTTGGAAATCAGGAAAGTAGTGGTATTCAGGCTATTGAAGGGGTTCAGCTAGGTTCTTTTAATAGGGTGAGTTCTAGAATAAATGGTTTCGATTTTAATTTTGCACTTAATTATACTCCTAAGATAGATGAGAAGCATACGCTATTTACTAGTGTAATCGTAAATACCCAAGCGAATCTAATTTCTAGAAATACACGTACTATAGGTTCCTTCTCTACTGCAAACGGTATGGATGTAGAAGTTGTAGAAGTTGATTTAGAAAGACAAGGGCTTGCAAGGACAGGTGTTCAAATACCTACTACAACCACTTTGGGACTTGGTTATGGACAGGATAAAAAGTGGTTTTTAGGAGCGGAATACAGTTTTCAGGAAATGAGTAAATTTGAAAATGAGTTGTCGCCTTCTAATAATTTAGTGTATCAAGATGCTAATACTATAAGGTTTGGAGGATATTATATTCCGGAATATACTTCGTTTACAAGCTATCTGAAACGAGTGGTATATAGGGCGGGAGCAAAGGTGTCAACTTCAGGAATTGTGGTAGATAATAAAGAAATAAATGATTTTGGCATAACTTTTGGTTTAGGTTTACCGCTGGGTCAAGGAAGTAATTTTTCCAACGTAAATATTGGTTTCGAACTTGGTAAAAGAGGAACCAAATATGGTGATTTGGTTGAGGAGAATTATTTCAAGGTCAATTTAGGACTATCATTGAACGATCTAGATTGGTTTAAAAAGCGTAGAATTAACTAAAAATAACTACATTAACCACTATTATATTATTAAAATATACAGACAGATGAAAAAGAAACTCTACATCACAGCTATAACCGTAATGGGGGTTATAGGTTTAGGGCATGCACAGGCGCAAAACCCGGAATGCATGACTAACTTATCTATATACACAGAGCATGTGAAGGTTAAGAATTATGATGCTGCGTATACACCTTGGAAAATGGTGTACGAAAATTGTCCTACTCTAAACTGGGCAAATATTCTATATGGAGAGAGAATACTAAAGGATAAGATAGCTAAATCTACAGGTGAGGCTAAAACCGCTAGTATTAATGAGCTTCTAGAACTATACGATAATCGTATAAAGTATTTCGCATCTAAAACTAGTCCTGCCGAAACTGCTATCGATAAGGTGTTGTTGAAGTTTGATGAAAAAATGATTACCAATGAAGAGATTTATTCAGAGTTGGATAGGGTTTTTAAAGAAGATAATACGCATTATAAAAATCCAAAAGCACTTTACTTGTACTTCTCTAGTTTGGTAGATCTTCATAACGAAGGTAAGAGAGAAGTGGAAGAAGTATTCGAAAGATATGATGCTATTACTGAGAAAATAGAAGGCGAAAATGACAAGCTTACTGGTGCAATTGCCAAGCTTTTGCCTAAAGAAGATGCAGGTACTTTAACAAAAAAAGAGGCTAGCCAGTTGAGATCTTATAATAGCTATTCTGAGAGCTATGGTAAAATTTCTGAGAGTATAGATAGTAAGCTTGGGGCTTTGGCGAATTGCGAAAACTTAATTCCACTTTACAATAAGAGCTTCGAAGAAAAGAAAGGTGATATCGCTTGGGTGAAGAGAGCCGTAGGTAGAATGTATAGTAAAGAGTGTACAGAAGACCCACTATTTAAAAAATTATTCGAAGCGCAATTAGCTATGGAGCCATCGGCAAGTGCTTATATGTATGGAGGGGCGCTAAAAAATAATGCCGGGGATACTAAAGGTGCAATTGCAGATTTTAACAAGGCATTAGAATTGGAGACCGATCCTAAGAAAAAGTCTAATATTGCATACAGGATAGCAACTAGCTATAGAAGATCTAGTAAGTCTACAGCTAGGAGCTATGCACAAAAAGCTATTGATGCAAACCCTGCAAATGGAAAAGCGTATTTGTTGATTGCTAGTTTATATGCCTCTAGTGCTAATGAGTGTGGTAGTACACCTTTTGAAAAGAGAGCAGTATACTGGAAAGCGGCAGAAATGGCTCGTCAGGCTGGTCGTGTAGATCCAGCAGTAAGGGGTAGCTCCGCGCAAGCTGCAAGAAGTTATGATGCTAAAGCTCCTTCCAAGACAGATATTTTTAACTCTGGAATGTCTGGTAAGACAGTAACTTTCTCATGTTGGGTTGGCGGTAGCGTAAAGGTGCCTAACTTATAAGATGATATTAAAAAGTACATATAATCTAACGAGCATTGCCATAGTCATTTCTATGGCAATGCTTTTTTGTTCTTGTGCCGATAATTATAAAAGAGTAGGGGATGAGGCTATAAAAAAAATATTCCCTAGTGGTATTGCAGAAGATTTCACCTTAACTTATACCGAAACCGATAGGGAGAATAATGAGGATGGAGAGTATCCTTCTCGGATTATATCCGTGCTAAAGAGTCCGATAAGTAACGATTTTGATCATTTGTCATTTCCGTATAGGACGTTTCCCGAGGGGTTGAAGGTTGAGTTCTTTGATGATAAAGGGATGAAAAGTACTGTTACGGCAGATTTTGGTATCATTTATTCTCAAACAAATTTGATAGATTTGCGGGGAAATGTGGTTATAAAAACCGATGACGGTAAAATGTTAGAATCACATCAAATTTATTGGGATAGGAAAAATGATTGGATTTTCACCCAAGAAAAATTTAAATATACTAATCCAGAGGAAGGAACTGTTATGGATGGGGAAGGGATGGATTTTAATAGGTCCTTTAGTTTTTTACATGCCAATAGAACCTACGGAATAATGAGTATTAAAGAGAAAAAAGATGATTAAAATTTTAAGGTATACAGAATATATTTACCTAGCAGTAGCAGTAATTTCTTTATTTGAAATTTATGCGCAATGGAATGTGGATAGACAACGAGCTTATTTATTTGTTTTCTTCGCTGTTGTATCCATTGGGATGTTTATATTTAAAAAAACCTATAGAAAACGGTTTGAGGACCGTCAAAAAAACAATAAAAATTAGTCTTGGAGCCAACAATAATTGTTATTGTTATTTCATTGCTTTTTTCCGCCTTTTTCTCTGGGATGGAGATTGCATTTGTTTCTGCAAACAAAATCCACATAGAAATTGAGAAAAAGCAAGATGGTTTTTTGCCTAAGGTGCTAGCGCGCCTAACTAAAAAACCTTCTAAGTTTATTGCCACTATGTTAATCGGCAATAATATTGCCCTTGTTGTGTATGGGCTATTTATGGGAGATTTGCTAATGGAGGTGTTTGCAGATCTCAAGTCTTCTCCTATTGGTTTTGTTCGACTACTACTTACAGATTTCAGTCTGCTTACCAATACCGTTATTTCGACTTTAATAATTCTTTTAACAGCAGAATTTCTACCTAAGGTGCTATTCCAGATTTATAGTAATACGCTATTAAAGGTATTGGCATTTCCTGCATATGTCTTTTATGTGCTTTTTACTTTTATATCCGATTTTGTTATTTGGATTTCTGATTTTATTCTAAAAGTTTTTTTTAAAACTGATGGGGATGATGTGCAATTAGCATTCAGTAAGGTAGAATTAGGAGATTATATTTCAGAGCAAATGGAAGCGGTAGAAAAGGAGGATGTGATTGACTCAGAAATACAAATATTCCAAAATGCATTGGAGTTTTCTGCTGTAAAAGCTAGGGAGGTAATGGTGCCTAGGACAGAAATTGCTGCTGTGGAACTACATGATAGCCCTAAGAACTTGAAGAAGCTCTTTGTTGAAACTGGATTCTCAAAAATTTTGGTGTTTAAAGATACCGTAGATAATGTTATAGGGTATGTGCATTCCTATGAGTTGTTTAAAAAGCCAAAGACCATAAAGAGTATTCTTATGCCAGTAGAATTTGTACCGGAAACCATGTTGATTAACGATATCTTGAATATTTTGACTAAAAAAAGAAAGAGTATCGCGGTGGTGTTGGATGAGTATGGTGGGACTTCTGGGGTGATGACGGTAGAGGATATTGTAGAGGAGCTGTTTGGAGAAATAGAAGATGAGCACGATACTACGGATCTTCATGAGGAGCAATTAGATGAGGATACCTATAAGTTTTCAGGTAGATTAGACGTAGATTATGTGAATGAACATTATAAGCTAAATCTTCCTGAAAGTGATGTGTATGAGACTTTGGGAGGCCTTATAATGAATGAAACAGGTGAGATCCCAGAGAAAAGCACGGAAATTAGAATTGATAATTTTCTTTTTACAGTATTAGAAGTGTCTAGTAATAAAATAGATCTTGTTTTATTGAAGGTGTTAGAAAAAGATTAAAAAAAAGTGCTTATTATTGGTGTTTTTTAGTTTTTATTATTTCAAAAGAAAGTAGTAGTTTTGCCACCCTATAGGTATAGGGTTAATTTTAAATAGATTACAGAATGGCAGTATTAGAGAATATAAGGAAACGGACAACCGTATTAATTTTGATCATAGGTCTGGCCTTGTTCGCATTTGTGATTTCAGGAGTGCTTAGTAATGATATGGGTGGCGGTGCCAAGGTTGGCTCTTCTGTTGGAGAGGTAAATGGGGATGAAATTTCCATTGATCAATTTAGACGTAACGTTGAAGCATATTCTAGAATGGCAGGACCATCTGCTTCTTCTATGCAAGTAGTAAATCAAGTGTGGGAAAGAGAATTGCGTACTACAATTTTAGATCAGCAGTTCGAGGAATTAGGAATTCAGGTAGGTCATGATCAAATCATAAACTACATTAAAACTATACCCACTTACGTTCAAAACCCAGAATTTCACAATGCTGACGGCGTTTTTGATGAAAATAGATTTAAAGCGGCAGTTGCAGATTGGAAAGCAAATAACCCTGCACGTTATAATTTATGGTTACAAGATGAGCAAGCCATTATTCAGAATGCAAAAGAGCAGGCTTACTTTAATTTAGTAAGAGCTGGTGTAGCATCTACTTTAAAAGAAGGTGAGTTAGAGTATAATTTGGCTAATAACAAAGTAGATATTAAATATGTAAGAGTTCCTTATTCTTCTATTCCAGATTCTACTATATCAGTTAGTAAAAAAGAAATTGAAGCTTACGTAAAAGCACATAAAGAAGATTTTAAACAAAATGCATCAAGAGATATTCAGTTTGTGTATTTTGAGGAGAAGCCATCTGTAGAGGATGACGCTCAGGTGAAACAAGAGATAACTAGTCTTTTAGAGGATCAGGTAGAATATAACACTCAAAAAGACGCTAATGATACTATCCTTGGTTTTAGAAATACTAAAGATATTGCTGCTTTCTTAGATAGATATTCTGATGAGAAATTTGACACTATCTATAAGGCTAAAAATCAATTGTCTCCAAAATTTGCAGATACCCTTATGGCATTATCAAAAGGTGCTGTATTTGGACCTTATAAGGACGGTGGTTTTTACAAGGTTACTAAGATGATTGACAAGAAATCAGACGGTTCAGTAAAAGCAAGCCATATCTTAATTGCTTATGAAGGTGCTCAGAATGCAAACCCAGAAGTTACTAGGACCAAAGAGGAAGCGGAGAAAAAAGCGAAGGAGTTATTGAGAGAGGCAAGAGGTAACGATGCAATCTTTACTCAATTGGCTAGGGATAATTCTGATGGACCATCTGCACCAAGAGGTGGAGATCTAGGGTACTTCCAAGAGGGAGTAATGGTAGAAGAGTTTAACGATTTTGCATTTAAAAATTCAGTAGGAAGCATAGGATTGGTAGAAACCGATTTTGGATTCCACGTTGTGAAAGTAGATGACAAACAAGATATAGTGCAAATAGCTACCTTGGCTAGAGAATTAGAGCCTTCAGAGGAAACAGTTAATGCCTTGTTCACAGAAGCTACTAAGTTTGAAATGGACGCTATTGATAGTAAGGATTTTGCCGCTACAGCTAAAGCAGGAAATTTTGTTGTAAGACCTGTGAATAAGATTAATGCTATGGATGAAGTTCTTCCAGGATTATCTGCACAGCGTGCAATAGTACAATGGGCTTTCAATGAAGGGACTAAGCTAGGTGAGGTGAAGAGGTTTGATATTAACAATGGTTATGCCGTAGTACAACTGACTGCGAAATATAAAGAGGGACTAATGGCAGCTGAGGATGCATCGGTACTAGTATTACCTAAGATTAGAAAAGAGAAGAAAGCAGCTCAGATTATAAAAGCCAATAATGGTAAATCTATAGATGCTTTCGCCAAGGATAATAATATTACGGAATCTACAGCTTCAGCATTAACAATGAAATCCCCTACCATTCCTGGAGCAGGAGCAGAGCCTTATGTGGTAGGTTCAGCATTTGCAATGGAGCAAGGTGCTACTTCCGGACTATTGGAAGGTGAAACAGGGGTTTATATGATTACAGTTACTAAAAAGGAGGAAGCTCCAAAATTAGATAATTATAGTACTTATGCTAATAACTTGCAGGCAGCCGCGGCAGGTAGAGTAAATATATCTGTTTACAATGCACTTAAAGATGCATCTGAGATTGAAGATAAAAGGGCTACTTTTTACTAGTCATATAAAAGCATATATATAATAAAAGAGGCGCTCCATTTGGAGCGCCTCTTTTTGCTTGTGGTAAAAGGCAATTTTTGTCTTTGATCGCTAATAAAATAGTATAACTAAAGCTATTTACACTTCCTTATTATCGTACCATTTTAGAATAAGGAATTATAGTGTTGTACCCCTTATCTCTAAAATAAGATGCGGTATTCTTGTTGCCTGCTGCCAAAATAAAATCGCCTCCCCATGCTCCTAAACTTTTAATAGCCCCTTTAAAATCGGGAAACAGCTGTTCCTTTACCGTAGGGATGTCTAAGATTTCACTTAAGATGGCTTCGTGTTTGTCAATTAATTTTTCAAATTGCTTACGCTTGGTGCTTGTAATAATTCTTTGGGTGATGCTGTTTATCTTAGGGAGTTCCTTAAAAAGGTCTATATTTTTGGAACGATATGTTGCAATGCCATCCCTACTGTTTTGCTTTTTATTTAAATGTATAAAGTACAGGTCGTTTTTAAAAGACGGGTTAAAAGCGACTTCCTTTACAATTGGGTTTTTATCTTTTAGTTGATAGGTGATTGGACTATTATGTTGTGCGCAGGCAATATCATAACCACTACCAGAAAAAGCGTTCCACAATAGGGTATATGCATCTACATTGGCCCATTGGGCAATATTGTTGATGAGAGTTGAAGATGATCCTAATCCCCAATCTCTAGGGAAATTTAATGCGCTAGTAACTTCATAACCTTCTTCGCCTTGCAAGAATAAAGGGTTTATCTTCTTTGCTTCATTTAAAATAGATCGTAAGGTGCTGGAAACCTTTTCTGTATCTTCAGGGAGATTAGTGTTTTCTGCTGTAGTGGTGGCTTTTATTATGGTACTTTCTGAGGTGTTAAGGTCATAGATTTCCTGAAACCAGACTTTTCCTTTTTCATCTAGGCTTTTCCAAATTAATTGTCGCCCTGGAACTGTTTTTATGGATAATGATTGCCCATATACTGTTGGGACAGCCAAGCTTAAAGCGCCATCCAATACTAAATACTCTCCTGAGATTAATAATTTTCCGTTACTGTAGAAAGAAGTTGTCATTTTTGAGATCTTAATTTTTCAAAGGCTGCTACTACTGCGCTATGGGTAGCTGTATGTTTTTTGAAATAAGTAGTTAGCGTCTTTTTTTCGGATGATGTTGCCCCTAGTTGATTAAGGATATTTAATAGGTGCATTTTCATGTGGCCTTGTTGGATCCCTGTTGTAACTAATGATCTAAGTGCGGCAAAATTCTGTGCTAGTCCGGCTGCGGCCACAATTTGCATAAGCTCTTTTGCATTGGGTCTTTGTAGGATATCTAAAGCCATTTTTACCATGGGATGAAGACTTGTTAGTCCGCCTACAGTACCCAATGCCAATGGAATTTCTATCCAAAATCTAAAGGTGTCATTTTCAATACTGGCATTAGTAAGGCTAGTGTATTCCCCTTCTTTGGAGGCGTAAGCATGTGCTCCGGCTTCTATAGCTCTAAAATCATTGCCTGTAGCTAAAATAACTGCATCTACCCCATTCATAATACCTTTATTATGGGTAACTGCCCTGTAAGGTTCTACTTTTGCTATGGCAACTGCCCTTACCATCTTTTGAGCAAATTCTAGAGCAGAAATATCCTCGTGTTCTTTTAAATCGCTAATGGGACAACTAACTTCAGCTCTTACCAAGCAATTAGGGGTGTTGTTCGATAGGATGCTCATCACAATTTCTAACTTACGTTCGCTAGCCGTAAAATTAGAGTAGTTTAATGCCTCTGCTTTTAAGGTATCAGCAAAGCTTTCTAGACAGGAGTTTATAAAGTTGGCTCCCATAGCGTCTAGCGTCTCAAAGGTACAGTGTAATTGGAAGTAATTATCTAGCTTATCACTCTTATCCCTTAATTCGATACTGTTTATGCCTCCCCCGCGTTTCTCCATGTTTTTAACAATAGAGCTAACATTAGCGAGTAATTTGGGTTTTATTTCGTTAAAGAAACTCCTTAGTTTGGAGAGGTCTCCCTGATACATAAAGTGAACCTGACCTACTTTTTCGGTTCCAATAATACTAGTCTTAAAACCGCCTCTATTTTGCCAGAATTTTGCAGCTTTACTTGCTGCTGCAACGACAGAGCTTTCCTCTATGGCCATCGGTATGGCGTAAAGCTTATTATTGATTAAAAAATTGGGAGCTATACCGAGCGGGAGATAAAAGTTTGTTATAGTATTCTCTATAAACTCATCGTGTAATTGCTGTAGTTTTTGATCATTACTCCAGTACTTTTTCAGTATTTCTATGGTCTCCTCACTATTGTGGGTGTACGTATTTGCTACCCACTTAATTTTTTCCTCCTTAGACAATTTGGAAAAACCTTCAATTGGTTTAATCATAGTTGCATCAATTTCATCGGGTAAAGATAGTAATTACAAAAACAAGGAATAATGTAAATGAAAAGTGTATTTTTACGGCATTTGTAAATTATAATATTAGTTTAAAACGCTTATTTTTGTGATATTTTAAGTATTCTTGACACTTTTAATCAAATAGAGCAAATAAGCGGGTCCAAAGTTACTTTTGCATTTTTAATTTTTTATGAAATATTTGAGTCTTGTGAAAAAAGCGCATCTTTTATTATTGATTTTTGTAATTACCTCTTGTACTGCGCTTGTTGCCCAAAATAAAAAAGTTACCCTAGAGGAAATCTATAGCGGTACATTCGGAACCAAAGGTATGGATAGGTTGCGCTCCCTTAAAAATGGAGATCAATACACTATACTGAATGTGGACAGAAGAAATGGGGTGTCTTCTATAGATAAATACGATTATAAAACCTTAGAAAAAGCCGAGACTATTCTTAGTTCTTCAAAAAGCAATAGCATTCCGTTCTTTACTTCCTATGAGTTTAGTAGTGATGAGTCTAAACTGCTTTTGGCAACGGAGATTACGCCAATTTTTAGACGCTCCACCTTAGGTGTTTATTACTTATACGATATTAACTCGAAAAAAATCACCAAAATTTCTGAGGATAAAATTCAGGAGCCTTCTATTTCGCCTGATGGTAGTAAAGTAGCCTACGTAAGGGATAATAATATTTATATATATAATCTGGTTTCTAATACTACTACTCAGGTTACTACTGATGGAGAAAAGAATAAGATTATAAACGGGGTTACAGATTGGGTTTATGAGGAGGAATTTGCTTTTGTACGTGCGTTTGAATGGAATTCTAATGGCACCAAATTGGCATTTATTCGATTTGATGAAACCAACGTGCCAGAATTCTCAATGGACGTGTATGGCAGTGAGCTTTATCAGACCCAAACGGTATTTAAATACCCTAAGGCAGGAGAAGATAATGCGCAAGTATCTCTTCATATGTTAGATGTAAATTCGGGGAAAGTAACTGCTATAGATCTTAATAATCCTTATTATATCCCAAGGATAAAATGGATGAATAATCCTGAATTTTTAAGTGTGCAGACCCTGAATAGACATCAGAATAATTTAAAATTGGTGCAGGTAAATGCTAAGAACGGTAGTACCCAAACCTTGTTGGAAGAAACAGATGATGCCTATTTAGATGTAACGGATAATCTTACTTTCCTTAAAGATGATAGTTTTATCTGGACGAGTGAGCAGGATGGGTATAATCATATTTACTTGTACGATTCTACAGGGAAATTAAAAAACCAAGTGACTAAGGGAGCATGGGAAGTAACCAATTATTACGGGTATGATTCTAAATCTGGCCGCATTTATTACCAATCTACCGAAAATGGTTCCATCAATAGAGATGTCTACAGTATTCGTAATAATGGTAAAACTAAAAAACGGTTATCACAGAAGTTAGGAAGAAATTCTGCTGATTTTAGTGCAGACTTTACCTATTTCATCAATACCTATTCTAGTGCTACTACTCCTCCAGAGTTTACCTTACACCGTGCTTCTAATGGAAATAAAATAAAAGATATTTTAGATAATAGAAATCTATTGGTGAAACTTCAGGATTATAATTTAAGTCCCAAAGAATTTTCTACAATAGAAGTTAATGGTAATGAGTTGAATATGTGGATGATAAAACCCACCAATTTCGATGCCAATAAGAAGTATCCCATGTTTATGACTCAATATAGCGGCCCTGGGTCTCAATCCGTTTCCAATTCTTGGATGGGAAGCAATGATTATTGGTATCAAATGCTAGCAGACGAAGGGTATATAGTGGTCTGTGTAGATGGTAGAGGTACGGGCTTTAAAGGCGCAGAGTTTAAAAAGGTGACCTATAAAGAATTGGGTAAATATGAAGTGGAAGACCAAATAGATGCCGCAAAAAAATTAAGTGAATTGCCCTATATAGATGAAAATAGAACTGGAATATGGGGATGGAGTTATGGCGGATTTATGTCGACCAATTGCTTGTTAAAAGGTAATGATACTTTTGAGATGGCTATTGCAGTGGCTCCCGTTACCTCATGGAGGTTTTACGATACTATTTACACCGAACGTTTTATGAGAACCCCACAGGAGAATCCAAGTGGGTATGATGAAAATTCGCCCATAAATTATCCTGAATTATTAAAAGGAAAGTATTTATTAGTTCATGGTAGTAGTGATGATAATGTACACGTGCAGAATGCCATGCGAATGGTAGAAGCGTTAGTGCAAGCTAATAAGCAGTTTGAATGGGATATTTACCCAGACAAGAATCATGGGATTTATGGAGGGAATACCCGTCTACATCTCTACACCAGAATGACTAATTTTATTAAACAAAATCTTTAATTAACAAATCTACCTATGCAAACTTCAGTGTCTCAAATGTCTCGGAAAGAACTTTTTGGCCATCCTGTTGGTCTTTTTATATTGTTTTTCACGGAAATGTGGGAGCGTTTCTCTTACTATGGAATGCGGGGAATATTGGTGCTCTATGTCGCCACCTCTGCTACTGCTATTGATCCGGGATTAGGATGGTCTAATAAAGATGCTTTGTGGTTGTATGGATGGTATACCATGTTAGTTTATGTAGCTTCAATCCCTGGCGGATGGGTTGCCGATAAATTCTTAGGTCAGAAAAAAACGGTAATGCTAGGTGGATTACTGCTTTGTTTAGGACATATTACACTAGCAATACCCCAAGATTGGGCCTTTTTCACTGGTTTAATCCTAATTATTTTAGGAGTAGGTGGTCTTAAGCCTAATATCTCAACTATGGTAGGTGGTCTATACCAAGAAGGAGACTTAAGAAGGGATAGCGGATTTACTATTTTCTATATTGGAATTAATATAGGTGCCTTCTTATCCAGTATTTCCGTAGGATTAGTTGCCTACTATTACGGATGGCATTATGGTTTTGGACTTGCAGGAATTGGGATGCTAATAGGTCAGGCTGTTTTTGTTTGGGGACAGAAATACTTAAAGGGTGTTGGAGAATTTAGTGGAGGAAAAAATGTTTCTGAAGAGGAGCGTCTAGCAGCAAAACGTCCACTTAATAAAGTTGAAAAGGATAGGGTGCTGGTATTGTTAATTTCCTTCCTGATCGTAATTGTTTTCTGGGGTGCCTTTGAGCAAGCAGGAGGTTTAATGAACTTATACACGGATGCAAAAGTAGATAGATATATTGGATTAAGTGGATTGCAAGAGATTCCTGCAGCAGTGTTCCAATCCTTAAATGCTGGATATATCATCATCTTTGGAACTATAGTAGGAAGTTTTTGGATATGGTGGAAGAAGAGTGGAAAGGAATCTTCCTCTCTTTTCAAAATGGCTATAGGGACAATTATCATGGGGCTTGGTTATGTTTTTATGATGTTCGCGTCTAAGGAAGCTAGTGCAGAGGTTTTTGGTAAAGCCGCTATGATATGGATTTTCCTAGCCTACCTTTTCCATACGTTGGGAGAACTTTGTACTTCTCCAGTATCGCTTTCCTTTATTACCAAACTTGCACCTGTAAAATACGCTTCTATTATGATGGGGGTTTATTTCGCAGCAACTGGATTTGGAAATATGTTGGCAGGAACTATTGGAGAATCTTCCCAATTGCACCCATACCAAGGGGAAATGATTGTTAATAAAGAGGATGTTCTTCCATTTATTTCCAAGGATACCATGGAAATAAAAAATCTCGATAAAAAGATTGTTAAGATATATGACTATCCTATTAATGAGGATAAAAACTTCAGTATTAAAAGTCAGGTTTATCTAGATAATGATGCTGTGCTGTTTAAAGAAATCAATTCAGGCGAATCACTTAATTATCTATTTAAACTATCCAACTCGGAGGATGCAGACCTTACTAAATTAAAAGAAACCTTAAGCGAGAATAATGCTATTGCTAGGAATCCTTATCACGCTAAGCTTGTTTTTGAAAAAGACAAGGATGCAGCTCAAAACCTAGAAAATAAAGGGGATGGTAATAACTATAACGTTTCTTTTGTTTTAGAAGAGGAGCAAAGCGAACAGGAGTTTAGTACTTTCATGTGGTTAACTATTTTTACCGTTAGTTTTGGACTTCTTCTGATTTTATTCTTGAAAAAGCTGAAAAAACTTACACATGGAGCAGAGGATCACGAGCATATCATTAAGGATAATGAGCCTTATGAACTAGGTGATCCCGATATCAATAAATCTAATTAAACTCTAGTTAAAGAAGCTTTTAACAAATACGCAATTATGAATACCGATATTGAAAATTTATTTAAGGATAATGTTATAGGTCACCCGGCCGGACTTTTTGTATTGTTTTTCACGGAGATGTGGGAGCGCTTTTCCTTTTATGGAATGCGAATCTTATTGGTGCTATTTTTAACCGCACCTATAGTTAGTGATAACCCAGGTTGGGAATGGCCGCGGGAACATGCGTTATCTTTAATAGGAACCTATGCTTCCCTACTTTACCTTACACCAATTATTGGAGGTTATATAGCGGATAGATTTACAGGTTATAAATGGGCGGTAATTATAGGTTGTTTTATCATGACTTTGGGGCATGCTTCCATGGCGATAGAAACCCCTTTTGCTCTGTATTTAGGATTGGCATTTTTAGTGATTGGAACCGGATTTTTTAAACCGAATATTACCTCTATGATCTCCGAAATGTATAAAGGCAAGGAGTCTAAGAAAGATGGTGCCTATACCATTTTCTACATGGGAGTGAATGCAGGTGCCTTTTTCGGAATGATGCTATGTGGATATTTAGCTGAAAATATAGGTTGGAGCTATGGCTTTGGTCTAGCCGGTATCTTTATGTTTCTAGGGATGTTACAATTCTGGTTAGCTAAGGATTTATTTGGTAAAATTGGAGAGAAACCTAGTGTTGTTAAGGAAGCCAAAATACAGCAAGACCTTATAGATGACGCCCAAAGGGGAGGTGCAAAGAAAGAGGAAGAAGAGAAGCCAAATCCATTTTCAACATTAGATATGGTTTTGATAGTGTTATCCTCAATAGGTGGATTATTGTATCTGTTTAATGATCCTATGTCTAAAGTTGGAAATATCAATATTTTAGATTTTAAAGTAGGTGGCTTAGACGGTTCTAACTTTACGGTTCTGTTAGCACTTGCAATGTTCCTGTATCTAATCATAAGTAGGATTTCTAGATATTCTAGAATAGTACGTGATAGGATTATTGCCGTGTCTATTTTTGGGATATTCACCGTATTCTTCTTTGCAGCTTTTGAGCAATCCTTGGGCTCTATGACTATTTTTGCGAGAGATTATACCGCTAGGGAGTTAGCAGGGAATTCGGCCCTAGTATTTAAAATCATAGATTTAATCCTTACCGTTGGTCCGCTTGCTGTTATTACTTGGGTATTGTATTTGTTATTCAAAAAGACCTATTCTAAGATACCGTATTCCAATATTATATTGGCGTTAGCATTTATCTTTCTTTGGGGTATCGTAATCTGGAAAATAGACAGGGAATTTAGTCAAGATACTACTGAAGTGGGGGCATCATGGTTTGGAATTTTAAACTCTTTCTTTATTATCAGTTTGGCGCCATTCTTTTCTAAATGGTGGGAAAGTAAATACAATCCTAGTGCAGCTATGAAATATGGTTTAGGATTGATTCTTTTGGGATTAGGCTTCGGAATTTTAGCTTTTGGTACTGTGGGTATTCCTTCAGGAGCGCAAACGGCTTCTGTAAGTATGATTTTCTTAATCTTGGCATACTTACTCCACACCATGGGAGAACTTTGCTTGTCGCCTGTTGGATTGTCTTATTTAAGTAAGTTAGTGCCAGGAAGAATGATTGGCTTTATGTTCGGAATATGGTATTTGGCCATTGCTATTGGTCAGAAAGCAGCAGGTACAATGGGAGGGATGATTGATAAAATATCAGCTGAATATTCATTAGGAACTTTCTTCTTAATTTTTGCCTTAGTTCCTGCTGGTGTAGGTCTTATTTCAATTGTTTTAAATCCGATATTAAAAAAGTTAATGCACGGAGTAAGATAATATTTAAGGAATTTTAAAATGGTAAGCTCCCTTTTCACCTGTATAGTGAAAAGGGAGCTTTCTTTTTAAACAGCTAGCTTTCCATCGTTCTATATAACTATTATAATTGCTGCCATCGGCAAGAACTAGTTTAGGCTGTACAGAATCTAATAATCGATCTAAGTTTATTTTTGGAGATTGAGTCAATACTATAGTATTTAAATTAGTATCGCCAGAGAAGTAAGTAAAGGAACTGTCTATTATTAATAGCCGTTCTGTAGCTACTGTAAAACTGTTCTTTAGCGGTTGGTGTGTTAGTTCTGAAGTGAGGTTAGCAACAGAATAGTCCGTGGCCATTCTTTTGGAGCCCGACCAATTATTAGTGTACACCATCACCTTCTGTCCGGAATGATGTAATATAGTGGTGTTTCTACCAGTATGGCCTAATAAGAGGTGCTCTTTATTATGGATGTGGTATTTAATTCCAAGTCCCCATAGTTGGAAGCATATTATTGAGGTGAGAAAGATAGCTGTTCTTTTATAGGATGCCTTTTGTAATATAGATATGAAGGTGATAAGAATACCATATGCCAAGAATAGTTGAATGATATCAAAATAAATATTTCTAAAAATAAAACTTTCCTGTTGTGCTACCCACCCAATGATGGTATTCATCCATCGGATAATTCCATCGTATAGTGCAACCAAAAAAGAGGGTAAAGCATTGCTGACGGCTAGGGTAATGACCAAAATTCCCATGCCTAGGATAATTGCTAAAAATGGAAGAATTAATAAGCTAGAGACCAAGAAAAGTCCAGGGAATTGATGGAAATAATAAAGACTTAATGGGAGCACGCCCAATTGAGCTGCTATACTGACCGAAATGAGCTCCCATCCTCTTTTTAGGATCCAATTTTTAGGTGTCCAGAATTTTTGAAGTAGCGGGTAAATCCATAGGATGGCAAAAACTGCAGTATAGCTTAATTGGAATCCTACCTGGAATAGTAGTAACGGATTAAAAAGTAGAAGAATACATAAAAGCGATAGGGCAAGAATGTTAAAATGGCTAGTAGGTCTATTTAGATAAAGGGCATAAGCAACAAAGCTAAACATGGTAACGGCTCTTAAAATTGAGGAAGACATTCCTGCCAAAAATGCAAACCCCCATAATAAGAGTACAATAACTAGTAATTTTATAACTCTTCCTTTAGGAAGGAGTTCTAAAGGGGATAATACAAAGTGTAATAGGCCTAATAAAATACCTATATGTAATCCGGAGAGTGCCAAAATATGAAATGCTCCAGCATCCTTATAATCCGTGTTGGTGATTTCGGTAATCTCGTTTCGTTGGCCTAATAGGAGAGCTTGGATTATAGCCAACTCCTCTTTTCCAAAATTTTCTTGCTTTAATTTATCTATTATTTGAATCCTAACCTTAGCTGCGAGTCCAAATATGGTGCTATGACTACTTTCTCTTTCAACAAGTTGATCATTAGATAATCTCAATTGTTGGTGTATTCCCAAACCTTTTAGGTATTTCCTATAATCAAACTGATGAGGGTTTAAAGGGGGGGCAACCTTATTGAGAGTGGTGTAGCTAATAATTTCATCATCTACTTTAAAAGGAGTACTCTGCTGTTCCCTGTTTATATAAAGTATAATTTTTCCAGTTACCCTTAGGCTGTCCATTTGTTGGACTGTGGCGATATAACGATCCGAAAAATTATTGGCTTTTAATACCTCGTCAATTTTCAAGGTAAAGGTCCAAGGTCGGTCTAGATTAAGATGAGAATAATGAATTTGGTTATTTTTGGCATCTTTTAAGCTTATGCTTAAAACCCCAATCATTATGGTTAAAAAGGCACAGAGTACTCCAAAGTGCAAGCTGTGTCTCTTAACAAGAAAATGTTCTATGCCTAATAATAGTAGCAGCAGGATACAGAGAACGGCTGCAGTAATAAGGGAGGGGTTAAAGTAACTACCTATTAATATCCCAATTATCAGGCAAATGCTGAGTTTAATTGCTGTAAATTGTAGCAGCCGCATTAAAGGATTCTGGTTGCCTTAATAAAGGCAGAATTCCAATATCCTTCCCGCAATGAGGAAACTATTACACCCCTAGAGGTTGTAGAATGAATAAATTTTATATCATTTCCGTCTACCGAGACCACTAGGCCTACGTGGTTTATACTTTTTTTTCTGTTAGAAGTACCAAAGAAAAGAAGGTCGCCTTCAGAAACTTCCTTTAAATCGATATTCTGCCCTTCCTTTGCTATTTGATATGAAGCTCTAGGAATATCTATATCGTGTTCTCCAAAAGAGACATAAAGTAAGCCAGAGCAATCCATCCCTTTGGTGGTAGTGCCTCCAAATTTATAGCGTGTACCCGAAAAGGTAAGCGCTGTATTAATTATTTGTTTGGATTTACGGTTAGCGGTTACGGGTTTAGCTTCAACTATTTCAGAATCCTCTTTTGATGGTGCTACCGAAATTATTGTTGGACTAACGCTAATTTTTCTATCGGTTTCTGCAATGGATTTCTTTTTGGAGGCTCCGCAGCTAACCACTAAAAAAATTATTACCAAAGAAAGGATTTTTCTTATCATTAAATTAAAAGTTAGTGAACCCAGAGAATCAAATTTATAAAAAATAAATTAACAATGATAGATTTTTAATTAGAGACTTTTTGGGCATTGCCCACGATTAGCGCTGCTGCCTTTGCACTGGCACCTTTGCCTCCTAGCTTTTTCTCCAAGTTTATATAGGCTTCTATTTGACTCGCTCTGTAAGGTCCCTCTAGTATCTTTGAGAGCTCCTTTTTTATATTAGTTGTATTAAGATCTTCTTGGATAAGTTCCTTTACTACCTCTTTATCCATTATTAGATTTACTAGTGAGATAAATTTTAAGGTGATGATTCGTTTTGCTATTTGGTAAGAAATCCAATTGGCTCTATAACAAACTACCTGAGGAACTTTAAACAATGCGGTCTCTAGAGTAGCCGTTCCGCTAGTTACTAAAGCAGCGTGGGAAATGCTCAATAGATCGTAAGTTTTATTGAAAACAATACCGACTTGTGCCGACTTTAAAAATGGCTGATAAAAATCGTGCTCCAAACTAGGGGCCCCTGCAATAACAAACTGGTAATTAGGAAATGACTCAATTGCCGAAAGCATTAAGGTCAGCATTTTTTGTACTTCTTGTTTTCTACTCCCGGGCAACAAAGCAATTATCGGTTTTTCACTGTCTAATTGATTCTGCTCTCTAAAGGAATCTTCGGCGGTTCTAGGAAGTTCGTCAATAGCATCTATTAGAGGGTGGCCCACAAAATTTACAGGAAAATTATGTTTCTTTTCGTAAAAATCTTTTTCAAAAGGTAGGATAACGTGCATGGCATCTATATCACGTTTTATTTTATTTATCCTTCCTTCTCTAGAGGCCCAAATTTGCGGAGATATATAATAGTTGGTATGGAATCCTTGTTTTTTCGCCCATGAAGCAATGCGTAGGTTAAAACCAGAATAATCTATAAATACGATGATGTCTGGGTTGAATTGGGAAATATCCTCTTTGCAGAAAGCAATATTTTTGAAGATTTGATTGATGTTGGTAATAACTTCAAAAAAGCCCATAAAGGCCATTTCCTTATAGTGCTTTACTAAGGTGCCTCCTGCTTGTTGCATTAAATCGCCGCCCCAACAACGGATGTTGGCTTCAAGATCTTTTGTCTTAATAGCTTTGATGAGGTTGGACCCATGCAGGTCCCCTGATGCCTCTCCAGCAATGATATAGTATTTCATCAGTTTAATTTATTGGGGTTGCCGTAGTAGTTGTTTTGGTTATAGTGAGCCATAAATAAAATTAAAAAAGCTTATAATATAAGATGAGTAAGGCGGTCATAACTGTAGCAATCATAACTCCGCGAGCCCTATAATCTCTTTTTATTTTTAGGAAACCAAAAAATGCTAGTAAGTTTAGAACGGCTCCTAGCGCTAATAAACTCCCCACATGTCCTTGTTCTACTGCTGCATTATAAGTTTCTGCAATTCCAAAGTCAGAAAAAATAACAATGTAAAGCAAAGTGCCAAAGGTATTGGCAATAATCCCTACGATAAATCCTATGAGAATCTCTTTTTTAACCATTTAAATCCCAGTTGTTAAGACGTTGTATGGCGTGGTAAGCCGTAAGATCAAATTGGGTAGGAACCACAGAGATATACCCATTAGATAGTGCAAACTCGTCGGTATCCTCACCATTATCTAATAATTCGAACTCTCCAGTTAGCCAATAATACTCTTTACCATTAGGGCTTATGCGCTTATCAAACTCTTCCTTCCAATTGGCTCTGGCTTGTCTACATATTTTTATGCCTAAGGTTGTATCTGAATCGGTTTTAGGGATGTTTACGTTTAGTACAACACCCTTAGGAATCCCACGCTCCAACGCTTGTCTTACAATTTGTTGAATGGCTTCTTTGGCAGGTTCAAAATTTGCATTCCAATTGAAATCGCAAAGTGAAAAGCCAATAGCAGGAATCCCTTCGATTCCAGCTTCTATAGCAGCACTCATAGTGCCAGAATAAATAACATTAATGGAGGAGTTAGAACCATGATTGATTCCGCTGACACATAAGTCTGGTTTTCTTTCCAAGAGTTCCCTTAGCCCTAATTTCACACAATCAGCAGGAGTTCCGCTACAGCTGTATTCGGCTATTGCTCCGTCATTCGTGCTTATTGTCTCTTTTTCTATGTATAAGGTGTTGTCAATGGTTATCGCATGCCCCATTCCAGATTGTGGGCTATTTGGTGCTACAACAATAACATCGCCTATCTCTTTCATAAATCGGATTAACGCTCGTAAACCAGGAGCGGTAATTCCATCATCATTGGTTACTAAAATTAAAGGTTTTGTCATAGGGTATAATTAAAGGTACAAAAATACGTTTTTAAAATGTTATTGCTTAACGCTGCCTTTAGTGGCTGTTGATAAAAAGCTTCTGAAATAAGATCTTTCTTTGATTATATTTTAGCGATAGTGAAAAAAGACATGTTTGTTATATTAACAAAAGATTAATGGCAGGGATGCATAAAGTGGCATGATTTTTTCCTTATTTTATGCAAAATGGTATTTGATGGAGGTTTTGGCTAGCAAAACTTGGTTAGCAGAGGCCGTTTGATTAATTTTATTAGATTATAACCTTACCTGCCATGTGTATTCATTACTCATGGTAAGGGGCAAAATAAAAATGAATAAATGAAAAAGAATTTAGCCTACGCATTATTAATAATGCTGATTGCGGTTACCTCATGTAGTTTTACAAGTAATATTAATAAGTCCTTTGAAACTGATGATAAGGATAAGTTATTATTAGATCTTATAACCTATGTATTGGAACGCGGTCATTATCAGCCTAAGGATATCAATGATGATTTTTCCGTACAGGTGTTCAATGGCTTCTTTGAAGTTCTTGATCCATCAAAACGTTATTTTTTAGCAAGCGATATTCAAGAATTTGAGAAATATAAGTTTCAGATAGATGACCAAATAAAGAATAAGGATATTACTTTCTTCGACATCGTTTATGAGCGACTATTGAAACGAATGGAAGAAGCGAAAGTAATTTATAAGGAGGTCCTTAGTGAACCTTTTGACTATTCTATAAAAGAAAGTATAGATGTTAATTATAAGGAGCTTGCTTTTTCATCTTCTAGAAAAGAACTAAAGGAACGTTGGAGAAAGCAACTAAAGTATGCCACCTTAGGCAACTATAATTCTAAGTTAACTCCGCATGAAGTTGCTAAGAAGCCAGAGGTTTCAGTTAGAGATAAGTCCCCTGAAGGAAATGAGGTTATGGTAGATGTTTTTGAAGAGAAAACAGATGATGCAACACCATTATCACCTGAAGAAGCCGAAGCAAAGTCGAGAGAAGATACCATGAATACCTTGGATGATTATTTCGATTTTATAGATGATTTAGAACGCAAAGATTGGTATGTTCAATACTTGAATACTATTGTAGAGGTATTTGATCCTCATACTTTTTACTTTGCTCCAGATGATAAGGAGAAGTTTGATACCAGTATGTCTGGTAAATTTGAAGGTATCGGAGCTAGATTGCAGAAGAAAAGAGATCAGACCAAAATAGTGGAGGTTATTTCAGGCGGACCAGTTTGGAGAGACCAGCGTTTAGAGGTGGGTGATGAAATACTTAAAGTAGGACAGAATGGCGAAACTCCTGTAGATATTGTGGGGATGCGATTAGATGATGCTATTAAGTTTATTAAGGGGCCTAAGGGTACTGTAGTAGATCTTACCGTTAAGAAAGTTGATGGTACTATTGTAGTAATATCTATTACTCGTGACGTGGTAGAATTGGAAGAATCTTACGCTAAGTCAGCTAAAATTTTAAAGGATGACCATAAATTTGGATTGATTAATTTACCTAAGTTTTATGTGGACTTTGAGGATTATAGTGAAAGAAATGCGGCTACTGATGTTGCAAAAGAGGTAGAGCGTTTAAAGGAAGCCGGTGCTGAAGGGCTAATCTTAGATCTTCGTGATAATGGAGGTGGGTCATTAAAAACGGTAATTGAAATGGCCGGACTCTTTATAGAGAAAGGTCCAATCGTACAGGTTAGATCTACAAGTCAGAAACCCGAAGTATATAATGATAAGGACGGACGTATCCAATGGGATGGTCCTTTGGTTATTTTGGTTAACGAATTGTCTGCCTCTGCATCAGAAATTTTGGCAGCCGCTATGCAAGATTATAAGAGAGGGATAGTTATTGGTAGTAAACAAACCTTTGGTAAGGGGACTGTACAGAATGTAATCCCATTAGAAAATATAGTTCGTGGGAACGAGCATGGGGATTTAGGTGCATTAAAACTTACCACCCAAAAATTCTATAGAATTAATGGAGGATCTACTCAGTTAGAAGGAGTAAAAAGTGATGTGGTAGTTCCAGATAAATACAGCTATATAGATTTAGGAGAAAAAGATCAGGTAAACCCGCTGGGGTGGGATAAGATACCTCCTGCTTCCTATACTCCTTGGGGAGGACATATTGACTATGAAACTACTGTGGCCAATAGTATGAAGAGGATGGCGCAAAGTGAGCAAATTAAATTAATTGAAGAAAATGCTAAATGGATAAAGAAAAGTCAAGATGAGACTACTGTTTCTTTAAACCATGAGGATTTTAAGAAAGAGTTAGAGGAAAATAGAGAAAGAGTAAAGTACTTTAAAAAGATTTCAGATTACGATTCAAAACTAACCTTTAAGTCTTTACCATACGAGCAAGAATTAT
Organism: Arenibacter latericius DSM 15913; assembly: GCF_000424985.1. GTDB lineage: Bacteria > Bacteroidota > Bacteroidia > Flavobacteriales > Flavobacteriaceae > Arenibacter > Arenibacter latericius. The sequence goes on from NZ_AUKX01000013.1 coordinate 29,185, forward strand.
TTGCCCAAGATTCTATTCTAAAAGAAAAGCGTGTTCGTTGGCATAAAGATCTAGTGAAAGATGTATACGTTGAAGAAGCTGTAAATGTTTTAGAAGACTTAAAAAAGAATTCAGAAAAAGCTAAGTTGGCTAGCATAAAAGGATAAGCCAATTAGTCTTTAAGTATATTAGAAACGCCCTTTATCTATGGTTAATAAAGGGCGTTTTTATTTAAGAACTACAAGAAAGCATGGAGCATCCAATTTTATTGCGTGCCCAATCTGGTCGTTTTGCAAACCATTTTTCTGCTTCTTTTTGCTCTTCATAGGGCTTCAATAGCAATTGGTACATTTCCTCCACTAGGGAATAGTCTCCTTTCTCTGCTGCTTCTATTGCTAGCTGTGCCATATAATTTCTAAGAACATATTTTGGGTTTACGAGATTCATCCTCTTTCTTCTTTCTGTATTAGAAAGGTCTTCGCGCTGTAGACGTGATAAATACATATTAAACCAAGTATTCCATTCTTCTTTTATATGGTCAGTAAGCTCCTCGGGAGAGTAGAAAGCATCCTCTACCGTTGCTAAAAAGGTAGACTTAGTAGATGTCTCCTTATCTATATTGCTTAAATTCCTGAAAAAGATGGTCATATCCGTTTCTGTTAAGTGTAAGTTTTCTTCTAAAGTATTTATGAGAATAATGTCTTCATCTTTATTTTCCTCAGAATAGACCCCTATCTTAGATTTCATCATTTTTAGGTATTCGTGCTCATAGGAATCGCGATACCCTTCTAGGATAGCTTCAAGTGGTGATGCCTCTTCAATTAAAGGCATTAGTGAGCTTGCCAACCTATATAGGTTCCATAACCCAATATTTATCTGGTTGCCATACCTATAACGCTTCTCTCTACTATCCGTGGTGTTGGGGGTCCAGCCTTCATCATAGCCTTCTAGCCAACCGTAAGGTCCGTAATCAATAGTTAACCCTAGGATGGACATATTATCTGTATTCATTACCCCATGTACAAAGCCAACACGTTGCCAGTGAATTAGCATTTCTAAGGTGCGGTCTGTAACTTCCTGAAAGAACTGAATATACCCTTCTTTACTGCCACTTTTAATGTGTGGGAAGAAATGATTAATGGTATAGTCAGTTAACTTTTTTAAGGTGTCCTTATCATCTCTAGCCATTAAAATTTCAAAATTTCCGAAACGGATAAAAGATGGTGCTACCCGGCAAACCACAGCTCCTTTCTCATATTCTGGGTGTCCAGAATAAAGGATGTCTCGTAATACCTGATCTCCTGTCTCACTTATAGAAAGTGCTCTAGTAGTGGGTATATTCAAATGAAACATAGCTTCTGAGCATAGGTATTCTCTAATAGAAGAACGTAATACAGCTAGGCCATCAGCATTTCTAGAATAGGGGGTTTCACCTGCTCCCTTTAGCTGCAGTGCCCAATGTTTGTTCTGGTGTTCCATTTCAAATAAATTGATGGCTCTACCATCACCCAATTGACCCGCCCAATTTCCAAATTGATGTCCTCCGTAACACATGGCATAAGGAGTGGTGTTAGGGACAAGTTCGTTACCAGAGAAAATTTGGAGAAACTTGTTGGATTGTACGTCTTTTTCGGAAATACCTAGTTCCTTGGCTAAGGCTGGTGAGGCGTGGACCAATTTAGGGTTAGAGGTTTTTTTTGGGTTAACATAAGAATAGCAAGCGTGTACAGGTCTTCTATAGTTTTCTAAGATAGGATCAGCAGGTAATTCTTTGGTAAAGGTATCTTTAATGTTAAATTTCATTGTTGTATTTTCATGTGCCGCTCTATAGGTGCGGTCTATTCAATTATAGTATTCCATTTTTCGCTTCTTCTCGCTACAGCCCTAGTATAGGAGCATACTGCTTTGGCGTTATATCCTTCTTTGGTCAATTGCTCAAAAGTCTTTTCTACAAGGATTTTGCCATAGCCTTGGCCTCTTAAGTGATGGGGTATTTCAGAGTAGGTTAAATACATTTTGTTGTCCTTTAACTGATAATCAACTCTGGCTATATCACCATTAATATTCATGGTGAATCTATTTTTATCTTTTTCGTGTGTAACTGTCATAATCTTTGTTTTATAGTATCCTTTGATTAGCATTTAGATGAAATCTGAAAAAACCACTCTATTTTCTTCATTTATTAAGATAAACCAAGGGGTGCCCATAGTGCGATAATTGATCATTATTTTTGAGATATTATTTGTGCTAGTATCACCAGTATCGTGGCCAAAAGGGATTTTTAAATCATATTCTTTTTGCGTTACTAGCAATTTATCATAGGTATTTTCTTTATGTCCTTCAAAAACAGTCTGAACGGCCAAAAATAAGATGTCTTTCCTGTGCTGATTTTCATTGATCATTCTAACAAGAGAAGGAAAACCTCTTGTATGGCATCCTTTGCACCAGTACTGGAAACAATATATTACCTTAAACTTATCTTTATAATCTGATAGTAATATAGGATTTGTTGCTCGTCCTTTAGCATCAATCCATTGGGTAACTTCCAATTCCGTTGCGGTAAAAAGTCCAGATTTTTCCCATGGTTTTTGCTCCATAGCAATTCGCTTTTCCTATTATGGGATAATTATTTCCATTTTATTCTATAAGTTATGCAATGCAAAATCATTTATGTTTTTCTCTTCCTGCCTATCCCTCTTCCTAATGAAAGAACGTTGATTATACCGTAGAGAACTAGCGAATAATAAATAGATTAAACACTAGCTGTCCTAGGCATTTTCTTTTTTCAATTTATTGGCATGTAACTGGCGTAATTTTGCCAATTTGGGAGAAATCACTGCCCTGCAATATCCTTGAGTTTTATTATTACGATAGTAGTCTTGATGGTCTTCTTCAGCCTCATAGAAAATAGACTTTGGACTTATTTCGGTTACTATCGGTTCCGAATAGTAATCAGACATTTTTTGTTTAACCCCCTGCGCAATTTTCTTTTGTTCTTCGTTGTGGTAATAGATTACGGAACGGTATTGGGTTCCCACATCTGCCCCTTGTCGGTTTAAAGTAGTAGGGTCATGGGTTGTCATAAATATGATGAGGATATCTTCATATGAAATAATTTGAGGGTTGAAGGTTAATTGTACCACCTCGGCATGTCCGGTAAGACCAGAACAAACCTCTCTATAGGTTGGTTTTCCTGGGGCCTGTCCACCTGTATATCCCGAAATTACTTTCTCTACTCCTTCCACTTCCTGAAAAACTGCCTCTACGCACCAAAAGCAGCCTCCACCAAAGGTGGCTAATTCTATGTTGCTATTACTCATTGGTTACTCCTTCCTTTATTAATTTCATAGATTCTGAATTAATACAATACCGTAATCCACTTGGTTCCGGTCCATCCGGAAACACATGGCCTAGATGGGCGTCACAGGTATTGCACATGGCTTCTACCCTTATCATACCATAGGAGGTATCTTTATGATATTTAACCGCATTCTCCTTTATAGGTTGGGTAAAGCTAGGCCATCCTGTGCCCGAGTTAAATTTTATGGTAGAATCAAACAACGGAGTACCACAACAAATGCAACCGTATTCGCCTTCATCGTAAGTGGTGCAAAGTGCGCCGCTATGTGGAGGTTCAGTGCCCTTATGTCTAGTAATCCTAAATTGTTCCGGAGTGAGTAGGTTTTTCCATTCTCCATCCCTTTTCTCTACTCGTTTATCTGGGGTAGGATTTCCATTTACACTAAAACTAATTATATCTTTCCAAGTTAACATAGTATATCGTCTTTTGTTGGTTTTTAATTTATGAAACTGTACTGCTACTAGATTGTAGGTCTTTATTAATTAGATAGTCAATACCATATTCCAAGTGTGTTAATAGTCGTTTTTATAGCTAAAGGCTTACATTTTGTAGTATGCCTTATCTAGCGTTTTAATTTTATATTTGGCATATGAATAAAAATAGGAAAAATAAGATCATTTATACCGTATTAATGATTCTTAGTATGGTAGTTTTCTGGTGGTTTGATAATTATTATACGCCAACTGCCGATTCTTCTCCTCCATATACTGAGACCAAAACAACAATACCTAAAGATTTTTGGCCTAGCTCTACCACGGCTGCGGTTGTGCAGCACGATCATTATATGTTCTCTTACAGCGAAGATCACGAACAGGCCGAATGGGTTGCCTATTTAATAGATAGGTCTCATTTAACATATGATGATAGAAAGAGACCTTATTTTATTCAGGATCCTAAAGTGAAAACAGCATCTGCAGATTGGAGAAACTATAAGGGGTCTGGATATGAGCGGGGACACCTATGTCCGGCTGGAGACAGAAGATTTTCAGAAGAAGTTTATAACGAAACTTTTTACACTAGTAATATTAGTCCACAAATACGGGATTTTAATGGCGGAATTTGGAATAGATTAGAACAGCAAATAAGAAGTTGGGCAAAAAGAGACGGGCCGCTGATAGTTGTTACTGCAGGTGTTTTATCAGAAGATTTGCCTACAATAGGAAAAGAGGAAGTTGCGGTACCACAGTATTTTTATAAGATTGTAGCAAAAGGGGAGGAGGAGAATTTGCAAGTAATAGCTTTTTTAATTCCACATAAAAAGTTAGATGTAGATATAAAAGATTTTGTGGTTAGTGTAGACCAAATAGAGGAGTTAACAGGCATTGATTTTTTTCAGGGCTTACCAAATGAGCTACAGGATAAACTAGAGTCTACTGTAAGTACAAAAGGATGGAGGTTTTAGCCTAATTCATTCATCCTATTAGCATCTAATTTAAGGAAGATAAATAGTAATGCGCTAAAAAATACAAGTCCAGATCCACCATAGCTGAAAAAAGGCAGTGGGATTCCTATTGTTGGTAAAATTCCTATTACCATTCCTATGTTTATAAAATAATGAATAAACAGAATACAGATTACGCCATAACCATACATTCGACTAAAGGGGTTCTTTTGGCGTTCTGCTAAAAAGGCTAATCGAAGTAGGAGTAAGGTGAAAATTATAACCACGCTGGCTGTCCCTAAAAAACCCCATTCCTCACCTACGGTACTAAAGATATAATCTGTGTGTTGTTCTGGCACAAAGTTTCCTTTTGTTCGTGTACCTTGCATAAAACCTTTACCAAAAAATCCTCCGGACTCAATAGCTTTTTCAGACTGGTGGGTATTATACCCGATTGTTCTCTGAATTTCAGCCATTTTTTTCGGATCTTTTTCCAACCTTAACCATAAGCTAAATCTATCTCGGTGATGCTGTTGTAACACAGTATCGTAAACAAAATCAACAGAAAGAGAAAAAGCGATGATGGCGATATACCTTAATGAGATTGGTAATATGGAAATCCTAAAAGAGGGCTTTTTAAGGAGCATAAATAATCCTAAGGCAAGGCCTAATCCTATTGCCAACCATACTGTTCCAAACATGAGGGTTGTAATAAAAATAACGATTACCGTTACCCCAATGCTTAAATAATATAAAGGCAAACCTTCCCTAAATATTACGAAAATTAGGAAGAAGAAGGTTAAAGCACTCCCTGGGTCTGGTTGAAAAAGAATTAATATTGAGGGAACTAATATAATACCTAAAGCGTAAAGCTGATCTTTAAAGCGCTTAATATCGGTTTGTATGTCATTGAGGTATTTGGCTAGTGCTAATGCAGTGGTCATTTTGGCGAGCTCTGCAGGTTGTAAATTAAAGAAACCCAAATCATACCAGGCGGTTGCGCCGTTAATTGTTTTTCCAAAGGCATATAACCCTATAAGGAGCACTAATGAAATGAGGTAAAATAGGGTGGCAAAGCGTTCATAGAAGTTTGCTTCTAAGCCAAGTATAATCACAATAGTTAATATACTGGCACCAACAAAGAACAATTGTTTACCATAAAGTGCGGCAAAATTAAAAATGGAAGGGTTGCTCTCATCAAAGGCGGTAGAGTAGATATTTACCCAGCCCATGAGTACTAGGCAAATGTAAAAGAATACGCAAATCCAATCTAATCGCTTTAGAGTACTTTTACCAGGCACGTTCGTTTATTTTAAAAGGTTGTCCACTATAAGGTTTGGCATATTCATGTTCCAATGTTTTTTCTAGCATTCTTTTCTCTAAATCTTTTCTGCTTATATCACCTTTTAAATATTTTTCTATCATTAAGGTGGCAATATGTCCAGCGTAACGACTGCCGAAATACCCATTTTCTACATATACTGCTATGGCAATTTTTGGATTGTTCACAGGAGCAAAGGCTACAAAAACAGAGTTGTCGGTTAACTGGGTGCGAACCCCGTTTATTCTAGTAAAGTTTTCTACCGTACCAGTTTTTCCTGCTATGTCTAGATCTTTTACTTGTAGCCATCTCGCGGTTCCCATATTATATACTTCAGCCATGGCTTGTACTACTGGCTCAAAATGGCGTTTGTCTATAGTAGTATGTTTAGCTTCCGTATATTTTGGAATAGATATATCTTCATCGCCAATCTTTTTTATGACATGAGGGGTAAAATAATGTCCTCTATTGGCAATTGCTGCGGTCATATTTGCCAATTGTATTGGGGTGGTCTCTACCTCTCCCTGTCCAATTGAATTAGATATGATATAAGTAGGTCCCCATCTATTGGCGCCATATACACGGTCATAATATTCTCTACTTGGAATTCTACCAGGTCTTCCAATAGGTAAGTCGTAGCCCAAGAAGGTGCCTAAGCCAAAACTTTTCATGTGTTTTTCCCAAGCTTCTTGAGCTTCACCAGTAGAATCGAACTGGTCGTAAAACCTTCGGAAAACACCCGCAGAAAATGCGTTGCAAGATCGGTATAGACCTGAATGTAAATCTCTAAGACCACCTCCGCAATGGCATCCTCTTTTTCTTCTTCCTACATAAAATCCGTTAAAACATTGTATCGTTGTTTCGGTATTTATAGCTCCTTCTTGTAGTCCTACAAGGGCATTTAAGGTTTTAAATGGGGATCCAGGGGATTGTGATGCCAATAAAGAGCGATCAAAAGTGGGTTTTCTAATACTGTCGTAATGTAATTTGCTGTAGTTTCTAGACCTTTCACGTCCCACTAATATAGACGGGTCATAGCTAGGACCAGATACCAAGGCTAATATTTCACCAGAGCTGGGCTCCAAAGCTACAATTCCTCCATGCTTCCCTACCATTAATTTTTCTCCGTACTCTTGTAGGTATTTATCTATGGTCACTGTTATTTCTTGTCCTTGTACTGGAAGGGTGTCTAAAGCGCCATCTTTATAGGGGCCAATATCTCTATTGAAACGATCTTTCTGAATGTATTTTACTCCCTTTTGTCCCCTTAGGATTTCTTCGTATTGCTTCTCTATACCGGTAGTACCCTTTAATTCCCCTGCGGAGTAAGAAGGATTTTTTGCTACGTCCCATGGGTTAACCTCGCTTATGTAGCCAAGGACATTTGCGCCGCTTTTGGTGTCGTAATAACGTAAGGAGCGTTTTTGAATGTAAAAGCCCTCAAACCGCCTCATTTTCTCTTGAAGACGACCATAGTCTTCCTTAGAGAGTTGAGGAACTAACACCGATGGTAGTCTTGGAGAATAAATCCGAGCTTTTTTCAGCTGTTCTACAAAGTGTTCTTTATCAATTCCTAAAAGGCCACAAAACTCTAAAGTATCTAAAGGTTTAACTTCACCTGGGATGACCATTACATCGTAAGCAGGTTGGTTAGCGACCAATAACTCTCCGTTCCTATCATAAATATATCCTCTTTCCGGGTAGTCATAAACTGCTTTTATGGCCGGATCTTCCAATATCTGGTTAGGGGAGAAACTAAATATTTGCAGATAGGATAATCTGGCTAAAAAAGTTAATCCCGCCAATAAGATTATTGAGGATAACAGTATTTTTCTCATTGTTTTTTAACGCTAAAAAGTGTCTTTAATAGTATGCTCAGTAATATGGTAGCCATACTAGTGAAAAGTACTTTTTTCAAAATTAGCAGAGTATTTCCAAAACTGAAAATTTCTAGGGTAAAGAATACCAGATGATGTAGGATAATCAATATCGTAAGAAATGCTATTTGCTGTGCTTGAGTAGCATTGGTTATTCGGAAATTTTGGAATTCTAGGTTAGCGCCAAAGCAGAAACGCATTACTGCTGGGCGTAAATAGGCAATGGTTACTGTTGCTGCTGCATGTATGGCCATGGTGTCTGAAAACCAATCGACCATTAGTCCTAGTAAAAAGCTTAATAATATAAAGAAAAAACGTTGATCTTTAATAGGGTACCAATACAGGAATAGAATATAGACCATCGGGTTTATATATCCGAAAAAATTAAGATTATTGAATACCAAGACCTGTACTAAAATTAATAGTATAAATCTAATAACAATAATAAAGGTGCTATTGCTAGTCATTACGGATCTTGGATTCTAGTTCTATAATTTCTTTACGATTCGTGTTTTTTATGATATACACATTCTTTACAGTGGTCATGTCATTAAAAAGTCGAACATCAATATGATACGAACTTTGGGATGTGGTAATTTCAAAATTCTCGATGACTCCAATAGGTATGTTTTCTGGAAAAATACTAGAACTTGCACCGGTTACGATGGTGTCACCAATATTTAAGGGTACCAGTCGCTCTATGTCTTTCAATTGTGCTGTTCGGTAATCTTTGGTGTCCCATGTTAAGGAACCGTAATGGTTAGTGTTTTTTATCTTAGCATTAATTCTAGACCTTACATTTAGGATGCTTTGCACCAACGAGAAATTTTTTGAGGTATGTTCTATTATACCTAGAATTCCATCAGCAGTAATAACCCCCATATCTATCTCCAGTCCATCAGAACTTCCTTTGTTTAGAGTGATATAGTTCCTTGGTAAAGAATAGCTATTTTTAATTATTTGGCCAGAAAACACCTCATAATCAATTTGGGTAGAATCCAATTGTTCAACTTCAACTACTTCTTTTTTCTGATTGAATAATTGGTAACGTAATCTCTTATTTTCTTCAACTAACTTTTTGTTCTCTATCCCAAGGCTAAAGAAGGTAGAAACGTTGTTGGTAGATTCGTATAAATTACCGGTAAGCCAATTTGCCGAATTAAAAAACTTAGAATTATGGTAAGACTGTGCCCTTATTGTAAATGTTAGTGCAATGATCATTAACAATACATAGAGCAAGAAGTTTTTATATTTTAATATAAAATTAATAATCTGCTGCATGTACTTGTGTTAAATTATTGAACCTTCATTTTTAATAGGTCAATTCTAGAATTAAGGTCCGGTTGCTTTTATTAGTTTTAATAGGATGATTCCCATCAAAGCTTTTTATTAAATTTATTTAATTAAGATGCTTTTATAGCGGTCCAAATTTTTTAAAGCAATTCCCGTACCCCTAACAACAGCTCTTAATGGATCCTCTGCAATATATACTGGTAAGTCTGTTTTTTGAGATAAACGTCTATCTAGACCTCTTAGCATAGACCCGCCTCCAGCTAGGTAAATTCCTGTGTTATAGATATCTGCCGCCAATTCTGGTGGCGTTTGAGATAAGGTTTCCATAACTGCATCTTCTACCCTTAAAATGGATTTATCCAAAGCTTTTGCTATTTCCCTATAAGAAACAGAAACTTGTTTTGGTTTACCGGTTAGAAGATCCCTACCTTGAACGGACATTTCATCTGGTGGCGACTGTAAGTCTTCCGTGGCAGAACCAATAGTAATCTTAATATTCTCTGCGGTGCTTTCTCCAACATATAAGTTATGCTGGGTACGCATATAATAGATAATATCATTTGTGAATACATCACCGGCAATCTTAACGGACTTATCGCATACGATTCCTCCTAGAGCAATTACCGCAATTTCAGTAGTTCCCCCACCTATATCTACGATCATATTTCCTTTAGGTTGCATAATATCTAATCCGATCCCTATAGCAGCTGCCATTGGTTCGTGAATTAGATATACTTCCTTGCCATTTACTCGCTCTGCCGATTCTTTTACCGCCCTCATTTCTACCTCCGTAATTCCGGAAGGGATGCATATTACCATCCGCAATGCGGGCGGGAACCACTTTTTCTTAAGTGCGGGTATGTTTTTAATAAACATACTGATCATCTTTTCAGATGCATCAAAATCCGCAATAACTCCATCCTTTAACGGCCTAATGGTCTTGATGTTTTCATGGGTTTTCCCCTGCATCATACTGGCTTCTTTTCCAACCGCGATGATTTTGCCAGTAATTCTATCTCTAGCAACAATAGAGGGATTGTCCACAGCAACCTTGTCATTGTGAATAATTAGGGTGTTAGCGGTTCCTAAATCTATCGCTATCTCCTCGGTTAAGAAATCAAAAAATCCCATTTTTTAGCTGTTTGTTTTCGGATTAAAAGTCAGTTTTATCTTCAAAAGTAAGGAAATTAATGTTTAAAATGGCGGGTGCCCGTCATTACCATAGATATCCCATTTTCATTGCAATAGTCAATACTTAGCTGGTCTTTAATAGATCCTCCTGGTTGTATAACGCTTGTTATACCACTTTTATGCGCAATTTCTACACAATCTGGAAAAGGAAAAAACGCATCACTAGCCATAACCGCTCCATTTAAGTCAAAATTAAAGGATTTGGCCTTATGAATTGCTTGGTTTAAAGCGTCTACTCTAGAGGTCTGTCCTGTGCCACTAGCACATAATTGCTTATTCTTGGCTAAAACAATAGTGTTACTTTTTGTGTGTTTACACAGTTTAGATGCAAATATTAAATCCTCTAGCTCCTGGTCAGTAGCCTTTTTATCGGTAACATTAGTTAGGTCTTCTAAGGTGTCGGTTTTGTAATCTTTATCTTGTAGAAGCACTCCGTTTAAACAGGTTCTTACTGTAGTAGTTGGTAATGCAACTTCTTTTTGGATTAATATGATGCGGTTTTTCTTGCCTTTCAAAATCTCTAACGCCTCGTCAGAGTAACTAGGGGCAATGATTACCTCACAGAATAGATTGTGAATTTCTGTTGCGGTAGCTGCATCAATTTCTTTATTACTAATCAAAACTCCTCCAAAGGCGGAAACGGGGTCTCCTGCCAAAGCGTCTACATAAGCTTCTTTTATTGTAGAGCGAGTGGCTAAGCCACAAGCGTTGTTATGCTTTAAAATAGCAAACGTAGGCTCGTCATTTTTAAATTCCTCAATAAGATTTACTGCGGCATCAACATCTAATAAGTTATTGTAAGAAAGTTCTTTACCGTGTAACTTCTGAAACATGGCATCAAAATCTCCAAAGAAAAATCCTTTTTGGTGTGGATTTTCGCCATACCTAAGTACTTGTCCATTAGTTTCACTTAATTTTAAGGAGGGCTCCTTTAAATCTTGATTAAAGTAATTGAAGATGGCCGAATCGTAATGAGAAGATATATTAAAAGATTTTGTAGCAAATCGCTTACGTTCTTCCAAGGTAGTACTTCCGTTACCTTTGGTCATTATTTCTAATACCTCCTGGTAATCATCCATAGAAGAAACACATAGTGTATCCTTGTAGTTTTTAGCAGCTGCGCGTATTAATGAAATACCGCCTATATCTATCTTTTCAATAATATCTTGTTCAGAAGCTCCGCTGGCTACAGTTTTTTCAAAAGGATATAAATCTACGATTACAATGTCTAATTGAGGGATTCCAAACTCCTTCAATTGCTCTTGGTCCCCTTCATTGTCTTGGCGATTAAGGATTCCGCCAAAAACTTTTGGGTGTAAGGTTTTAACCCTACCTCCTAAAATGGAAGGGTAACTTGTAATGTCCTCTACAGGAACTACATCAATGCCTAATTCTTTAATAAATTTCTCTGTGCCACCAGTAGAATAAATGGTGATTCCCAATTCATTAAGCTTTTCTACTAAGGGTGCAAGACCATCTTTATGGAATACTGAAATAAGGGCCGAAGTAGCTTTTTTGGAGGTGCTCATTTTTTTGTACTTATTATTATGGATTAACAGGGTGCAAAAGTAGTTTTTTTGTACTTAAAAACAGTAGATTTAACAACAATCACTCTAAAGTTTAGTAAATATTAGATATTTCATGATTGATGTATTCTAAAAAGCGCTCGTCTTCCTCAGAAAATGGATTTATGGTATTAGAATCTATATCTATTTGTCCAATATTTTCCCCGTTTACAAATAAGGGTACTACTATTTCTGATTTAACAGTTATGCTACAGGCAATATAATTATCCTGAGCTTTTACATCAGGAACCACAAAGTTTTGGTTAGATACGGCTACCTGACCGCATATGCCTTTTCCAAAAGGAATAGTGGTATGGTCTGTGGGTGCGCCAGCATAAGGGCCTAGGATAAGCTCTTCTTTGTTGCCGTTTCTAAAATAAAAACCTACCCAATCATAATAAGGGACATTGTCTTTTAGTAAATTACAAATAGCCTGTAATTTTTGATTGGTCTCTTGATGAGGTGTTTTTAGTATATCAGTAACTTGTAATTTTAGTTTTTCGAACATAAATAAGTTTTCGTCAAAATTAACCATATTTCTATTTTCTGACGTGAAGTTTAACGTTATTGATTTAATTCCTTTTCATCTGTTTTTTCTAAAAAAAATAAAGGCAATAATAATGGTGATAAGAAGTTTAGGTTGTGAATGGAATTTGGAAAAGGTATATAAGATTTCATTATTTTTGCATCGATGAAACAAGTCATTCGTAAAATAACTTCCCTTTGGTTGGCGTTGCTGATTTTGTTTGCTACCGTTTCTTGGACGGTGGAAAAACATTATTGCTTAGGTCACTTAGTAGATATTGCTTTTTTTCAAGAAGCGGAAAGTTGTGGCATGATAGCTGCTGATGACGCAGAAATTACAAATCTTAATTTAGAGCAACCTTCTTGTTGTATTGATGAGGTTCTCTCAATTAAGGGATTAGAGGATCTTGCTTTTTCTGTGAAGGACTTAAAGTTGGTTTTGCCTTTTACTTATGCCGTGCTTAAGGAGGAAGCTGATTTTCATTTTTTAGAAGAAATTGATGGACTTCCCAATTTAGGAACTAATAATCCACCTCCTCTTTTAGGGAGGGATATATACCTGGTGTATCAGGTTTTTCTACTTTGATTTTAATATTAGTAAAAAAATTGCCTACCCGCTCTTTTGAGTATGGGTGGTGAATTTTGGTATGTTTTTGTTTTACTAATATTAAAAATAATTTAATGAATAAATTTTTATTTTTTGTTTTAACCTCCCTGCCATTTCTAGTATGTGGTCAGAATGTTGAGGGGGTAATCTTAGAATCTAATTCTGAGGATAGTGATAAGGTATTGCCTGGTGCAAATGTGTACTGGTTAAATTCCCAAACGGGGACTATTACCGGGGAAGATGGTAAGTTTACAATTCCTTTTGTTCTAGAATATAATAAGTTAGTAATAAGTTATGTTGGGTTTCATACCGATACGCTTACGGTAAATGAGCCTCGAGAATTACGTCATCGTCTACGGCCTTCTAATGAGTTGGATGAGGTAGTTCTTCAGAAGAAGCGAGACGCCTTGCAAAAGTCTTATTTCAGTCCTCAGAATGTGGTTACTATCAATAGCGCAGAATTACTAAAGGCTGCATGTTGCAATCTTTCCGAAAGTTTTGAAACCAATCCGTCTATAGATGTTAATTTTTCTGATGCTCTTACAGGAACTAAACAGGTTCAGATGTTAGGGCTTACCAGTCCATATCTATTAATTGCTCAAGAAAATATCCCGATGGTGCGTGGTGCATCACAGGTGTATGGGTTGAGCTTTATACCTGGGACCTGGGTAGAAAGTATCCAGATTACCAAAGGAGGTGGAAGTGTGGTAAATGGGTATGAGAGCATCTCTGGTCAGATAAATGCAGAATTGGTGAAGCCTTTTACGGATAAGCGACTCTTTGTGAACGGTTATGCTAATATGAACGGTAGACTAGAATTAAATACCCACCTCAACCATGCTCTAAGTGATAAATGGAGTACGGGACTTTATTTGCATGGAAATTATAGGAATGCTAAAGAAGATGAAAATAAAGATGGATTCTTAGACGCTCCCTTGGGGAATCAGATCAATATCTTAAATAGATGGCAGTACCAGGATGCAGAGAAGGGATGGGTGAGTTTTATTAATGTGCGGTTTTTAAATGATGAGAAACAGACAGGGCAGACCCAATTTAACCCTAGTACAGATAAATTTACCACCAACGCATGGGGTAGTGAAATAGATACAAGGAGGTTTGATTCTTCTTGGAAGTTAGGATATGTTTTTCCCGAACTGCCGTTTCAAAGCATAGGTTTTCAAACTGCTTATAGTTTGCATAAGCAGGACTCGTACTTTGGCTTTAATCGATATAATATTGATCATGAGAGTAGTTATACCAATTTGCAGTTAAATTCTATTATTGGAGATACACGAAGTAAATTTAAAACAGGTGTCACCTTTGCGTATGATGGTTATACCGAAATGGTAAATGCAATAGACTATTCTAGGGTTGATAAATCTATTGGTGCGTTTTTTGAATATAGTTATGATGACTTGAAGAAATTGAGCTTAACCGCAGGAATTAGGGCAGATAGTCATAACAATCTAGGAAATTTTATTACCCCTAGGCTTCATGTTCGTTATCTACCTTGGGAAAGGGGAAGTATAAAAGCTTCAATTGGACGTGGAAGAAAAGCGGCTAATATATTTGCGGAAAATCAGCAAATGTTTGGCTCGGTACGAAAAATAAAAATAGATCAACAAGGAGGTAATGTTTATGGATTAGATGCTGAAGATGCCTGGAATTATGGTGTAGGATTTATACAGGGCTTTATCCTCTTCAATAGAGTTGGAAATATTTCTTTAGATTATTACGTTACAGATTTTAATAATCAGGTAGTAGTAGATTGGGAAGATCCTCAAGCAGTTTCCTTTTATAATCTAGAAGGTAAAAGTGTTGCGCGAAGCTTTCAGTTTGAAGTAAATCACAAGCTATTAGAGAACGTAGAGGTGAGAACTGCCTATAAATTTTATGATGTAGAGACGGACTATGTTTCTGGTAAGCTGCAAAAGCCTTTGCAGGCCCAACATCGATTCTTTGCTAATGTGGGCTATATTACCAAGGCGAAGGAAAATGGATCGCAGTGGCGGGCAGATTACACTTTACATGCATTAGGGAAACAGCGATTGCCAAATACAACTAATAACCCTATGGAGTATCAGCTGGGAGAATATTCGCGTTCTTTTAGCTTGATGAATGCACAGTTAACTAGAGTATTCTCGGATAAGTTTGAAATCTATATTGGTGGTGAAAACTTAACGGATTACGTTCAAGATAGGCCAGTGTTAAGTGCAGGGGATCCTTTTGGACCAAATTTTGATACTACTATAATTTACGGTCCTACTATGGGTAGGATGTTTTATACAGGTTTTAGATATAAATTATAACTTTAAAGATTGATAATCGATTTAATACAAAATTCATGAAAATTAAAAATGCAATATTAGGATTTGCTTTTACTGTCTTATCGATAGTGGCTTATGGGCAAGAGAAAAACAAGAAGGTGACTTTTGAAGTGAATGGAAAATGTTCCATGTGTAAAGAGCGAATAGAAAAGGCTGCTTTAGGAGTAAAGGGAGTTAAGTTTGCTGCCTGGGATATTCCAACCCATCAATTATCCCTTATCATGGATGAGCGGAAGACAAATACTATGAAGGTGAAATCTGCGATTGTTGGAGTGGGGCATGATACCAAAGAGTTAAAAGCTACTGAAAAAGCTTATGAGGGAATTCACCCTTGTTGTAAGTATCGTGAAGATAATTCCGATGACGGAGCGCATCATTAAGGCCTGGGATTTATAAGGTCTTAATATCTATAAGATAGTATAGTTGCCTAAAGTAAAAAGCCGTCCTTGAAATTTCAAGGACGGCTTTTTTAAATACTGCATTTTTGACAAGTTGCCATTACATCATTCCTGGCATTCCACCGCCACCCATTGCTGGGGCTGCAGGAGCATCTTCTTTAATGTCGATTAAAGCACATTCTGTAGTCAAGATCATTCCAGAAACTGAAGCTGCATTCTCCAATGCAATTCTAGTTACTTTCTTAGGATCTATAATACCTGCTTTAATCATATCTACATAGGTTTCAGATTTGGCATCGTAACCAAAATCTCCTTTACCATCTAATACTTTAGCAACTACAACTGAACCTTCACCACCTGCATTTTCAACGATAATTCTCAATGGAGCTTCAATAGCTCTAGCAACGATTTGGATTCCAGTTTCTTCGTCAGGAGTTTCTGCTTTAATATTAGAAAGTAATGCTTTTGCTCTAATTAAGGCTACACCTCCACCAGCAACGATACCTTCTTCTACAGCTGCTCTAGTAGCGTGTAGTGCATCGTCTACTCTATCTTTCTTCTCTTTCATCTCTACTTCAGATGCTGCACCTACATATAGTACGGCAACCCCTCCAGCTAATTTAGCTAAACGCTCCTGAAGTTTTTCTTTATCGTAGTCAGAAGTAGTAGATTCTATTTGAGATTTTATTTGATTTACTCTTGTCTTAATGGTTTTAGCATCTCCAGAACCATTAACAATAGTAGTGTTGTCTTTGTCGATAGAAACTTTCTCACAAGTACCTAACATATCTAAGGTAGTGTTTTCCATAGTAAACCCTCTTTCCTCAGAAATTACAGTACCACCAGTTAAGATTGCGATGTCTTCTAACATTGCTTTTCTTCTGTCACCAAAACCAGGTGCTTTAACGGCTGCGATTTTTAAAGATCCTCTTAATTTGTTTACAACCAAAGTAGCCAATGCTTCACCATCTACATCTTCAGCAATAATCAATAAAGGCTTACCAGACTGTGCTACAGGCTCTAGTACAGGTAAAAGATCCTTCATGGAAGAAATCTTCTTGTCGTATAGTAGAATGTAAGGGTTGTCTAAGTCTGCGGTCATCTTTTCAGAATCCGTTACAAAGTAAGGAGAAAGGTAACCTCTGTCAAACTGCATTCCTTCAACAACATCTACATAGGTTTCCATACCTTTAGCTTCTTCTACGGTAATAACACCCTCTTTACCAACCTTTACAAATGCTTGTGCAATTAGGTCGCCGATAGTCTCATCGTTATTAGCAGAAATAGAAGCAACTTGCTTTATTTTATCTGTAGAATCACCTACTTTTTTAGCTTGTTTAGTTAAGTCTTCAATGATAGTAGCTACGGCATTGTCTATACCTCTTTTTAAATCCATTGGATTTGCACCAGCTGCTACGTTTTTAAGACCTTCTTTAACGATTGCCTGTGCCAATACAGTTGCAGTAGTGGTTCCGTCACCTGCTAAATCATTGGTTTTAGAAGCAACTTCTTTTACCATTTGAGCTCCCATGTTTTCTAGAGCATCTTCCAATTCTATTTCCTTGGCTACAGAAACACCATCTTTAGTAATGGTAGGTGCGCCAAATGATTTACTGATGATTACGTTTCTACCTTTTGGTCCTAAGGTTACTTTTACTGCATTTGCCAATGCATCGATTCCGCGTTTTAAGCCGTCTCTAGCATCAATGTCAAATTTTATATCTTTTGCCATAATTTATTTTTTGTTGTTCTGTCTCGACTTGGCGAGAACTTGTTTAATAAATAATTGTAATAAAGCTTTAAGCTGTTCTTACATATGCAAGAACTAAAGGAATCGTCAATTAGACGATTGCCAAGATGTCGCTCTCGCGCATCATTAAGTATTCATTACCTTCCAATTTTAATTCTGTGCCGGCATATTTCCCATATAGAACGGTGTCACCAACTTTAAGGGTTACTTCATTTTCCTTAGTTCCAGGACCAACAGCAACTACCTTGCCTTGTTGTGGTTTTTCCTTTGCGGTGTCTGGGATGTAAAGACCTGATGCGGTCTTAGTTTCGGCAGCCATAGGCTCAATAAGAACTCTATCCGCTAATGGTTTAATACTAACTTTAGCCATATTATAAAAATTTTAATTGTTTTTAAGTTTCCTTCTTATAGGCAGAAATTATGCCATTGTTGAAAGACTGCCACTTTGTTAAAATAAAAATGCCAGCTTGTCATTAAAGCTGGCATTTTAAAATAATTTATGTCTTTTAGTCCTTCTTATAGGCTGTCTGCAGGATTTGTGGCAGGTGCTTCTGCTGGTGTTGTAGGAGCTCCTGGTAAAACGCCTGGAGTAGTGTTTTCTATAGGTTCGCCATTTAGTAATTTAGAGTCCGAATCACTAAAGCTACCTTTTACAGCAATATTAGAAAGTAGAATTAATACCACTAGAATTGTTGCTAAGGTCCATGTGCTTTTGTCTAGAAAATCCCCTGTTTTCTTTACACCGCCAACAACCTGACTTCCGCCACCTCCAAAAGAGGAAGATAACCCACCGCCTTTAGGGTTTTGAACCATAATTACTAGCATTAGTAAAAGGGCTACCAAGATAATTAGGACCAAGAATATTGTAAATGTAGTATTCATTAAATTATGTTTTTTCTTGTTGTATTTTTTCCACCGCTTTTATTCGGTCTGCAAAGAAACTACTTTTTTCTGGATATTTCAAACTTAAAATTCGATAGGCTTGTATGGCCTGCTTGTATTTTTTCTGTTCCACGTATACCTTGGCCAAGGTTGCGGTCATTAATTCGTTCTGGTCAAAGGTCAGTGATTCCTTAATAGATACCTTTTTGGTATTCTCCTGTGGTACTATTTTAGGGTTGTTTTGTATGAACTTATCTATAAGTTCAAATTTCTTCTTTTGATGTTCTGTATTCTTATGAGTAGGTTGGGATTGTTTGTCTTCGGATTCGGGTTCCGGGGTAGTCTCTTCCTTTTTAGGATTTTGATTGGTGAGCTGTAACCATTGGGCAAAGGAGTATTTTTCGTCCTTTGAAAAGCTAAGGGGTTTTCCTATCTCTAGTACTTCTTCGGCTTTTTTTTTATCCTCCGTAAGAGCTTCGTCTATTTTAGGGTCCTTAGAGGTGAAAATTGAGGGGTCTAAAATTTGGTTCGCATCTTTTGCGGTACGAGGCCATGGTTCATCTTCCGATACTTCTATCAACGATTTCTCTTCTTTAAATTCGGATGTAATTTCTTCGGAAATGGTTAAGGTGTCACTTAAAGAAGTGGCTTTTCCTGAAATAGAATCTGCTATAGTATTCTGAAGAAAGTCTTTAGAGGTAATAAAATCGAATAAAATATCCCTGTCGGCGGTATAGGCAGCAGTGACTTTAAGGGCGTTATTATATTTAAAACTGTTTAAGTTTTTTAATCCTTTTAAATGCATTGCTCTGGCAGCTTGGAAATAAGGGTATTCTTCCAAAATATCTTCCAGTTGATGCGTCTGCAAGGGGGAGACCAATTTATCGGGGTTTTGTAATAGATATGTAAAATCTTGTACGTTCATATTCTACCAATCTGCCAATGATTTATTAAAAATATCTTGGGTAATACGTTCAAAAATTACTTGATGGGCTTCATCTTTCACAGAAGAAAATTGAGAGTTAGCCGGATAATCATAAAAGAATGAGAACGGCTGTTCAAAATCTGCATCCGCTTTGGTGTTGTTAAAGAACCTTACATTTACCCTTATAGTTAATCTGTTTTGTGCTGCAGTCTGTTGAGCGGTAGCAGACATAGGTGAGATACGATATTCTACTATCTCTCCTTCATATACCAAGTCTCCGTTAGAGGTAACTAAATCTAGGCTGGTTTGGTTTAGAATTAAATCTTGAAGGGCTAAGGTAAAATCCCTGTCCATTCCTGGTTCAAATGTAGAGCCTGGATTTTGGGAGGCATAGTTTTGGAAATAGGGTACCTGAAATGTTTTTGCTGTCCCAACATCACCACCCGTGAAATTATAAATTCCACAACTAGAAATGCCTGCTACCAAAACAAGCATTATAATAAGGTATTTGTTATTAATCATTAAATTCTTTTTTACTTTGGCTTTTTCTAAAGGTCGTACTGTTTTATTTTTCGGTAAAGGGTGCGTTCCGAGATTCCAAGCTCAGCGGAGGCAGCCTTTCTTTTTCCTTTGTTTCTCTCTAGTGCCTTTTTTATAAGTTCTATTTCCTTTTCCTGTAAAGATAAGGTTTCTTCTTCTTCAATTTCTTCTGCAAAGTGATACTTGTCTTCTATTGCAGGGGTGGGAGTTGGTTTTTCTACGTAGGGCTCTGGGAGCTCCAGAATATTAGTTGCAACTTCTTCTTCTTCCTCATCTGTATAGACTTCTTCTTCCTTTCCGTAAATTTTTCGGATCAGGTTCTCATTCTCCCCTTGTACTTTTTCGCTATCATTGTTTTTAAGAAGCTCTAAGGTGAGTTTTTTTAGGTCGTTTAAATCCCCCTTCATGTCGAATAAAACCTTGTAAAGAATTTCCCTTTCGTTGCTAAAATCGCTTTTCTTCTTTTCTTCCTTAACTATTGCGGGAAGGTTGGTGTTACTCGCATTAGGTAAATAGCTATTAAGGGAAGCTAAAGAGATGTTTCTGCTCTCTTCTAATACAGAGATTTGTTCTGCAATATTTCGCAATTGTCGGATGTTTCCAGGCCAGCGATATTTAACAAGTAGTTGTACTGCATCATCTTCCAATCTAATGGTGGGCATCTTATATTTTTGCCCAAAATCTGAAGCAAATTTCCTAAATAGCAGGTGGATGTCATCTTTCCGCTCCCTTAGTGGGGGGATGTTAATCTCTACTGTGCTTAAACGATAGTAAAGGTCTTCTCTAAACTTTTCATTTTTTATTGCTTCGTACATATTAACGTTGGTCGCAGCAACAATCCTGACGTCCGTTTTTTGTACTTGAGAAGAGCCTACTTTTAAGAACTCGCCATTTTCTAACACCCTTAATAGGCGTACTTGTGTGGTAAGAGGGAGTTCTCCCACTTCATCTAAAAAAATGGTTCCTCCGTCGGCCACTTCAAAATAACCACTTCTTGTGGAAGTGGCTCCTGTAAAAGCACCTTTTTCGTGTCCAAAAAGTTCACTGTCTATAGTCCCTTCAGGAATGGCTCCACAGTTCACTGCGATATATTTAGCATGTTTTCTATGGGAAAGAGAGTGAATTATTTTTGGGATGGCCTCTTTACCTACCCCGCTCTCCCCGGTGACTAGTACAGAAATATCTGTAGGGGCAACCTGAATGGCCTTTTCAATGGCACGATTTAGTTTTACATCGTTACCAACAATTTCATATCGTTGTTTAATTGCTTGGATCGACTCCATAATAATTAATTGTTATGAGAATATCCTACAGGTACACCTAATAGTGTTCCTGATGTACAATCTGTGATTTTTACATTTACAAAATCCCCAACCTTATAGTTTTCTTTAGGAAAGACTACAACCGAGCTTTGTGAATTTCTTCCCATCCAGTCTAATTCCGATTTTTTGGAAGTTCCTTCAATAAGTACCTCTACCGTTTTTCCTAATTGCTGTTTGCTTCTATAGTGGCTGTGTTCTCTTTGTAATGCTATGATTTCTGCTAATCTTCGCTTTTTAGTTTCTTCTGGAACATCGTCCTCCAAATTTTTGGCTGCTGCTGTACCAGGTCTCTCAGAGTAAGCATACATATAACCAAATTCATACTTCACCTCCCGCATTAAAGACAGGGTGTCTAGATGGTCCTCTTCTGTTTCTGTGGGGAAGCCAGCAATCATATCCTGAGATATGGCACAATCGGGAATGATTTCCATAATGTTTTTTACCAATTCTAAATACTCTTCGCGAGTATGCTGCCTGTTCATTTCCTTAAGGATGCGATTGCTACCGCTTTGTACAGGAAGGTGAATGTAGTTACAAACATTTTCGTATTTAGCTACCACTCTTACCACATCTAAAGTCATGTCTTGTGGGTTGGAGGTAGAAAAGCGGATCCGTAATTTTGGATGTGCTTGCGCTACCATTTCTAATAGATTTGCGAAATTTACCGAAGTGGCTTTCTGTATTTCGGATGCTTTTTTAAAGTCCTTCTTTAAGCCGCCTCCGTACCATAAATAACTGTCTACATTCTGACCTAGAAGGGTCACCTCTTTATATCCCTTGTTTACCAAGTTAGTTACCTCCTCTAAAATGGATTGTGGATCTCTACTTCTTTCTCGCCCTCTAGTAAAAGGTACTACGCAAAAAGTACACATATTATCACATCCGCGTGTAATGGAGACAAATGCTGTTACCCCATTAGAGTTTAATCGGACCGGAGAAATATCACCGTATGTTTCTTCTTTAGATAGAATTACGTTTACAGCATCACGACCGCTATCTACTTCTTTTATTAAGTTAGGGAGGTCTTTATAAGCATCTGGTCCTACAACCATGTCTACAATTTTCTCCTCCTCTAATAATTTTGATTTTAACCTTTCGGCCATACAACCTAGCACTCCAACCTTCATGTGTGGTCTATGACGTTTAACTGCGTTGAATTTCTCCAGGCGCTTGCGAATGGTAAGTTCTGCTTTCTCCCTAATAGAACAAGTGTTTACCAATACTAGGTCGGCCTCTTCAAGTTCTTGAGTGGTGTTAAAACCTTCTTCTGAGAGTATAGAAGCTACAATCTCACTATCAGAAAAGTTCATTGCGCAACCATAGCTCTCTATATATAGTTTTCGCGAACTGTTTTCCTTTTCTTTTAAGGTTAATGCAGTTCCCTGTACGGATTCATCTATTGTCTTCTCCATGTTCTGGTACATTAGCTTTTGTGGTTTGCAAAGATAGCATTATCTAGAAACATGTGACATAATGACAGTTAAAAATTAAATAAATTGTATTGTGCCACCTATGAGGAGTAAAGGAGGTTGATTTGTGTTTATGGTGTGTTAGTATATTGTTAGGGATAATGGGAAGTTTTTGTTTTTCCAAATGGGGCTTTTTTTACATAATTTATATGTAAATAGATCGCGAATCTCTTTTGTGGTTTAACAATGTATTCTTTTATTTGTTGTAGTAGCTTTTTCTTGCCTAGGGTGCTGTGTAGAGTTGTCAGTGTACCAATCTAGCAGAAGATATAAGGTTGTTGAATACTTAAATTGATTTAATATGATGAGCATTCTTAATTTAAAGTATATGCTATTTTCTACAGTTTTCTTTTTCCTGGCAAAATCTTGCTCAGAGGGGGAGGTAGGAGTGTCGGATAAAACGGAGTTGGATACTATGCATAAGGAAATACAGAAATTGGCAAAAAGCGAAGATTGCGATGATAGCAAGCAATGGCGTTTTACAGCTTTAGGGGCTAAGCCTTGCGGAGGGCCTACCTCCTATATTGCTTATTCTGCCAAAATAGATACTGTTCTTTTTCTTTCTATGGTAAAGGAATATAATAAAGGTATGGTAGAATACAATATAGAGAATGGTTTGGTTTCGGACTGTGCTATGGTGGCCATGCCAAGTGGTGTAATTTGTAAAGAGAATATGCCTGTATTTATATATTCTAATAGTAAGGCTGAATAATAATTTTTTTGACGGTATTTGATGGTTGAAATCAGCTGTTTCTAGCAGGTGAATTTCTCGTCATATAATAAAGGTATGGCATCAAATTAAAAAAATCAGTTACTTTTGTTTTTCCAAAAACATGTTAATGGCAAAGAATTTAGTAATTGTGGAGTCTCCTGCTAAGGCAAAGACTATTGAGAAATTTTTAGGAAAGGACTATAAGGTAGCCTCTAGTTTTGGGCATATTGCCGATTTGCCTTCCAAAGAATTGGGTGTGGATGTAGAAAATGGTTTTGTTCCTAAATACATTGTAGATAAGGAAAAGAAAGCGGTGGTCAAAAAATTAAAGGATTTGGCCAATAAAGCAGAAACTATATGGTTGGCTAGTGATGAGGACCGAGAGGGGGAGGCCATTTCCTGGCATTTGGCAGAGGAATTAAAGTTAGATAAAAATAAAACGAAACGGATTGTTTTTAACTCCATTACCAAATCGGCTATTCAAAAAGCGATTGAAAATCCTAGGGAGATTAATTACAATTTGGTGAATGCCCAACAAGCAAGAAGGGTCTTAGACCGGTTAGTAGGGTACGAGCTATCTCCAGTATTGTGGAAAAAGATTAAACCAGGATTATCTGCTGGTAGGGTGCAATCTGTTGCCGTAAGGTTAATAGTGGAAAGGGAAAGAGCAATTGAAGCTTTTGTTCCCGAAGCAGCATTTAGGATATCAGCAGAGTTTATAACTGATGAGGGTAGTGTAGTAACTGCTAAGTTAAATAAGACTTATCCTAGCCAGGAAGCGGCAGAGAAGTTTTTACAGCAAAATGTAGGAGCTGCTTTTTCAGTAGCTAGTCTTGAAAAGAAGCCAGCAAAAAAGTCTCCGGCAGCACCGTTTACCACTTCAACGCTACAACAAGAGGCTTCTCGTAAACTCTATTTTTCGGTTTCTAAAACCATGCAGGTAGCACAGCGTTTATATGAGGCGGGGTTAATAACATATATGAGAACCGATAGCGTTAACCTTTCTAAAGAAGCTATAGATGCTGCTAAGGATGCTATTATAAAGAATTACGGTAAGGATTACAGTAAGGTTAGGAATTTTACGGGCAAGTCTAAGGGTGCACAAGAAGCGCATGAGGCTATTAGACCTACGGATATGACTAATCAGTCTCCTTCCCTAGAAAGAGATCAGGCTAAATTATATGAATTAATATGGAAGCGTACCTTAGCATCTCAAATGAGCGATGCGCAATTGGAGCGAACAAATGTTAAGATAAAAGCCAACACTCATAAAGAAGAATTCACAGCCAACGGGGAGGTGATTAAATTTGACGGGTTTCTTAAAGTATACCTAGAAGGGACTGATGAAGAGGATATTTCTGAAGAGCAAGAAGGAATGCTTCCTGCTATGAAGGAAGGGGAGCAGTTAGAAAATAAGTATATAACTGCTACAGAGCGATTCACAAGAGCCCCGTATAGATTTACCGAAGCTTCTTTAGTGAAGAAATTGGAAGAATTGGGAATTGGACGTCCTTCTACTTATGCACCTACTATTTCTACAATACAAAATAGAGGGTATATAGAAAAAGGTAATGTAGAGGGTACAGAACGTAAATATGTGCAACTGCGATTTAAATCCGATAAAATTACTTCTAAAGAACTGATCGAAAATGTAGGTTCGGATAAAGGGAAGATGGTGCCAACCGATATTGGAATGATTGTTACCGATTTCCTTGTAAGTCATTTTGAATCTATTTTAGATTATAATTTTACTGCCAAGGTAGAGGAGGAGTTTGATGAGATTGCTACAGGGAATGAAGATTGGCAAAAGGTAATGAAGAATTTCTATAGCGATTTTCATCCGAAGGTGATTGATGTAGAAGAAAATGCAGATAGGGCAAGTGGTGAGCGTATTTTGGGAACAGATCCAGAAACTGGGCGACAAGTATCCGTTAGGTTGGGTAGATTTGGGCCAATGGTTCAAATAGGAACTGTAGATGATGAAGACAAACCCTTGTTTGCTAGTTTGCTGCCAGATCAGTCGTTAAATTCCATTACTTATGAGCAAGCTATGGACCTATTTAAGCTGCCTAGGAATCTGGGAGTTTATGAAGGGGAGGAAGTAGTGGCCAACGTGGGTAGGTTTGGGCCTTATGTAAAATTCGGAAAAACATATATCTCTATGGCTAAAGGTGAAAGTGCCATGGATATTACAATGGATAGAGCAATAGAGCTTATTGTGGAAAAACAAAAAGCAGATGCCCCTATCGCTATGTATGAAGATAAAGAAGTAACCAAAGGAGTTGGTAGGTTTGGTCCCTTTATAAAATGGGATGGAATGTTTATTAATGTAAGCAAGAAGTATGATTATGATAATCTTACCGAGGCTGATATTAAGGAGCTTATAGAGGTTAAAAAACAAAAGGAGATTGATAAGCTGATACAAGAATGGCCAGAAGAGGGTATCCGTATCGAAAAGGCTAGATGGGGTAGGCATTCTATAATAAAAGGTAAGGTGAAGGTAGAGGTTTCAAAAGATGTAGATCCTACTAAAATTACTTTGGAGGAAGCCAAGCAGCTTATAGACAAGAAATCACCTAAGAAAAAAACTAAGGCCAAATCTAAAGCCAAACCTAAGACTAAGAAATAATATGGTTTTCAGTTTTTTAGTACCTATTAAAGAAGAGGTATTAGACCAATGTGAGTTATTGCCTTCACAGTCCTTAGGGAGGCAGATTTTTAAACACACCTCAAAAGAGGGGCTTCCAGAATTGGCCAAAGCCAATGTGGCATTTTTAGGAGTAAACGAAACAAGGAATGCTTTTGGGGAACCAAAGGAGGTCTTGGATTTATCGGGGATTAGAAATCAACTCTATGGCTTAATGATGGGGAATTGGAATACCAATATTGTAGATTTAGGGGATGTAAACCCTGGAGATACGGTAGAGGACACCTATTTTGTAGTGAAGGGAGTAGTGGCAGAGTTGATTGCTAAAGATATCATCCCAATCGTAATAGGAGCTTCACAAGATATTACTTATCCTACCTATAGAGCATTTGATGGACTCAAAAATATGGTTAATTTAGTATCCATAGATAGTAGGTTCGATTTTGGATTGGACGAGGATCAGATTTCTACACACTCCTATATGAGTAAGATTATAACCGATAAACCCAATAATCTTTTTAATTTTTCGAATATTGGGTATCAGAGTTATTTTAATACTCAGGAGGAAATAGATCTTATGGAGCGTTTATTCTTTGATTATTACCGGTTGGGTCAATTGATTAGTGATATTACATTGGCAGAGCCTGTGCTGAGAAATGCCCATATGGTAAGTTTGGATGCTCGTGCCGTACGAGCGTCGGAAATGGGGTCTTCTAGTAATTTTTCTCCAAATGGATTTACGGGAAGAGAAATATGTACCATTGCTAGATATGCGGGGATAAGCGATAATGTGTCGTTGTTTGGAGTGTATGAATGTGAGAACAACAGTCAATCATTTCAGCTCATCTCTCAATTGATTTGGTATTTTATAGAGGGGCTTAATTTTAGAATTAAAGAAACACCGGATAGTAATAGTGATAATTTCACTAAGTATACTGTTCCTACAGATAATGAGTCACTAATCTTTTATAAAAGTCAACTTACCGAAAGATGGTGGGTAGAGGTTCCTTCAATCATAACAGCGCATACTAAAACAAATTCAGTTGCGTTATTACCTTGCACGGAACTAGATTATTTAGAAGCATGTGATCAAAATATCCCCGAAAGGTGGTTTAAAGCATATAAAAAAGGCTTTAATTAAGATAAATTTTTTATCGTATAAAGACGGTTTTGTACAATAAATTATTTAAAATGTAGTTTTAGAGAATAATACTAGTGTTTGTATTTATAATGATAATCGAAATTTAACCAAACGTATGAAGAAGCTATTGTTGTCATCTATAGCATTTGTTTTTTTACTCTCAAGTTGTGGGTCTGGAACAAAAGGAGAACTTGTAGGAGTTAAAGGAAAAAAATGGTATCCAGAAAAGCCTCACGGAATGGTATTGATTCCTCGTGGATCTTTTACTATGGGAAAAACTGAGGAAGATCAAGCAAAGATTCTCAATGCGCCAGCAAAAACTGTTACGGTAAGGTCGTTCTATATGGACGATACCGAAATAACGAATAGTGAATACCGCCAATTTGTAGAGTGGGTGAAAGATTCTATTGTTCGAACTAAGCTTGCAATATTGGCAGACGAATTGGGGAAAGGTCCTGAAGATGGAGGGATAGGAGAATATGCATTTATGGATGCAGATACTTCTAGACTTTCTGTATATGATAAATATATGATGAACAGATATTCTGGACCTCAGGTAGATGACGTTGGAGAAAACGCATCTATGCAATCTTGGTATGAGGGAAGGGCGTTAAACAAGAAGCCAAAACTAATTTGGGACACTTCTAAATACCCTGATGAGTATTATGCCGAAATCATGATAGACTCCATGTATGTTTCAGAGGAGGAATCTTATAACGGTCAACGTCATATAGATGTTACCAAGTTAAAGTACAAGTACACTTGGATGGATATTGAGGCGGCAGCCAGAGCGAAAACGGGAAGTAGAAGAGACTTTATAAAGCAAGAGGAGTTAGAGATTTATCCGGATACAACCGTGTGGATCAGAGATTTCTCTTACTCTTATAATGAGCCCATGCACAATGATTACTTTTGGCATGATGCGTATAGTGAGTACCCAGTAGTAGGGGTTACTTGGAAGCAGGCACAGGCCTTTTGTAACTGGAGGACCAAATTTAAGAATGACGATCAAAAAAGCAGGGGCAAGCAGTTTGTTAACCGCTTTAGATTACCTACCGAAGCAGAATGGGAATATGCAGCAAGAGGTGGAATTGAAGGAGGAACATACCCATGGGGTGGTCCTTATGTAATTAGTGATACAGGGTGCTTTATGGCTAACTTTAAACCACAACGTGGAGACTATGCAGCGGACCAGGCTTTATATACTGTAGAGGCTAAATCTTTTGAGCCTAACGATTACAACTTGTATAATATGGCTGGTAACGTGTCTGAATGGACGAACAGTAGTTACGACCCAAATTCTTATGAGTATGTATCTACTATGAACCCTAATGCTGGTTCTGCCAATAACAACCGGAAAGTAATTCGCGGTGGATCTTGGAAAGATGTGGCTTACTTCTTACAGGTGAGTACCAGAGATTATGAATACCAAGACTCAGCACGTAGCTATATTGGCTTTAGAACGGTGCAAGACTATATGGGCGAAGAAGATACAACGAGATAATCTAATGTATAAAGGTGCATTTGCACTTTAAAAATAACAACCAAAACCAAATACTTATTATTAATTTATTTATTTAAATCTTGAATTATGGCACAATCAAAATCAACAAAAAAATTATTTCAAATGGCCTATGGCCTGGGAGCATCTATAGTTATTATAGGGGCCTTATTTAAAATTCTTCACTGGCAGTTTGGTCCTTTAACAGGAGGGTTGCTCTTGGCAATTGGTCTTATTACAGAAGCTTTAATTTTCGCTATTAGTGCATTTGAGCCTGTAGATGACGATGTAGATTGGTCTTTAGTGTATCCTGAATTAAACGGGGGTGAGACTTCTAGAAAATCTAATGCTGTAGTTGAAAACGAGGTTAAGGAGGCAGAAGTGTCCTTATCTAGAAAACTAGATGAGCTTTTAAAAGAAGCTGGTGTAGATGCAAATCTTATGCAGAGTCTTGGATCTAGTATCAAGAATTTTGAAGGAGCAGCTAAAGGTATCGCACCTACAGTAGATGCTATGGAGTCTACCAGGAAATATTCTGATGAGATGATACAAGCAGCAGCTCAAATGGAATCTTTAAATAGCCTTTACAAAGTTCAGTTAGAAAGTGCAAGCAGACAGGCTTCTATTAATGAAGAAGTAGTTCAGAACTCTAGTGCTTTAAAAGAGCAGATGCAATCATTGGCTACAAACCTTTCTTCTTTAAATGGAGTGTATGGAGGTATGTTGTCTGCAATGAATAGAAACTAATTAGTTGTCTTATGATAACCAATCCCAAATCAATTAATAATAAAAACTAATTAGAAAATGGCAGGAGGAAAAGAAACACCACGTCAGAAGATGATCAACCTAATGTATTTGATCTTCATCGCGATGTTGGCCCTAAATATGGGAAAAGAAGTGCTATCGGCTTTCGGTCTTATGAACGAAAAGTTAGAAGCTTCTAACGTAAAGACTACAGAAAATAACCTAGCTTTTTTAAGTGGTCTTGAAACTAAAGCGTCTGAAAACAATGAGAAATTTGGACCTCTTTTGGCAGATGCAAAGAAAATTAAAGAATTATCCGAAGAGTATTATTCCTATTTAGAAGGTATTAAGAAGGATATGATGGCTAATGTTAAGGATCCACAGGACTACCAAGTAATGGATATGACCGATTATTTGGATCAACGATTCTTTAAAGGAGGAAAGGTTAGTCCAGAAGGAAAAGAATTCTTGGATAAACTAATAGACTATCGCACCCAAATTTCAGCTGTGATGCCTGAAGAGCTTGATGCAGTAAAATCTTCAGTGCAAACTAGGTTTGAAACTGGTGATGAAAATGGGATGGTAGAAAAACGTGATGGTACTAAGCAAGATTGGTTAAGCTACAACTTTGAGGGATATCCATTAATTGCGTCTTATACGAAGTTAACCGCCCTTCAGGCAGATATTAAGTCTACAGAGGAGGATGCTTTAAAAGCTATGTTGCAAGGGCAATTAAGTAGTGAAGTTTCTATGACCAACTACACCACCTTATTAGAGCAAGAGAAATCTGCTTTTTATGCTGGAGAAAAATTTGCAGGAAATATTGTGTTAGGTCGTAAAGATGCTAGTACTAAACCTAATGAGGTAAACCTAACTTTAGACGGAAGAAAACTGAACGAAGGTACAGATTACGTTATAGAAGACGGTAAGGTCAGATTAACGATAAGTGCTGGTAATGCTGGTGACCATAAAATTGAAGGTAACTTGGTATTTATACAAGATGGAGAGCGTACAGAAGTGCCGGTATCCTCTACATTTGCTACAATTACCAAACCTAATGCAGCTGTAATTTCTGCAGATAAGATGAATGTGGTTTATCGTGGAGTAGCTAACCCTATTACGATTTCTATTCCTGGAATTCCAGATAATAATGTAAATGCGTCTGCACCTGGTCTTTCTAAGCGTGGTGGAAGTAAGTATGTTATGAACCCAGGAACGGGAAGAACGGTTTCCATTTCTGCTTCTGGTAAATTACCAGATGGTCAAACGGTAAGTTCTTCTACGGAGTTTAGAATTAAGGATATTCCAAGACCTTCAGGATCTATTAGAGGGGAAACTGGAAGTGCAAGAATGGGGAAACAAAACCTAGAGATTTCTACTGTAGGTGCCCTATTAGAAGACTTTGATTTTGATTTAAATATTGGTGTTAGTGGCTTTAAATTTAAAGTTCCAGGACAGCCAACTGTTAGTGTAAGAGGTAATAAATTAGATAGTAGAGCTAAATCTGCTCTTAACAGAGCAAGTCGTGGAGATGCTGTTCAGATATTCGATATTGAAGCTTATATTACAAACAACAAAAGCTATAAGCTTCCAAAAGTTTCTCCAGTTGTAGTGGAGATTACAAATTAGTAAATGATGAAATTTACCATGACAGAAGGCTTTAGTTTAGCCGTCTGTCATTGGTAATTAATAGCTGCCGTTAGGTAGTCTAAGTTTTTAATACAATAAATTTAATATAGATGAATTGGAAAAATGTTTTGTTAATTGGAGCTGTATCGCTGCTTCCCCTATCTATTTGCGGCCAAGCAAATATTCTGAATGCTAAGAAGCCAGAGGAGATAGGTAAGAAAACAGCAGCACAGAAAGCATTGGATAATGACGCCCCATTGCCATATGGCTATGTAGACGATAGGGATATCCTTTGGTCTAAAACAGTTTGGGAGGTAATTGACCTAGATGAACGCGTTAATTTTCCGCTTTATTATCCTTTAGATACCATAGATATTGGTCCGGATAGAAGGTCTTTATATGATGTTTTGATTAAAAACATTAAAAACGGAAGACTTAAAGATATCTATGTTGATTCTTATTTTACGGAAAAAAGAAACTTTAGTGACTTAGAAGCTACTTTAAAGAAAAGCGACACTTTAGATCTTGGTTATCAGCAATTAAATGCAGGAGAGCCTATTTCTCCTGAGTATATTAACCAAAGAACTCTTGTTGCGGCTGATTTGGAGGAATACCTTATTAAAGGAATGTGGTATTTTGATAAAAGATTAGGGGAACTTAAATACAGGCTATTAGGAATAGCTCCTGTGGCTCCGGACGTTAACTTTATAGACGACGAATCTATGGACCCGGCCGACGCAAAAGTAGCCTTGTTTTGGGTGTGGTACCCAAGTGCTAGACAAATTCTACACGAAGCAAAGGTTTTTAACCAACGTAATTCTGCACAGCCAATTTCATTTGATATGCTATTGAACGCAAGACGTTTCAATGCTACCATTTACAAGGAAGATAATGTGCACGGAGATCGTGAAATTAAAGACTATATTACCGATAATGCCCTGTTTCAATTACTTGAAGCTAAGCGTATAAAGGAAGTTATAAGAGACAGAGAGCAAGACATGTGGGCCTATTAGCCTAAAATATATCCAATTCATACATCTATTAAAGTGCTGCATCGTAAGATGTGGCACTTTTTTTATGCGCCTCATTGTGGATTAATTTGCTGTACGTGATACAGAATTAAAATTCCTTCTCTACTTTTACAGCATGGTAGATTATATAGTAGTGGGCATGGGGCTCGCAGGTATTTCTTTTTGTGAAGTCCTTAAAAAAAATAAAAGATCGTTTATAGCAATAAGTGACGATTCCCAGGTTTCTTCGGTGGTTGCAGGCGGCTTATACAATCCTGTTATCTTAAAACGTTTTTCCCTCGCTTGGAATGCCAAAGAGCAGATGGAAAGTGCTATTCCTTTTTATAAGGAAATAGAGGAGCGATTAAAAAGAAGATTGCTATATAAAATTCCAGTTCTAAGGAGATTTACTTCTATAGAAGAACAAAATTTGTGGTTTGAAGCTGCAGATAAACCTAATTTAAAGCCCTTTCTTTCGCCTGATTTAAAATTTAATACTAATGAGCATATAGAAGCGCCCTTTGGATATGGAGAGGTGTTAGGTACAGGAAGGTTAGATACTGCTGTACTGGTAGAGGCTTATGCAGCTAATCTACGTGAGAAGAAGTTATTATTATCCGAAACCTTCAACTTTAACGAGCTTAGAGTTTTTGATTCCCATATAGAATACAAGTCCATTAGTGCCAAACAAATTGTATTTGCTACTGGTTTTGGCTTAAGAGAGAATCCCTATTTTAACTATTTGCCTCTTAACGGGACCAAGGGGGAGCTATTAACAATTAAAGCACCGTTGTTAAAAGAACCTAATGTGATTAAATCTTCGGTATTTATTATCCCAAAGGAAAAAGACCTTTATCGGGTAGGGGCTACTTATAATAGGGAAGACAAGACCAATTTAGCTACAGATGGAGCTAGAGAAGAGTTGCTTAAAAAGCTAGATAGTTTTCTTAAGTGTCCTTATGAAGTGGTAGATCAAGTTGCCGGTGTGCGACCTACTGTTAAAGATAGAAAGCCATTAATTGGAAGGCACCCCCGGTATCCTCGTTTGTATTCTTTAAATGGTTTTGGTTCTAGAGGAGTTATGTTAGCACCAACTGCAGCTCAACAACTTTTTGATTTGGTAGAGAATAATAAGTCCTTAAATAAGGAAATAGATATTTCCCGTTTTCCCTATAGTAATTAAGAGGTTTTTTTTGCAGCATTGGGGTCGTAGTGCACAAAGAAATTAATCCAAATATTTCTAGATACCCTAATTATAAATGGCATAAATACCACTAGTGTTAAGGTGATAGCTATAAATGTATTGATTAAAGTGGTTTGAAAAATTAAAAATGCTATAACGAAAGCGGCTACTCCAAAAGCTACTCCCACCGCATAACTAACATACATTGCACCAAAAAAGAAAGAGGGTTCAATTTTATATTTAGTTCCGCAATGCGAACATTGCTCGTGCATTTTAAAAATGTTTAACATGTTATAGGGGTTCTTATCCTTATACATGCTCTCTTCGTGACATTTAGGACAAGTTCCTGTTAAAATACTATAGAGTTTGGTTCCTTTTTTTAACATTTGCAAAAGTTTATGCGAACTTACAATTTTTGTACATTATTTCATTCTGAAAATCAACACAAATTATGCTGAATATCCATAACCTCTCTGTTTCTTTTGGAGGGGAATATTTATTTGAAGAAATATCTTTCCGATTGAATTCTGGGGATAGGGTAGGGCTTATTGGTAAAAACGGAGCTGGAAAGTCTACCCTCTTAAAAATTCTATCCAAAGATATGCCTGTGGATTCGGGGACAATAGCTGCAGATAAAGATCTTAAAATGGGTTTTCTGCGTCAGGATATTGATTTTGAGCAGGGAAGAACCGTAATGGAAGAGTCTTACCAAGCATTTGTAGAGATAAAGGAACTGGAATTAAAATTGGATGAGATTAATCATCAGCTAGCGGAACGTACCGATTATGAATCTGAAAGTTACAGTCAGCTCATTGTAGATTTAAATGACGTTACCCATCATTTCGAAATCTTAGGGGGTTATAACTATGAGGGGGAGACAGAGAAAGTATTATTAGGCCTTGGTTTTAAGCGTGAGGATTTTGATAAAAAGACAGAAACTTTTTCGGGTGGATGGCGTATGAGGATTGAGCTAGCAAAATTGCTTTTACAGAACAATGATGTATTGCTGCTGGATGAGCCTACCAACCACTTGGATATAGAATCTATAATTTGGTTAGAGAACTTCTTAAAAAATTATTCTGGTGCAGTAATGATTGTATCTCACGATAAGATGTTCTTAGACAATGTTACTAACCGAACTATTGAAATATCCCTAGGAAGGATTTATGATTATAGTAAGCCTTATTCTGAATACTTGGTATTGCGGAGCGAGATGATGCAGCAGCAATTAAATGCGCAAAAAAACCAGGAGAAGGAGATTCAGCAGGCAGAGCGCTTAATAGAAAAATTTAGGGCAAAATCTACAAAAGCCTCCATGGCGCAATCCTTGATTAAGAAATTGGATAGAATGGAGCGTATAGAGGTAGATGAGGATGATAATAGTGTGATGAACCTTAGGTTTCAGGTATCCGTTACCCCAGGAAAGGTTGTTGTAGAAATGGAGGGGCTAAGTAAAAGCTATGGGGATAACCAGGTGCTAAAAGATATAGACCTGTTGATAGAAAGAGATAGCAAAACTGCCTTTGTTGGTCAAAATGGTCAAGGTAAATCTACATTAGCAAAAATACTAGTAGGCGAATTAGATTATACAGGGCATTTAAAATTGGGGCATAATGTTCAGATAGGATATTTTGCACAAAACCAAGCGGAATACCTAGATGGTAACAAAACCATCCTAGATACCATGATTGATGCCGCTAATGAAAGTAATAGGAGTAAGGTAAGAGATATTTTAGGGTCCTTTTTGTTTAGGGGAGATGAGGTAGATAAATACGTAAAAGTATTGTCTGGAGGAGAGCGAAACCGCTTAGCATTGGCAAAGATGCTATTACAGCCCTTTAATGTCCTAGTAATGGATGAGCCCACCAACCACCTAGATATAAAGTCTAAGAACGTCTTAAAACAAGCGTTGCAGAATTTTGATGGCACCTTAATCTTGGTGAGTCACGACCGAGATTTTCTTCAGGGGTTAACCAATAAGGTGTACGAGTTTAAAGACGGGAATATTAATGAGTACTTGGGAGATATCGATTACTATTTGGAAGAGCGAAAAGTGACCGACTTTAGAGCGATTGAGAAAAAAGATACTCCTTCCAAAAATAAAGAGAAAGTTAAATCGGCCTCCAATAATTTTGAGGATCAGAAGAAATTAAAATCTCTGAAAAACAAATTGAGTAACACCGAGAGTAAGATTTCCAGTTTAGAAAATAAAATTGCGGAAATAGACCAAGAGTTGTTAGAGAATTATGATGCAGCTATTGCAAAACCTAATTTTTTTGAAACCTATCAAAAGAAAAAAAAGGATTTGGAAAAACTAATGCAAGATTGGGAAGATCTTAGCATGGAATTGGAGGAGTTTCAGGAATAAGCGCTACTAATTATACTCGGTTTCATCATACCCTTAATGTCTATTTAATATAGGTGAGTTGGTCTCAATTAAACTTTAAGTTATTATAAGGCTAGGGTTTTGTTGTTTGTAAAGCAAAACTAATCTTTAAGGTGGCGCCTCATTATTGTTATAGGCTATATTATTTCGCCACACATATAGCTACTTTCACAACAAAATTTGGGCTTAGCATTACCATTGAACGATTATTTTTGCGTTTAGGCGTATAAAACACGTCGTTTGTGAGGTAATTAATTGGACTATAAAGGGTTAGTCTTAATTAGAAAATCTCGGGTATATGAAAAATCTAATAGGTCAATTAGGAGTTAAGGTTACCATACTACTCGTAGGATGCTGTTTTAACTTTATTGCGGTCCAAGCGCAAGTTCCTAAGCAGGAAAAAGAGGCTCTCCTAGCCTTATATAAAAGTACTGAAGGTTCTAATTGGAATACTAAATGGAATCTAGAAGAGGAGGTAGATAAATGGTATGGAGTAAGCGTAAAAAATGGACATGTTTATGCCATAAACCTATTGATGAATAATTTAAAGGGGAGTTTGCCTAATACTATTGGGAGTCTTAAACATCTAGAGCAGCTAAACCTTGCTTTTAATACCATAGAAGGATATATTCCAGAAAGTATAACTACACTTACAGAATTAAAAATTCTAAAATTAGAAATGAACCGTTTAAGTGGTCAGATTCCAGCCCGTATAGGAAATATGGAAGCGTTGGAGGAGTTTGTAGCATTTAATAATTTCTTATCTGGGAATTTGCCTGAGAGTCTTGGTAATCTTAAGAATTTAAAGGCTCTTAATTTATCGAGTAATAAATTAGTTGGAGAAATTCCGGATTCTTTAGGGGGCTTAGTCAATTTAGAGCGATTAGGCTTGTTTGAAAATAAACTAGTTGGAAGTATCCCCATGGAATTGGGTGGCTTAGGGAAATTAAAAGAGTTGATTCTAGCTAATAATGAATTGAGAGGGGCAATTCCTGTGGAGTTTGGTCAATTGGTAAGTTTGGAAGTGCTCCAAATTCAGAATAATAATATCTACTCATTTGATGGGTTAGAGGGGTTAATTTCCCGTGAAACTTTGGTGTTGGATTACGATAAGAAAAAAGAGAGAAAGAAATTTAAAGAATTTGATACAAATCTATTAAGAATGGTGGATACCAAATTTGAGGATGATGTAGATGAATAAAAGATGTGGTATGGCAGTTTAGTTAAGTATTATGAAGGGGAGTTAATTAGCTCCCTTTTTTTGTGCTTAAAGATATCGCTAATAAAAGATAAGTGAGCGGTTACTTATTTAATTAACTTAACTAATTTTATGAAGAAGCTATTTCATTAAGAAGGTGTTTCTTTAATTTAAGGATCACTATTTTTATCTAGCATGAATAACATTTAAATATGTACGAACACTTTTTTCAATGTCCCTACTGTTGGGAGGAAATTTCTATGTTGCTAGATCCCTCCATATCAGAACAGACCTATGTAGAAGACTGTGAGGTCTGTTGTAATCCTATATCGGTGAGTCTTTCTTTTAGTGGTGGTGAGCTTATTGGGTTTGAGGCAACGGATGTTGGCTAATCTAAATTGACTACCTACTAAGTGAAATTAGAAGTGTCACGGATCTTACCTTGATTTCATATCTATAATTTCGGAAATAGGTAGAGTGTGATTGTAGACTAGACTATTAATAAAAAAACAGCCTAAAAAAAATAACTTTTTAGGCTGTTTTTAGTTAGGAAATGATTATTGAAGAAGTTATTTTTTATAATCTCCAGCATTAACCACAGTCCATTCTTTGTAGGGTTTAATATATGTCCTGATTGCTTTATTGACGTCTTCAACAGTT
Source organism: Arenibacter latericius DSM 15913 (assembly GCF_000424985.1). GTDB lineage: Bacteria > Bacteroidota > Bacteroidia > Flavobacteriales > Flavobacteriaceae > Arenibacter > Arenibacter latericius. The sequence continues at coordinate 66,709 of NZ_AUKX01000013.1, forward strand.
AAGCTTTTCACTTTTTCTTCTAACTGCTTTTGGAAGTCCATACTGCGGTTATAGAAAATGTTGTTGTTGATTAGACTAGCCAATTCGCCATCTTTTGCTCTAGATACATTTTCTTCTTGAATCCAACCGTTTACTGCATTCTTTAATTCGTCCTCGGTTATACCATCTTTTATGAAACGATCTATCTCTTCTTTGAATCCTTGCTGAACCTTTTCGTAATTAGTAGGTGCGTAGATAGCATATAGGTACATGGAAGAATTTTGGTCGTCATTATCTAAATCGACCTGAAAACCTGCTCCTGCTCCATAACTAACTCCATCTTTTTGGCGTAGTCTTTCTGCAATCCTAGAATTTAAGAAACCTCCTCCCAAAATGGTGGAGCCAATACTCAATGCAGCATAATCTTCACTATCCTGACTGATTTTTATATTTAAATTTCCTAGAGTCATAGCATTCTGCTTGTCTGGTGTTAGGATATCTTCGCTTATAGGTTGCGACTCAAAATATGGGTTTTTAAGCCTTGCATAAGGATGATCGCTCTTGAAATTTGAGAATTCTTTTTCCATAAAAGACGTTACTTCTGAAGGTTGTAAATCTCCAATGCTTACCATAATGGACTTGCCTAAACCGTAAAATGATTTGTGAAAGGCTTTAAGATCTTCTATAGTTAACGCTTTTACAGCAGCTTCTTCTTCCTCTATAGTCATAGCATATAGTGGATGTCCTTTAGAATAGCGATTGTTTATTTGTGATAATCGTTTAGAGGCTAGGAATTGAGGCTCGGTTTTATTGCTCTCTAACATAGCGAGATGTTCGGTTTTTAGCTTTTCTAATTCCGCTGCACTAAACGAGGGGTTTTTTAACATGTCGGCCATTAGATCCAAGGAAGCCATAAGGTGTTCTTCCGTAGAATTTATGTATGCATAAATGTTTCCATTACTCGCTCTAAAGCCAACAGAGGACTGTAGTTTGCTAAGTTCATCTGCTATCTGTTGTCTTGTCTTTGTTTGGGTGCCCTTGTCTAGCATTCTTGCTGTGTAGGAAGGTATTATTCCCTTGTTAAATAGAGATTGCTCATCTCCGTTTCTCATACTGAAATTAAGAAGCACCGTTTTCCCTCTATTGTTTTTCTTAATGATGCCGTAGTTAATTCCGTTAGATAATTCACCCGTGTCTAGCCTTTCTGATATAGCATCATAAGAAACATCAAAAGCTTCTCCTTTTCCCATATCTTCCTTGCCCTTATAGTTAGCAACTAAAGCGTCTAAATCTTTCGTATGCTCAATAGTCACTCTTTCTGGCTGTTTGGTAGGGATAAACCTTCCAATAGTCCTATTGGTAGGAATAAGATATTTGGTGGCAGCACTATTCACTTGCTCCAACGTCATTGCTTCTATTCTGTCTCTATGTATAAATGCTAAACGCCAGTCGCCAGCACCAATAAATTCGCTCATATACGTGCCCAGGTAAGAGGAGTTTCTAGAGATTTGGTCTATTCGTTTTAGTAAGTTGGCTTTTGCTCTATCTAATTCCTCTTGTGTTATAGGATTTGTTTTTAAGCCATCCATAGTGTCTTTAAGCTCACTTTCCGCCTGCTCCATATTTTTTGTGGAGGGAACATCTACATTTATGTAAAGGAAGCCAGGCTCCTTTGTAAAAGGAGAAAACGACCATAAAGAAGATGCCTTTTGAGTTTCTATCAAGTTTTTATAAAGTCTTCCTGATGGCTGATCTGTAAGTACATTCTCCACAATAGCCATGGCTGCATAATCTTCATGTGAACCGGCTGGTGTATGATACATCGCTGAAACTACTTGTAGATCACCTATTCTACTTAGGCTTACAATTTTTTCACCGTCTTGGGCAGGTTCTTCGGTATGGGAGTCCCTCAAAGGAGTACTAGGTTTTTGAATCTTCCCGAACTTTTTTTCGATAAGCGCTAAAGTTTTCTCCTCATCAAACTTTCCGGTAACCATAAGAACAGCATTGTCTGGTCTATAATATTTCTTATAGAATGCTTTTAGGTTTTCTATAGGTACTCGCTCAATATCTGATCGGTTCCCAATAGTAGAATTTCCATAGTTGTGCCAAAGGAATGCTGCACTGATTACTTTTTCCATAAGCACTCCAACGGGATTGTTTTCCCCACTTTCAAATTCGTTTCGCACAACGCTAAATTCGCTTTCTAAATCTTCTTTGGCGATATAAGAATTCACCATTCTGTCTGCTTCTAAATCTAATGCCCAATCTAAATTGTCCTCAGTGGCATTAAAGGTTTCAAAGTAATTGGTCCGATCGTACCAAGTAGTGCCATTGGGTCTTGCACCACGTGCACTTAATTCCTTTGGGATATCTGGATGGTTAGGGGTGCCCTTAAAGACCATGTGTTCTAGTAAATGGGCCATTCCTTTTTCTCCGTAACCTTCATGCCTAGAACCTACTAAGTAGGTGATGTTTACCGTAATAGTCTGGGCAGAATTATCTGGGAACAACAATACTTTTAAACCATTGTCCATCTGGAATTCAGTAATGCCTTCTACGGATGCCACCTTTTTCATTTGCCCATACGAGTTGTAAGTGCATATGAGTAGACATACGATAAAAAGGTTAAATATTTTACTTTTCATATTATGTGGTTTTGATTCTAATCAATAATACGATTATTTTCTGTAAGAATACCTGTCAGTATTATTAGATTTTTTATAGTTGTGTTCGGCTTATTGGATAAATAGTAATATTTTTATCGCTTAAATCAAATGTCAACTATATAATGCACAGTTTATCCAAATTGAAGTTTAATATGACTTTATACCGTATTTTTTTCTCCGTTTTCGTGTTGTTTGCCTTAGGATCTTGTAAATCTACTGCTCCTGCAGTTTCAGAATCCAACACTAAGGAATTTGTTGAGGAAACTTATGTAGAGGAAATTCCCGCTACTGATTTATCTTTTGAGATGGTTTTAATACCGGAGGGGAATTTTATGATGGGGAGTCCAGAATCTGAAGCAAATAGGAAAGCTGATGAAGGGCCAAGACGAGAGGTAGCTCTAGATGCTTTTTATATGGGTAAGTACGAGGTTACTTGGGATGTTTTTGAACTTTTTTTCAAGCAAAATCAAGAGTTGTTTAAACAATTAGAAATGAGTAAATTGGAGGCTATAGATGCTATTACAAGACCTAGTCCTCCTTATGAAGACCCTTCTTATGGAATGGGGAAAAATGGATATCCTGCAATTAGTATGTCTGCCTATTCGGCATTGGTATTTTGTAAGTGGCTGAGTTCGGTGACAGGGACATTCTATAGGCTACCTACAGAAGCGGAATGGGAATATGCCGCTAGAGCGGGGACGGATACCGCTTATTCTTTTGGGGATGACGTTTCAAAAATTGACGATTATGCGGTTTACTACAAAAATGCCAATAATCAATATGCTAAGGTAGGAACTAAGTTGCCTAACCCTTGGGGGTTATATGATATGCATGGAAATGTTGCAGAGTGGACCTTAGATGAGTACAAGGAAGACGCCTATGCTACTACAGAACCTAAAAATCCATGGGTGCAGCCTACAGTTATTCACCCTAGGGTTGTAAGAGGTGGTTCTTGGGATGATGATGCCCATGTGCTAAGATCATCGGCAAGAGTAGCATCTAGTTTAAAATTACAAAAAAGAGATCCCCAGATTCCAAAAAGCTTTTGGTGGAATACGGATTCTAACTTTATTGGATTTAGAATTGTAAGTCCAAAAGTACAGCCTAGTAAAGAGGAGCAAGCGCAATTCTGGGCTACCGTTCTAGACGAGTAAAATTAGGAAGGGAAAAATTAAAAGTTAAATCGTTACTATGAAAATTAAATTGTCATTATTAGCCTTAATGTTGGTTACCTTCATGGGCTTTTCTCAAGAAAAATATATTTTATCTGAAGACAGTGAACTCACGATAACTGGTACATCTACACTGCACGATTGGACTGTGAAGGCAGGTTCAATGAATGGAGTATTGACCTACGGGGATGAGCTGGTAGATGTTGAATTTCAGGTTGATGCATCCGAGATAAAAAGTGAACGTGGTGCTGCTATGAATAAAAAAATGCATGGTGCCCTTAAAGCAGAACAACACCCTAAGATTATTTTTAAATTCCAAAATAGTAGCAATACGGATGGTTATGTTATTAATGGTAAACTAACAATTGCTGGGGCAGAAAAAGAGGTTGCACTCTCATCCGAGATTACTAAGCTAGATAACGGATATAGCATAAAGGGAAATTACCCTATAACCTTAAAAGATTATGGGGTGGAACCACCTACTGCCATGTTTGGCCAAATAGTAGTTGGGGATGAGGTAACCGTGAATTACAACCTAGTATTTGTAAAGGAATAAACTTTTTCCAAAAGAGCTTTAAATAAGTTTATTGAAGCAATGCTTAGGTGTGAAGGAGTTTTTAATTCTGAACCTTATAAGTAAGTTGTATTTTGATTGCGAAGTTGGAGTACTTCAAGTTTTTAAGAATTGGGAGTGCCTGTTCTTACCCATTATTTACTGCATTTCACAATATGAAAACAACTAAGTATTTCCTTTTAGTTTGTACACTTCAAATAGCTTTTTTTTGCGGTAATGCTCAGAAAAGGGTATCCTACACCCATCAACAAATGGGCACCCAAATAGGGTTAGTGTTTTATGCTCCAGATAGCTTAAAGGCTGATTCTGTTGCTCAATTGGTTTTTGATAGGATTGATGAACTGAACTTGATTCTTAGTGATTATTTGCCCCAAAGTGAGTTAAATAGGCTTGTAAAAAAGGTAAATGTCAATGTTAAGGTAAGCGAGGATTTATTTAATATTTTAAAACTATCTGAAGCAATTAACATCAAAACCAATGGTGCTTTTGATGTAAGTATGGGGCCTGTAGTTGCACTTTGGAGAGCGGCGAGGAAGAATGGCGTATTGCCCACCGATCAGCAGATAGAAGCAGCTAAGAATAGATCTGGATTTAATAATATAAGGGTGTTACCAAACTCCGAAGTAACCTTATCTACTTCTGGGATGCAATTAGACTTAGGTGGCATTGGGAAAGGATATGCGGCGGATGAAGCTATAGCCTTGTTAAAAGAAATGGGAATTCAGTCTGCCTTAGTAGATATGGGCGGAGATATAACCGTAAGTGATGCTCCGCCAGATAAAGCATATTGGACTTTGGGGTTTAGTTATTACGATTCTAAAGGGAACGAGATTTTTACCAAGATTAAACTGAAGAACCAGGCGGTAGCTACCTCAGGCGATTTATATCAGTATTTTAATATAGATGGAAACCGCTATTCACATATTGTGGATCCACAAACGGGCATTGCAATCACCAATAACATTCAAGTAACTACCATTGCCCCTAATGGTGCTATGGCAGATGCTTATGCCTCTGCACTAAGTGTACTTGGGGTAGAAAAAGGTAAGTTTCTTCTTAACTATACTCCAGGGCTAGAGGCGTTCATGGTAGCAGATATTCCTGATGCCTATCAAAAGTGGAATACTTCTGGTTTTTTAGATTACGTAATAGCAGAATAGACGTACTAGTTGTTTAGCGAGTGGTAACTAGCAGATAACATAGGTTTCAAATGAATTATCCCTTCTAATTTTCAACTACAAAGGCTTGCAAAGTCAACTTCCCCTAGTCAAGGGGAGATGATAGTATCATGTAAAAAGTTATTTTAGTGAAATTAAGGGGTTTCCTTGGTTAAGAATCTATTAAGAAGAGCCTTATCATCAACCTATATTAAAATAAATACCATGTATTTAAAGGAGAGAATTAAAGAATTGGCAAAACAATTTACGTCAGAGTATGTTGGAGTAAGAAGGCATCTTCACCAATATCCAGAGCTTTCTTTTAAGGAATATGATACTTCAGCTTTTATTAGAAAAGAACTCGAAAAAATTGGGATTATAGATATTGTTTCAGTGGCAGGAACAGGGCTAATGGCAACTCTTCATGGCCGGGAAAAAGGAAAAACTATTCTTTTACGGGCAGATATGGATGCCCTTCCCATCCAAGAGGAGAACCAAGTGGACTATGCTTCTAATATTGCCGGTGTAATGCACGCCTGTGGACATGATGTTCATATGAGCTCCTTATTGCTAACCGCCAAAATTCTTTTTCAGCTGAGAAGTGAATTCATAGGTACTGTAAAATTTTTGTTTCAACCAGGAGAAGAGTTAATGCCAGGTGGGGCTACCTTAGTTATGGAGGAGAAAGCCTATAAGGAGTTGGGAATGGTGCCTCATTTAGGGCAACACGTGATGCCTAAACTGCCAGCCGGGAAGGTTGGCTTTAGAGCAGGGCAATTTATGGCTAGCATGGATGAGGTATATCTTACCGTAATTGGGAAAGGGGGGCATGCTGCGGTCCCGGAAGAGTGCGTAGACCCTATTCTTATTGCTTCACATATAATTGTGGCTTCACAACAATTGGTAAGCAGAATGGCATCACCAAAAACACCAAGTGTGCTAACTTTTGGTAAAATCATTGGAGATGGGGCTAACAATGTTGTTCCTGATCGTGTGACCATAGAGGGTACGTTTAGGACCTATGATGAGAACTGGAGGGATCTTGCAATAGAAAAGCTTACTAAATTGGCAAAGGGCCTAGCAGAGGCTATGGGGGGAGAGTGTGAAGTAAATATTCCCAAAGGATACCCACATCTTAATAATGAGGTGTCATTGACCAATTCAATGAAAAATAGTGCTATCACATTCCTAGGAGAAGCTAATGTAGTGGATTTAGATCTGTGGATGGCGGCAGAAGATTTCGCTTATTATTCCCAAAGAAATCCGGCATGCTTTTATCTCCTTGGAGTAGGGAATACGGAAAAGGAAATTACATCTGGTTTGCATACTTCTACCTTTAATATAGATGAAATGGCCTTGGAAACAGGCGGTGGATTAATGTCATGGTTAACTATAGAGGCGCTAGTATGATAAAAAATAGGTCAATAAAAAAAGGTATTGGAAAACCAAATCTCCAATACCTTTTGTGTTATACCTTTAAGTTAGGTTATATTCTTAGAATTGATATCTAATACCAAGGGCGATATCCATATCTAAATCGTCAGAGTATTTGCTGGTAAGTCCTAATTCTGGTCTAAAATCTAAGGATAAAATAAGTGGAATATCAAAATCATATTCAATACCTATATCCCCGGCGATAAGTGCGAAAGTACCATTAGAGTTATCAGCATCATATTGTCCTATACCTGCACCAGCCCCAACAAACCAATGGAAGCCACCATCTATTGGCATTACCCATTGATAGAGACCTACTAATTTAAAAGCGTCTACGTCGTTAGAGTTTCTCCAGCCAAGATCAAACTCCAATCTGTTGTTTTCCTTTAAATATCGCTGATAGGAAATCTCTCCTCCAAATCCGTCATTATCCCCTAACCTTAATCCTAGGGCATTTTCAGAAATAGATTGCGATTGGGCGCTTATTGTCATTAAAAGCGCAACAGTAAGTAAACCAAATAATTTTTTCATTTTAAATGTGTTTATAGTTATGTTTAATAGTAATTATGGATCATAATATTTCTTGTATTATGATCCTAAACTAGGAAGCAAAATTAGTAAAAAGAGTGAGTGCAACAGTATCTTATCCATTAAAATCCTACCTCAAATAAGAATGATTTTATTTGAGATAAAGATATTTTTTATAACGCTATGTCGTCTAGAGTTTTATGGCAATTTTTATAGGTATTTAGCTTATATTTAGTTGAAAGCAAGTTTCTAAAATCCAGTTTTGTTTATGATAGGAAAAAGAATATTCAGAATAGTCCTTATACCAATTTTGTTGTTGTTAGGCTTATTTGTAATCCAAATTACAGTTAAATCTAAACTATCCAAAGCCTTGGTTAATGAGCTGCCTGAGTATATTCAGTTAGACTATGAGAGGTTATCAGTTAATGTATTAATGGGGTCCGTTAGCTTGCATCAAATTAAATTGGAGCTTTATAGTCAAGACACCTTATTAATGCATACTGATGTAAAAGCGGAGACTTTAAACTTAGAAGGGTTTGGGTATCTAGATTTCTTTTTTAGTAATGATATTACTGTTCGTGAGTTAGAACTTGTAAAACCGGAGATTCACTATTTTCCTGCTAAATTAGCTTCTAATAAAAGTGCGACTGATAAGAAGGAGGTAGCTTTAGACCGCAAATTGATTATAGATAACTTCAATATTATCGAAGGGAAATATGTTCAGATGCAGGAGAGTGCAGATGATAAAAAGCTTGAGGTAACTTCTTTTGATTTTTCGTTAAACCACGTGGTTGTTAGTAGGGAGACTTTAAATCAAAAGATTCCGTTTTCATACAAAGAGCCCGTATTTAAAGCTAACCAATTATTTCTTGATCTTGGTCCCTACGAAACCCTTAATACAGCCAATGTAGCGTTTAGTAAACAGAAGCTAATCTTGAAAGACCTATTTATAGGTTCCAAATATAGTAAGGAGAAATTATCTGAAATGTTAACCACAGAACGGGATCATGTAAATCTTAAAATTCCTGAGATACAATTTTCTAGCTTAGATTTCGGATATAATAATGGAAAGTACTTTCTATATATCGACCAAGGAGAACTACAAGAACCAAATTTAGAAATATATCGGGATAAATTGGTTAATGATGATTTAGAGTATAAAAAATTATATAGCCGCATGCTAAGAGAGCTGCCGTTTAATTTGGATGTAGAATACTTAAAAATTAAAAATGGATATATTTCCTACGCTGAGCGAGTGGATAAGATGGTGAAACCAGGAGAAATTGTGTTTACAGCTTTAAATGCAGATCTCAAGCAAATTTCTAATAATAGAAAAAAAGGAGAAGAAACGAAAATTGAGATAACTACCAAGTTTATGGATACAGCACCACTCTCATTAGACTGGAGTTTTGATACGCAAAAGGAAAACGATGCTTTTTTGGTTACTGGAGAGCTGAGAGAGTTTAATTCTGAAAGCATTAATCCCTTTTTAAAAGCGAATCTAAGGGCAGAAGCCAATGGAATGATAAATGAGCTTTTCTTTACTTTCAGTGGAGATGCGGTAAGTGCTACTGGAGATATGAAAATGAAATATGAGAACTTCAACTTTGTAGTATTACAGAAAAATAGGAGGGCAGTGAATAAATTATTAACCACAATTGGTAATTTATTTACTAGCGATGGCTCTCGTTCAGATGCCCATGGATATAGATATGGGAACATATATGCCGAAAGAGATACTAGTAAGTCGTTCTTCAATTATTTATGGCTTAATGTTAAAGCGGGGATGTTAAGTACCCTCACGGGTAATGGGAAGAAAGACTGAATTAAAAACACGTTCTATTGAGTTAATATTATAATTGAAAGCGCCCAAAGATTTTAAGTGATTGCCTTATCTTCTCAACAAAAATTAAAGATGGGAGTAATTGAGAAGGACGAAAGGAAAATAACGCTTTATTATCATTCGGAGACGTCACTTGGTAAGCAGACCTACGCTTATGTGAATACTTCTGAGAAAAAGCTTTTAGCCATTGATATTTCAAAAACAAAGGTTACCGGAACCCAATGGGTAGAGATTGCCGAAAATTTGGGAATTAAAATATGTGATCTTATCAATATGGAGCATCCCGATTTTGTTGCACAATATGGAGATGATAAGGCTAATCTTGATTATGAGGGGTGCTTAAAAATCCTCGATAAAAACCCAATTGTTTTAGCTTACCCTATTGTACTTAATGGGAATACTTGGAGAATGATTAAAGCACCTTCCGAATTTGTAAGTTATTTGGGAGCAGATAGTGCGGCAATAAAAAGAAAAGACCAAAATCCTGAGGTATAAAAACAAAGAAGAGGGCTCCTTTTATTATATCATTTTTCACTTATCCTTCATTTGCCAAATAAGTTTCATTAGGAGGTGATGAAACTTGCATCCGCCTGTTATCGGGCTATAGGTTCTTTATATCGTTAGTTAGACTTATTAATCATGGAATTAGAGTAGTAATTTACTTTTTAGGGTCAATTCAATCTTAATTTACGCTTTAACTTGTGACAATTAACAGAAAAAAACTTCAAAATGGATTCAACACAAACAACCATAGGAATTAAAAAAGAGAATAGAAAAGCGGTAGTAGAGATGCTGCGAAAACTCTTAGCAGATGAATATTTAATGTATACTAAACTGAGAAATGCTCATTGGAATGTTGAGGGAATTGACTTTCATACCAAACATGTATTTTTTGAGGAGGAATACAATAAAATAGAGACTATAGTAGATGAGGTAGCAGAGCGGATTAGGATGCTAGGCTTCTATTCCCCAGGTACCCTTGGCGAATTCTTAGATTTAACGCATTTAAAAGATGAGTGTCCAAAGAAAAATGATAGTGCTACCCTTATGGCGGCACTTTTAGAAGACCATACAACCATCATTAAATTTATAAGAAAAAGCATTGGTGATAATGCAGAAGCTCATAATGATGAAGGTACAGCAGATTTTATTACAGGAATCTTACAGGTACACGAACAAATGTCTTGGATGTTAAGAGCTTCCTTGAAATAGGCTCTTAATTCCTTTGTCATAAAAAAATCCACTAAATTATGTTTAGTGGGTTTTTTTATGAACTAAGTGCTATTCTCATGCTCCGAATTTGATGGGAGAAATGGTTTTATTACTCTTGGTCTTAAGGTAGTATTTAATACATTGCTATATCTATCTAGAAAAGAACACAAAAAAATCCGGACTATAAAATCCGGATTTTTTGTATCAACACGTTTAATATTATTAAGCTGTTATAGCTAATGACTTTTGGTGGTCCTGATAATGTTTTGGACTACAGTTATAACGTTCCTTAAATATTTTAGAGAAGTAACTTCTACTAGTTAATCCAACGCTATAGACAATTTCAGAAATATTTAAATCGGTGGTTTTAATCATGTGTTCCGCGGTTTCCACACGTACATTTCTTATATAATCTGTAACGGTTCTATTGTGCAGTAATTTAAAACCTTCTTGAAGCTTAGCTGGAGATAAACCAGATTTAGAACTTAAGTATTTTAAGTTATATTGAATTTCCGGATAGTTTTTAATAAACGCTGAAAGCTCTCGTATATCATCCATCTCCTCTTTTGATAGGGACCCAAAATTATGCTTTGCGTTTGTACGATCTTCTTTGTGTTGTTGAATCTCCATTGCTAGCATTAAATGGACTGTTCCTTGAATCAGTAAATGACGCACTATGCCTTTCTGAGAAATGGCAGCTAACTGCTCCATCTGTTCAGCAATCTTTAAATTGTAGGAACCAGTATAGGCGAAAGTAGTTGCTCCATTTTGAGGTTTAAAAGTTTTTAATAGCTTATCTCTTAATTGGTCAATATTTTCGTCTGAGGATGCTTCTTGGTTAGTAGCGACCATAATATTTGATATTCTCACCTGCTCGTCCTTTTTAAAATAGAGGACGGTATCTTTGCTAGGGTCGCTAGAGAAAATACCTGTCTGGAATTGATTTAAAATATATTTCTCAGTTTCATTTCCAAAGCTATGAGTTAAACTCCCTTTTGCACAATACATAAAGTGAATAGGGTTTTTAATAGGAGCATGACTAGTTATTAGGGTATTTTCCTTAAAAGTTACATCATATTCCATAAAACAGATACGGCTTTTAAAGCAAACACCTGTAATTACACCACTCACCACATCGTTGTCTAGAACTAAATTATATTCTTGAGGACGAACTTTTAATGTTCCACCCAAATTTTGTTCTAATTGATTAAAAATATCCTCTACGTTACTTGTGTTGATATAAACTGTTCTCATGGTCTTGTGTATTTAAAGGTTATTAAACATTAATTCTCTTATCGCTTTTATGCTGTATCAAGACAGCTGGTAATAAGAAGAGTGTATTTACATACCTATTGTTGAAAATAAATAGGTTGATTGTCCAAACAACAAGCACTCAACTGTTGTTATTATTATTATTGTTGTTGTTTGTGACATTTCTAGGCTATTTATTTGTAAAAGCTTGGTGTATCTGTAATAAAAATTAGACCTAATCGGATTCTATAGTTTGATTGGTCATACCTAGGATAAAATTATCCGATATGCTGTTGTCCTTAATTCTTGAGTTTGTCTCCCAACTTTTGCCGACTCTAGTTTTACCAACCCTAGAATTTAAGGAGGTGATTTCTTTGGTTTTTTTCATAATCAGAATCTTTTATTATCTGATACCAAAGTTCTACAAAAGGAAAGGCATATGCGTTACAGAATTATTCTATAGTGTTATATAATTACGTTAAAAGGTTCGCTTTTTTCCTTTAAGTGAATGAAAATATGGGGATTGGGGAGATTTAATGGAGAGAAGGGCTAAGAATTAGAAGTAATTGTAGCGTACAAATAGGGGAGGTAAGATTGGGAATAGAGAGAGATCTAGAAGCTGATAACTGGGTTAATAATCGTCAATGCTATTTATAATCGCAAGAGAAAATTGTCTCTATTTAGGGAAGAGGTGTGGTACTGCCAATTAAGCTGTAAAGCTTTTTCAATGGCTTTTTTTAGACCACTAAAGCTATTTGGCTTGTTGATGTAAATATTTGCCCCGTTCACAAAAGTTTCCTCAATATCCTCTTCAGACGATGAGGTTGAGTATATAGCAACAAGAAGGTCATTTAATCTTTCGTGACTTCTTATTTCATTTAAACATTGCATTCCATTCTTAAGTGGCATATTTAAATCTAAGAAAACAATTTCGGGTAGGATTACCTTAGGAAGGGTTAGATAATCCATTAATTCCTGTCCATTATTAAATAAGGACAGTTTCGTTTTTATCTCAATCTCTTCGATGGCTTCTTTAAACAAGAGCCTATCATCTGGATCGTCATCTGCTAGTGCAATATTTAGAGTGTTAAAGGGCATAGTTTAATAAATTTACTGAATTGAAGCCCTTTCCTTCCTTTTTTGGATTATTTTTTGAAAGGTGGATGGGGTAAGGCCGGTTGTTTTTTTGAATTGAGCTGATAAATGCGCTACACTACTGTAATTAAGTTTATGCGCTATTTCTGTTAATGTATAATCAGAATCGATAATTAAACTCTTAACACAATCTATTTTTTTTAGGATAATAAAGTTTTCTATAGATGAATACGTTGTTTCCGAAAATAGAGATGATAAATAGGTGTAAGAATAGGCTAACTTTTCTGAAAGATAAGTAGAGAAGTTATACTTTTTTGGGTTTTCATCATCCTGTACCCATTCGGTTATTGCATCCTTTATACGTTGTACAAGGGCAACTTGTTGGTCGTCCATAACTTCTATGCCATAGCGATCTAGAGTGCGCTCCAATTTTAGCATTTCTGCCTGGGTAGGGGGACGTTCAAACTCTACTTCTCCAGCTCCATGAAGCACATATTTAATACCCAAAGTATCTAATTGCTCCCCTAAAACTGTTTTACAGGTTTTATTAAAATCGAATTTTACGTAGACTCTCATAAAGGGCAGAAAATTGTGCTTAAGATAAGAAAATTACAAATATAGCATCTATTCTTATAAGGTAAGTGTTTTTTATTTAAGGGTAACCACTAATAATGACTTTAAACGTTTTAGTACGTTTTAACTTTTTGGTAAACCTTAAAAATGAAGAAAAAATAAAAAAGAAAAATAAGTCTATAGCGTACCATCGCTATAAAGGAGAAAGTTAAATCTAGATTGTTGAAGAACGCGCTGAGTAACGACTATCTTTTGTAATTTTCTTTTGGAACTTTTTGGAAGAAATCTGCCATTTTAGAACTTTCTGCTGGATTGTAATTAACTAATATTGTTCCCTTGCTCTGGTCTTGGGTATCCACAACATACAGGATGGACATGTCTGAGGGATTACTCATGCCTTCAAATCGATGTTCTGCTATAATTTGAACTTGCTGTGGAGTATAGCTTTTCTTGGTATCCATGTCCATTAATTGGTTGTTTTCTATAGAATAAATACTAGTGTATCCTTCTTTTTTATACCGGTTTATTATTACACTTTCGTTTTTCATGATCAACTAATTATTTATTTTTTTTGGTCTTACCTTGTATTATATAAAAACTGTAGAATCGTCTAATTCCTTATATATCCTTTTCTATAGATATTAAGGGTAATTAAAAATAAACGGGCAAAATCCATATAGAAAAGTGCCCGTTGTAATGTATCGTTATCCTGAGATTCTATAGACCATCTGTTGCATCGTCTATCTCATCACCAACTTCTTCTACACCTTCTTCAATTCCATCTCCTACATCTTCTATGCCTTCCTCAATTTTTTCTCCGGCAGTTTTGTCCTCACGACATCCTGTAAAAGTTGATAGAGATGCTGTAAAAAATAGTGCAAATAGAAAGTAAACTATTGTCTTTTTCATGTTGTTTTATTTAAAGTTTAATAATAAATATTTACTAAATTTCTTGTCCAATTTTATTCTTTGGGCGTAAAGTTCACACTTAAATCTTCTTTCTTCCGGTAAATAAAGATATAACAAAAAGAATTAAAAAGATAAAGAAAAGAACTTTAGCGATACTTGCTGCTCCTTCAGCTATACCTCCAAATCCAAAAATTGCGGCTATAATTGCCAATATTATGAATGTAACTGTCCAACGTAACATAGTGCTTGGTTTTTAAATGGTTATACATCTGGGATGATTCTCACACCCTTCACTACAAAATTCGCTAGAATTTAACATTTCTATTAATCACATCGCTTTAATAATTAACTCAAATAGAAGTAGATAACTGATGTTTTATTAAAATCTAAGCAATATGTTGGCTATTGAACTATAAGTTCTGAACTCCTAGAAAGAACAATTTTACTAGGTGCATCGTCATATAAAACTTTAGATAACATAGAGGAGTAGGATATATTATTATTGTAAAACTCTTTTGAAATTGGGTGTCCTATCAGTTTAAAATCTGCTTTAGATTTTAATAGATTTTTTATTTCGATATCCGTTAAATCTTCATTTAACCAATCATTATGCACTGCTTTAGAAAGCATTAAAGGTAGGGTTCCATTTATATTTGATAGCTTTCTTAGCGGATAATCGGAAGTGGAAGTAAGGATTGTGCAAGTTGAGAAACCGTCTTCAGTTTTATTGTAAATTCCTAGTAGGCAAAACGGAACGTCTAATTCGTTATGGAAATAATAGGGATATAGTTCCCCGTTAATAAGGTAAGAAGTATAGAAGCCTGTAACGGGTATAAGACATCTTCTCTTTTTAAATGCGGTATTGCACCAAGAAAGTTGACTTAAAGATTCAATGGGAATATTTAAAGAGTTATAAACTTCTTGGAAGGAATGCCAATTGTTTTTGTAGTTTTCTGGAAGAATACCCCAAATGGCAGGCACTAATAGTTGATTTTCTTCTGAGGTAATTATAAGGATAGTAGCTTCCTCTGCCCCATTTATCAAAATTTGTTTTCTATAGAGATTTGGATATTTAAGGGACTTATTGAATATTGTTTTTAAAGTAGTGCTGCTTGCGGTATTTGATAACTTGTAAATCATATAGGTTTAGGTGAGATATGTGTAGCACTTGTTTCTATGCGAAGCCTGTACCTGTAAGGGTACATAGTTTTAGGGTTTTAGGTGAAAAAGGGTGCATTGCACCCCTATGATTTTTACTTTCACTTATTGTTCTGAAGTTACCTAAGATCTTCCAAACGCCTAACCCTATTTAAATCGGCTTGTATCTGGTTCATTTGTTTGGTTAGGAGAGTGGAGGTGCTTGGAGGTAGAGAAGTTTCAGATAAGACATCATTATACTCGTCTACTGCTGACTTCTCACCTCTTATGGCTTCTTCCAACATGGCTTCTGGACTATCCGATGAAAAGAAAGCTTTTACATCCATCCAAGCCCTATGTGCCGTACCTGCCATGCTTCCTTCACTCTCAGCTTTTTGACCAAAACTAAAGATTTCACTTTTAAGGTTTTTGGCAAAACTGTTTCTTTCTTTGCTTTTTCTTTCAAAAAATGCTTTCAAGAGCATATGATCTGCGTTCTCTGCAGCTTTTTTATACCCTTTTTCTGCATCATAGGTTTTTTCTAATAGGCTGTTTAGTTTTTTACCTACTTTTTCTGTGTATGTAGTCATAATTAGCTATATTTTAATTTTCGATGGTGTATAAAGATGCCCATCGTTTAACATCAGTGGTGCTAAGTTAAAATACTAGTATATAATGTTTTAACGCTATAAAATTAATTTTTGACCCATTGCCCTCTCCTAATTTCCTAGGATGGTAATTATCAAATTTGTTTTCACTACTTTTAATCCTAGGATAGGCTTTGGCAATATGAAAGGAGGTTTGAATTATTTTATAGGGTTGGGGTTTGTCCTATTCATTTTTGTAATTCACATGTTACCCGTATCGGATAGTATGTTGAATGAGAATAATACCAAGCTGTCTCAAGTATTTTTAAAATCCCAAATAAGATACCACCAAGAATTTGCTCCATTTGCACGAAGGCCACTTACCTCAATGCTCATTGAAGGGACCTCGGGAGTTTTCGGAATATCCTTAGGGGAAGCTTTTGTGCTAGTAAACTTTACTTTGCTCTATGTCTGTAGTTTGTTGGTATATAAAATTTCATTGAATCTTGGTGGAAGTTCTAGACAAGGACTGTTTAATTTGGCGTTCTTCTTTCTAACATTCTCTATTTTGTTTTCTTTCTTTCCGCCAATATTTACTTATGATGAGCCCTTACAATATTGCCTGCTTTTGCTATCCCTATTGGCTCTTTTAAATAATAAACGCGGCTATTTTGCAGTGTTCTTTTTTTTTGCCTTGGTAGCTAGAGAAAGTAGTGTTTTCCTTTTTCCGGGTATGGTATTAATAGGATTGGGTTTAGATACCGTGAAATTATGGGCTTTTAAAGATGTTCGAAAATGGGTGTTATTATTCTTACCATTGCTCCTTTACGGAGTTTATTTAATAATGTTTTTTCGATTAGCGGGAATATGGGGGGAAACTACCGATCTTGAATCCAATAGGTTTCAAAGTATTTATGAAAACTTCGGAACTCAAGCTAATGTCGTAGAAACTGTCTTTTCTTTTATCCTAGTTCTAGGGCCAGTGCTCTATTTGTTGTTTGTGAGCAAAAAATCCAAGACTTTTACCAATATACAGAAGCGGTATATTACAGCATTTTTTATAGGAGTAATTATAAATACTCCCGTAATAATGTTGGCCACGTTGGCAAGGGAAGCGCGATTATACGCCTTGCCACTAATTTTTTTATGGCCTTTAGCAGGACAAATGTTTAGTAGGGAAATATGGCTGATGTGTAGGCCACAAAACTATTTGAAGTGTTTTAGTAGTTTGCGGAATAAGCTGTATCTTCTAATAACTTTACTCCTTAATTATTACATTTCCTTTAGATTGTATGTGCCAAGTTTTCCTTCACAGGATAATTTTTTTAACGAGTACCTATTTATAATGTTACTTGTAATCTCCGTGCATTATATAATGCACAGCCACCGAAATAGTCAATACACAAAGGAATGATATTGTAGATACAAGCTACGATTCTTTAATTGGATTCCTAAAGTCTTTAGGGAAATCCAAGGTTCTAATGGGGAATGGAATGTTGATGTTATGTTCGTCAAATGCTTTTTTAATAACAATCATTGCCTCTGTTTTTGCTTTTAGTACTTGCAGGGCAGAGGTAGAATCTATCCAAAACCGAGTTTCAAAATTTATGGAACTATCTCCAAATTCGGTATATAAAAATATCACTTCCTCTTCCGAATTTATGGATTCGAAGGATTCGGCAATTGTTTTTTTAACCAAGTTGCGTACAAATTCTAAGTCCGAGGAATAACCTACGCCACAAGTGAAAATAACTCGTGATTGTGCGGTGGAGGAAAAATTCTTTATCGGATTTTCTAAGACTATTTTATTAGGGAGATAAACTAAGTTGTTGTCTGTTTGTCTTATGGTTACTGCTCGCAAATCTATACTAATAACCTCTCCTGCATAACCGTTACTTTCTACCCAGTCTCCATATTTTATCTGTTTAATATAAGAAAGCACTATCCCAGAATAGGTGTTGGTTAAAGCGCCTTGTAGAGCAAGACCAACGGCCAAACCGGCAACTCCAGCTCCTGCTAATATGGTATTAAAGGTTTTACTAAGATCTAGGATGCCTAAAATTAAAAATATGGCCCCAAAGATTACCAAGATGGAAACTATCTTGGCAATAACACTCTTCATAGATCTTTGCATGCTGCTTTTCTCCAGCAGCTTTAAGGTGAGTTTTGAAACGTATTTAGAGATAAAAATAGCCACAACAAAAACAAGCAATGCTATTATGAAGTTGGGCAGGTTAATGATTAAGCTATCTAGCCAAGAAGCTAACCTTTTAATCATTTCCTCCCATGCTTTTTCTAGTCTAAGTATCATAATTTCAGGATAATGTGATTTATCTTGTTCTCTTGAATAGTATCTTCAGAGGTTGAATTAGAATTATTTAAAATCTATTCTGAAGAGTTTAGAGGAGTAATATACAATAAAAATGGCTCCGAAAATGAAGAGTATCGGAACCATTTTTCAACAACCAACCAAATTTTTAGTGAATTATTTTATTGCTAAACCCAATTGACTGCCTATAAATAAGGTGGCAAACCTTCAGTCATTTTGGTTATATGGAAAATAAGTTATCCCCATAATTTAGTAACGTTTAAATCCATTATATTTATTTAATGATGATATTACCTTTCTTATTTCAAAATTACATCAATGTTTTTTTTGAAATAGACGCTATTCCAAAAATTTTTGTCCCTTATGGATAATTTGGTTGATGTTATGAGCGAATTTCGGAAAGTGCCATTATTCAATTGATTGTACTAGGTTTTTAATTAAATAGGCTATCCTTGGCTTATATAATCCCTATCTTTAAAATTACTAATTGATAGCAAAATATGTTTAGATCTATTGTAAAATTCACTAAAGGTATCTATGGAAGAGTAATACAAAGTATTGCGTTTTACCCCGTTATAATCACCCTGGGATTCTTGCTCTTTGCCTTTGCCATGTTGGAGTTAGAAAATTTGGATTTGGCCAAAACCTTAAAAGAAAATCTGCCTTATCTTTTTATATCTGATTATGATACTGCACGAGATATATTAACTACCTTGGTAGGGGGCGTGCTATCTTTAACAGTATTTAGTTTTTCTATGGTTATGGTAGTGCTGAGTCAGGCTTCTTCAAACTTTTCCCCTCGTCTTTTGCCGAGTTTAATTTCTAATAAAAACCATCAATTTATTTTAGGGGTTTACATAGGAACCTTATTGTATTGTATTATCCTTTTAGTTGTTTTGGGGGCAAGAGGAATTGATTCTGCCTCTCTAGGTTTTTCTACTATGTTGGCAGCTATGTGGGGAGTTGTATGTGTTGCATTGTTTGTGTATTTTATTCACAATATATCTACTTCCATACAAATCCAGAATATAATTGAAAGCATTTATAATTTAAGTAATAGGCAAATAGATAGAGAGATTGAGCGTGCTAAGGATTCTCAAGTGGAACTACAGATGGTGAAAACTGATGATTTTACAACTATATCTGCTCCTAAGACCGGATATTTTAGAGGTTTTGACGTCTCCTTACTGCCAAATTCATTTATCGAAAGGGGGAATCAAATAGAAGTTATTCCTTATTTGGGAGCTCATATTTGGGAGGGAACACCCATGTTGCGACTCAAAAATAAAGTGGAAGAGGACGATTTAAATTCAGTTCTTTTTTGTTGTCAGCTATCTAGGAATAGAAATGACCATAACGACGGGGTAGGAGGAATGGTTAAGCTAATGGAAATTGCAGTAAAAGCTATGTCCCCAGGAATAAACGATCCAGGTACTGCCATTGACGCTATTACTAAATTAATTCCCTTGTTACAAAGGGTTATGAGACTCCCTAAAATTACATCAGTATCGTTACATGAAGGTAAAATAATCCTTATGAAAAATAATATTACAGCGAGTCAATTGATGCAAACCCTAATACAGCCAATTCGATTATACGCAAAAAAAGATAATACGGTCGTTGCTACTCTTATTGGGGCATTGAGTTTTTTGGAAAGGGATACACAGATTTCTAGGGAGAATAGAGAAGGAATTAGACAGGAAATTCAGGCATTGAAAAAGGATGTTGAGGATAATATTAATAATGATTTGGATAGGGAGCGAATCCTAAAACTATTTCAAAATCATAATAATACTTAAGCAACGATTAAAATTTATATATAACTATAAAAGAAATAAAGAATATGGAAAATATACATTCAATAAACCCTTATAACAATCAAGTGTTGGAAAAGTATAAGCCATTTTCCGACGCGGATATAAAATTGGTGTTGAATAAGACCGAGGCAGCTTTCTTAGAATGGAAAAAAGAAAGTTTAGAAAACAGAGTAGAGCTGCTGCATAATTTGGCAGATCTATTAATAAAAAATAAAGAACGTTATAGTGTTTTAATGGCTAGGGAGATGGGGAAACCTGTGAGTCAGGCCGTAGCGGAAGTTGAGAAATGTGCTTGGGCATGTGAATTTTATGCTGAGAATGCTGTAGATTTTCTATCGGATGATCTTATTGAAACCGAAGCAGGGGAGAGCTTTATAAGTTACGATCCTATAGGGAGTGTTTTGGCAATAATGCCCTGGAATTTTCCTTTTTGGCAAGTTATTAGATGTGCTGCTCCAACTCTTACAGCGGGAAATACTCTTATATTGAAACACGCCAGCAACGTTCCTGGTTGTGCAATGGCTTTGGAGGAATTATTTCTTTCCGCAGGATATCCGGAAGGATGTTTTCAGGTGATTTTGGCAGATCATAAACAGTTAGAAGTGGTGATGGAGAGCGATATTGTACAGGGAGTAAGTCTTACTGGAAGTGAAAAGGCAGGACGTGCCATAGCTTCTTTAGCAGGGAAAAACCTAAAAAAATCGGTCATGGAGCTCGGGGGGAATAATGCTTGCGTGGTTTGGGAAGATGCCGATCTAGATAAGCATTTGGATACAATGGTTAGCGCTAGAATGCAAAATAACGGTCAAAGTTGTATTGCTGCGAAACGATTTATAGTAGTGGAAGAAATCTATGAGGAATTCCTATCTAAATTTAGAGATAAAGTCAAAGCTTTAAAATCAGGAGATCCTTTGGATAGTAACGTAGATATTGGTGTGTTGGCCCGTGAAGATTTGGGAGATGACCTAGCTAAGCAGGTAGACAAGTCAATTGATATGGGAGCGAAAGTAGATTTGGGCAATTCCCGAGACGGCGCCTATTATGAGCCTACAATACTTACAGGAGTTAAACCTGGAATGCCTGCATTTGACGAAGAGCTTTTTGGACCGGTGGCAGCAGTAATTAAGGCAAAAGATAGAGCGGACGCCTTGGCGTTGGCAACAAAATCTAGATTTGGATTAGGGACTATGTTATTTACGGAAGATATAGATACGGCCCTTAAGGCGATAGGAGAAATTCCAGATGGGGCTTTTTTTGTAAACGAGATGGTAAAATCTGATCCAAGATTGCCTTTTGGCGGTACTAAAGCTTCTGGATATGGACGTGAACTCTCCTTGGAAGGGATATTAGAATTTGTAAATAAAAAAACAGTCTATATTGGGAAATAGACTTTTGTTTTAATTTTCTATAAAAAGAGGGGGATTCTATAAAAAGTAATGCCTTAAGTGCAGTAATCATTGCATTTAAGGCTTTTATAACTTTACGGTTTAAAAATTACTGCTGTCCTCCCCATACTCCTTTATAAACAAATTCTGATTGTGGAATTCGTTTTCTAGTGGCAACTTCCTGTTTCTGAAGGTCATTTGGCAGAGCATCTAAATCTCCTCCATAGTATCCCATAGCAACCGCTGTTGTTACGTGATAGCCCTCGGGGACATTAAATATTTCATGAGCCTTTTTCCAATCTACACCTGCCATATGATGTAAGGCAATACCCATATATTGTGCTTGTACCGTCATGCTACCCATGCAAAGACCAAGATCATGCAGCGCATGGAAATTCTCTTTGTCTTCCTCTGTTTTTTCCTTGTAGGCGGTCAACATTAATAAGGGGGCATTGGAAGCCCATTTTTTATTAAAGTCGCTTAAACAATCTAAGATTTTATCATAGGTGTCTGTATCTTTTTCGGCGTATAAAAATCGCCAAGGCTGAATATTATTTGAACTAGCAGACCATCTGGCCGCTTCAAAAAGTTGATTTAATTGTTGTTCTGAAATCTTTTCGTCCTTGAATATTCTAGGACTGTACCGTTGCTTTAGTAAAGCAAATATTTCGTGATCAACATCAGCTATATTTTCTAATTGTATTTGTTCGGTGGAGGTCATGTTTTTGTATGATTTAAGTGAAAATATTAATAATAATTAACAATGGAAAGGGGGATAGATACAATGTAAAAATCCCATTTTTCCAATATGGAATATCGCAGGTAATTGTTCTATAGGATGCTTGTAGTAGGTGCAGGGAGGTAGGCTTTAGCTATTTTGCCTTGTGATAGGTAACCTATCGTTAATATTTGATTTTGCATCGGTTATAGAACGTTACCGCATAGTCCTTTTTGCAATACTAAAGAATAATGTCATATTTTATTGCCCTTTTTACTTTAGATGTTGATGCAATTGCAATACCGGAAGGTTAAGGACGACTATGACCTGGAATTTGCCTTTTTAGCAATACTACTTGGTTTAATACCCTGTCCATAGCGTTGCGCATAGATATAGGTAAACTGAGCACCAAAAAACAAAATTAAGCAAGAGTAGGAAACCCATAACAATATTAATACTATAGTGCCGGCTGCACCGTAGGTAGAGCCTGGCTCTGCTTCAGCAAAGTAGAGTCCTAATAACGTTTTTCCAATTACAAAAAGGACACTAGTTAGGATAGCGCCTTTCCATACAGTTTTCCATCTAATATAGGCGTCTGGCAGGTATTTAAACATTAATGCAAACAATACTGATATTACGCCTATGGATATAGTCATATCCAATATGTAAGCGATATATATTACCAAGTCTGGGAACATCTGTTTAATATAACCGTTTAACACACTTATTGCTGCCGTGAGAATAAAACTAATTAACAACAAAAAGCCTATAACTAATATAAAGGCAAAGCTGCGAGCCCTATCGGTAATCAACTTCCATATTTTGGCATCTGGATCTGGTTCTACCTTCCAAATTTGGTTAAGAGATATCTTTAGTTGATAAAATACTCCGGTAGCACCAAAGAGTAAGGTTCCAATTCCAATGAGAGTAGAAATAAGATTTTTATTTTTATTTTGAGTTTCGGATATTATAGATTCAATGGAAGATGCTGCTTCACTGCCCAAAGCAACGGAAAACTCCTCTGTAAGTTGCCCTTGTACTATTTCTACACCCCAAATGCTTCCTACCACGTTGATGATAATCACCAATAATGCAGGAAGAGATAATACGGCATAATAGGCTATAACAGCACTTAGACGCCATGGATCATTGGCCATCCAAGCATTATAAGTATCCTTTATTAAGGAAGGAATATCTTTTAGTTTAAACCTTCTACGTTCTTCTTTCATAAAACGGTGAAATAGATAAGTGTACTATATTTTAGTGTTTTAATAAAAAGATGGCTTTAGCATCCATACCCATTGTACTTATTGGTCGGTTTGTCTAATTAATAAAATTTTTACTAATCGGCATTTTGTAATTTAAGGCAAGATATAAAAATTAAAAAGGCTCTAAGTTTAAACTTAAAGCCTTTTTATTCTATTAGTTTATATTAAGTTACAACTAATAAACTAATTTACTTTCCCATTCTAGTCCGCTAATATCAATTAATCTTAGGGTGTATTCTTCCCCTTTAAATATGTCGATATCATCTAGCTCCAAAGTAAGATCGGCCTTGGCTCCTAATGGAATTATAAGACTGTGCTTTCCAGGTTTTATCTTAGCCACATAATAGTTGTGGATATCTTCTGTTGGAAAAACGGCAAGATCAGATCCCTTCTTGTTTATAAGGATGTTGCCATCCTGATCTAATAGTTGAATGCCGATTAAAAAGGATCCGTAAACATCAGCGCCTTCCACTCGGAATACTTCAAACTGTAAGTAATCGTCATTGAGAATTGTATTGCTAATTTCTAACTTAGGTTTCACCGATTTGTTGTGAAGGGTTCCAAAGATACCTCCGTGAAAATACTGATTGGTAAATAAGGTTAACGCTAATATGGCCAATGATCCAGTTAATACAACAGGTTTAATGTTTTTTATAGGCAAGGTTCCAGAACCTAACCAAGAAAACCATTTTGTACGAGTGAACTTTGCATTCTTGTCAATAAAGTATTGGTCTAAAGAATAAGCGCCACTTCCGGTAAGAAATAAGGTGAAGCCGGTAGCAATACCTAAGACTCCTATTTGCCATTCGTCTAAACAGGTAGTACCAATCCAACCAGCTCCCAATAAGATTCCCATGGCCAGTTTAAAAACACCAATACTCATTAATCGGGTGAAAAGCCCTAGCATTATAAAAAGTCCTACCAAGCCTTCAATAATTGTAAAGGTTACCATGGCCCACCAAAGGGTGTCGGGATTACTTACCAAATATTCTATCATGGGACCAATGCCTAGGGCATTAGGTAAGAAGTGGTTGAATTTTTCTCCTATATATCCTGCCTCTTCAGGGTTTAACTTATTGTCTATTACTAATCTACGCCAAAATGCGGAAAAATAAGTCCAGCCTACTACCAGACGAATTGCTAATGTAAAGAGACCAGCCATACTTTGTGACTGATCATTTTTATTCTGATTCATTTGAAAAATATATATAAACGATTGTACTTAAAATTGAATAGCGAAAGAAGAGATTAGGCTATATCAAATTTAAGACGCTTATATAATATGTACATAGGCGGGCTATTGCCCGTAGTTCTTTTTGCGTATTGTTTGAGGGCTACCTTTTTACATCCAGATATAATAATAGGGGTAGTAAATGAGGTATCTGGAACTTTAAGGGCTCCTAGCTGTATATTATTATCTGTATATGAGAGTGCAAATGCTTGAGGCTCACAATCTGTGCTGGCAATTTGTAGTAACCTGGTTTTATTTATAGGGCGTTCAAAGACGATATCAAAAGAACTGAAAACAGTTTCCTTTATAGAGCAAGGGGTTAATGCTACCGCAATAACCAGCACAAATAGTACTCGTTTTAAGTTTTTGATATGTAGATGTGTCCCTTTCATAAATGTGACCTACAAAGGTACATAAATCTTCATATGATAACGCCTAGATAAGTAGCGTTGGTATGTTATTTAGGCTAAAGATTTGTTAAAGAAATAGCGGTTGTTAACTATGCATTAGGAGATTCTAAATTAATAGTTGTTTGTCTCGTGATATATCCCAACAAGTAGGTTTGTACATTTAAATTGTAACTTTCTAGTTTGCTAACAAATTGTCCTTGGCTTAATCTAACAAGATTCCTTTTGTCATTTATAATAAGTCATAACTTTCTTATATTCTTCAGGGAAATACCAACAAAGCAGTCGTCCATACAACCATTTTCAACATACCCACAGGTAGAGATAAGACCTTCGTTTTCAGCTTCAAAGAAGGTTTTAGCATTATTCCTGTCAATTAACCATTCCCTTTTGGCCTTCTCATATATTTCATCTAGTGTTAAAGCTTGGGCTGCGATTGTATTGGTTCTACTATTTATTTCACTTTCGTTCTCTGTCCACTCCAATTCTTCCTCTGGAATTTCAGTTGTTAGATCCACAGTAGACGTAAACTTAAAATGTCTTTGTATGATGGTACCTTCTGCAACTTGGATGGTTGTTTCCCATCTCAATCCTGTCCATGAAGCGCCTGGAACTACAAACTCATACGAATTGTTGGATGTCTCTTTAAAATCTAACCACGCATTCACGCTTTTTTCAAAATCGTTTTGGTGGTTAATATCATCCTTATCACAAGAAGTTATGATACTTCCTAGAAATACGAATACAAGGCAATAAATAAAGGTTTTCATTATATGGTATAGGTTTAAGGATTATTAGATATTACAGAAGATGTTGGTAGCGTGAAAAGGTTGCTTACAGGACAATGGGTATGTGAGTTGTTTTAAATAGTAGTGAGACACGATAAGGCAAATAATTCGTTTCTGCATCTCGGGGATTGGATTTATTTACTTACATTTAATAAGGAGGAATAGGCTATGGTGAACATCTTTAAATAAAACGCTATTATTCTGACGATAGATAATCAGTCGTAGTAACCGTAGCAACTTTAAAAACCAAACAAATGAAAAAGAAATTCATCTTATTATTCCTTGCGGCCTTGTCATTGCAGGTAAGTATATCCCAAACTATTGATAGTGTAAAACTAGATGACTACTTCAATGCTTTAGAGGAAAACAATAAGTTTATGGGGAGCGTTTCCCTTAAGAAAGATGGGGAGATCATTTACACCAAACAAATTGGTTTTTCCGATATTGAAACAAAGAAAAAGCCAGATGATAATACAAAATATAGAATCGGGTCTATTTCAAAAACGTTTACGGCTGCCCTAGTATTTAGAGCAATTGAGGAAGGTAAGATAAAATTGGAGCAAACCATTGAGGGCTATTTTCCAACGGTAAAGAACAGTAATTTAATTACAATTGCTAATTTATTAAACCACAGAAGTGGAATTTATAACTTTACCAATGACGAAGCGTATTTGGAGTACAATACCGAACCTAAAAGTGAAGAGGAGATGCTGTCCATTATTTCAAAATATGACAGCGCTTTTGAGCCCAATTCTAAATCTGAGTACAGCAATTCTAATTATGTTCTTCTTTCCTTTATTCTTGAAAAACTTTATAAAAAGTCGTTCGCTGAGATTTTAAGTGAAAAGATTGTTGATCCAATTGGGTTGAAAAACACCTATTTCGGTGGTAAAATCGATATTGAAAAAAATGAAGCTAATTCGTATAAGGGAGACTGGGAGAAACAATCAGAAACGGACATGTCTATTCCTTTAGGAGCAGGAGGAATAGTATCTACTCCAACGGATATTTTACTTTTTGCAGAAGCACTTTTTAATTACAAAATTATTTCTGAGGAGAGTGTGACACAAATGCAAACACTTAAAGATAACTATGGGATGGGGCTATTTAAAATGCCGTTCTATGAAAAATATAGTTTTGGGCATACCGGGGGAATAGACGGGTTTAGTTCTATGTTTGGGTATTTTCCAGAAGAGAAAAGTGCTTTTGCTTTAACCTCCAATGGTTCTAATTTTAATAATAATGATATAGCTATAGCCTTATTAAGCGCTCTTTTTAATAGGGATTTTACCGTGCCATCCTTTGAAACATATGAAGTTAGCTCAGATGATTTAGAGATGTATCTAGGGGTATATTCTAGTCCTAGTTTTCCCTTAAAAATATCCATTACTAAATCGGGTGCTATTTTAATGGCACAAGCAACAGGTCAGCCTTCATTTAATTTAGATGCTACGGAAAAGGATAAGTTTAAATTTGATCAAGCAGGGATTGTTATGGAATTTGATCCTGCAAACAATCAAATGACCCTTAAACAAGGAGGAGGCGTTTTTGTACTTACCAAAGAATAGATTGTTGAGGTAACAAAATTCCATTTGATCAATCGGACGGAAAATTACTCTTCAACCAAAAAGGTTGTCTGCATATATTTTGATTTTTAATAAAAGACCTTCCTACTACAGCATCGAATAGGAAGGTCTTTCTTAAATTCATAAGCATTTGTCTAGATGCTAAGAGTTAATAAAGTATCGTTGTCACCTGTTGCCATTAAGAAACCCTATTAAGAATGATAACTATTTAGACTTTACCTCTTCATATGTAAGCTCTTCTGAATTAGATCTATTTTCATTTGTAGGTGAAACGGAACAGTTTCCCGTAGCACAGCAGCCAATGTTCAGTAGAGGCATCACAGTAAAGGCAACGCCTATGGCAATTAACATCCACATTCCTGTTCTTACTCCGTCAATTAAAAGGTAGAGGCCAATTGCCAATCTAATGAAGCGAAATAGGTTCCAATTATTACGAATATTGTTTATCATTTCTAGTTTTCCTTAAACCTGAATTTATTGGGCAACTTTGTTGCCTTTTTCTAACCATTCTTTCATTCCTCCCGAATAGTTTTTCACTTTATCAAAGCCATTTTTTCTCAATAACGAATAAGCAGTGGTAGCCCTATCCCCACTTTGGCAGTGAATAACCACTTGTTTGTCCTTACTTATTTTATCTAGGTTGTCTTGAAGTGTACCCACAAAAACATTATCTGCACCCTCTACGTGTGCCGTTTTATATTCACTTGCCCCGCGAACATCTACTATCTGTACGTTCTTATTTCCTAGGTAAGATTTAAAAGATTCAATATCGATTACATCTGCTGTTTGGAGTTCTAATCCTAAATTGTCTACTTCTGAAATATAACCGTAGATATTATCTAAACCAATACGCATTAGTTTTCTAGTAAGATCTTCCATTTGGTGGTCGTCTGCTACCAATACAAACTGTTCTTGGTAATTTAAGATCCACCCAGCCCAAGTAGCGAAGGAGTTGTTTCCTTGAATATTGATACTTCCTGGAATAAATCCTTTAGCGAATTCTGTTTTATCACGAGCATCTATAATTTTAAGTCCATTTTCATATGCCGTTAAGAACGCTTCTTTATCTAATTTGGGATGCTTTGGAACTTCTACCAATAAAGGACGATTCACTTTGTTCAGATGCTTCATCATCGCAAAATACTTTGGTGGCTCTGGTTGCCCTTCTAAAAGGTTATTGGTAAAACCCCTTTCATCACCTTCATATTGGAATGCCCAATTTCGAATCTTCTCGTATCCTACGGTAGAGCTTGGTACGGCTCCTAGAGCCTTTCCGCAAGCTGATCCGGCACCGTGACCAGGCCAAACCTGGATGTGAGCGGGGAGTTCTGCAAATCGCTGTATAGACTCAAACATTTGCTTAGCGCCCTTCTCTTGCGTACCCTTTAATCCGGCAGCTTTCTCCAACAAATCAGGTCTACCTACATCTCCTACAAAAACAAAGTCGCCCGTAAAAATCATCACAGGTTCATCTGTAGCTGGGTGGTCTGTCAGTAGAAAACTTATACTTTCTGGTGTGTGACCAGGAGTGTGCAATACCTCTAAACTTAGGTTGCCAACGGTAATTTTATCGCCATGTTTTAATCCTTCATGGGGGAACTGGTACTGCCAATCCTCACCACCTTCATCGGATAAGTATAGTGCGCCTCCGGTAACGGCTGCCAACTCCCTAGATCCAGAGAGGAAATCTGCATGAATATGGGTTTCAGCAATATGAGTAATTTTCATATTGTTCTGTTCAGCAATTTCTAGGTATACATCAATATCTCTTTGAGCATCTATAACAATGGCTTCATTTTTTGCTTGACATCCTATAAAGTAGCTCGCTTGCGCTAAACTTTTATCATATACGTGTTGAAAAAACATATCTTATTTCTTTTAATTATTTATTGTTTTTATAATCTAATTCCCTAACCTATTAGTTAATGATATTTTGTCTAGGGGGTATTTTTTAGATATTTAGTCATACAGTAAAAATACCAACTGTTTTTCACTTATAAAGTAACTTAGGTTACATAGAATATTTTATTTAGTTGGAAAAACCCTTTATTTAAAAGAACAATTCTTTGATGAGTACATAGATTCCCATAAGCAGTACAAACCAACCAAACCCTACTTTAAGTCGACTTCCTCCTACTTTTTTAGATAGAAAGATACCTATAAATATGCCCACTACAGATAGGCCAGTAAAAGTTGATAGCATTAGCCAGTCTATCACCTCATCTCCCTGTAGGTCTCCAATAAAACCTAAAAGTGACTTTGCTGCAATGATAAAGAGGGAGGTACCTACCGCTAATTTCATGGGCATCTTTGCTAATAGTACTAGTGCGGGAATGATTAAAAATCCACCGCCTGCACCAACCAATCCGGTAAGAATTCCAACTACCGTTCCTTCTAACAAGATCATTGGATAGTTATATATGATTTTTTCTGAATTGGTATCGTTACACTTGGGGCATGGGCGAATCATGGAGATAGAGGCTAATATCATTACAATGGCAAAAAGCACCATTAAAGCAATTGATTTGGTGAAATGGAATTCTCCAATAGAAAATAGTACATCCGGAATTATAGGTACTAAAAAAGCTCTAGTTATATATACGGAAATAATAGAAGGAATACCGAAAATAAGCACTGTTTTATAATCTACCTTTTTTTGAAATGCATTTTGTATGCCGCCAACAAGTGAGGTGGTGCCTACTACAAAAAGGGAGTACGCCGTTGCCAATACCGGTTCAACTGCCATGATATAAACTAAAATAGGGACTGTTAATATAGATCCTCCGCTTCCTATAAGACCTAAAGAGATTCCTACTAATACGGCAAGAGCATATCCTATAAGTTGTGAAATTTCCATGATAAAAAAGGTGTTATTTTATGAATGCGAAATTAGTACTCCTTTTCTCTATGCACAGTAACATTGGTTACAGAGGGATTTCACTAGTCTAATTAATATAAAGAAATATAATTGTTTAGATATCTAAGAAGCGTCTAATCGTCCACATGGCTGTTTTACATTATATTTGTATAGGTCTATTTCCATGACTTTTATTGAGAATGAGCGAAAGGCTAGTAATTAAATAAACAAAGTATTTCCACTATGGAGGATATGATTCTTTACAATAGGCTTCAATTTGCCTTTACAATTACCTTTCACTATTTGTTTCCACAGCTTACTATGGGGCTCTCCCTGATGATTGTTTATTTTAAATGGAAGTTTTTGCGGACTGAGAATGAGGACTACAATCACGCTTCTAAATTTTGGATGAAAATATTTGCACTCAATTTTGCTATGGGTGTTGTTACAGGGATTCCAATGGAATTTCAGTTTGGCACTAATTGGGCTAAATTTTCTGAACTTACTGGTAGTGTCATTGGACAAACTTTAGCTATGGAAGGAATGTTTTCCTTCTTTTTGGAATCTTCATTTCTAGGAATGTTCATTTTTGGAGAAAAACTCTTAGGGCACCGACTTCATTTTCTTACGGGGTTGTTAGTTTTTATTGGGTCCTGGGCTAGTGGTTTTTTAATCATTGCTACGCACTCTTGGATGCAGCATCCGGTAGGTTATGAAATCCTTGAAAATGGAAAATTTGTACTCAATAACTTTAGTGCTTTGTTTAGTAACCCTTGGTTATGGCCATCTTATTTACACAATCAGGCAGGTTCACTTATAACTAGTTCCTTCTTTGTAGCTGCTATAGGGGCTTTTTACCTTCTGAGCAATAAGCATAGTCGTTTCGGTAAATTATTCGTGAAAACTGGGGTGATTTTTGGATTGATTTCTTCGATTATAGTAGCGTTTCCTACAGGGGATTGGGCTGCTAAAAATGTAGTTAAATATCAGCCAGTAACCTTCGCAGCAATGGAAGGTATATTTGAGACAGAAAAAGGAGGAGCAGAAATAATATTGGTGGGGCAACCCGATATGATCAATAAAAAGATAGATAACAAAATAGCCGTTCCTAATATTTTAAGCTTTCTAACCTACCAACGATGGGATGCCGAAATTAAAGGGTTGAATGAGTTTGATGAGTCGCTTCACCCCACCAATGTTCCAGGTTTGTATTATGCGTATCATATTATGGTTGGGCTAGGAACAATCTTTATTGGTATTATGGTGCTGGCCACTTTTTTACTGTGGAAAAACAGATTGTATCAAACAAAGTGGCTACTCTGGGTGCTCATGTTTATGATTCCATTCCCATACATTGCTAATACAGCAGGGTGGTATACAGCAGAATTGGGAAGGCAACCGTGGTTGGTTTATAACTTAATGTTAATGAGAGATGGTATTTCCCCTACGGTATCGTCTGGGAATGCATTGTTTACCCTACTTGGGTTTGTAGGCTTATATCTGCTTCTTGGATTGTTATTTCTTTTGTTGGTAGCAAAAATTGTCAGAAAGGGACCTGAAGCTCCAATCGTTTTAAAACAATAAGCTATGGAAATATTTTGGTTTGTAGTGTTGATGTTCATGTTGGCCGTTTACGTAATTTTAGATGGTTATGACTTTGGTGCAGGCATCGTTCATTTGTTTTTCACTAAATCCGAGGAAGAGAAAAAGGCGGTAACCAATGCAATAGGTCCTTTTTGGGATGCTAATGAAGTATGGCTTATCGCAGTAGGGGGTGTGTTGTTTTTTGCCTTTCCTACCTTATATGCATCGGCGTTTAGTGGATTTTATTTACCACTGATAATGGTACTCTGGTTGCTTATCTTCCGAGCTATTGGGTTGGAATTAAGAGGCCAAATACATAATAGGTTATGGGAGAAATTATGGGATAAAGCTTTTGGCATAGCAAGCCTTTTATTAGCACTGTTTTTTGGTGTTGCTTTAGGAAATGTAGTTCGTGGTGTAAACCTGGGAATGGTAGAGAATGGTGTGTCTACCCAAGAGTCTCATTACTTCTTTCTAGCACTATGGAATCCCACCTTAGATCCGCTAGCAGAGCAGCAGGGGGTTATTGACTGGTTTACGGTTTTACTTGGTATAGTTGCGGTGGTAACTCTTACCATACACGGGGCTAATTGGGTAATTTTTAAAACATCAACACACTTAAATGCACGATTAAGAAATGTTATCTATAAACTTAATTTTGTTTTATTAGGTCTAGTACTTCTTTCTGCTAGTTTGTGGCATTTTGTAAAGCCATTTCCCTTAGTTAATTTAAGAACACATTATTGGTTATGGGTGTTTCCTATTATGGCGGCTATTGGCTTATTGGGACAGTTTTGGATAAAAAAGTTTAAAAAGGATCTGACAGGTTTTTTGTTTTCTGCCATGTTTATTTTTGGGAGCTTTGCAACAACAGTAGCCTCCATGTTCCCTAACTTATTACCCTCTACCAATGGGGTAAATCCTTCTTTAACCGTTCAGAACATGGCGGCCCCGGAGTATGGACTTTCTGTAGGGGTATACTGGTTTGTTATAGCAGCAATTCTTGTGATACTGTACACTGTAATCCAATTTAGGGTGTTTAAAGGAAAGATGGATGATGTTGGATATGGAGATCACTAAAATGTCTGGTATTGCTAAGGTTGATGTAATCTACCATTAGTGAAGTTTACCGTTTAAATATACAGATACCGTGTTGATGGTTTTCATTGTAAAATCACTTTAGTACAAATAAAAGCACCTTCCTTGGGGAGGGAAGGTGCTGAATTAGAAACTCAATATTAGCTTCTAAAACTAAATTCTGACTGTTATATTCCGTTTAAGATTATAGGGAGTTTAAACTAACTAATGCGGTAATTTATGTCTTAACATACCATAGATCCAGGTACCTAATACCGCTCCAAAAATTACGATCAAAATAGGGAAATAACCTGCACCTGTTAATACAAACATAGGTCCTGGACAAGCTCCTGCTAAAGCCCAGCCTAACCCGAACAGAATTCCTCCAATTAAATAACGGGAGATGCTTTTGTCCTTATCAGCAATTACAATAGGATTACCGTTGATATCTTTTATGTTATTTCTTTTTATAAACTGCACTATAATAATCCCTACTATAAGTGCAGATCCCATTAGGCCGTACATATGTATGGATTGAAAGTTGAACATTTCATAGATGCGGAACCAGGATGCTGCTTCCGATTTATACATCACTATTCCAAAGAATACTCCTATGATTGGGAAAACTATATTTCTCATTGTAGATATGCGTTAAAAATTAAATGGTGTTCTGTTTGTTATACTTACCCTTGAAATAGCACTATTTTAATGCTGTTTTCCATACTGGATAAGTTTTTAAAACGGGTTAATAATATCAACTAAAATATAAACGGGAAGATTAAATGAATCATAATCAATCCGCCTATAAAAAAGCCAATGGTAGCAATGAGCGAGGGCATTTGTAAGTTGCTTATACCTGAAATAGAGTGCCCAGAAGTACATCCACCCGCATAACGTGCTCCAAAGCCAACTAGTAATCCGCCAATCAACAATAAAATTATTGTTGTAGGAGAAGAAAATGCATCGTCTCCAAATAATTCGGTGGGTACATAGGTGGTTCCGGCACTCTCAAAACCTGAGGCTTTTAACTGCTCAATTGTTTTGGGATTGAGGTCGGGAACCTGATTTTCTGATAAATACTGTGATCCTACAAATCCGCCAATAATAGCTCCTATCATTACCAGTAAGTTCCATCTTTGGGTTTTCCAATCGAACTGAAAGAAATTACTAGTTTTACCAGCTCCACCCATGGCGCATAGGGTTCTTAAGTTAGAAGACATTCCAAAGTTTCTACCTACATAGAGAAGGGTAAACATGGTTATAGCTATCAAGGGGCCACTTACATACCAAGGCCAAGGTTCTAAAATCCATTCCATAATTAATTGTAATATTTAAAAGGACTGCAAATATCATTCTTTTTAAATAGATGATATGTTACTTTGGTTACAAAGACTTCATCATATTTTACAATTATCATTTCAGAGTAGTAGTAATAAATGTTAGTAAGGGTGATTTTTTCTAAATTAAACGAAGAGATATGCTGTAAGAATCATAAAATTATATTAAAAACACCTTGTTTTAACGTTAATTTGTTGGTTTTAATTTGATGGGAATTGTAAGGCCTTTAGCTTTGATTACTAGAAGATTGATGGAATTAACCTTAAAAAGGCTAATTAGGTGGGACATATGATCCCCAAAAAAGTCAATCTAATATAAACTTTAAAAATAATTTATGTTTAAATCAGTAAGAGTTAAAAGTGTGTTTTTATTTGTAGCGTTGTTGGGGACAATTGGACTGTCTGCCCAAGGAACTAGTGTTTCTGATGCGGAATTGACCAGGTTTGCAACTGCCTATCAAAAGTTACAGATACAACAACAAGTGACCCAGCAAACTATGATGAAAGCCATAGAGGAGGAGGGGATAGAAGTAAAGCGCTTTAGTGAAATTCAGCAAGCTTCCATGGATCCTAATAAGGAAGTAGAAGCTACCAAAGAGGAGATGGAACTGCATAAGAAAGCCCTTTCTAAAATAGAGAAAATGCAACCGGAATTAGAGAAGAAAATTAATGAGGAAATAACTTCTACTGGAATGACGATGGAGCAATTTGAAGCGCTGGCTAAGGAAATACAGCAAGACCGCTCTTTGCAAGAAAGATTACAGGCTATTATGGTGAAAAGTCAAGGTTAGTCTAAATGATAGACCAATAAAAAAGGAGAGGCAATTGTTAGCCTCTCCTTTTTTGTTGACCTTATTTAAAATACAGGTTGTGTAAGGTGATTATATGCTAAAAGGATAGCTGGTTTATTGAGTTTGACTTTCTTGGTCCACCTTTTTAATAAACTTTATTACCCCTCTAAAATAATTCTCAGCATCATCATGCATGGCAAAATGACTTCCATTTGGGCAATGAAGGTATTGTCCGTTTTGCACCTCTGTGGCCATCCATGCCATGTGTTTAGGGTCCATGGTATCGTATTCTCCTCCTATGGTGAGGGTGGGAACGGTAATTTTGGATAACTCGGAGGTAATGTCCCAGTCTTTTAATTTAGCATCGCCCACTACGCCAAATTCGCTAGGTCCCTGCATGGTAACATAAAGGTCCTCATTTATATTGGACATGGCTTTGTTAACATCATTTGGCCATTCGTCCAACGGCAACCGTAGCACATGTTTGGGGTAATAATGGGTGTGGATTAGTTCTGTATACCGGGGATTGGCATAATCTTCCTGTGCCTCCAAGGCTCTTATTTCGGCCAGAACCTCTGGATCTAGTTGAGGAGCAAGTACCTCATTGGCATAAGTGATATAATCTGGGATAGAGGCCATCATATTGGAAATAATCAATCCTTTTAGATTGTCCTGATACTTTAGAGCGTATTCCATAGACAATAGACCTCCCCAAGAACTGCCCAAGAGGTAGAAATTATCCTTGTTTAACCCTAGTGCTTTTCTTACCTGCTCTACTTCATCTACGTACCTTTCTACGCTCCATAACTCTTTATTGTTGGGCTGGTCTGAGTGGGCAGATTCCAATTGGTCATAATAATAGTATTCTATATTAGCTGCAGGAAAGTAATCGTCAAAAATTTTAAAATATTCATGAGTGGCACCAGGACCACCATGTAACAATAATACTTTCATGGTGGGATTATCGCCCATTTTCTTGGTCCACACCTTAAACTCTCCCACAGGAGTCTTAATGGGAATCATTTTTACCCCTTCATTATTGTTATTGGCAATTTCGAGGGATTTAGAATCCGAGTTGGTTGTTTTGGTTTCTTTGTTGTTTTTGCAGCTCGAGAGTCCTAAGAACAAGGAAAGAAGGAGGATTGCGTTTCTCATGGTATAGTGATTAATTGGTTTTTATATAAGAGCTAACCTAAATTCTACAAAAGCTTTAATTTAGAAATGGCTTCTAGTAAAGATAGTAAAAAAGATAAGTTGTTCTAAATCTGGGATTTAGTAGGCTTACTAAGAAGAGATTGATTAAAAAAGTAAAGGATTCAAAGAGAATGTAATAACCATTCTCTTTGAATCCTTGTTTACATAGCTTTCCTGCAATCCCTAAGGCAGCTTTGCTTTACCTTTTAAGCAGGGAGCTCGATATAGAAACTAAATACCTCTAGTTTTAGTGACCTGCTTCACAAGAGCATCCTGTTGTGGTTTCTCCATGCCAATCAAAAGCAGGCGCATAGTCGTTCATTTCCCAATAAAAAGGGCCTCTAGGCTTTTCTTCGTTTCCAATTTCGTTCATTGTTTCCGTATCGTATAATCTACCGTTAATCATGGTGTAGATTACAGAGTTGGAGTGTTCTATATCTTCAAGTGGATTTTTATCTAGCACGATTAAATCGGCTAACATTCCAGGTTGTAGCACACCTAAATAATCGTCCATTCCTAGGTAATGTGCTCCATTGATGGTGGCTGCTTTTAATGCCTCCATATTGGTCATGCCGCCTTGTGCTAGCATCCAAAGTTCCCAATGCGCACCAATACCTTGTATCTGTCCATGTGCACCCAAATTAACCTTAACGCCTGCATCGGATAATTTTTTCGCACTTTTTGAAACTAGGATATGACCGTTTTCATATTCTTTCATAGGCGCCATGGTACGATGTCTGGAACGAGAGTCTATAATACCCCTTGGAGTATATTTTAAAAGCTTTTCATCTTCCCATACATTGGTGGTCTGGTACCAGAAATATTCTCCATTTAATCCGCCGTAGTTAACAATAAGGGTAGGGGTATAGCCTGTTTCACTAGCGGCCCATAATTGAATAACGTCCTTGTGGATATCGGCCACGGGAATGTTATGCTCTATCCCTGTATGTCCGTCTAAAATCATAGACATATTGTGGAAGAAAGTAGATCCTCCTTCAGGTACTACAGCAATTCCCTTGTCATGGGCTGCTTTAATTATCTGCTGCCTTTGATTCCTTCTCGGCTGGTTATAGCTTTTAACTGAAAAAGCGCCAAATGCTTTTGTTCTATGAATGGCAGACCGTGCATCGTCTAAATTGTTTACGGTAGCTTTAAAATCTCCATCTGCTCCGTACAAAATGGCTCCAGTAGAAAAAATTCTGGGTCCAACCATGTTTCCGGCTTTTACCATCTCCGATTGTGAGAAAACCATCTCCGTATTAGCAGAAGGGTCATGTGTGGTAGTTACCCCATAAGCTAAATTGGTATAATATTGCCAGTGTTTTTGAGGACTAAGACCAAATCTAAAATGTCCAAGATGAGCGTGTACGTCTATTAATCCTGGCATAATTGTTTTTCCACTAACATCTATGATCTTAGCATTAGCAGGTATGTTTACAGAATTCTTCCCACCAATACTTAGAATTTTATTTTCGTCAATTAAGATGGTGCCATTTTCTATAACTTCATCATTATTCATAGTAATAATTCTGGCTCCTGTAAGAGCTATAAGCCCCTCGGGTTTATCGGTAGGTAGACTTAGGTTGATTTTAATTCCCACAGTATCCATTTTTGATGCGGTATCAGGAGCACCATCCAAAAAGGTGAATTTTTGATTTATAGGCGTACTGAAATATTCATCTCCTAAAGTCCAATTAAGCTGGTCGCTATTGGCAGACCAATGCAAATTAATTCCAGCATCACGAGCTACTTGAGCCACGGGAACATTGGTAGATTTTCCGTCCAATTCAATAGTGTTGCCAGTCACGGGTAGTGCGGCAATATACACTTTGTATAAGTTGGAGAAGGCTATCCAGTTATCGTCTGGACTTGGTATAATTCTCTGTGCATATTTAGATTTCACTAATTCTCTAGCATCTTTACCATCTAAATTCACAGATTTTAGAGTTTTGGTCAGAGATCCAAATAGATACCCTCCGGTTTGGTAGTAAATTCTACTTGCATCCTTGTTGAAGGTAGGATATTCTCCTTCTTTTGTTACCAGTTTTTTTGTGGAGTTATATCCAGATCTTCTATTGTGATTAACTTCTAGTAGATAAATCCCGGGTTCTTTGGTATTTACATAACCTTGGTTGCCATTTCCACTTTCTTCCCTATATACAATAAGGTTATTGTCTTTAGGAGAAAATGACGGCACCCTATAAATGGCTTTCTCGCTAGTTAGTTTTTGAGGTTTATTTCTGTTAGAAGTTAAATCTAATCTTTGAATGGCCCCCATATTTTCATCATTCCAAGTTACATAAACCAGGTGTTTACCATCCTTAGAAAATGAAGGCTCAAATTCTAAATCCGTTCCTGTGGTAAGTCGTTTTGCTGTGCCATTAGGAAGTGATTTTTTCCATAAATATCCAGCAGCATTAAAGATTAAGGTTTTCCCATCAGGGGAGGTTACCGCATTGCGAATGGCTTTTGGATTAAAGGTTTCTGGGGAAGGGTCATTTTTAAATCGTAAAGCATTTACCAGCTTGTGCTCTGCAGTTGCTGAAAAAGGAATGTCTTTAACTTCTAGGGAATTAACGTCTATTTTTTTGATTTTCCCCTGTGCCCAGATAACAATATGCTTATCATCTGGAGTAAAATTGAATCCGGTGTAAGGTCCAAATATTGCCCATGCTTCTTGATGGTCTTTACTAAGTTGGTCATATATAGGCCATTCTTTTCCGGTTGCAAGATCATGGAGGTAGAGCACGGTTTTTTCCCTTACTCTTTTTATAAAGGCTAATACCTTTCCATCATGAGAGGTAACGGGACGAATGGCACCACCAGGACCTCCAGTTACTCTTTCTATCTTCCCATTTTCTAAGTTGTATCTGCTAATAGCATAGATCTGACTGTTAGGGTCTTTATTGTATTGAAAAAAACCACCGGGATATACATCCTCACTGTAGTAAACATATTTACCATCTGGGGATGCCCATGGCTCACCAACATCTTGTTGGTCGTTTTTCTTTTTTGTAAGTTGAATTCCCTTTCCGCCAGATTTATGGTACATCCAAATTTCTCCGGCCCCTAAGGATCGGGAGGCAGTAAAATGTTTTCTGCAGAAAATGTAATTTCCGTCAGCAGACCATACGGGATTGTTTACCAATCTAAAATCTTCCTTGGTAATTTGCTTGGCTTCGGAACCATCGGTATTCATAATCCATATATTATCTCCGCCACCAGCATCACTAGTAAAGCTTATACTCTTTCCGTCGGGACTATATCTAGGTTGTACCTCAAAGGCATTTCCGCCTCTAATTAAGGTGGCATCACCACCCGTGATAGGCATGGTATAAATATCGCCCAGCATATCAAAAACAATCTGACTGCCATCTGGACTTACATCTAGGCTCATCCAAGACCCCTCATCTGAGGTAATAGTAACTGTTTTGTAGGGTAGTGCTGGTTCGGATACATCCCAGCTTTCTTTTTTTGCTTCTTCTTTCTCCTGAGAATAGGAGGTTAGTCCATTAAGAAGAAGTAAGGCTAATAGAAAATAATTTTTCATTGTATTCAATAGAAGTTTTAAATAGATTTTTCAAAAATACTTAATAGTATTGTGATTAGCCTGTTTTCATATTTGGATTTCCATAAAATGAGAAAACCAGCTATTTCTAGCTGGTTTTCGTCAATCCTTCAGGAGGCTTTTGATTTTTATCCAAAAAAGAGGTCGTCTAAAAACTATTTAGGCGACCTTTTATTTTTTGGTTTTTCTGATATTATTTTGATCTTGGTTTGTTAATTAGGTGATTAGTGGCTAGTTAAAATGAGTCAAAGCGATTCTTACATCGCTAAACTCACTTTTTTAAGGTTGTGCGCCATTGCAATTAGACCTATTTCTGTTTCTACTTTATCCAGACCTCTTAACATAAACCTTCTAAAGTTCATATTGTGTTTTATGTTGCCAAATACTGCCTCCACATCCCAACATCTTTGTTTTCTGTGAGCAATACCTTCTGGACTTAGTAACTTTTGTTTCGCCATTGCTTTAAGTCTGACCAGCTTGTGGTTTCTCTCAACGATCCGATTGCCTTGAGATTTATGGCACAGGCTTCTAAGCTGACAGCCTGTACAGTTTTTAGCCTGGTATCTGTTTATTTTTTGCTGGTATCCATTAGCAGTCTTTTTTACATAGCTTCCTATGTTTTCCATGGACTGTCCCATGGGGCAATAATAGGTGTCTGTTTCATTATTGTAAAAGAGCCTATTCGCTGCAAATGGTTTTTTGTGCTTACTACGTTTTTCATCCAACTGTTCCTTGTGGAAGTAATTGTATTTCACAAAGGCCTCAATGTTATTATCTTCGAGGTAGGTGTAGTTTTCATCGCTTCCATAGCCTGCATCGGCCGTTAGTGTCTCAGGTGGTTTTCCATAACCTGCTATAAAATCTTCGGTATGCCCGATAAGTGTGGTAGTATCTGTCGTGGTCCGTGCAAGGGTATAGTTTGCTATAAACTGATTATTGGTGGCTGCTTGTAGATTGTACCCAGGTTTGAGCTGACCATTTAGCATGTGGTCCTCTTTCATCCTCATAAAGGTCGCGTCGGGATCCGTCTTGCTCATGGAGTTGCGTCCGCCCATTTGTTGCTCGTAGGTATTGTACTTGGCAATATTCTTTGGCCAGTTCTTCTTGGCGTAATTGAGTTTTTGCCTTACTTTTTTATCAATATCCTTCCCTTGAAGTGCCTTGTTGATCTTATCGATCGTTTGTGATACTTCATTAGGGTCTATTGCTTTAAAGTTATCCGGCTGGTTAGGCATTTGTTCTTCCTCTGCATATACGGTCTCTACATATCTCCATAAACTCTTGAGTTGATTTTCAATACGCGTGCGTGAGGTCTTGATGCTCTTTCCCCACACAAAAGTATAACGATTGGCATTGGCCTCGATCTTGGTGCCATCGACAAAGATGTCTTTTAAACTCAAGTAGCCTTGTTCTGCCAGCAGAATGACAACTTGGTTAAAGATCTTTTTGAACTTTCCTTTGAGTTTTCCTGAACGAAAATTACTGATGGTATTATGGTCAGGCCGGATACAGCCACTGAGCCACATGAAATGAACATTCTCGCCCAATGCCTGTTCGATCTTACGGGATGAATACAAGTTGCGAAGGTAGGCGTAGACTAAGATTTTGAGCAAATCCCGAGGATGATAGCTTGAGGTGCCACCGCCTTTATAGGTTCTTTCTATGGAGGTAATATCTATCTGGTCCAAAATGTTGTTGACGATACGTACAGGATGGTGCTCTGGAACAAGATCATCATAACTGGGTGGAAGAAGACTCAATTGTGCCTGACTGTTGGTCTTCCATGCAACTTTTCTTTTCATACCTTAAGATACGAAAAACAGTACTTTTCTTAAAATATAAAGCACAAAAAAGAGGCTGCCTTTTTAGACAGCCTC